>NZ_LGEN01000029.1 GCF_001507855.1 Halomonas sp. 54_146
CCCAACGGGACTTTACGGCGATAACCAAGCCATTCCCTCGGGCAATTGTCGTAGAAGCAGGAACCAGTAAGGCAACAACCTGGGAATCCTCATCCAGAAGCGCGATAGCGCTGATGGGTGGGGAGGATGTCAATGCATGCGAATACCGCCATCCAGTCGAATTACTTCGCCGTTGAGCATAGGGTTGGTAATAATCTGTTCGGCTAACTGAGCAAACTCATCTGGCTTACCTAACCGTTTAGGAAATGGCACCGCCGCCGCGAGCGCCTGGGCAGCTTCATCAGGGATTTCGCTCATCATCGGCGTTTCAAACACGCCTGGGGCAATCGCCATTACCCGAATAGCATGCCGCGCCAGCTCACGCGCAGCGGGAAGCGTCATACCGACAACGCCCGCCTTAGAGGCACTATAAGCACACTGCCCCACTTGCCCATCGAATGCTGCAATAGAAGCAGTGTTAATCATCACCCCGCGCTCGCCGCTCTCATTTGGCGTATTTTTAGCCATTGCGGCGGCGGCAAGACGCATGACGTTAAAGGTGCCCACCAGGTTAATGTTGATCGTATTCGCATAGCTGTCTAAATCAGCCGGATTGCCTTCACGATCAACCAGCTTGGCGACACTCACCACACCGGCACAATGGACAACACCCGAGAGCCCACGCTCACCACCTAGCGCTACCGCCGCATTTACTGCCTGCTGCATCTGTTCTGCTGAGGCAATGTCCGCCAAACAAGCTCGGGTGCCCTCTCCTAGCTGCTGGGCGTGTGCATTTACGCTATCGTTCAGATCGCACAAAACCACCTTAGCGCCTGCTGCGACTAACCGCTCTGCCGTCGCTGCGCCCAAACCAGAGGCCGCACCTGTAATTAAAAAAGTACTGTCCTTTACCTGCATCACCGTATTCCCTGCTGTTGTATGTTGAGTTGACTTAAGCTCTTGGGTTTATTTGGCTTTGGCTTCTTCGGTCGCCTGGGCGCGCAATATAAAACGCTGAATTTTACCGCTTGGCGTTTTAGGCAGCTCCTCAACAAACTCTATAATGCGTGGGAATGCGTGCGTAGACAGGCGTTCGCGCACCCGCTGGCGAATCTCATCAGCAAGCGCGTCACTTGCCTCATACCCTTCGCGCAGCACGATATACGACTTAATCACCTCGCCACGAATGTCATCAGGCTGCCCTACCGCCGCCGACTCAGCAACTGCCGGGTGCGTCATCACGCTGTTCTCAACGTCTGTTGGCCCAACGCGATAACCCGCTGTTGTAATAATGTCGTCGTCGCGCCCAGCAAACTGGAAGGTGCCGTCTTCGTTGCGAATCACCACATCACCGGTCAGGTAATAGCCTTCTACAAAAGGGTTTTTCTCTTGCCAAGTGTAGCCTTGGAAGAAATGCGCGGGAGAATTCTTGATATCCACGGCGAGCACACCAGGCTCCCCAGCAGGCAGCTCGTTATACTCCGCGTCCAAAATCGCCAGGCGATACCCCGGCATCGGCACGCCCATCGCGCCGACATGCTTAAGGTGATCAAGAGCATGATGGTTATTACACGTCATACCGGTTTCAGTTTGGCCATAGTGATCCATCACCGGGCATCCGAGCGATTTCTCGACCCAGGTGACTACTTCGGTATTTAATGGCTCGCCCGCCGAACTGGCTGCTCGTAGCGCCAGGGTTTGGTGAGCATCATCAAATAGACCCGATGCTTTCATCAAACGGTAAGCGGTAGGCGCACCGGCAAAATTAGTAATGCGGTGGCGCTTCATAAACGCCAGCGCCCCTTCGGCGCTAAATCCTGCTTCACAAAAATGCGTGGTTACGCCGAGCAGCAACGGCCCAGTAATCGCATAGTAAAGGCCATAGGCCCACCCTGGGTCGGCCATGTTCCAAAAGCGATCATCGTCTCGCAGGTCAATTGCCAGTTCCATATAAATCGCAAAGGCTGTCATGCCCGCCAGCGGTACCGCAACACCTTTTGGCTTACCCACGGTGCCCGAAGTGAACATTTGCAAAAAGGGTTGATCAGGTGAAAGCCTGGGCGGCTTATCGCTCATTGACGTATGCGTCAACGCAGCCTGCCAATCGTAGTCGTCGGGATGCTCGCTTGTCGCACCACCAACGGCTAACACAGGCGGGCATTGGCTCAAGCCATCAAATTTATAGCGGTTGGCGTGATCAGTAATCACCAGCTTGGTGCCTGCACGCCCTAGCCGATAGTCCACGGCATCGGGGCCGAAAGCAGTAAACAGCGGCTGATAAACGGCACCAATACGCCATGTCGCCAGCACCGCAATCAACAGCTGTGGCGAACGCGGCAACATACAGGCGATTCGATCGCCCTGCTTCAACCCCTGGGATTGAAACCAACCCGCTAATTTAGCGCTTTGCTCATCCAGCTCAGCGTACGTCAGCGTGTGAACCGCGCCTTGGGTATCTTCTTGCACCAGGGCCAGTACATCGCCGCGCCCGGCGCGAACATGGCGGCCACAGCAGGCCTCAAAGGCATTGAACAAACCGTCCTGATGGTCGTCCAGGCGGGCAATGACATTGTCGATAGAAAAGTTATCGAGGTAGTGCTGGTAGCTTGGCTGTGATTGCGGTGTGGCTGTCATAATCGCTCTCTAATGTGATTGATAATTGTTGTTGGTAATGAGCTTGGAGCATTAAGGGTAAAAAGCAGGCCGTCGTTATAGTTATTCAGTCCGTCACTATAGTTATTATAGTTGCTTAAAGCTGTTACAACTATCCGTTGACGTTAACGGAAGCCTTAAGATAAAAGCAACGCTAAAAGCAATCACCCTCGAGAGCAAGCACTCTCATCAATTAAAGCGTTAGACGTTGGTAGGAGCCACATACCATATAGGATCCACATAACAATAGGATCCACATACCAACAAGGCGAGGCAGCTCAAGCAGGCGTGGGCATAATCATTGCGACAAGTTCATCAGCAAGGTCATCGGGCGATCTTGGCCCGCTCGGGTCGTACCAACGAACGGTCCAGTTCAGCGCACCAAGCACAAAGCGCGAAACCAGAAAACGATCACCGTGAATTAAGCCTGCCTGCAAGGCATCGTCAATGACGCCCACCCATAGTGACTCGTAGGCATCACGCAAGTGGCTCAAGTGGGCACGAGCCGCTGGGTCAAGCCGCCGCCACTCAAACAGGGCCACCACATGCGCATTGCGGTCGGTGAACAGCGTTTCGAGATGAGCACGTGCCATGGCACGTAGGCGTGCTTCAGGTTCAGCAGCGCACTCGTTTAACGCTTTGCGGGCGATGATTAAGGCGTTGTGGGTGCCCTCTTCAATGACCGCAGCGAGGATTTCTTGCTTATCTTTAAAATGATGAAACAAGCTGCCTGATTTAATACCCATTACCTGCGCCAGCATACGCACAGTGGTACGATCAAAGCCTTCTTGGACGAATAGCTGAGCGGCTAGGCGCGTCAACTCCTTGCGGCGTGGGGATGCATTCATTACATTCATGTCATTTACACTAGCGCTTGCTTGGTTACTCAGGAGAGAACCACAGCACCGCCAGTGGGTCAACGTATCAGCCACCACTGGGCATGATAATCACAATAAACCTTGAAGGAGATTGGCCATGAGTCACCCCACTGATGTTGTATTTCTTGCCGCCAAACGCACGCCGATGGGCGGCATGATGGGCAGCCTTGCGAGCATGACAGCACCACAGCTTGGTGCCGTCGCTATCAAAGCAGCGATTGACGAGGCCAGCATTGATCCTGCTGCCATTAGCGAAGGCATTATGGGCTGCGTGTTGCCTGCGGGCGTTAAGCAAGGCCCAGCGCGCCAGGCAATGCGCCAAGCGGGCATTCCTGATGCCAATGGTGCCACCACGATCAATAAGCTGTGTGGTTCCGGCATGAAAGCCACCATGCTGGCTCATGATTTAATCAAAGCGGGCAGTGGCGATATTTTGCTGGCTGGCGGCATGGAATCGATGTCCAATGCCCCTCATGTACTCACCAAAGCACGCGGCGGCTACCGGCTGGGGCACGGCGAACTGAAAGACCACATGTTTTTGGATGGCTTGGAAGACGCTGAAACAGGCAAACTAATGGGTGTATTTGCCCAGGATATCGCCTCTCAACGCGGTTACACGCGTGAGCGCCTGGATGATTTTGCTATTGCCTCGCTTGAGCGCGCGATGGCTGCCACCAACGCGGGCCACTTGAAGGCAGAGATGGCACCGGTGATGGTCACCTCTCGCCAGGGCGAAACACTTGTTGAACACGATGAGCAGCCTTTTCAAGCGAAGCTCGATAAAATCCGCCAGCTGCGCCCCGCCTTTACCAAAGATGGAACCATTACCGCCGCCAATGCCAGCTCCATTTCGGATGGCGCTTCAGCGCTGATTTTGGCGAGCCAACAAGCGGCCGATCAACAGGGCATTAAGCCACTCGCCCGCATGCTGGGTCACACTACTCACTCGCGACACCCCAGCGAGTTCACCATCGCCCCTGTCGGCGCGATTGAAAAGCTGATGAAAAAGCTTAACTGGGGCGTTAATGACGTTGATCTATTTGAAATCAACGAAGCTTTTGCGGTGGTCACTCTAATGGCCATGGATGATTTGGACCTTCCCCATGACAAGGTCAATGTCTTTGGCGGTGCCTGCGCGCAGGGCCACCCCATTGGCTCAACTGGCTCGCGCATTATCGCCACGCTGATTCATGCGCTACGCACTAAAGGCGGCAAACGCGGCATTGCTAGCTTATGCATTGGCGGCGGTGAAGCCACCGCCGTGGCCGTAGAACTCATCGACTAACTAACTCATCGACTGACTAACTCATCAACTAACTATGCCAGCGTGGCGTGATCGCTTTATGGTTCGTGCCACGCTAGCATACAAAGCGTAAGCTTCATCGACTTTTCTATGCAGTAAGCAAGCGGTACCAGGAGGTTCTTATGTTTCCCCATGTAGTGATCGCCATTGACTTTTCGCCCGCTTGGCCTCTGTTAGAGCAACGCCTAATTCGGCTACGCGCTAAGGGAGTAAAGCGTGTCAGCTTGGTACATATCATTAGCCCTAAAAGTTTACCTAGTGCCACCGAAAGCGATATTCAGGCGCTTCAAGACCGACTACAGCAGCAGGCTGAGCCACTCACGGAGCTAGGTTTGGATACGGCCTGCTATGTCGATACCGGCAAACCCAGCGAACAACTGGCAGCGTATGCAGACAAACTAGCAGCCGACCTAATCCTAATAGGTTGCCAAGGCCATGGGCGCTGGCAAGAAATGCTACTAGGCAGTACCGCGCTCAACCTTGCCCATCTAACGCGTATACCGCTGTGGCTAGAGCCAGTTGCTCAGGGGGAGCATGGCGACGCTTACAATACCATTGTACTAGCGACCGACATGTCGCCTACTGCCAGTAAAGCCGAGCGCCTTTTTCAAACATTAGCGCCTCACTATCAACACCGTGTTGCGATTATTGCCGAGCAGCTTCTTGAAGCGGACGGTTATAGCATCGAGGCGGCGCAATTACACCTGACGGCTTTGGCTAAACGCATCCCTAAACTAGACGCTATTGTTGTGCCGGGCGAGTTTAAGCAGGTTATTATTCATGAGGCAAACGCATGGCAGGCCGATGTTATTATTATCGGGCAGCAAGGCCATAGCCGCCTACACGAGCGTCTGCTAGGCAGTACCGCTCAGACACTGCTTGAAGGTGCGGCCTGCCCCGTCATACTGGTTCCTTCTACCCCCCAAGAAAGCTAAACATTCACTTAGCCACACTCGTTGCTAGGAGACAGCAAGTAAGCGGCCTTGAGCGCCATGTTGCGCTTCAAGCTGCTCCTCGAAGCGATTCGTGGTTGCTGCATGTTGACTAGGCTGCTCCCATTCCGGATATTCGGCATAGCTTTCATCAGTTTCCGGCAGGGCGAGTTCATCGGTTTTTTCCACCACGCTAAACTGTCCAGCGTATTCACGCATTTGCAGCGCCTCTTGGGATAATCCTTCTGCGCTCTGCGCTGCCTGATTGACTAAGCGCATAGACTCTTGGGTGGTGGTATCAATTTGAGCAACCGCTTGATTGACCTCTTCAATGCCACGGCGCTGTTCCTCGGACGCCTGGGCTATTTGCGTCATCAGCGTGTTGACATCACCGGCTGCCTGCATAATCGCCCGAGTATGCTCACCGGCCTGCTGAGACAATACGCTGCCTTGCTGGATACTAGCACTGGACGCTTCAATACGTGTTCGAATATCGCTGGCGGCACTGGCACTGCGCGTTGCCAGTGCACGTACTTCATTGGCGACCACCGCAAACCCACGCCCGTGTTCACCGGCACGCGCGGCTTCAACCGAAGCATTAAGCGCCAAGATATTGGTTTGAAACGCAATGCTTTCTATCATACGAATGATGCTTTGGATTTCTTCTGAGTGATGATTGATTGTCTCCATGGTGGCGATGAACTGCATAATTACTTCATCACCCTGCTGCGCTTTGCGTGAAACATCTGCCGTTGACCGGTTAACATTGGCCGCACTTTCCGCATTTTGATTAACCGTGGCCGTGAGCTGTTCCAAGCTTGCTGCCATTTGCTGCAAGGCTGATACTTGCGTATCCGTTTGGCTCGCCAAAATCTGGTTTTGCTCGGTCATCTCCTGACTGTTGCTATATACCTGCTGACTACTGGCAGTGAGTCGGTTGACGGTCGCCGTTAAAGAGCACTGCATTTTGTCCAATTCGCTGAACAGCTGACCAATTTCATTGGTTGAGTGCGCGATTACCGGTGCCGATAGATCACCGTTAGCAATGCGCTGGAAGTGTCCGGTAACCGTTTTCAATGGGCGCAGCACATTTTTACGCACCCCGTTTACTACCACCGTTACCACCAGCAGCGCCGCGACAAGCACCACAATGACGCCCCAAAACAGTAACGATGAGATTTTTTCAAAACGCTCAAGTAACCCAGCACCCCGAGCCAACGAGTAGCCGTAAAAGGCCTCCGCCGTATTAACAAACTGCCTGGTGCTGTCATCCACTCGGGACTCACCAGAAAGAAAGCCACGTACATCGCCCTCTTCAAGCATCATCATTTGCAGGCTAAGATTATTATTTACCAGCGAACGAAAATCGTTGGCCAACTGATCAACCAGCTCAAGCTGTTCTTCTTCAGGAAAGCTGGTCTGAAAGGCATCAAACTGAGCAGTCGCCGACGCCAACAGCCGCCCAGCTTCTTCTACCAGCGGTTCAGGGCGGTCGAAAGAAGGTGTACGAATTAACTCCGCCGCGCGACTCATTTGCGCGCGAGCACGTAGTAGCTGCGTATAGGCCCCGTTCAATTCACGCACTTGGGCCATTTCCCGCTGCTGCAACGAGGTAAATGCCTCACGGCCAAACTGGTTAGCAAACAGCCCCAGCGCTCCTATCACAACAACCAAGCCACTAAAGGCTATCAGTACAAGCGACCAGCTCGTTTTAACGCTTAAGTTATTAATCCATTTCATCTCGACCGCCCCTTTCACTATGATTAATCAGATTTATGCAGGGGCAGCCAAAGCTGTAGGCGCCGACGAATTTCTGATAGCGCCTGCTCGTAAGCATCTGGCTTACCGATCAAGCGCGGGTCACGTATATCCCAGAAAAACACTTCATTCGCTTCACCTTGCCATTCACGGCACACTTGCTGGGCCTTATCACACAGCACAATGACAAAGTCGAAGGACTCGCTTTCAAACTCATCCAACGACTTACTGCGCAAGCCTTCTGTGGGAAGCCCGTGTTTACGTAGCACTTCTAGTGTCAATTCATGGGGCACATCGGGCTCAGAACCAGCGCTAAATGCTTCAAATCGATCATTGGCCATGTGGCGAAGTAACGCCTCCCCCATCAACGACCGTGCCGAGTTCGCATTACAAAGGAACAACACGCGGCGCTTGGACATAAATAGACAACCTCTTATGCAATGAATGGCTGCCAATCTACGCCCGTATCATGACGGCAATATTGCAGTTCCCACGCTGCGCTAGAAATATACGAAAAAACATATATCATGGGATCATTAACTTATCATGATTCAGAATAGGTAAACCCTAATGCCCTCACCTGATGATTTAGCCAACCCCAGTACTTTACCCAACCTAAGTACTTTACCCAACCTAAGTACTTTACCCAACCTAAGCGATTTACCGAACATAGACGCTGAACGCTTTGAGCGGCCCAGCAGCGAGCGGCTTGGTATCCCGCAACGCGCTGAACATGCGCCTAAAATACTGCTGCTTTACGGCTCACTGCGTGAGCGCTCATTCAGCCGTTTAGCGATTGAGGAAGCCGCACGCCTGCTAACGGCCATGGGTGCCGAAACAAGCATTTTTGACCCCAGGGGGCTACCGCTACCGGATGCTGAAGATGCCAGCCATCCCAAGGTGGCAGAGCTACGCAGCCTAGCTCAGTGGGCCGAAGGCATGGTGTGGTGCTCCCCTGAACGCCACGGCGCAATGACTGGCATTATGAAAGCGCAAATAGACTGGATACCGCTTGCGCTAGGTGGCGTGCGCCCTACACAGGGCAAAACCTTGGCCGTGATGCAGGTGTGCGGCGGTTCCCAGTCGTTTAATACCGTGAATCAGCTGCGCATTTTAGGCCGCTGGATGCGCATGGTAACGATTCCAAATCAATCGTCAGTGCCCAAAGCCTTTATGGAGTTTGATGAGAACAACCGGATGAAGCCTTCACCGTTTTATGACCGTATCGTGGACGTCATGGAAGAGCTGGTGAAATTTACATTGCTAGTACGCGAGCGCAGCGAGCTGCTCACCGACCGCTATTCAGAACGCAAAGAAAGCGCCGAAGAACTCTCTAAGCGGGTTAATCAACGGGCTATTTAATAAGGAGCTTCACATGTCAGCACAGCAAGACAACGCGTCACCCTCTACCGCTGAAGGAATGGGGCTATTCGAGCGCTACCTCTCACTATGGGTGGCGCTTGCCATTGTGGCGGGCATCTTCGTCGGGCAATTTATCCCAGTGATACCACAAACGCTGTCACGCTTTGAAGTGGCGCAGGTATCGATTCCGGTTGCGATGCTTATTTGGGCGATGATATTCCCCATGATGGCGCAAATTGACTTCACCTCGCTGCTGGGTGTTCGACGCCAGCCCAAAGGATTGATCATTACCACTACGGTGAACTGGTTGATCAAACCCTTCACTATGTTCGCCATTGCCTGGCTATTTTTGATGGTGATCTTTCGGCCCTTCATTCCAGCCGAGTTAGCCAGCCAGTATTTAGCAGGCGCGATTTTGCTTGGCGCCGCGCCGTGTACCGCGATGGTGTTTGTGTGGAGCTATCTAACCCGTGGCGATGCTGCTTACACGCTGGTGCAAGTGGCGCTTAACGACCTAATCATGCTGTTCGCCTTCGCCCCCATCGTGGTTTTCCTGCTGGGCATTTCCAATATTCAGGTACCCTGGGACACCGTCGTGCTGTCAGTGGTGCTGTATATCGTGATTCCCCTAGCAGCGGGTTACGTCACGCGGCAACGCTTGATTAAAAAGCACGGTGCCGAGTGGTACGACAACGTGTTTATGAAGCGCGTTGGCCCGATTACCCCCATTGGCTTGATCATTACCCTGGTGCTGCTGTTCGCTTTCCAAGGCGAGGTTATTCTCAATAACCCGCTGCATATCGTGCTGATCGCGATACCGCTGATTATTCAAACATTTTTGATTTTCTTTATTGCCTATGGCTGGGCGAAAATTTGGAAATTACCGCATAACATTGCCGCACCGGGGGCGATGATCGGCGCCAGCAACTTCTTTGAATTGGCCGTCGCGGCAGCGATTGCCTTATTTGGCTTACAATCCGGCGCGGCACTCGCCACGGTAGTGGGCGTATTGGTCGAAGTGCCGCTAATGCTTGCGCTGGTGAGAATTGCCAATAAAACCCGCCATCATTTTCCGGCACAACCTTAGTTCGCTCTTAGCGTAACGCGCCCAAGATGGTCACCATAACAAGGGGTGAATAATGGATGATGTCATTGATATCGACAGCAACGCCAAAGCGTTTATTAAACAACAAGGCGGCGTGGTGACTATCCGCCTTTCACCCAGGCATGGCTGTTGCGGTGGGCTCGCCAACCTCGCGGTAGCCGAAGCGCGGCACCCAGATGATACCCAGCACTTTCAGCATTATCTTCAGGATGATATTTCGGTCTATATTGCGCCTGAGCTCGCCAATGAAAACTTGCGCGTAGGCGCGGAAGGCTGGTGGAAATTGCGCCACCTTTACGTTGATGGAGTAGCGGTCAAAGCCAAAAGATAAATTAATCTAGATAATATACCCATCGCCATATATGTTTATGTGTATATTCTCTCCAGCTTCGTATGAGGCCTCGCATGCCGGCATCTACCCCTTCTTCTCCCTCCTTTTCCGGCCGCTTGCTTAGCCTCGCCAAGGAGAACCCCCACCAGGTACGCTGGCTCGCTGCCGTAGTGGGCATTTTCCTGCTGATTTATTTCCTGCCAGCTGGCACGGCACGTTTTGACAACGCCGTGCTGGAAGGTATCCGGCTGACACACTGGTATGCTCAAGAGCACGTTATCCTCTGCCTACTGCCGGCCTTTGTGATCGCCGGTGCCATGGCGGCTTACCTAAGCGAAGGTGCCGTGATGCGCTACCTGGGGCCTAATGCCCCCAAGCCTGTCGCCTTCGGCATGGCCTCGGTTTCCGGCACGTTACTGGCGGTTTGCTCTTGCACAGTGCTGCCGCTTTTCGGTGGTATCTACCGCCGCGGCGCGGGCTTAGGGCCTGCGATTGCCTTCCTCTATTCAGGGCCCGCCATCAATATCATGGCCATTGTCGTAACCGCCAAAGTCCTGGGTTTGGAACTGGGATTAGCCAGAGCCATTGGCGCGATTGTCTTTGCCGTGGTGATCGGCGTCATCATGCATCTACTTTACCGCCGTGAGGAACAGGCCCGTGCCAGTGGCAGCAAGCGCGGCTTCGATGGGGAGCTTTCCCGCCCTCTGGGCCAAATCGGCGTATTCTTTGGCCTGATGGTAGGCATTCTGGTCTTCGCCAATTGGGCTGCTGCCGACAGTACGACATGGATGGCCATTCATGCTTTCAAGTGGCCTATCACCGCTGTTCTCTCTGGGCTTTTTGCGCTGCTATTGATACGCCGCTGGCACTGGCCGCTTCATCAAGTAGCGGTATTGGCCGGCACCGTCGCCATCGCCGCTTTACTCATGCCCAGCGTGCCTGAGCTAGCGTTCGCGGTAGGTATTATCGGCCTTATGCTGATCGCCACTCTGCGCGACGATGACCGCGAATGGGCCGAACAGAGCTGGGGATTCACCAAACAGATTATGCCACTGCTACTGGCCGGGGTATTTGTAGCCGGGCTGCTGCTGGGCCGCCCCAGTGAAGAAGGGCTGATTCCATCAGAATGGGTCGTACTGGCAGTCGGTGACAACGGCTTACGCTCTACTTTTCTCGCCTCGCTGCTGGGTGGCTTCATGTATTTCTCGACCCTTACTGAGGTTCCCATCGTGCAAGGCTTGATAGGTAACGGCATGGGCAAAGGCCCAGCCTTGGCGCTGCTGCTGGCGGGGCCAGCGCTGTCATTGCCTAACATGCTGGTGATTCGCACCATCATAGGCACTCAGAAAACCCTCGTTTACTGCACGCTGGTTGTGGTGATGGCGACGCTGTCCGGCTATCTTTATGGTCAGTTATGGCCTTGAAAGCCCTCCTGCCTTATTACGGAGCCAGCGTTTAAACCAAAAGGAGTGACCTGATGAAACTCAAGATATACGGCAGCGGCTGTAAGAAGTGTCAGCAACTTACCGCCAATGCACAGGAAGCCGCTGAAGCGCTCGGTTTAACAGTAGACATCGAGAAAGTGACCGACGTGAACGCCATCATTGACGAGGGTGTCATGCGTACACCTGCGCTGGGTGTCGATGACAACATAGTAATTGAGGATAAAGTAGCCAGCGCAGAAGAGATCAAGCAACTGCTAAAGGAATAGCGTTTGATTCAACCCTTTTTTCAGGCCCTGGCGGTGCCGTCTGTTATATCGCATGGAAACTGGGCGCTATTTAATCACCCGTATCTAGGAGAAGCATCATGGCCTTTCGACAGGCAAAAGATCTACTCACCTGGATTTACGAATTTCATCATCAGCTGTCAGATCAGTACACCACGCTGGCGGATCAGCAATCTGACGAGCGTATGAAAATGGCGCTCGTTTTCTTAGCTGACCGCGAACGGCGCATGCGCGATGCGATGGAAAGCTATTTAGAGGATGCAGACGATGGCTTGCTGGCCACCTGGTTAATCGACCATCAGAATTTTGGGCATCCAAGCATGCTCGAGCGCGTTCCCCTATGTGCAGGGTGTTCCGATTTGCATGATATTCTGGCTAATGTCCTGACAACTCACCAACTGCTCAAAGATATGTACCTATTGCGCGCTGAGTTAGCTGAAATGCCAGAGGAAGCGGAGCTCTTTCGGCAGTTAGCGGCAAATCAAGATACCGAAGCGCGCCTGCAGAGCCGCAATATTGCTAGGCTAGAGGCCTACTAATGAATAATAGAACGTATAGAGATCGCCCTAACGCCGTGCAGTAGCAGCGCACGGCCTTAAGGAGTGGCTAGCAAAGGAGTGGCTAGCAAGCGACATTGCCCCTACATTGGCTAACTTCTTTATAAGCGGCATCTTGACGCATAATCTTGGCGTCCCTTGTATCTCCCCTTACGCTTAGCGCATACCCATTATAATAAGGCAGATACATGCACCCGCTTCACGCTTCGCTGCATAATGAGCTTCACGCAAGACCCTCCATTTATTTTGATGGCCCTGCCGTCCTTCATCACTTTGCTTTTTTACAGGAAGGGATGCAGCGTTCTGCGCTTCTCAACCAACTCGCTGACGCAACCGGCATCAGGATGGACACCTCGGCCGCCCAGCAGATCGTAGACTGCCAGCACCTCACACTAAAATGGGAACAGCATACCGAGTTTTTTACCTTAACGGTGATGCAGCACATAAACGCTGACACACCCCTGTGGCCATCACCACCCTTGCTGTTAAAGCCACTTCTTGAAGAAAATGCCCAGGCTATCGTTAGCGCCACTCTGCTACGTGTAGAATCCGCTCACCAGTGGGCAGGTAGCATTGAACACTATGGGTTTGATCACCCCACGGGGTCACGCGTTGGTGGCAACGATGCAACCGTATGGAGCGATTTTCAGCTTAACGAGAACGATATCAACCGGTTGCTGCTAGTGAATAACAGCCTTGACCGTTACCGTTTGGGCCGCATGGCACGACGTTTGTTCGATATCGAAACCTACCGCATGATGGCCATGCTGGCACTTCCAGAAGCAAAGCATTTAAACCACGAATTGGCTCAGTACGAACAACAGCTGACCACGCTTTCCACTCAGCATGCCGAGCAGCAACAAGCCGCTCCAGAACCGTTACTAAAATCGTTAACCGCCCTCTCTGCCCAACTAGAGCGCTGTGGCGCACAAACGCGCCAGCGATTTAGCGCCACCGACGCTTATGCGCGCATCGTGTTTACCCGCATTGAGGAGCTGCGTGAAGAGCGCCTTGGCGATTACCCCCGACTAGGCACTTTTATCTTGCGGCGCTTTCAACCCGCAGTGCGCTATTGCGCCGCCATGAGCCAACGTTTAGAAACACTTGCGGCCAGTGCAACGCGGCTTAATGATCTGTTACGGACACGGGCTCAGGTGGAAATTGAGGGACAAAACTCCAAAATTCTTAACAGCCTGAACGAGCGAACCAGTAGCCAGCTAAAAATTCAAAAGGCGGTGGAAGGGCTTTCGATCATTGTGATCAGCTACTACCTTTTCAGCCTGTTCAAGCTTGGCCTGCAAAGTCTTCATGCCTTAGGCGCTGAGATTTCGCCCCTCACCGCCGCCGCGGTCATCGCTCCATTGAGCATAGGCATATTAAGTGCCATAGCCTGGCATATTCGGCGCGTAAAAAAACATTAACTTCACTCGGGCGCGAGTGACCCAAGAGCAACAGCGAATCACTTAACGAGTGTCAAACCCAGCCTGGGCGAAGAACGGGTCACGCAGCTTGTCTAGGCAGCGCTAGCGCCATCACTGCGCTGGCAGCCACCAAGGCCGCTGACACCCACAGGCAGGCACTTAGCCCGTAAGCCATATACAGCCAGCCTGAAAGTAGCGTGCCCACTAAACGCCCCATGGCATTGGCCATATAGTAAAAGCCGACATCCATAGAGACGCCATCGGCGCGGGCATAATGCACAATCAAATAGCTGTGCCAGCTGGAGTTAATCGCAAACAGCACCCCAAAGGCGAGCAGCCCGGCCACTAACCAGCCTACCTGCGCTAGAGGCAACATCGCCAACACAATCGCCAGCACCGCTAGCGCCGCCGCCCAGCCAGCGGTCAGCGCCCGCGCATCGCCTTTGATCAGCCGGGTTAGCTTCGGTGCCTGAGTTTGCACCCCGCCGTAGCCAATAACCCACACCGCTAACAGCCCACCCACGGTCCAGTGCGTCCAGCCATGCTGGTCGTATAAAAACACCGGCAGTGCCACGACAAACCACACATCCCGCGCCGAAAATAGGCAAAAACGCGCCGCGGAAAGCACGTTAATAGCGCGTGATTTCGAGAAGATTTCGGAGAATTTCGGCTTTACTTTTTGGCGGCCTAAATCGGCCTTTAGGCGCAGCAGTGAAAGCAGCAATACGCCGCTAAGCATGACGGCCATTACCAGCACAGCGGCCTGGAAGCCAATCAAGGTTAACAGCAGGCCGCCGACAAAAAAGCCCAGCCCTTTTAGCGCGTTTTTAGAGCCGGTAAGCATCGCCACCCAACGGTAAAGCGAGCTATTGGCGTTAGCGCTCTCTTTGGGCACCAGCACCTTAACGGCGCTTTTAGCGCTCATTTTGTTGAGGTCTTTGGCAATTCCTGAAAGCGCCTGAGCGGCCATTACCCAGGCAACCGTTAGCAGGCTTGCGGGCACCATCAACATCGCCAAGGCAACAATCTGCAAACCCAAACCAACGTTCATGGTGCGGTTTAGACCCAACCGCGCGCCCAGCCAACCGCCTATCAAGTTAGTCACCACGCCAAAGGCTTCGTAAAACAGAAACAGCATGGCGATTTCTAACGGCGAATAGCCCAGTTGGTGGAAGTGCATCACCACCAGCATACGCAGCGCGCCGTCAGTGATCGTAAACGCCCAGTAGTTGCCGGTAATCAGCATATACTGGCGCACTTCAAACGGCAGCGCCCTTACTCGGGCGCGCATTTTCAACAACGGTGAATCAGCCACGGCTCACCTGCTCAAGACCTGGCCGCTCACGCCCGACCATCAGCGCCAACTCAGCGGTTCGGTTGGCGTAGCCCCACTCGTTGTCATACCACGCATAGAGTTTTAGCTGCGTGCCGTTGACCACCATGGTAGAAAGCGCATCAATAATGGCGCTGCGCGGGTCGGTACGGTAATCAATCGACACCAGCGGGCGCTCTTCGTAGCCCAGAATACCGGCAAGTGGGCCTTCGGCGGCGGCCTTTAGCGCCTGGTTGACCTCTTCTGCGGCCACTTCGCGTTCAAGCTCGAACACCATATCGGTGAGTGACGCATTCGCCAGCGGCACGCGAATCGCATGGCCGTTTAGCTTGCCTTCAAGCTCTGGGAAAATCGCGGTAATCGCTTTTGCCGAACCGGTCGTGGTGGGAATCAAACTCATGCCACAAGCACGGGCGCGGCGCAGATCTTTATGTGGGGCGTCTAGAATCGTTTGGGTATTGGTGATGTCGTGAACCGTGGTCATCGAGCCATGGCGGATGCCAAATGTTTCCTGAATGACTTTAACAACCGGTGCCAAGCAGTTAGTGGTACAACTGGACGCAGTAACAATCTGGTGCTGAGCAGGATCAAAGAGATGGTCGTTCACCCCCACCACTACATTCAGCACGCCTGGCTCCTTCACCGGCGCACTGACTACTACACGCGCTACGCCTTGATCAAGATAGGCCTGCAGCTTTTCAGTGGTTTTCATTTTTCCCGAGCACTCGATCACCACATCGCAGCCAGTCCAATCGCTTTCGGCTATAGCTTTGTTAGCGCTAAACGCGACGGCGTTGCCATCGATCACAATCGCATCTTCGGAAGCGATGTTAGAAGCAAGAATACCGTTGCCCGGAGACCAGTGACCGTGTACGGAATCAAACTCCAGCAAGTGGGCAAAGGTTGCCGCGTCGCCGCCTGGGTCGTTAATGCGCTTTAGCTCTACCGCACCAGATTCAACCTGCGCCCACAGGCTACGCAGTGCCAAGCGCCCGATTCGCCCAAACCCGTTAATACCGATACGTAGTGCCATACGAGAAACCTCCAACTGAACAATATGGGAAAGATTAACGCTTACATACGAAAAATCATATATAAACAGTTAAAAAAACGCTGCCCATGAGGCCCACCCTAAATGGTAGGCCTCTGGCAGCGTCTACTTAGCCGTAACGACCAGAAATATAGTCTTCGGTTTTCTTCTGTGCCGGAGTTGAGAACATCACTTTGGTGTCGTTGTACTCAATGATTTCTCCCAGGTGGAAGAACGCCGTGTAATCCGCTACTCGCGCCGCCTGCTGCATATTGTGCGTCACGGTAACGATGGTGAACTTCTCTTTTAGCTTATCCATCAAGTCTTCGATGGTCGCTGTTGAGATCGGGTCAAGGGCAGAGGTAGGTTCATCCATCAAGATCACATCAGGCTGAACCGCAATGGCACGGGCAATGCACAAGCGTTGCTGCTGACCACCCGACAAGGAAGTACCCGGCTCATGCAGCTTATCTTTTACTTCGTTCCACAGCCCGGCGTCGCGCAGTGCTTTTTCAACCAACTCTTCCTGCTCAGTTTTCCGGCTAACTAAATCGTGCATGCGCGGTGCGTAGGCGACATTTTCAAAGATCGACTTAGGAAACGGATTCGGCTTTTGGAACACCATGCCCACCCGGCGGCGCAGCGCTACTTCATCCATTTTGGCGGAATTAACATCTCGGCCATCTATTTCAACCAAGCCTTCAGTGCGTACACTAGGAATCAAGTCATTCATTCGATTCAAGCAGCGCAAAAACGTCGACTTGCCACACCCCGAAGGGCCAATCAGCGCGGTCACATTTTTCTGAAAAAGGTCAATATTCAGATTCATCAACGCTTGGTTTTTGCCATACCACAAGTTCAAATCGCGCACCCGAATGCTCAGGTCGTGGCACGCCGCGTCGTTTCGTGTATAGGGTTGCCCAACCGCAGGTACTTGCTGGTTGTTCATTACAGTTGCGTGGCTATTCATAGTAATGTCCTCTATAACGCACTGGCCTACCAGCGACGCTCAAATTTCTTACGTAACACAACGGCAAAGGCGTTGAGTGAGATGAGTATGGTGAGAAGCACCAAAATACCGCCAGCGGTTTTTTCTACAAATGCCTGTTCAGGCTCGCCCGACCAAGTGAATATTTGTGCAGGCATTACCGTTGCCGCATTGGTAAAGGAAGCGCCCACATCAGGGATAAAGGCCACCATACCCACGATAATTAACGGCGCGGTTTCACCCATTGCTTGTGCCAAGCCAATGATAGAACCGGTCATAATACCCGGCATGGCCAAGGGCAAAACATGGTCACGCACCACTTGCCAGCGCGAACACCCCACCCCAAAACCAGCATGACGGATAGATTCAGGCACACTGCGCAGCGCAGTACGCGTTGAGATAATAATCACCGGCAGCGTCATTAGTGCCAGGGTCATACCACCTGCAAGTGGTGAGGAACGCGGCACCCCGAAGAAATTAATAAAGATCGCCAGGCCGAGTAAACCAAACAAAATGGAAGGAATAGCGGCTAGGTTGTTAATGTTAATTTCAATGATCTGGGTGAAACGGTTGTCTGGTGCAAATTCTTCCAGATAAACCGCTGTCATTACGCCAATAGGGAACGAGATCGCCAGGGTGACGATCATGGTCATCACGGTACCGACAACTGCGGAGAGGATACCGGCATTCTCAGCGATTTTTGAATCGCCCGAACCAAAAAAGGTGCTATTGAAGCGAAGATCTACCTGGCCAGCTTCCACCCGGGCATCAATAGCCGCTTGCTCTTCTTCGCTCAAGCGGTGTCGGTGCCCCTTCAAATACTGATCGACTCCACTGGTCGCTAGCACCCATTGGGTTTTGCTGGTGCCGATCATGTCAGGATTGTTGCGTAGCTCCATTGGAATCACGCGCACCACTGTACGACTAATTAACGGCAACAGCTCTTCGTCAAATGCCCGCCGTCCGTCGGTTGCTGCTTCTTCGGTATAGCTAATCTCGGTTTGTATGTACGCCTGCTGGAAAGCTGGCAAACCTTTAGTCAGCATATCAGCAAAAAACAGCACCAAAAAAAGGCCCGCGAGACCTAACGATCCCATGGTTATCCACTTAAGGCGGGCAGACTTTCGGTGACGCCGCTTAAGCTGCTGGCTGATTTCGTCAAAAGTATTGCTCATCGAAACAGTTCCTCGGCGTTACAGGTTATTCACGCGGTATTTTTCGCGGAAACGGCGGATCATCAGTACAGACACCAGATTAAGCAGCAGCGTAACAACGAACAGTACAAGCCCTAACGCGAAAGCTGACAGCGTTTCAGCACTTTCAAACTCTTGGTCGCCGGTTAATGCTGCCACAATACGCACGGTAACCGTGGTCATATCTTCAAGCGGGTTGGCGGTTAAGTTGGGACGCATACCTGCCGCCATTACTACAATCATGGTTTCACCCATCGCACGTGACATACCTAACAGCGCAGCTGAAATAATCCCCGGCATAGCAGCGGGCACCACCACGTCACGGATGGTCTCCCCTTTAGTCATCCCCAGTGCCAGCGAGCCTTGACGCATGCTGTCAGGCACCGAGTTGATCACGTCGTCAGAAAGCGATGAGATAAACGGAATGATCATAATGCCCATCACAATGCCAGGTGCCAGCGCATTGTTATAAGAAGCATCAAGTCCGAAAAAACCAGCGATATTAACAATGATCGGCGCCACAGTGATGGCGGCAAAAAAGCCGTAAACCACAGTAGGAATACCCGCCAACACCTCAAGCACTGGTTTGGCCACAGTGCGCACATTGCGCGGTGCAAATTCAGACATGTAAATCGCTGAGAGCAAACCGATTGGCACCGCCACGAGCATAGCGATGGCGGTAATCATAAAGGTACCAGCGAACAGCGGTACTGAGCCAAACTCAGCGCCGCTACCATCACCGCGACCCGCGGAAGCTAGAAAGCTTGCGCCCGGGTTCCACGTGGTGCCGGTAATGAACTCCCAGAAGCTGTGCATTTGGAAAAAGCGCAGCGCCTCGGAAATAATCGAGAACAGAATACCGAATGTAGTGAAAATCGAGATTAACGCTGCCCCGGCCAAGGTCATGCGGATGACCCGTTCAATGGCTTGACGGGCATGGAAATCAGGCTTTACTTGATTAAGACTTACCATCAGCCCGATAGCTGCCACCACCAAACTCGCTGCCAACAAATAAAGTGTGGGGATATCTGCCCCCATCAACAGCAGCGCAAATGCTCCTAGCGCACTAACAAGTACCGCAGGCCCGGCGGTAGAGAGCACGGTAAACCAGGCATACTGATCTGGCTGAGCAAACATAGCCGTACCTGCGCTACGTAAACGAGAGGCTTTTGAACGGCCAGCAAAAAAAGCCAGCAGCCCCAGCAGCAATAACGCACCACAAAAAATCAAAAGAAGCTGGTTGGTCTGCATCGCATCTCTCTCACGTCATCACCGGTTAAGAAGCTTATCAACAATAAGGGGCCGACAGCTTACGCTGCCGACCACTTTTACATATAAATCAACTGCTTATTTAAGAACGTCTGCTGTCATTGTCGCGCGGTCAGCGACACTCTGACGCCACTCTGCACGCTCAGCTTCTGGCAGTACGATCAAGCCGATATCGCGCAGGTAACCGTCACTGCCAATCATCATTTCGCTCATAAACATGTTGGCGTAGTCGTACATCGGCGGTACTTCTTCAGCGTGCTGGTTCTTGACGTAGAACCACAGTGAACGTGCAACGGGGTAGTCACCCGAGCTAATGGACTCCGGCTCTGGCTCAACACCATTAATGGTGGCACCATTTAGCGTATCGGTATTTTCTTCAAGGAAGGAGAAACCAAAGATACCCATCGCACCGGTATCTTCGCTCAGGCGTTGAACGATCAGGTTATCGTTTTCGCCAGCGTCGATGTAAACGCCGTCAGAACGAATATCGGTGTAGCCTTCTTCGCCGTAAACACCCATTTCAACCGAGGCAGTTTCCATGACCAGTTCTTCAAAAGCGTCGCGGGTACCAGAAGTGGTTGGCGGACCATAGATAGAGATTTCGCGGTCAGGCAGCGCAGAGTCGATCTCGCTCCAGTTGGTGTAGGGGTTGTCAACTAACTCACCGTCAACGGGTACCTGAGCGGCTACTGCCATGAAAATCTGCTCAAGCGTCAGGTTAACAACGTCATTGGTGTTTGACTGACCCAAAACGATACCGTCAGAACCGATTTTAGCTTCAGTAATGTCGGTAACACCGTTCTCTTCACAACGCTCAAACTCAGACACCTTCATGCGACGTGAAGCGTTAGTAATGTCCGGTGTACCTTCACCAACACCGTTACAGAACAGACGCAAACCGCCGCCCGAGCCAGTTGATTCAATAACAGGCGTCGGGTTGCCGGTAGTCGCACCGAACTCTTCAGTTACGTAGCTGGCAAATGGGTAAACGGTACTGGAGCCTACGATACGGATTTGATCGCGGGCTTGAGCAACACCGGCAACGCTCATTACGGCAGCCGCGATAACGGTGGTTTTTAGAATACGGTTCATGCGAAATACTCCTGTTCGTGTAGGTATCTGACCTTCGCAAGGCATACCTTGCACTGGTTCTATGACAACTTCATGACAGCGAGCGACACATGAAAAAAATTGGTGCGAAGAATTGGTGCGAAGAAGGGTCGGTTGTTATTGCTTCAAAATAAAAGCCCCAGCGCCGCCAAGGTGCACAGCGCCAGCGATGCACCTTGTAGCCACCGTCTATCAATACGATGAGCGATGGCATCGGCAAGCGCATTGCCGATTAACACCGCAGGCAGGAAGGTGAGCGCGACTTGAAAATGCCAAAGCTGAACTTGATTAGCTAATGCGAGGGTCATTAGCGTCAACATTGAGGTTAGGATAAAAAAGGCCGCTAGGTTGCCCCGCACGCGATCTGCCGGCAAGCCATGCATTAGCAATACAATGGGTGGGCCGCCAATGGCAGCAACCGTACCAAAAATGCCGGATAGCACGCCTGCACCAAACAACGTGATTCTATTGACCGGCAGCTGAAAGCGGCAAAGCGTTACCAGCACCGCAAATAGCACGATGACCGCAATCAGCTTTTCGAGCAGAAACATGGGCGCGGCGAGCAGTAGCCAAATACCCAGCGCATTGCCGGGAAGGCGCCCTACTAACGCCATCCCAATGGAATCCAAGCGCACTTCGTGCCAGTAGTGTCGAACCATCATCAACGAGACAGTAAATCCAAACAGCACCAGAATCACCGGCACCAGGCGAGGCTCAAGCATCAACAGTAAGGGCGCGCCCACTATCGCCAAACCAAAGCCTGTCGCGCGCTGCACAAATGCACCCAGCATTAATACCGCCGCGCAGCCTAGCCACGTGCTAAGCGGTAAGTTTACCCACGTCAGCAGGCTATCCATCTGCGGTAGGCGTTTTTGTCAGTATGCGCACGCCAATATTGCCCATTAACGCAGCGCCGAGCATGGTGAGCACCATCGGCCACAGGTGCTCAACCTCGAATAGCCCGACCATTACCCCCGCAAGGGCACCACAGGTAAACTGGATACCGCCCAACAGCGCCGTTGCCGTGGCGCTAATATGCCCAAAGTGATCCAGAAGCGCCGAGATTGCGTTCGGGGTAATAAGCCCGATCATGCCGGTAAACAGCATGATTAGCGGTACTACCACCATCAGCGAGGCCACATTGAGAGCGGTCGCCAACACCAGCCCCAGCGCTGCTACTAGCTGTATTAGCAGACCCAAACGCAAATTCTGCTGGGGTGTGCGCTTACGCAACAAGTAGATATTGACACGGTTAGAGAGGGCAATAACCAGCACGTTAACACCAAACACGAGCGGGTAAGTTGTCGAAGACAGGCCAAAATAGTCGAGATAAAGGAACGGTGATGCCGTCACAAACGCAAATAGCCCGGCAAACGAGGCCGCTACCGCACAGATATAGCCCATCCCTTCACGGTGTTTGAGCACGCTGGCGTAGTTGCGCATTACTTGGCGCAGTGAGGCGGCAGGTAATGACATATCGCGGGTTTCAGGTAAGCGCGTTCCCAGCAACCACAGCAAGAACCCCGCATAAACCGCTAAGAACACAAAAATTAGCCACCAGCCAGCAACATGCAGCAGTAGGCTTCCCACTGCTGGCGCTACCAGCGGTGCCAGCATCATAATCATCGCCATGGTAGACATGACTTTGGCGGCCTCGCGCCCACTAAAGCAGTCGCGCACAATGGCAGCTGAGTTCACCACGCAGGCCCCGCCGCCTAGCGCCTGAACAAATCGCCATGCCAGTAATGAAGACAAGCTATCAACCGTTGTGATCGCAAGGCTTGCCAGCATAAACACCACGAGGCCACCCAACAGCACGGGCTTACGGCCCATACGGTCCGATAACGGCCCAAAACATAGCTGGCCTAGCGCAAAGCCAAATAAAAAAATACTAATAGAGAGTTCAGTGCGATGGATGCTGGCACCGATGCTCTCGGCAATGATGCCCATGGCAGGCAAATACGCGTCGATAGCAAAGGGAGCAAGCGCCGTGTTGGCGGCCACCAACAGTGCTACACGACGAGGATTAAGGTGCATGAGTCTCCTTAGGCGATAACGTGCGCGCTAGAATAGATAGGCTGCTAATCATAGACGATTTAATGACGTTTGTCGGGACGTACGCAGCAGAGACAGGTCAATCATTTGAGCGCCCCGTACCCACTTAGGTTAAACGTGAGCAAAACAGGGCACCCAAAGGCGGGGGCTTTAGTGGTGCGTGGCGGCATCCTGCGATTCAAGCATCTCAACCAGGGGCTGAAACTGCTCGCGGTTATGCTCATTCATATGCATCAAGATGCGATGAGCTTCTAAAATCCGCTCGCGGAGACCTTCTTCGTCAGCGGGCTCTTCCGGCAGCTCTTCAAGCACATCATTAAGTGCCGTTGGCTGTTGCAGGGGCGCTTCCATTAAGGTGAAAAACCTTGCGAAACCCATCACGTCCAGCATCTTGCGCACGTCAGGGTTATCGACAATGATCGTTGGTGGCTGCTCCAAACGCCCTTTCACCGCCATCGCGACCTTAGCCAGAAAGCCCAGTGCCGTGGAATCCACGTTGGTGGCTTCACGAAGGTCTATCAATACGGCACGCAGCCCCGGCGTCTCGGCGAGACGCTGGGCTTGGGCATCCAACGTGGCGCAGAGCGTTAAACGCACATCGCCACACAGTTTTAGAACAAAAACACCAGAATCGAACGCCGCTTTAATGCGGCCTTCTTCAATCAGCATGACCAAATCCGCTCACCATCATGATTGTCAGGTCATCGGGTAGAGCATCGCGCTCTTGGTTGGCATCAAACTCAGCGTCTCCTTCGGCAAGAAGGGCGTTTGTTTCAGCTAACCGGTCGCGCAACTGCTCAGGCGTGACACTCTCGCTTACTAATTGCTCAAGTTCCTTGAGCCGCATGTCGAGCGTTTTACCCGGCAAGCACTCCAATACCCCGTCCGAACAGAGCCACAAACGAAACTCATCCGGTAACGCACAGCGCAGCGAAGGATACTCCACATCGGGGAAAAGACCCACCGGCATTCCCTCGCCCTCCAAACGCTGTAGCTTTCCCTCTGCCGCCAAAAGTGGCATAGGCAGCTGAGCGCCGAGCGAATAGTGAAGAGTATGTGCCTCGTGGTCAATCACACCGACAAATAAGGTGGCATGTTTGCCGATATCGGTGCCCTGCAATTCACGGTTCATTGCCTTTAGCCAATCAGGAGGCAGGTTTTCCGGCTGTAAGCCATCCCACTCATTCAGCCAGCGATTGCATAAATATTTAAGCAGCACCGTGACAAATGCCGACGAGGCACCATGCCCCGATACATCAGCAAAATAGAAAGCGCTATAACGATCGTTATAGCGTTGATAATCCAGAAAATCACCGGACAAATACAGCGAAGGGGCAAACAGGTAATCGTAATACACCCCGTTAATCACTTTAGGATGCACCGGCAGTAAACGCCGTTGAACATTACCCCCGCTCTGCTGGTCCATACGCAGCAGCGCCAAATGCGTCTCTAGGCTTTCATTTAACTCCGCCAGGCGCTCAAGATCACGCTCGCGCTCTAGCGCTAGATCATTGAGTTCTATGGCTTTGCGTATCATTCTTCGCAGCAGCTCAGCGTGACGCAGCGGATGCACGATATAGTCAACCAGGCCGACATCAACCGCCCTGATCAGGTCAGCATCCTGGCGCGAATCACTGACAACCAGGGTCGGCAGGCGGCGAGTTAACTGCGACCACTGCTGCCTGGGAACCGCTCGTGCATGGGCAACAATAAGCGCCGTGTCAGGAGGCAAATGCTTGATATCATCAGCCGCAAATACCGACATGCCGTCGCACGTAATCGCTTCAGCCAGCGCATCGCGTTCTCGACCCGGTTCGTCGATCACCGCGATCAACTGCTTAGTATGCTCCATCATAAGCCTCAATCAGCGAAATCGTCGTCGCTAAAGTCGCTATCATCGAAGTCGCTATCATCAAAATCAAAGACGTCTGCGGCAAAAGGGTCATCGCCCAATTCACCATCGCTCACTTTAAACTGACGGCTTTGTAAGTAAGCGTCACGAACAAAACGATAGCGATCACCGCTGATCAACGCCTCCTGGTCAAGCAAACCTGCGCGCGTATCAATCAAGTTGAGTGCCGTCAGGCTTATACGAACGGCATCATCGTCAACGTAATATAACGGATACGTGGTCATATCAGCCGGCAAGCCGGTGGTATCCCGCAGCGTGCTTGGGCCTAAAAGAGGCAGCACAAGATAGCGCGAATCTTGCCACCCCCAAACGGCTAGGGTTTGGCCGAAATCTTCTTCATCGGCGTTGATTTCCATCAGCGTGGCATAATCAAGAAGCCCACCAATACCGACGGTGGAGTTGATCAAAAAGCGTGAAGTAGCCAGCCCTGCGTTACCCGGTTTACCTTGCAACATGCTGTTGATCGCGGTGCGCAGCTCACCTAAGTTGCTAAAAAAGTTGCCCACGCCTGTTTGCACTGGCTCCGGCGTAATCGTCCGGTAGCCTCTAGCAGCCGGCTTTAGCGTGTAGCGGTCGACGACATCGTTAAACGCAAACACTTTGCGGTTAAACCCTTCCCACGGATCGTCAGGATTGGCGTCTTGTGCTACTTGTGTGCTGGCACAGCCGCCGGTAGCTAATAACGTCACCAGCAATAGAGGTAACCCTCCGGTGCGCCACGTAAGTGCTGATTTTTCGTTATTTAACCACTGCCGCATAAAATTATCCTTTTTCAATTCTGCACCGCGCAATTTCGCAGCAAACCGTACTTAGTAACCACGAACTTAGCATCCAAGAACTTTGCATCCACGAACTTAGTGACGACGAACCACCACACTGCCAGCGCTGTAACCCGCCCCGAAGGAGCAAATGACACCGATATCTCCCGCTTCGAACGCTTCGCGATAGAGGTGAAAGGCAATGATGGAGCCTGCAGAGCTTGTGTTAGCGTAGCGATCCAAAATGATCGGCGCCTGAGTTTCACTTGGGTCATAACCGAGCACTTTACGGGCGATCAAATCATTCATATGTTTATTAGCTTGGTGTAGCCACATACGCTTTAGATCGCTGCCGTTCAATTCCAACGCGGCTAAATGATCAGTGATCAATTTAGCCACCATGGGGCAAACCTCTTTAAACACACGCCGCCCTTCCTGCACAAAAAGCTTGTCCAGAGCCTGCGGATCACTATCGGTCACGCGATTTAGAAAGCCTGCGTTGTTACGGATCGCGTTAGAGAACTTGGTGATCAAGCGGGTACCAAGGATTTCAAACCGCTCTTCGGCGACGGCAACCGCACTATTTTCTAGTACCACAGCCGTACAAGCATCGCCGAAAATGAAGTGGCTGTCACGGTCTCGAAAGTTTAGGTGCGCTGAGCAAATCTCTGGATTGACCACCAGCGCGCGCTTAACGCTACCCGAGGCTATCGCATTGGCCGCTGTTTCCAGGGCAAACGTCGCCGAACTACAGGCCACGTTCATATCAAACCCATAGCCGCCAGCCCCCAGGGCGCGCTGCACTTCTACCGCTACCGCCGGGTAGGCGCGCTCAAGGTTTGAACAGGCAACGATAATCAGCTCAATATCACCGGCCTCTACCTTCGCCGCAGCCAATGCCTGCCGCGCGGCGCTGGTCGCCATTTCACACTGAATGGATGGCTCGTCGTTACTTCGCTGTGGCAGTTTAGGCCGCATACGCTGTGGGTCAAGAATACCCGCTGCATCTAAAACGTAGCGGCTACGAATACCAGAGGCTTTTTCAATAAATTCGCTGCTTGAGTGCACCAGCGGCTCGCGCTCTCCTCGCGCAATTGCTTCAGCGTGCTGTTCATTCTCACTATCCACCCACGCATTAAATGCCGCCACCAAGGCCGCATTATCAATGGCGTGTTCCGGTGTATAGAGTCCTGTCCCGGTAATCACCACATCTGTCATGCCAATCTCCTTTAAGCGGCTTGCCAACACGTTAGCCATTGATAGTGTGAGCGTGACATGCGGCGAACCTATAACATCACTGTGTGCGTAAAGTAGCGATTTTTCCAGCACCTGCTTTCAACAGCAGGCTAAAGGCTAATTATTTCTTGCCAGCGCTTTTCAAGCCGTTTGACCGAAACCACCATGCTGGTGCCTAACTGCTGGGCAAATAGCGATACCCTTAGCTCTTGTAGCCACCAACCAAACGCGACCAATTCTGGGTCTTCAACGCGCCCACGTCGCTCACTTTCGCGCCGCGCGTCAAAACGAGCCTCTAGCGCCTGAACATCTTGCATCATCATGTGGTCGCGGCCCCGTTCACGGGCGGCTTTTTCGAGCCGAATGAGCGCTGCCTCGGTATAACGGGGGTACTCCTGCAGCCAAGCGCCTGAATC
Organism: Halomonas sp. 54_146; assembly: GCF_001507855.1. Lineage (GTDB taxonomy): Bacteria > Pseudomonadota > Gammaproteobacteria > Pseudomonadales > Halomonadaceae > Vreelandella. The sequence goes on from NZ_LGEN01000029.1 coordinate 27,308, forward strand.
GCGAATAAAGCCGGGGTAAACCAAGCGCTGCATCTGCGCACTAACATCGCTATACACCAGCGCCAAAGCAAAATTTAGCTTACCTTTTAATATCTTGCTAACGGCTAAGTGGCCTTTAAGTGCGGCTTCAACGTGCACCAGCAGCGCTTTGGCCTGGTCAACAAGCAGGCTTTGAGTAGCAGCTAACCGCTGGCTAAACTCCCCTTCTGAGCGCGGCAGCGGGTGCTGCGCGACCACATGCGTAAATACCGCCAGCAGTAGATCATCGACCAACGCTTGCTTGCTACCCACTTTGGCAAACAGCAGCGCGCACTTCTCTACATCGGGCAATTGCTTAATCGCTTTAACCTGTTCGGGTAGCTTGGCAATGGCCAACCGGGCAATGCCCTCTTGATGGGCGGCGTCGGCTTTTGCAGGGTGATCAAACAGCGCCACCTTGAACTCACTGGTGTCGGCGACCAAGGCAGGATACGCCTCTACGCGAATGCCTGCTTGCATGGTGACGCGTGAGGCTGGCAGCGGCGTTTCAGGCAGCCCTTTAACCGCGGGTTCCTGGCTAACCTGCTCGGCCAATGCTTGCGCACCCGCACTGGCAGCCGCCTCAAAGCGCTGTTCTAACGCGCGCAGGTCACGCCCCTGCCCGAGGGTTTCACCCGCGTGGTCAACCACACGAATGTTCATGATCAGATGCGGCTCAAGTAAATCGAGGCGCCAATCGTCAGGATGCACCCGCGTCGATGTCCGACGGCGAACAAACTCCCCCAACGCCTCGGTTAACGGGCGCTGGTCGGGCACCAGAGTTTCTAGCGCCACATCGACCCAGTCAGGAATCGGCACCACCTGGCGGCGGATACTTTTTGGCAACGACTTCAGCAGCGCAATACACTTTTCACGCAGCAGCCCCGGTACCAGCCACTCCAGGGCATGCACGGGCACTTGAGGCAGCATGGCGGCGGGAACGGTGAGCGTGACCCCATCGTCCTCCGCTTCTGGGTCAAAGTGGTAGCTAACCGGATACGCCACGCCTGCCAAGGTCAAATGATCAGGGTACTGAGCTTGGGTAACGTCGCCGGCGTCACGCGCTTTAAGCGAATCAAGGTCAAAATGGAGTAATTGCGGGTCTTGCTGCTCGGCTTGCTTGCGCCAGTGCTCAAACCCCTTGCCGTTGACGATCTCAGCTGGAATCCGCTCGTCGTAAAAGCTAAACAGCGTCTCTTCATCGACCAAAATATCCCGCCGCCGGGCACGGTCCTCCAGGGCTTCGACTTCGTCGATCAACGCACGGTTGTGGGCAAAAAAGGTGCCTTTGGTCTGAAACTCCCCTTCCACTAAGGCGCGGCGAATAAACAGCTCGCGGGATTCCTGCGGGGCAATTGGCCCGTAATGCACGCGGCGACGAGCCACAATGGGCAGGCCAAACAGCGTGACTTGCTCAAACGCGACGACCTGCGCCCGCTTCATTTCCCAGTGCGGCTCGCTGTAGCTGCGCTTAACTAAGTGCTGCGCCTGGGGTTCAATCCACTGAGGCTCGATTTTAGCCACGGTGCGGGCAAACAGCTTAGTGGTTTCGATTAGCTCAAAAGCCATGATCCACTTGGGCGACTTTTTGGCCAACCCAGAACCAGGGTGAATCATAAATTTGCGGTTACGGGCACCAAGATACTCACGGTTTTCCAGCAGCGTGCCAAGATTAGACAGCAGCCCAGACAGCAGCGCTTGATGCACTTTGCCTGAGGTTTTACGTCGCGCTTGACGCGCCTGTTCTTCGCTTTCTTCTTCATTACGCGGCGGTGGCGCGGGCACGTCGATGTCCATATCGCGCAGTAGCTGGCGAAGCTGACGGAAGGTGTCGTGCCACTCGCGCATGCGCAGGTAATTAATGTAGTGCTCGCGGCACCAGCGGCGCAGTTGATTGCCACTCAGCGCCTCGCGGGCATTTTCAATGCCGTACCATAGGTTCAGCAAGGCGACGAAGTCTGAATCCGGGTCGTGCCAGCGTTGGTGGGCTTGATCAGCGGCTTGGCGTTTGTCCGCAGGCCGATCACGCGGGTCTTGAATGGCCAGCGCTGAAACCACAATCAGCACATCGCGCAGGCTGCCGTATTCTGCGCCCGCTAACACCATGCGCGCGAGGCGCGGGTCAATCGGCAGCCGCGAAAGCTTGCGGCCAAGCGGCGAAAGGCGCTGTTTTTCGTCTACCGCGCCCAGCTCAAACAGCAGCCGAAAACCGTCTTTAACAAAGCGGCTATCCGGTGGGTCTACAAACGGGAAGTCTTCAATATCGCCGAGCTTCAGCCCCAGCATGGAAAGAATGACCGAGGCCAGGTTGGTGCGCTGAATTTCGGGGTCGGTAAAGCCGGGTCGCGCTAAAAAATCCTCTTCGCTGTAGAGGCGAATGCACACGCCTTCGGCAATTCGCCCGCAGCGCCCTTTACGCTGATTGGCGCTGGCCTGGCTCACCGCTTCCACCGGCAGGCGCTGAATTTTTGAGCGGTAGCTGTAGCGGCTGATGCGCACCAGCCCAGGGTCGATCACATAGCGAATGCCGGGCACGGTCAGCGAGGTTTCCGCCACGTTGGTGGCGAGCACGATGCGCCGCCCGCGGTGCGGCGCAAACACGCGATTTTGTTCTTCATTGGAAAGCCTGGCGTAGAGCGGCAGGATTTCGGTGCCTTTTAGTTCTGCGCGGCGCAGGGTATCGGCGGTTTCACGAATTTCCCGTTCGCCGGGTAAAAATACCAGCACGTCCCGCGGGCCGTGCAGCCAGCCTTTTTGGCGCTCGATGGCTTCAATCTCTTCCACCGCGTGCAAAATACCTTCCTGAAGGGTGCGGTCTTCTTCGTCCTCCTCGTCACGTATCAAGGGGCGGTAGTGCACTTCAACAGGGTAAGTCCGCCCGGTGACTTCAATAACGGGCGCAGGCGTTTTGGCGGTGCCGAAATGGTGGGCAAAGCGTTCTACATCGATGGTCGCGGAGGTAATAATGACTTTTAGATCAGGCCGCTTGGGCAGCAAGCGCTTGAGGTAGCCAAGCAGAAAATCAATATTCAGGCTACGTTCGTGGGCTTCATCAATAATGATCGTGTCGTAGCGCAGCAGCAGCGGGTCATTTTGGGTCTCGGCCAGCAAAATCCCGTCGGTCATCAGTTTGACTAACGTCGTCGGGCTGCTTTGGTCGGTGAACCGCACCTGATAGCCCACCTGTTCACCTAAGGAGACTTCCAGCTCTTCTGCCAGGCGCCCAGCAACGCTTCGTGCGGCTAAACGGCGTGGCTGGGTGTGCCCAATCAAGCCACGGCGGCCTCGCCCCAGTTCTAGGCACATTTTGGGCAGCTGAGTGGTTTTGCCTGAGCCGGTTTCCCCCGCAATCACCACCACTTGGTGGTCGCGTATGGCGTTAAGGATATCGTCTCGCCGCTCTACCACCGGTAGTTCCGGTGGGTAGTTGAGCGCGACTTGCTGGCGCTCACGCCGGCTCAGCTGCTGCTGAGCACGGCTGAGTTCACGCTGCACTTCCTCTAAACCACGGCTAATCGGTTTGTTGTCGCGCAGGCGGCGGTTTAATCCGGCCAGGCGTCGCTCCAGCCGCTCTGCATCGCGCAGCATCACATCGCCCGCTGCCTGTTTCAGCGATGCGAGGCGTTGGCTATCGGTGAGCGCTGGGGATGTGTCGGTGGTCACTATCAAGTCGGCTTCCATTCGATTGGGAATACAAAAAATCAACCCGCTCAAGCATGAGCGGGTTGACTAGTGTAACGCTTCCAACTCCACGACACCTAACCATGGCACCGAGTTGTTGCTTGTGTGCTATGTTCTTGACGACACAGCTTCATGTTTTTGACACCGCTTCATCACGGAGCTGACGCCGCAATACTTTACCCACGTTCGTTTTAGGCAGTTCATCACGAAACTCTATGATCTTGGGTACTTTGTAGCCGGTCAGCTCTTTTTTGCACCAGTCGCGCAGGGTTTTTTCATCGAGTTGGCCACTTTTACTCACTACAAACAGCTTGATGGCTTCGCCGGCATTCTCATCTGGCACGCCCACCGCCGCCGACTCAAGCACATCAGGGTGCGCCGCGACCACATCTTCCACTTCATTGGGGTAAACGTTGAAGCCTGACACCAGGATCATGTCTTTCTTGCGATCGACAATGCGGATGTAGCCATCGTCTTGCAGCACAGCGATATCGCCGGTGTAAAACCAGCCATCCTCATCAATGGCCACGCGGGTTTCTTCTTCGCGCTGCCAATAGCCTTTCATCACTTGCGGCCCTTGCACGCACAGCTCGCCCGGCTCACCCATCGCTACATCGTTGCCATCAGCGTCGACAACTTTAACCGCCGTACCGGCAACCGGCTTACCAATAGTCCCCAGTTGAATAGCATCGGTGGGGTTGAAACTCACAATGGGCGAGGTTTCCGTTAGGCCATAGCCTTCAGCAATTGGGCAGCCCGTGGTTTCCTCCCAGCGCTGCGCCGCTGCTTTGGTTAACGCCATACCGCCTGAAATGGTCAGTTTCAGCTTGGAAAAATCCAGCTGCTTAAAGTCATCGCGATTGCATAGCGCATTAAATAGCGTGTTCAAACCGATAAAAGCGGTGAATGGCAGGCCCTTAAGCTCTTTCACAAAACCCGCCAAGTCGCGGGGGTTGGTAATCAGTAAAGAGTGGTTGCCGGTCTCCATCAAAAACAGGCAGTTCACGGTAAACGTATAGATGTGATAGACCGGCAGCGGCGCAATCACCAGTTCTTCGCCATCGGTTAGGTGAGTGCCAATCGCCTCGCGCGCCTGCAGCATGTTGGCGACTAGGTTGCGGTGAGTCAGCATCGCGCCTTTGGGCATGCCCGTGGTGCCACCGGTATATTGAAGCGCGGCTAAATCATCCAGGGTTTGCTTGGCGTCGGTATGACTTAACGAGGCACCTTTTTTCAGCGCATCGCGAAAGCTAACGGCGCTGGGCAGCGAATAGGCAGGCACCATTTTCTTTACGTGCTTAACCACTGTGTTAATCAGCCAGCGCTTGGGTACGTCGTGCAGGTCGGCTAGCTGGGTAACGACAACGTGCTTGATATCGGTTTTATCGAGCACTTTTTCTAGCTTATCGGCCATATTGGCCAATATAACAATGGCTTTGGCGTTAGAATCTTTGAATTGGTGGGCCATTTCCCGCTCGGTATAGAGCGGGTTGGTGTTGACGACCACTAAGCCTGCCCGTAACGCGCCAAATACCGCCACGGGGAATTGCAATACGTTGGGCAACTGGATGGCAATGCGGTCACCGGGAACGAGGTCGGTTTCGTGCTGCAGCCAAGCGGCAAAGTCTGCCGACAAGCGGTCAAGGTCGGCGAACGTGAGTGTTTTCCCCATGCAGGAAAAAGCCGGTTTCTCCTTAAAACGTTCTACTGCGGTATGAAAAACATCCGTGACTGAATCGTATTGATCCAACCCTTCAAGCGCTGGGCCACGTAAAACGGCGGCGTTGGCGTGTTCGCTCATGGGCAATCTCCGCTATTGGCGTCGGCGTGATCACCGACCTTGTTGTTGTCGTTAGACGGTTGTCGCTAGATGATTAGTGCTAACTTGGAACCCCAACGATATACGACCTATAACAGACTGTAAAACGATCGATTGAAACTAACGTTTCAACTTTAGCCCATAGTCAAGCAGGCTTACTTCACAGCGGCTCCTCTCATCCCAATTTAGTAGATCGTACCGTTATGGACAGTAATTATGGACAGTAGGCAGTAACTATGGACAGTAACGCGCCTGAATCTCTCCATCGCGCCAGACTAATAGCTCACCCGGCACCATACGGTGCCAGGCCTCATTGTGCGTAAGCGGCTCAGTGGCAATCACCGAAACAATGTCATCTGGCGTAGTATGCTCGGCAAAATTGACCGTCATTTCAGCGTCAGATAGCTCCGCCTCCCCGAAAGGAGCGCAGCGCGTAATATGGGCGAGCTTCGTGGTGCAGTAGGTATATAAATAGCGGCCATCCGAGAGCAGCATATTGAATACGCCCAAGGCTCTTAACTGTTCACACAGCTGATGTAGATGCTCCCAGAGCTTTTCTGGCGCGCTTGGGGGCATTGGAAAGGCGCGGCGCAACTCTCCCATCAGCCAACAATAGGCGTGTTCGCTATCGGTACTGCCCACGGGGGTATAGATTCCCAGCGCCAGGCTCTCCCAGCCACTTAACTGGCCATTGTGCGCATAACACCATGGGCGCCCCCACATTTCTCGGGTAAAGGGGTGCGTGTTGGCGAGCTTGACGCCGCCCACATTGGCTTGTCGAATGTGGCTGATCACCACATTGGACTTAATTGGATAGTCGCAAATGAGCCGTGCGATGGGTGAATTTACTGAGGGATGAGGGTCACGAAAATCGCGATAGCCGCCCTCTTCATAGAAAGCGATACCCCACCCGTCGCGATGAGGGCCAGTGCCCCCACCGCGGTGTAAAAAGCCCGAAAAACTAAAACAAATATCCGTGGGCACATTGGCACTCATACCCAGCAATTCACACATACGCTTTACACATACATTAACACCAAGAAATTGATTTCATATTCGTATAGGGATCCTGCCAACGTGCCGTTAACCAATCACCGGCTCACGGCGGCGTGGTGGCTGTTCGTCATCAGCCTCTGTCTCTTGGTCGATATCATCAGGCTCACTAGGGCGACGCCACCACCAAAGCGCGACACCGACCAACGCGCCTAGCGCCATTCCCAGCACCAGCCACATCAGCCCGCCACGCAGTACCGCACCGTTGTTTTCTAAAACGCCCACCGCTGCCACCATCGCCGCCGGTGCCCAACCGGTATAGAATTCACCTTCTTCTATTAGCGGCAGCCGGAAACCGGCAGGTGCCCATATTGCCCCCGCGATAGCCCAGGTCAGAAACAGGCGCGGCAAGCGTGGCAGAAACGTGAACGCGAAATAGACCGCGACAATCACTAACAGCGACAGCCCGTAATAACTCAACCACAGCAATGACATTGAATCTGCAAACAGCATAATACCCCTCATGCGAGTGAACACACCCGCCGTTGATTTCTCATTATGGTACCTATGAATTTATGAAAGCACAGCCAGGCATGCATTCAGGCTTACCCACTGCGCGCTATTATCGCGCTAATGACCCGCAATGGCACTGGTTAGAAGAACGCGATGACCCAGAGGTAAGCGCATTTCTAGAAGCTGCCAACCAGCAACAAGCCGACTGGTTTGCTCCGCTTGCCCCGTTAGAAGAAGCGTTATACCAAAGCCACCTGGCACGCCGCGAGTTAGCCGTAACCAGCCTTAAGACAACCCTTGACCACTTCACGTTCTGGAACGAAACCGGTGCCGAAGAGGATTATCCTAAGTGGTGGCGTCACCCCAATGGCCAGCCTGAACAGCCCGAATGCTTTTTTGACGTTAGCGCCCGCGCTGCTGACCATGATTTTTACAACATGGGCGACATGGCGCTCTCGCCCGATGAGCAGTGGCTAGCCTGGACAGAAGACACCCAAGGTGATGAGCGCTTTACCCTGTGGCTGAAATCGCTGCCTAACGGGGAGCCGGTGCAACTGTTAAGCGATATTGGCGCTGGCCTATGCTGGGCAGAAGATCAAACTGACGCCACGGCAACCCTGCTGTTTACCCGCTTTGACGCCACCCAGCGCCCCGATAGCGTATGGCGTTTGCCGCTACGCCTGGATAACCCCAGCGAATCACAAGCGCCTGCGTTGGTGCTGCGCGAAGAAGACCCAGAGTTTTGGATCGGCATCGGCAAAACACGCTCACGGTCGTGGCTGCTGCTCGAAAGCGGCTCCAAAGATACCAGCGAAATTCACCTGCTGCCCGCCAACGCTCCAGCCGCCACGCCGCTGTGTATTCAGCCACGCCGGGCGGGGGTCGAGTACAGCATTGATCACCGCCCAGGCAGTTTTTATCGCCTGCATAATCAAACCGGCGCTCACTTTCAGCTGGATTACCTGCCGGAGGGCCAGCTTGGTCAGTCTAAACAGAGCCAGTCTCAACCAGGCTGGCAAACGCTAATCGCTCACCGCGAAGACGCAACGCTTGAAGGCGTTGATGCGTTCTCCTGGGGGTTGATGCTGGCTGAGCGCGACCACGCCCAGGCGCAGGTGCGTCTACGGCGGTTAGTGTTGGATACCCAGCATGCCTGTACGCTGGACGAGTACCTGGCATTACCCGAGCAACCCTGTTCGCAAATGCTCGAAGATGCACCACACTTTGACAGCCAGGTACTTCGCCTGCGCGAAGAGTCGTTTACCCAACCGCCCAGCTGGTTTTCGCTCGACCTGACCAACGGCGAGCGCACGCTGCTAAAACGCGCACCTGTTTACGGCAGCCTACAGCCTGAGCAACTCATCAGCCGCCGCCTATGGGCGACAAGCGACGACGGCGAAAAGGTGCCTGTTTCGGTAGTAATGCGCGCTGACCTTGCAGGCCAGCCTTTGCCTACCCTGCTCTACGGTTACGGTGCCTATGGCGAAGCACTCGACCCGTGGTTCTCTATTGCGCGCTTGGAGCTGCTTGAACGTGGTGCCGCCTTTGCCGTGGCCCATGTGAGGGGCGGCGGTGAACGCGGCGAACCTTGGTACTTAAACGGCAAAATGGCCCACAAAGAGAATAGCTTTAACGACTTTTTGGCCGCCCGCGAGGCACTTGTTCAACAAGGCGTCAGCGACCCACAGCGTATTGTTGCCTATGGCGCTAGCGCCGGTGGGCTGTTAGTCGGCACCTGTATCAACCGCGCCCCTGAGGCATTCTGCGCGGCGCTATTGGACGTGCCGTTTTTGGACGTACTGCGCACCATGCAGAACCCCGAACTGCCGCTCACCACTGCCGAGTACAGCGAGTGGGGAAATCCAGAAGCGGCTGACGTTGCCACACGAATCCGTGGTTATTCACCCATCGATAATATTAAGCAGCAGGCTTACCCAGCCCTATGGATTGAAGGCAGTTGGTTTGATACTCGGGTGAGCTATTGGGAGCCCGCTAAGTTTTACGCGCAGGTAGCGCAACAGCAGCAAGGAGACGCGCCTATTTTAATGCGCACTGATATGAGCAGTGGGCACGGGGGTGCTTCGGGGCGTTATAAAGCCTGGCGTGATACCGCACGCCAAGACGCGTTTATTCTTTGGGCGTTGGGTTTGCATTCACAAACGCTTCCAACCCCTGAATAAAATGAGCGAAGGCCTGCTGAGCACTCTCCCGCACAGCAGGCCAAGACGGCGGTGGGCAAAGGTTCTCTGCGAACACCCAAAACGCTGCCCACTCCTGAGTTTGTAAGGGGGCGGCGGCAAAAAAGCGCAGCGGCACTTGGTCTTCCAACACTTGGCGGACATGACGGGCAATCATGGCACCACCTAAACGCGAGCCTTCCAACACATAAAGCGTGCCTACTATGGCTTCTATAGTCGCCAGCGGCGGCAGGTGTGAAACAGGCTGCACTTGCCTGCCTAGCTGAAGGATATCCGCTTTTAATAGCGCTTCCCGCTGTGTTAGTGGGTAATTAACGCCGTGAGCGCCTAACCCGCTACTCAGCGCCGCCTCTAAGCTTGCTACCGGGGCATAAAGGGCGCTTAACGCGGTCGCGTACTCCTCTATTGCTAGTTCGCGCTTTAGTAGGGGCTTAAGAACCGGGTGCTGATCCACCCGGTGGTGCTCAAGGCGCGTTTCACGCCTTAACCAGGTAGCCAGTGTTGGCTTACTCATCCTTCCTCATTCTTTCTCATCCTTCGTCCATGCAAACGATTTCGCCTGTTGAAGCAGGGTACGCAGCTTCAGCAGGTACATTCGTGTGCTCGCTGACCAGGGGCGGCTGAAGCCTACGCGTTGCTCTACCCAGGCTTCAAACGAACGCCGCGGTGCAATCGCACTGTTGCCATCCCGATAATCGACGGGCTTATCCGGGTTACCGCCCCACGTCACCTCATAAAGATGTTCCAGCCGGCAGAGGTAAAGGTTAACGGTATGGTGTTGGCCAAGGGGTAAATCACTGACCACAGCGACACCGGCAATTTCACTCAGCGGCATGTCGATGCAATCTGCTGGCAAACTGTCGCTGATCCATACTGGCGAGGCCTCAAATCGTGCTGCTTCGATTACGACGTCAATCCCCGCCGCCGACAGCACTTCTCCGGCTTGATAGCAGTCGCCCTCCACCTGCAAAATAACGCCATCCGCGGCAAAGGTATCCATTAACCAGCCGCTTAATTCAGGCCAAGCGCTGGCTAACTCACCATGTCGCATCAGCACGTTTTTAGCGTGCTCAAAGTGGCGCTGCATGCCATCAAGCACCTGTAGCCGCCGCCGCGTTCTATAATCACGCAGGCGTAAATTAAACGCCTCCGAAAGCTTACTCATGGCCTGCAGTTGGCTAACCGTTAGTTGGCGGGGCGTGGCACTGTGGCAAGAAATGAGCGCAGCCAGCTCTCCGGCCTGGTTAATAGGCAGAGAAATGGCCGCACCGACTCCCATATTGGCCATGTATTCCTGATGAATAGGCGATACGCTGCGTAAATCTACCCAGGAGAGATTGGGTACAGACGCCGCCGTGCGCCCCACAATAGCCACCGGTTCAGCACCGGCGTTGGGTATTGAACGCCACGGATTTTTAAAATAAAGCTGCCGCGCGATCTGTGGTATGTCGCTGGCAGGAAAGCGTAATCCCACATAGCTGCCGGCCACTTCAGCGCGCCGAGCTTCTGCACACACTTCACCGTCGCCTTCTGGCATAAAGCGGTAATAAAGCACGCGGTCGAAACCGCTTAGCGCTAATAGCTCGTCTAACAGCTGCTGGCACTGGGCTTGCAGTGCCGGTGTGCTGTCAGGTACGGGGTACGCCTCCCCCACCACCGGCATGGGGTCAGCATGTGCATCAACGGGGTAAAGCTCAAATACTAGCTGCTCACCGTTGTGGCTCATCACCACATCAACTTCTTGGTCTCCGATATTCCCCTGGCCTACATAGCGTTCACCCGCCTCCACCAACACAGCGCTTTCATACACCTCTTGCAGAAAAGCAGGTAGCGGCTGATCGAGCAACTGTTCAACTAGCGACTGTTCAACAAGTGACTGTTCAAGGTGAGCGCCCACGCCAAGCAGCTCCACGATATTCTCCGACACGTGGCTGACAACGCCTTGTAAATTAGCCACTACCAATGCCCCATGGGGCTGAATAGCGCCGGAAAGATGCAGCTGCTCTTGCTCACACTGGTCTATAAAGCCGTTTCTTTTCGCCACGTCAGAAGTTCCCTTCCGTATCATCGTTACTAAAAGGTGCCTTATGAGCCGCCACCAGCGCGGTAAACTCAGCCAGCGGTAAGGGTCGTGATAACAAATATCCTTGCACGTAATCACAACCATTGGCGTTCAACCAGCTTAACTGGGCGTGTGTTTCTACCCCTTCGCCGACCGTGCGAATATTGAGCGCTTTGGCCATACCCAAAATCGCTAATGCAATCGCCTGGTCGCTCTCATCTGATTCGCCCAGGCCATCTACGAAACTTTTATCAATTTTAAGTTCAGCCAGTGGAAGGCGCTTCAAATACGCCAACGATGAGTAGCCGGTGCCAAAATCATCCACCGCGAGCTTAATACCTGCTTCGCGCAGTTTCTCAATATTACCCAGTGCCGCGCTTGAACGATCCACCAAGGTGCTTTCAGTAATCTCGACCTGGATCAGTTCATGGGGAACGCGGCATTGCTTTAAACAAGCGAATAAATGCGAGATGAAACGCTCTTCCTGAAAGCTACGAGGGGAAACATTCATCGCCATCGGCGGGGGGCAAACCCCATCAGCCAGCCACTTAGCCAGCTGATTGATCAGCAGCTTCGCTACATAACGGTCTAGCTCTAAAATTAATCCGGTGGCTTCAGCAACCGGAATAAAATCAGCAGGACTGACCGCCCCCAGAGTGGGGTCATTCCACCGCAGCAGCGCTTCAGCACCCACTAACTGATTGGGTGCCGCACTGGTGAATTTTGGCTGATACACCAACGTTAAACGGCCTTGCTCCATGCCCTCACGCAGCGCATGTTCAATAGCCACGTCACGCATTAACCGCTCTTGCAACTCGGGTTTAAACACTTCAAAACGGTCGCGACCGTTCTCTTTGGCACGATACATGGCCGTATCGGCGGCTTTGGTCAGGCCTGCCACATCATCGCTGTCATCAGGGCAAAAGGCTAAGCCGATACTTGAGGTCACAAACAGCGAGTGACGGCGCACTTCAAAGGGTTTTGCCAATGATTCGACAATCCGCTTGGCTACCTGCTCGGCACCTTCAATCGTGGTATCCGTCACAATGATGGTAAATTCATCGCCCCCTAAGCGCGCCACCGTATCCATTTCACGCACCAGTTCACGCAAGCGTCCCGCGACTTGGATAAGCAGCTCATCGCCCACGTCATGACCTAGGGTATCGTTAATGCTTTTAAAGTTATCAAGGTCCAAGAACATCAGCGCGCTGACTTGGTTGTTGCGCCGAGAATGGGCAATCGCCACCTGCAAACGGTCTTGAAACAGCGTGCGGTTGGGTAGCCCGGTCAGCGCATCATGCGTCGCGAGATACTCAGCGTGCTGCTGCGACTCCTTAATGTGGCTAATATCCGAAAACACCGCCACATAGAGCATTTCTTCATGGCGATCAGGCGCAATACTGTTAAGCGTCAGCCACTGAGAAAACAACGTGCCATCGTGGCGTTGATTGCACACTTCCCCTTGCCAAAAGCCATTTTTTTGCACCAGTTCCCAAACGATATGGCAGGTATCCGAAGGCTCCGCGCCCTGCTCATTGCCTTGCTCGCTATACAGCACCGCAAGCGCGGGCGTACCCAGCACCTGCTCGGCAGTAAACCCGGTAATGCGCGTGAACGCCGCATTCACCGATTGCACGTTCCCCGACGCATTGATGACGACAATTGCTTCGCCCGCCTGCTCATAGACTTTGGCGGCCACCTGCATTTCCCGTTCAGCCAGCTTGCGCGCGGTAATATCTTCGGCTTCCGTCAAAATTAAATGGGGGTGGCCTTGCTCATCACGCAACACTTGGTGAACCGAAGAGAAAATGCGTAATCCCGCAGGGGTCGCAAGCACATGCTCTGCCTTTATCATGCGCTGATAGCGCAGCGATTCTAGGTCGCATGCCCACACGGAACTTGCGTAGGCCTCAGGAAATAACTCGAAGGTATTGTGGCCCACCAGCTCATCTTTAGTGAGACCAAAGGTGTTTAAAAACTGAGGATTGGCAAAGGTATAGCGGCCATTGAGGTCCTTCAGCGCCATCATGACCGTGCTATTTTCCATCAGCGCATGCAGCTGAGCCTGAGATTGCCGAAGCTTGGCTTGCACATGGCTAAAGTCGGTAATATCTATCAGCGTTACGATGAACAGCTCTACCCGACCCTCGCGGCTAATGCCGGGGGTGATAACGCGTTGCAGCAGGCGACTACTAACGTTAACCACGTCGTCTTCAAGCTGGCCACTGGCCATGACGTTTACGAGCTTTTCTTCCAGGTTATTTAACGCCGCGGGCAGCTGCAGCCCGGCCACATGCCGCCCAAGCGCGGTAGGGCGAAAATTAAAATAGCGCGCGGCGGGCGCGTTATAGCGCTTTAAACTGTGATCGATATCAAACACCAGCAGCGGGAAATCGAGCGCATCATAGAGATAGGTATACTCTTCGTTCAGCTTGGTGAGCTCGCTGGTTTTTACATTAAGCGCTTCATTTAGGCTAATCAGCTCTTCGTTGGTTGCCTGAAGCTCTTCATTGGCAGCCTCCATTTCCTCATTAGAGGCCTGGAGTTCCTCATTAGAAGCCTGAGCTTCTTCATTGAGCGACTGCATCTGCTCATTAGCCGTCGCAAGCTCCTCAACCAACGTTTGAAGGTGCTCACGGGTAGCCACGAGCTCATCCTCAAGGCTATCGCCCTTCTCTAGCGGCGGCTCCTTCAGCTGCACCAAGGAAACATCAGATGAAGGTGCCGCCGCCAGTGCTGGTTCAGGCGTAAGAATCACCAGCAGCCGACGATCGTCGTCACTTTCTGACAGAGGGCGAACGCTAAGACGCCACCAGCGATCTTCCAAGCGCCGCCGACGCCCCATTTGAGGCGCGCGCTCTTTTTGACACTGCTGCTGCATGGCCAGCAGCTCGGCACGAAAAGCAGGATGAATCACATCGCTGATACCGACATGAATGCGGCCAGCGGGGAAGTGTAAAAATTTGGCCACCTCCCCTGCCGTATGCAGCACATTGCCTTGTGAATCACACAGGGCAACGGTGGCTTCCATGTGGTTAATCAGTGTGTCTAACAGCTGTGACATATCCCGGTCGCGGCGGCGCACAGGCGGGCTAACTTCTGGGCTTTGCGATGTTTTCACTGGCTGTTCGCGGCTTTCGCCCTGTTTACGAAAAAGCCGCTCACGCCGATCCAGGGGGGTAAATAAGCCCTCAGTTTGGGCAATACTTTCTGAACGGCCTAAAAACAGCACGCCGTTGGCTTTTAAGCCAAAATGGAAACGCTGCAGTACCCGCGACTGCAGTTCGTTATCAAAATAGATCAGTACGTTACGGCACGAAATCAGGTTTAAGCGTAAAAAGGGCGGATCATCGACCAGGTTGTGCTTGGCAAAGACGATCATATCGCGCAGCTCTTTATTGACCTCAAACAGGTGCTCTTTGGCGGTGAAGTAGCGCGTTACCCAATCACTAGGCAACGCTTCTAAGGCGGCACCTATGTAGCGCCCCCGCCGGGCAATGTCCAAGGCATCTTCATCGATATCGGTCGCAAAGATTTGCACAACGCGGCTGAGCGCGCCATGGCGCTCCTTCGCTTCAGCAATCATTAGCGCGATCGAGTAAGCCTCTTCACCGGTCGCGCAGCCGGCCACCCATATCCGAACAGGTTCACGCCCGGCCTCTTGTATGAGGCTATTAACCGCGCCGTACAAAGCATCAAACGCTGATTTATCACGCACAAATGCTGTCACTGAAATTAAAATATCTCGCCCCAGCTGTGCAAGCTCACTAGGGTTTGTTGCTACTAACTGCAGGTATTGCTGCATGTCAGCCACATTCGCAGCAATCAGACGACGCCGTATCCGGCGGCTCAACGTGCCCTTTTTATAGCCAGAAAAATCCAGCTGCTGATGCTCTTTTAATAAGGCCAGCAGGCGTTCTGGCACTGCTTCGTGATTCGCTTTTACACTTGAGCACTCAATGCAGGCCAGTTCGGCTAAGCGTGGTGCCATCTCTTCGACATCCAGCACATAATCAATCACACCCGCGTCCAGCGCTGACTTCGGCATACCGTTGTACTTAGCACTAGCCGGGGTTTGCACCATGGTAACGCCACCGGCTGCCATAATGGCGCGCAAACCAGCCGTACCATCAGAACCCGTGCCTGACAGCACAATACCTATCGCGCCCTCACTGGCATCTGATGCTAAAGAGATAAAAAAATCGTTAATAGAAGGCTTTGGCCCCACATGGGGTTTAATCGCGGTGGTATAAAAAACACCTTTTTTAATCAGGGCGTTAACATTTGCAGATACCACATAAATGACGCCCGCCTCAGGGCGTTGATTATCTTCAAATGGCTTAACCTGTAAGCGTGTTTCACGGCTTAAGATATCAACCAGCATACTTTTATGGGCAGGAGAGACGTGCTGTAACACGACATACGCCAGCGGCAACGCTGGGTCTAACCGCTTAATTAGTTTAGAAATAGCTTCTAACCCGCCAGCAGAGGCACCGATGCCCACCACAAGAGGAGGACTGGGAATAGGGTTAGCGGCGGTCATAGCATTCCTTTACTAAGTGGTAACAGTCACTTTCAGTTTACGTATCTTAATCAGCAAAGTGACGTTGCAATTGATCAATTGACATCCTCCGACCACTAAATCAGAGATGGTAGTGGCGAATTCCCAGGTCGTTACCTCCCTGGTTCCTGCTTCGTCGTCCGTTGCCTTCAATGCCTTGGCATTGCCGGTCTTACACAAACTCCACAGG
>NZ_LGEN01000030.1 GCF_001507855.1 Halomonas sp. 54_146
TAGTTGTCGCCTACTATCCTGAATATCAGGGTGAGGCGGTGATCTTCCTACAGAGGACTTCCACCTCATTAGTTCATGCCCATGCTGGGCGTACACAAATTCTAACGGGCCAGGCATTCGCCTAGCCCGTTAGATCAACCCAAACTTGGTGGGTAATATCACCGATAGTGCACTTAACTTGCTGCATCCTGAACGGCTTTACCGCCCTCTTGTACATCCTGACCAGCGCCTGCGATCGTATTGCAACCCGTTAGCACACCCGCCGTCATCAGCAGCATAAAGCTCATGGCCAATAATTTTTTCATTTACGTTCTCCTTAACGAGTCATTCAACATCGGAAACTCCACTGGCAACTCAGTTATGCCGCTTGGGAGTTTTTTCAGAGTAACAGCGTTTTTGCAATTACGCTTGCTTTCCCTAAGGTACGTGGTGGCTGCTATGCTAATGGCGCCCTATTAAGCTGCCCGGAGCCTCTCATTTGACCAATTTTGAGCTAGATGAACGTCTTGCCGCCGATACTTTCCCCGTGGCGGACCTGCCCCTTTGCCGCGTGCTGTTAATGAACGACGCACGCTACCCCTGGGCTATTTTAGTGCCACGCCAGGCCGCTATTAGCGAAGTGTTTGAGCTTTCAGCCGCTGACCAGCAGCAGCTTTGGCGTGAAGCCACCCAGCTGGGCGAAGCAATGAAAACCGCACTAGCTGGGGACAAACTGAATATCGCCACATTAGGCAACGTGGTCAGCCAGCTGCATATACACGTTGTTATTCGACGGCACAACGATGCGGCGTGGCCTGCCCCTGTGTGGGGCAATGGTTCTCCCAGCCCCTACGACCTAGATGGCCAGGCTCACATGCGTGCTCAACTGACCGCGCTGGTTCAAGGGTTTGATGACGTTGATGGCTTTGATGACTAATCGGTAAGCAGCCGCTAGCCGCTCAATGGATGGCTGGATAACGAATGGCTGGATAGCGGGTGACTTTGCCGAGCCGGCGGTTCGTTAAGAAGCGGCCCGCTAGCTGGCTGCGATACACCCGCAACGCTTAATGACACACCCAGTGCGACAATCAAAGCACCACCGGCTAACGCTACCCAACCCGTCGCCTTTTGCACGCGGCGGTGGCTGTGCTGCTGTTTGGACAAGCGTTTTTGCGCCCAGTCGCGTGCGAAAATGCTGGCCAGGGCGAGCGCCGACACGGTCAGCCCAGTCCCCAGCGACATCGCCAACACAGACGCGACACCCACTTCAAGCTGCCCTAGCAGGCTGGCAGCCCCCACCATTAGCACCGCACCGCTACAGGGGCGCATGCCGATGGCACCTACTGTCATTATGGCCGTGCGCCAGTCCAGCGCCTGCTGGGGTTCGATATGGTGGGCACCACCGCAGCAGTCGCCGTGGCTGTGTTCATGGCTTTGGCTATGTTCGTGGCTGTGTTCATGGTGATGACGGTGGTGATGGCTATGCGCCGCCTCAGGTTGATGGGCGCGACGCAGCTGCTTGATCGCTCGCCAGCACAACCATGCCCCAAGCGCGGCGACCAGGAGAAAACTGGCCTGTTCCACCCAGGCCACGCTGCCCATTGCTTGGCGCGTTACCCAGCCCAAGCCATAAACCAGCACCACGACCAGTGCAATGGCGGTGACACCCTGCAGCAAAGAGGCCGCAAAAGAGAGCCCCAAGGCGCGCTTCACCGCACCGCCATGGGTGGCTAAGTAGGTCGCTAGCACGGCTTTACCATGCCCCGGCCCCGCCGCATGAAACACCCCATAGGCAAAACTAACGCTCAGTAAGCTCACCCAGGTTGCCATCGTGGGAGTACGTGACAGTTCGGTAATCGCCAGCGTTAGCGAACGGTGCAAATCGCGCTGCCAACCGAGCAGCTGATAGCTCATGCTCTGAAACCCACCCTGCCAAACAATGATAAGCACCGCCGCGCCTACCAGCAGTAGACCCAGCATGACTCCTGAATGCCGTAACAAAGGGCGTGTTAAAGACATCTTACCGCTCCAAATTGCGCGAAAGGTTATAAAGTAATCGAGTTATAAAGTGATCGTGTTATAAAGTAACACAGCATTATCTGCTTTTGGATAGCCGCTAACGGCAATCTACTTGGCCCGTTTCTGTAAAATAGCGCCCCAAACCAGGCTCACCGCTTTCGTCTTTATCGAGCATTGCGGCTCGCATCACCACCTCAGGATCAGGGTCGGCGGGGAGAATATCCAGCTCACAGGCAGGCTCACCGTGAAGGATCAACGCCTCTTCCCGCGGCTGACCGCCCTCTTCTTCATGCACCACTTCGATGTAGTAGGTGGGGTCGAACACCTGATAGGACAGCAGCGCGCCAGCCAGCGGTTGCGGTGTCTCCAGCGGCAGAATAAACATAAAAGTCAGCCGTCCATCGCGCTCCATAGCGGTATATTCACTCACTTCACCCAACGCCTGAAGTTCGCCGTTAATACTCACTTCGGTTAAATAGTGCTGCTCAGCAAGATTATCGCGAATATCTTTACCCAGCTGGTCCAGCCCCTGCTCAATGCTTGCGTTCTCTACCCGCTGTAACTCTTCAAAAACCACCAGGCTATAAAAAGGGTCCATCCGCCACGTTTGGTGCAAGCCGCTAACCACGCCGTTGTCATCGGTGATGACTCGAACACTGAGATCGATCCAACCGTGCGGGTGGGCGCTGACCTTAGGGCTAACCACTAAGCTACCCATACTGACGGCCAACATTAAGATGGCGCTCTTGCTCTTACTCATTCCCTTTTTATCCGCCTCCTTTTTATCCGCTCCCCTCATGGTGCAACTCCTAATTTATGCTGCAAGGCGACAAGCCAAGGATCTAACAAATAAGGTGGCAATGGCTGATTGCCTCTCAGCGCCGAGACACGCACTAGGCTACCGCTACCCGCATCACTCACCTGTAGCTGCAGCCGGTACTCCGGCCAGCGAGCAAGCGCTGCTTCAGCCCGCCCCAGCGAAAGGTCTGCATGGCGCACCACATAGCCCTGCTCAATCATCAATTCAACGGCTTCACGAAACGTCGCTTCTGAAGAGGTGGCGTAAACAAGCTCACGAGACTCCAGTGGCACCGATGTGGCGCAGCCGGCTAACCCTCCGAGCAGGCTCAGCAGTAACCACACTCGAACAGAACGAAAACGCAGGTTCATAACGGCCTCACTGATGCGGGTATGCTTTGCTCAACACTCGTTTGAAAGCGCTGACAGAAATCGTCGTTGCTGGCACTGTAGGATTCGCGCAGGTCGCCCAAATGATCAAAGCGGCGAATATCTCGGGAAATGCGGATATGCCCTTCGCTCACTAATAGCGAGACACGCTCCACCTCCACAGGCTGTTGGCCAATGCCGCCACCAAAACCAATGCCGCCAAAACCGACACCAATACCCGAACGGCCTCCGCCCACGCCCACCCCACCAAATACGCGCATTCCACGGCCATAGCCATACGCATTGTCGTAGGGGTCATAGTAGCCGTGCAGCGGTCGCTCCCGGCTGGCGCTAACCAGGCCTAATGCGGTATCGGTAGAGTTTAGCGAAAAGCCCCATTCGGTTAACACATCAACGCTGATATCTAGCGCCGCCTCCGTTGAAACGGGAAAGTAGCACGCCGCCGCAGGCGCTGGCTCAGCTTGCGGCAAGCGATCAGGAACCACCTGGCAGCCAGCAAGCGCCAACAGGCAGGTAAAGCTTATCAGTATCGACTTCATGTTAGATCCTCTAACGGGCGAGGCCGCTGGTTTACTGCCGGCTAGCGCGCTAAGCTCGCCAACGATGGCCGTATGTAATGACAGTAGTTTACAAAGAACGTTGTGAAGAAAACGCTCTGAAAAAAACCGTTCTGAAAAATCCGCTTTGTGGAGATCGTGCCAATGAATGTGTTGCTCTGCCCCGACAGTTTTAAAGATGCGCTGAGCGCACCAGAGGCCGCTGCAGCGATGGCGCGGGGCGTGCAGCGCGCAGCCCCTGATGCCAACGTGCAGGCCTGCCCCTTGGCTGACGGTGGCGAAGGCAGCTTAGAAGCATTGATCGCCGCAACGGGTGCCGAACGACGCCAACTGCGCGTGCAAGATGCCCTGGGGCGGCCGCGTCAAGCTACCTGGGGCTGGCTGGGTGAACAGCGTACCGCGTTTATTGAACTGGCAGAAGCCAGCGGCTTACAACACCTGGCAAACCACGAGCGCAGCGCTTTAACCACTTCAACGTTTGGCGTCGGCGAACTGCTGCTGGCAGCGCTGGACCAAGGTGCTAACAAAGCCTTATTGCTGCTCGGCGGCAGCGCGACTAACGATGGCGGTGCCGGCATGCTGCAAGCGCTGGGTGCCCGCTTGTTAGATCAACACGGCAAACCGCTGCCCCCTGGCGGCGCAGCACTTAGCCAACTGGAAAGCCTAGCGCTAGATGAGCTAGACCCGCGCTTAGCAGACCTACGCCTGGAAGCCGCCGTTGACGTTGATAACCCGCTGCTGGGTGAGCGGGGTGCCAGCGCGGTGTTTGGCCCGCAAAAAGGTGCCTCATCAGAACAGGTCGAACAGCTGGATCGCGCGCTGAAACGCTTTGCCGACATGACTGCCCAGGCAGTCGGTCACGACTATCGAGAGCTGCCAGGCGCAGGCGCTGCTGGCGGCATGGGGTTTGCCGCGCGGGCGTTTTTAAAGGCCACCTTAAAACCTGGCATTGAGATGATTATGCAGCAAACCGATATGGCCACCCTGCTGGCGAACGCTGACGTGGTGATTACCGGCGAGGGGCGCTTGGATGGCCAAAGCCTGGCGGGCAAGACACCGATTGGCGTTGCCCGCGCTGCGCAGCGTCTTAATAAGCCCGTTATTGTGCTGGCGGGTAGCCTGGGCAATGGCTGGCAAGCCTGCTTTAACGAAGGCGTAACGGCCGCCTTTGCCCTGGCCGACGGCCCCATAAGCTTAGAAGAAGCCCTGCCACGTACCGCCGAATTGCTGGAAGCGCGCTGTGAAAGCCTGCTTCGGTTATGGGTAGCCGCCGATTAAACCACGTTTTTCTTGCTGTCTTCGAAAAACCAGACTTCGAAAACCAGTCTTCGAAAACCAGACTTCGAAAACCAGACTTCGAAAACCAGACTTCGAAAAACCAGACCTTGAAAAAGCCCTGCACCACCAGCATGTACTATCGAACGTACAGTTATAAGTATGTTATAAAAGCTTCTGTAAGAATTTTTAACAGCAAGCAAAAGGTAAACAAATAATGTCATGGCGCTATCGTGACAATGCAAAAAACTTGTTTTGCACAATGTCTCAGGCGCTCTATTCTGAATGACACGCACTCACCGCCGCGTTTAGTGGCACCCAAAAGGGAGGCAGGACATGTCCGACACTAATAGCATTGGTCTACACGAAGGTAGCGCTACCGAGCTCGCTGAAAAACTTAACCATCTGTTAGCCAACTACCAGATTTTTTACATGAACGTGCGCGGCTACCACTGGAACGTTCGGGGTAGCGATTTTTTTGAGCTGCACGCCAAATTTGAAGAGTTTTACACCGATCTACTGACCAAAGTGGACGAAGTGGCCGAGCGCATTCTGACCCTGGGCCATAAGCCGGTGCACGCTTACAGCGACTACGTAACGTTGTCGCGCATCAAAGAGGATAAAGATGTCCACGATGGCAAAACCTGCGTTAAAGGCGTGCTGAAAGGCTATCAAACCCTCATCGAGCTGCAGCGCGAACTGCTGTCGATAGCGTCAGACGCCGACGATGAAGGCACCGCCGCTCAAGCGGGTGACTACATTCGCGAGCAGGAAAAAACCATCTGGATGCTCAACGCCTATTTAAGCAAGTAGGTATTTAAGTAAGTACGTATTTAAGCGTGCACGTATTTAGCGGACTAACAGCCGTCGATACGTCAAACGGCACCCACTCGGGGTGCCGTTTTTTTATGCGCTAGATTTTTAAGAGCTAGATTCTTAAGGGCTAGATTCTTAAGAACCAGCTTAATGCGGCGCGTTCACGCTGAACGTTAGCGCTGCTTTGCAAGATCCTCCATCAACGCCCGCAGCATTAACCAAAACTCTTCCACCGAAGCGAGTTCCACACGTTCATCCGGCGAGTGGGCGCCGCGAATTAGCGGGCCAAACGAAATCATGTCCAGCTGTGGGTACTTGCTGCCAAGAATGCCGCACTCAAGCCCCGCGTGAATCACCTTTACTTCCGGCTCACGACCCAGCAGCGCCGCATGGCGTGCTTTAAAGGTGGCTAATAGATCACCATCGGGATTAGGTGCCCACCCTGGGTAGCCGTTTGCCACTTTCACTCGCGCACCAATCAAACCAAACAGGGCTTTAAAGCGGTCCGCCATGGCCACCACCGCACTATCGTGCAGCGAGCGCACCAGCGCACACAGGTGCAGCCGCCCGTTCTCAAGGCTTAGCACGCCCAGGTTATTGGAGGTTTCCACTACGCCCGGCACATCGGCACTCATACGTTCGACCCCGCAAGGTGCCGCATGCAGTGCGGCCAGCAGCATAGCGCTGGCATCCAGCGTTAGCGCCTCGCCAGCAGGTGTTTCTGATAAGCGTTGAGCGCTGATAGCAAGGCCGCTATCGCCGCTACCTAGCTCTTTACGCAGGATGGTTTCCAGCCCGGCGACAGCCACCAGCGCGGCGTCTACTTCATCAGCAGGTAGCGCCACTTGCGCAAACGCTTCGCGAGGGATCGCGTTGCGCAGTGTACCGCCGTGATAGCTAATCAAGCGCGCATCAAACGCTTCCAGCGAGCGTAACACCCTGACCAACAACCGATTGGCGTTACCCAGCGGCTGATGGATATCCATGCCGGAGTGGCCGCCTTTTAAACCCGTTAGGGCAATATCGATCACCTGTTCGTGATCACCAACAGCGCTACTGGGCAGTTGGGCATCCACTTCCACATCGGCCCCACCGGCGCAGCCAATATACACCTGGCCACGATCTTCGCTGTCCAGATTGAGCAGCAGCGAGCCCTCTAGCCAGTTCTCTGCCAGGTTCAGAGCGCCACCCATGGAGGTCTCTTCTTCCAAAGTGAACAGCGCTTCTAATGGCCCGTGGCGTAACTCAGGGTCTTCTAGCACGGCTAAAATGGCCGCGACGCCCAGGCCATTATCGGCCCCCAGCGTGGTGCCATCGGCGTGCAGCCAGCCATCGGCGACATAGGTGCTGATCGGGTCGCGGGTGAAATCATGGGAATGACCGCTATTGGCTTGGGCGACCATGTCCAAGTGGCCTTGCAGCACTACACCGGGTGCCTGTTCGCAGCCTGGGGAAGCGGGTTTACGAATGCGTAAATTACCGAAGGCGTCGCGGTCGTGAGCGAACCCTTGGGTGTCGGCCCAGCGTTCCAGGGTAGCAACGAGTGCCGCCTCATGCCCAGAGGGGCGCGGCGTATTACAAAGCGTTCGAAAGTGGTGCCAAACTAAAGAAGGCTCCAGCGCGTCAAGATGTGCGTTCATTAAAGGCTCTTCGTTATCGGTAACCGGCCCACTTTACCCCAAGGAGGTGATTCACCGCGAGGCGCAGGGCCTTCAACGCGTCGCTGTGTGCACTGGCAAGGGCACTATTTTGAAACGCCCAAGCCGCCAATTGCTCATGCGCCTGCTGCTGCGGCGCGGTTAACGTGCAGTGGCTGGCTTCCCGGGCTAAGGCTTGCAGAGCCGGGCGAGCAAAGGCAGGGTCGCGATGGGCAGTGGCCACATCCTTAATATCCTGCCATTCGCGGGCACTTAGCGGCACGCTCGGCGTTTGGCCGAGCAGCAGCACAACCACCGCCGCGGGCAGCGAGTTAAGCTCAAACGCGAGCAGGCTGGGCAGCGCTGCCTGAAAGCGCTCGTTGAGATCAGCCAGCACCGCCTCCCCTTCTACATTTAAGGCGCTGGCCACCATTACCGCGAATTCACCGGTGGCGGCTTCTCGGGTCATCCCTAAGCGCACAGGGGTAAAGCCTTGAGATAGCCAAAAGCGCAGCAGCGATGCCTCCGCGCCGAAGGTCGCGCCATAAAGTGCCGCGCCCTGTTGTTTGGCGGCGGCCATATCGTCGTGGAGCAGCACGCTTGCCAGGCCTTGGCGACGCCGCTCCGGGTGAGAGGCAATACGCACCACTCGCCGCCAGCGGGCGGTCAGCGCCTCACGGCTACCGGCGTGGGTCGCCAGCGATTGCGCTAACAAATGCCCTTGTGGGCGGCGCTCGCCGCGGGCAACCAGGTCGGCAAGGGCTGGCTCAAAGCCGCCCTCTTCACCGGTGACCAACACCGCTTGAGGCTCGCCTGCCTGCTCAAGCATGCGTAGCTGGGTGCCTGGGCCATCAAGCAGCTGGCGCAGGTCGTTGGGAGAAGTGCGATAGTGCGACTGCACCAACAGGCCAAACAGCTTTTCCAAGGTAGCGTCTTGCTGGGCAAGCCAAGCACGGTCGATCAGTTTAGATACAGGCGCACAAACGGCTTGCTGTTGAGTAATCGGCAGCGGCGCTTTTAACAGCAGCAGTTGATTGACCATTGTTTCCAATGGATCACCGCTACTCCAGCGGATAGGAGCGCTAAGTTTCAGCGCTTTCCATTGTGGTGTCAGCCGGTCAAGGGTGTCGCGAAAGCGCAGCGCAAAGCCACGGCCGGAGCCTTCATAGCCGTGCACCGTGGTGGCAAAAGCAATGCGCGAGAAGGCGGTGAGCCACTGCCCGAGAAGCGCCGCGGGAATCGCTGCCGCCTCATCGACCATTAAATAGCTGCCATCACCGCCCTGCTGCTGGGCGTTGATCTGCTCGGTTAGCGCATCCGGCGGTAAAAAAATCAGCTCGCTGCCCTGAGCCAGTACAAAGTGGCTTGGGGTGACTCGGCGGCCGTGCGGGCAGAGTATGGCTACCCGCTCGAATACGCTCTCCACCGCACTCAGCCGTGGCGCGGTGAGCACTATGCGTTGGGTTTTGTTCGCTAACAGCCGTGCGCAAGCAATGCCGAGTGCGGCACTTTTGCCGCGCCCGCGGTCGGCGGTTATTACCAGCGGGCGTCTACGTTTTAAGCCCACCAACTGCTTAACTGCCTGCGCCTGATCGGTGGTTAAACAGTCGTCGTCACCACTTCCAGTGTCATCTGCTTTGCGTAAAGGCAGCCGAGGCAGATGCAGCGTCTGGCCTACGTTCCAACGCGCTACGTTCCAACGAGCTACCTGGGGCGAGCCCTGCAACTGACGCGCTAAGCGCGCTAGGTAGTGGCAGGTCAAATCCGACCAGTGCCAGGGGTGATCTGCAAAGCGGGCATAGTCTGGGTCGGGGGCACTCCCCCACGAGTGCGGTGTCATCAACACCAGTAATCCACCGGCGGTGATGGTTCCCGCCAACGCCCCCAGGGCTTCCGGGGCAAACCCGGTGCTGTGGGTGTCGAGCACTACCAGCTGGTGTTCAGCCCCCAGGCGCGTGCGCGCCTTGCGTGGTGAGAGGTCCTCACCCCCCACCCACAGCGGTGCCTGCCAGGGGTGGGCTTGCCATAACGCCTGCGCAAGGGTTTGGCATTGCTGGGCATCGCCGCTTAGCCACACCAGCTGGCGCCAGCGGCGACGGGCTAAGCGCTGCGCATGATGAACCAGGGCGGCCACCAGCCGTAGCTGCTGCTGATTTCCCAGCGCAGGTTTTTTTAACACGTGACGTTTACTCCTGCTTGGCTGTTTGCCATCACGTCATCTGATCACGCATTTTGACGTGATTTTTGATGTACCTTTGTTTGATAGCGAGCGCTTAGATTACAACTTTAGTCTAAGCATTTAACTGCTTTCAACGTTTGCGGGCTAACAAAAAATTAACATTGCCTCTATAAAAATCTATAAGTCACTGTTTATAAAATAAATAGCAGGCGCTCTTGTTAAAACCTCTGGGTCACATTTTTACATTGCCCACATTGCACCGCAGCGGGTCTTATGTGCTAATTTAGCTCTGCAGTGTTTTAACAACAATGTTTACGTAAACGTAATAATCAGCATTGCACTTTCCTGCATTCAGGTAACCAACACTAATAACGCCACACGCCAAACCAGGAAATACATCATGAAAAAAACGACCAAATTTGTGCTTTCCGGCCTTGCTGCCGGTATTGCTTTCGCAGCCCTTACGACCACCGCTCAAGCACAGGAAGAGTGGACGATGACCTCGACCTGGCCGGAAAATCTTGATCTGATCAAGATTGACCAGCACTGGGCTGAGTTGGTCAATAAACTGGCGGGCGACGAACTACAGATTAATTTCCGTGCGGGCGGTACGCTAATGCCTGGCACTGAAGTCTTTGATGCTACTGAAACCGGCAGCATTGAAGCCGCTGGCGACTGGCCGGGCTACTGGGCCGGTTTGAACCCCGCCTTCTCACCGCTGGCAACCACTACAAGCCTTTTCAACGCAGTCGACTACATCAACTGGATTCAGCGTTGGGGCGGCCGCGAGCTGTATCAAGAAATTTACGGCCAATACAACATGGTTTACCTGCCTTACGCAGCGCTAAACAATGAATCTGGCTTTATGGGCCGCACGCCAATCGAAAGCATTGCCGACATTGAAGGCAAGCGCCTGCGCCTTTCTGGTCGCGACCAGGGCCGCGTACTTGAAGAGCTGGGCGGCTCTCAGGTGACCCTCGCGGGCGGCGAAGTGTATCAAGCCATTGAGCGCGGCGTTATCGACGCGGGTGAATTTGCCACCCCAGGCGTTGATTTCAATGCCGGCTTTGCCGAAGTGGCCGACTACTGGGCAACCCCAGGCTGGCACCAGTCAGCCAGCGTATTTGGCGTCATGATCAATAAAGACGCTTGGGATGCGCTTTCTGAAGAGACTCAAGAGAAGCTAGAAATTGCCGCTGATGCCACCATGGCCTGGTCACTTGCCTGGTCTGAGCGCGAGTCTACCGAGGCAACGCAGAAGTTCATTGACGCGGGCGTAACGATCAATCAGTTCTCTGCAGAGGACTTAGCCCGAATTCAGGACATCACTAACGAAGTGATTGTGCGCGGTGCCTGTGAAAACCAAGACCACGCCAAGGTTTATCATTCCATGGTGACTTACCTGGAAGATTACGCCAAATGGCGTGATGTTTCAGCGCCGTTCAACATGAGCCGCGTGATGGATAACCTGCCTTCATTGGAAGAAATCGAAGCCTGCCTGTAAGACGTTTCTGCGCCGCCCCGGTTCGCCGGGGCGGTTTTTTTGTGCTGACCGCGGAGATCTTCCATGAATGCGATTGCCAAGGCGATCGATGCAATTAATGAAGCCTTTGGGCGCATTATCGCCCCATTAATTGCCATCATTACCCTCATTGTGCTTTTCGACATTGCGTCACGCTTTCTGTTTGGGCGCCCCAGCGACTGGGCCTTTGACGTGACTAAAATGCTCTTTGGTGCTCACTTCATGCTGATGGCGGCCTATGGGCTGCGCCACCACGCCCACGTAGAAGTTGACGTACTCAAGCGCCTGCTATCGCGTAAAAAGCAAGCCGTGCTTGAAATAGTGAGTTATCTGGTTTTCTTTGTGCCGTTTATCTGGATGCTGCTAACGCTGGGCTGGAGTTTCTTTGAGCGCTCTTGGAGCCGCGGTGAAACCACCTATGGCATGGTTGCGATTCCGGTGTATCCCATTAAAGGCGTGATTGTGGTCGCCGCAGCGCTGATTTTATTGCAGGCAATTGCCATTGTGCTGCGTGCCATCATGCAGCTTCGCGAGGAGAAATCAGCATGAACCTAAGCCCTGAATTACTCACGCTGGTTATGTTCGGCGGCTTGCTGGTCGGACTGTTTATGGGCCACCCATTGGCGTTTGTGCTGGGTGGTGTAGCGGTTATTGGTGCTTTTCTCGGTCCTGGTGAGCGCATTCTCGGCACCTTAATCAATAATATTTTTGGTAACGCCATGGACAACTATGTGCTGGTGGCGATACCGCTGTTCATTTTAATGGCGAGGTTTCTGAACGACTCAGGCGTTACCGAGAAAATGTTCGATGCCATGCGCTTATTGTTGGCTAACCTGCGTGGCGGCTTGGCGCTTACCGTGGTGATTGTCTCGGTGCTGCTAGCGGCCACCACCGGCATTGTCGGTGCCTCGATTGCAGTCATGGGCATGATTGCGCTGGTTCCTATGCTCAAGTATGGCTACAACAAAGAGCTTAGCGCTGGCGTCATCATGGCGAGCGGCTGTTTGGGCATTCTTATTCCGCCCAGCATTATGCTCATCTTAATGGCCAGCTACTCACCGGTTTCCGTGGGTGCGCTGTTTGCGGGTGCGCTGATTCCCGGCTTGCTGCTCGGCGTGATGTATGCACTTTACGTATTGATCATTTGCTATATCAAGCCCAGCTACGGCCCCAAGGTGCCCCCGGAAGAGCGCGCCGAGGTCAGCACGAAGCAGCTGCTTATCATGCTGGCGAAATACGTCGTACCGCCGATGTCGTTGATTTTGGGCGTACTGGGTGCGCTGTTCACTGGCGTTGCCACAGCTACCGAGGCCTCAGCCATTGGCGTGTTTATCGCCTTTATCCTGTTTATGATCTTTGGTGACCGCAAAGTAAGCACCTGTTTCTGGACCATGATAGAGGCGGGTAAAACCACCACCATGGTGATGCTGGTGCTGGTGGGTGCTACGGCCTTTACCGGCGTGTTCTCACGTGGTGGTGGCATGACCGTGATCAGCGAGCTGGTGTTGGCCATGCCGGGTGGCACCATTGGCGCGCTGATTCTTATGCTGTTCCTGGTGTTTATTTTGGGCATGTTCCTCGACTGGACCGGCATCGTGCTGCTGAGTTTCCCGATCATGCTGCCGATTGTCGAAACCATGGGGGTTGATGTGCTGTGGTTCGTGGTCATGGTCGCGGTCGTACTGCAGACCTCGTTTTTGACCCCGCCCTTCGGCTATGCGCTGTTTTATTTGAAAGGCGTGGCACCGCCTGGGGTAGAGATTGTCGATCTGTATAAAGCGGTGATCCCGTTTGTCGCGCTGATTTTGCTGGCGTGTGCGTTGATGTCTTTCTTCCCCTGGCTGATTACCGGCCTGCCTAGCTTGATGCTGGGTTAATAGCCTTTCAACATCCGCTAACATCCATTAACGCCATCATTCAACGCCCCGCCTCGCTATCCGCGGGTGGGGCGTTCTCTTTGGTCAGCGCGTGCAGCCATGATTAAAAATACCTCTGATCTCTAACAACAAACCTTTCCTTAATCTGACCACAAACCCTTCCTTAAATAACAACATCACAACACTAACAAGGAGCTTTATATGATTCGCCACCTTAAAACAGTCGCTTCTATCGAAACCCGCGCTGAAGCCGATCGCCAAGTACGTGAGACTGTCGAAAAGACCCTCGCCGATATCGACGCTAACGGTGATAAAGCGGTACGCGAGCTATCTGAAAAATTTGATAACTGGTCACCGGCCTCTTTCAGGCTGAGTGACGCAGACATCGCCCAGGCGATGAGCGAAGTGTCAGCGCGTGACCTTGACGACATTCGCTTTGCCCAAGCACAAATTCGCCGCTTTGCGGAAGCTCAGCTGGCCTCAATGCAGCCAGTGGAAATAGAGACTCGCCCTGGTGTGGTGCTGGGCCATAAGCATCTGCCGATCAATTCTGTTGGTTGCTATATTCCAGGCGGCGCTTACCCGATGGTCGCTTCAGCCCACATGAGTGTACTGACGGCAAAAGTCGCCGGCGTGAAACGCGTAATTGCCGCTGCACCGCCTTATAAAGGCAAACCCCACCCGGCCATTGTCGCCGCTATGCATTTGGCCGGTGCCGATGAAATTCTGGTACTCGGCGGCGTACAAGCGGTCGGTGCTATGGCGATTGGCACTGACACGATAGAGCCCGTGGATATGCTGGTTGGCCCTGGCAATGCGTTTGTGGCTGAAGCCAAGCGCCAGCTGTTTGGCCGTGTCGGTATTGATCTCTTCGCTGGTCCGACCGAAACCCTGGTGATTGCCGATGAAAGCGTCGATGGCCTGCTGTGTGCCACCGACCTGCTGGGTCAGGCTGAACATGGCCCCACTTCGCCAGCGGCGCTGCTGACCAATTCGGAAAAGCTCGCTAACGACACCCTGGCAGCCATTGATGAACTGCTCAAGAAACTGCCCACGGCCGAGATCGCCCGCCAAGCCTGGGAAGCTCACGGCGAGGTGATTGTTTGCGATAGCCATGAAGAAATGCTGCAGGTCGCTAACGAAATGGCCTACGAACATGTGCAGGTGATGACGGAAGACCCAGAGCTTTACCTGGAAAAAATGACCAACTACGGTGCGCTGTTTCTTGGCCCGCGCACCAATGTAGCGTTTGGCGACAAAGTAATCGGCACCAACCACACGCTGCCGACCAAAAAAGCCGCCCGCTATACCGGCGGCCTGTGGGTAGGTAAGTTTCTTAAAACTTGCACCTACCAGCGCGTGCTGACGGATGAGGCTTCCGCTGAAATCGGCAGCTACTGCTCACGGCTATGTGCCTTGGAAGGCTTTGCCGGCCACGGCGAGCAAGCAAATGAACGCGTGCGCCGTTATGGCAAGCGCGATGTCGCTTACGCATCCGCAGTAGACGCATGAGGCGATAAAACACCCAGCCAACGCTTAAACGGCAGACGACACTCCCCCACTACCATGCCCGCTTCGGCGGGCTTTTTACTGACGCATAAGCGATAGGGCGGCGTTGCAAAGCTGCAGTTTGATATCGCTAATGCTACTATTCACACCTGTAAGTCTTTCGCATTCGGCGTTTTGCGCGCCAACTTCCGCTGCTGCAAGGAGTGTTCGCTTGTCCAGATCCGGCTATCGCGGGCTATTCGCCTTCCCTTCCTCGCTTAGCCATCGTGCCAACCCTTGGTCGATTGCGCTCATCGCGGTTGCTTTCATCGTTGCACTGCCAGTGCTCGTCGTACTTGCCCATATTGCGATGCCCACCGATGGCGTGTGGCAGCACTTGGCCAGCACCGTACTTGGCCGCTACTTAAACAACACCTTTTGGCTGGTGGTGTTTGTGGGTCTTGGTACATTGATTATCGGCACGGGGACAGCCTGGCTGGTGGTGATGTGCCGTTTTCCCGGCAAGCGCTTATTCGAGTGGGCGCTGCTGCTGCCGCTGGCAGTGCCTACGTATGTGATTGCCTACGCCTATACGGATTTTCTCCAGTTTGCCGGCCCGTTACAAAGCCTGCTACGCGAGACGTTTGGCTGGGAGTATGGCGATTACTACTTTCCTAATGTGCGCTCGCTTGGCGGGGCGGCGACGGTGATCACCCTGGTGCTTTACCCCTACGTTTACCTGCTGGCCCGCGCCTCGTTTTTAGAGCAGTCTGTCTGCGTGCTGGATGTGGGCCGCACGTTAGGCCGCGGCCCCTGGAAACTGTTTGCCAGCGTTGCCGTTCCACTGGCACGCCCGGCGCTGGTGGGTGGGGTCTCGCTGGTGTTAATGGAAACACTCAACGAGTTTGGCGCGGTGCAGTTCTTTGGCGTGGATACCTTTACCACGGGCATTTACCGCACCTGGTTTGGCATGGGTGAGCAGGTAGCGGCGGCTCAGCTGGCGGCGTGCCTGCTTACCTTTGTGATTGTTTTAGTGCTGCTGGAGCGTTGGTCGCGGGGCAAACGGCGCTATTTCCATACCACTAATCGCTATCAGCAGTTGCCCGAGTATGCCCTGCACGGGTGGCGTGCCGCCGCAGCGACGCTCGCTTGCCTGCTGCCAGTGCTCGTCGGCTTTTTACTCCCCAGCGGCATTTTGCTGAATTTGGCGCTGCAAGGCGGCGATTCCTTATGGGGTTCACGCTTTATTGGCTACGCCTGGAACAGTTTGGGGCTGGCAACCGTGGCCTCGCTGATCGCCGTGGGGCTGGCGGTGCTGCTGAGCTACGGCGTGCGCATGCACGATACGACGTTTTCAAGGGTGGCTTCGCGGGTGGCATCTATGGGCTACGCGATTCCAGGCTCGGTGGTCGCAGTGGGCATTTTAATCCCGTTTACTTGGCTGGATAACGCGCTCAACACGTGGGTGCACAGTCACTATGGCTACATTATTGGCTTAGTGTTCAGCGGGTCGGCGTTTATTCTGCTGTACGCCTATGTGGTGCGCTTTTTGGCCGTTTCGTTCAATGCCGTTGAGGCAAGCTTAGGCAAGGTGACGCCAAGCATGGATGCCGCCTCGCGCACGCTTGGTCAGACAGCAGGGGGCACCCTGCGCCATATTCATACGCCAATGATGCGCAGCAGCCTGTTGGCAGCGGGAATTTTAGTCTTCGTTGACGTTATGAAGGAGCTGCCAGCCACTATCATTCTGCGCCCCTTTAACTTTGACACGCTGGCGGTTAGGGCGCATAACCTGGCCTCCGATGAACGCTTGGCCGAGGCATCCACCTCGTCGCTGACCATTGTTGTGGTGGGCATTCTACCGGTCATTTTACTGAGCATGGCCATGCGCCGAGCGCGGCCCGGCAGCCAGGCCGAATAGCAAAATAAGCAACAAAAGCCTCCGTCTTTCCAAGCGCTTAGCGTGCGAAAACAAACACCTGGGAATGGTCCAAATCGATA
Source organism: Halomonas sp. 54_146 (assembly GCF_001507855.1). Taxonomy (GTDB): domain Bacteria; phylum Pseudomonadota; class Gammaproteobacteria; order Pseudomonadales; family Halomonadaceae; genus Vreelandella. Next base: position 16,539 of record NZ_LGEN01000030.1, read on the forward strand.
TCAATCGGCTGGCCTTCCCGGGGTAGAAACACGCCCGGCACGCGGGCGTGCAGGTGGGCTTCCTCGCCCCCTTCACTGTGGGCACACAGGTGAATCAGGCTAGAGCGTCCTAACAGCTTGGCCATTACCACATGGCTGTGGTTGTGAGCTTCGGCGGGCAGGTCGCGCTCTTTGATACGTAGCGCCTCGGGGCGAATCATAATGTGCGCCTGGCTTCCTTCGGGTAGCCAGCTGGCATTGACGTCCCCCACGGGCGTCTGTACTTTGCCACCGCTCACCGTGCCGTTTAGCTCATTCACATCGCCAAAAAAAGTCACGACAAAAGGGTCAGCCGGGGCACAGTAAAGCTCCCGCGGGGTGCCTGTTTGAATAATTTTCCCATCCCGCATCAGGGCGATGCGATCTGCCATAAACATGGCTTCTTCAGGGTCGTGAGTCACCAGCAAAGTGGCTGAGCCCAGTTTCTTTAAAACGTGTAGCGTGTCATCGCGAATGCGATCACGTAGCCGCGCATCTAGGCTGGAAAACGGCTCATCTAACAGCATCAGCTTTGGCGTAGGGGCAAGGGCACGCGCCAGCGCTACACGCTGCTGCTGGCCACCTGAAAGCATGTGGGGGTAGCTGTCGATATAGCTTCCCATCCCCAGCTGCGTGAGCAACTCAATCGCCCTTTCGCGGCGCTGGCGGGCAGGTAATTGCTTAAGACCGAAGGCAACGTTTTCCAGCACGCTTAAATGGGGGAACAGCGCTGAGTCTTGAAAGGCGAGCCCAACGTTGCGCTTTTCCGGCGGCACATGGCGCTTATCGGGCGTTGCAATTGACTGCCCTTCCAGGCTAACGGTGCCTTTTTGAAGAACCTCCAACCCGGCGGCAATGCGTAACAGCGTCGTTTTACCGCAGCCAGAGGGGCCTAACAGACACACCACCTCGCCAGGGGCAATATCTAAATCAATCCCCTTCACGACTTGGTTAGCTGCAAACGTATGGTGGACATCACGCAGCGACAAAGCCAATTCAAAGGCCGCAACATCATCAGAAACTGACACAGCTGTTGTCATTTTTTCACCACTATTGTGTTCGAAGACCAGTTCGGAGACCGGCTCGGATACTGGATTGCTAACGCAAAACACTAATGCAAAACAGATACGAATACGGTTGCAAGTTATTTGCATTCTATTTTCTATTGCGCCGAGATGCACCCCCTATACGATTTATTGAATGAGTTTTGTTATCATTTCTCTTGACCTCAAGGTGGATTAGCGCTTGAATACAAAACGACGATAATGCTACTTATTATCAATAAACACTTGGAGTTATTTGTTATGAAAAAAGCACGCCTCACGTTATCGGTCGCCGCTATCATGGCCGGCTCTGCTGTTGCGAGTAGCGCCCTGGCTAACGAGGTTAATATTTACTCGGCTCGTCACTATGACTCCGATGAAATCTTGTACCAGGCGTTCACCGACGAGACCGGTATCAAAGTGAACGTGCTAGAAGGTGACTCTGACCAGTTGATGGAGCGTATGCAGCGTGAAGGCATTGCTAGCCCTGCCGATATCATGCTGACCGTAGATGCTGGCCGGCTGTGGCGTGCTGAACAAGACGGGCTTTTCCAAGCCGTGGATTCTGCCGAACTCAACGCGCGTATCCCTGAATCAATGCGCCACCCGGAAGGCAAGTGGTTTGGCTTTAGCCAGCGCGCGCGGGTCATTTTTTACAACCGCGATAGCTTCGACCCCAGCCAGCTGGATAGCTACGAAGACCTGGCCGACCCACAGTTTGAAGGGCAAGTATGTATCCGCTCGTCAAACAACATCTACAACCAGTCGCTGCTTGCCTCAATGATTGAACACCACGGCGTAGAAGGTGCCGAAGCGTGGGCTCAAGGCGTGGTGAATAACATGGCGCGCAGCCCGGAAGGTGGCGACACTGACCAAGTGCTTGGCGCTGCCAGCGGCGAATGCAACCTGGCCGTTGCTAACCACTACTATTACGTGCGCTTACTCCACTCGGATGCAGAATCTGACCGTGAGGCCGCCCGTAAAGTAGGGGTTATTTTCCCCAATCAAAACGACCGCGGCACCCACATTAATGTTGGCGGGGCAGGCCTCGTCGCTAATGCCCAAAACCCTGAAAATGGTATTCGATTCCTGGAGTTTATGGCCTCCGACGAAGCCCAGGAAATCATTGCCGACCGTAACTACGAATTCCCGGTGGTTGCCAATGTGAAGAAAAAACCGGTGTTGGAATCGTGGGGCAACTTCAAAAAAGACGATACCAATATCAACGTGCTGGGCGAGAACAACCCTGAAGCGATCCGCATGTTTGACCGTGTCGGCTGGCGTTAAGCCCTGTCCTAAACATCGTGGCTAAACATCGCCTTTGACCTAACCCCGCAGCTACTGGCTGCGGGGTTTTCGCTTACGGCGATGTTTATAAGGCACTATATGTTTCTAAAACAATGGATGCTTATAAAGCGATTAGTGGGCTTCATCCCAGTTGGTGCCACTTTCTGCTTCTACTATTAAGGGCACTTTTAGCTCGGCGGCACCCTGCATACGTTGTTGCACCTGCTCGATAAACGCTTCGACCTGCTTTTCAGCCACCTCAAACACCAGTTCGTCGTGCACCTGCATGACCATCAGCGCATCGAACTCGCCTTCGGCCAGCCACGCATCCACATCGATCATTGCCTGCTTGATAATATCGGCGGCGGTGCCTTGCATCGGCGCGTTTATCGCCGTGCGCTCGGCACCTTGGCGACGGTTGCGGTTTTGCGAGTGAATTTCCGGCAGGTAAAGCCGCCGCCCCAACACGGTTTCGACAAAGCCATCTTCCGCAGCCTGAGAGCGAATGCGCTCCATATAACGGGCAACGCCTGGGTAGCGGTCGAAGTAGCGGTCGATGTAGGTTTGCGCCTGGTTACGATCAATATGCAGCTGACGCGATAACCCCCAGGCGCTCATGCCGTAAATCAAGCCGAAATTAATCGCTTTGGCGCTGCGGCGCTGGTCGCTGGTCACCTTTTCAAGCGAGGTACCAAAAACTTCCGCCGCGGTGGCGGTGTGAATATCGCGCCCTTCGGCAAACGCTTCCAGCAAGCCTTTATCTTCTGAAAGGTGCGCCATAATACGCAGCTCAATTTGCGAGTAGTCCGCCGCCACAATCCGGTAGCCGGGGCGGGCAATAAACGCCTGACGAATTTTGCGCCCCTCTTCGGTACGAATGGGGATGTTTTGTAAGTTAGGATCAGATGACGACAGCCGCCCGGTCGCAGTAACTGCCTGGTGGTAGCTGGTGTGCACTCGGCCAGTGGCTTTATTGAGCAGCCTTGGCAGTTTATCGGTGTAGGTGGATTTCAGCTTGGCTAAGCCACGGTGCTGCATGATCACCTTGGGCAGCGGGTAATCCAGTGCCAGCTCTTCTAGCACCCCTTCCGCCGTGGAGGGCGCGCCTTTTGGCGTTTTCTTGAGCACCGGAATTTTCTGCTCTTCAAACAAAATCTGGCCAAGCTGTTTGGGCGAACTCAGGTTAAATTCACGCCCGGCCAGCTCAAACGCTTCGCGCTCTAGCTCACGAATACGCTGCTCAAGCTGTTGGCTCTGTTCGTGCAGGCGCTCGGCGTCTACCGCGACCCCGTTACGCTCGATGCGCGAGAGCACTTTGATCAGCGGCAGCTCAATATGGTCCAGCACCTCCGCTAATCGCCCTTCGTTTTCGACCTGGGGGCGCAGCGTCTCTTGCAAGCGCAGGGTGATATCGACATCTTCACAGGCGTAAGGCACCGCCTGTTCCAGGGCAATTTGGTTAAAGGTCAGCTGTTTGGCACCCTTACCGGCAATATCTTCAAACGAGATGGTCTTTTCGCCCAAATACTTGAGCGCCAGCGAATCCATATCATGCCGCGTGGCGGTGGAGTTGAGCACATAGGAGGCCAGCATGGTGTCGGCAAAAGGGCCCGCTACCGAAATGGCGTAGTTGGCCAGCACGGAAATATCGTATTTGAGGTTTTGGCCAATCTTGGTTTTGGTCGGGTCTTCCAGCAGCGGCTTTAACGCGGCCAGCGCGGCTTTGCGGTCTAGCTGTTTTGGGGCATCCAGATAGTCGTGGCCAAGCGGAATATAGGCCGCCTCACCGGCTTGCAGCGCTAAGCCAATGCCAACAATTTCGGCGTCCATATAGTTGAGGCTGGTGGTTTCCAGATCAAAGCAGAAGCGCTCAGCCTTCTGCAGCCGTTCAAGCCAGCGTTCGAAGTCTGCCTGCTCTAATATGACGTGATCTTCACGGGCAGAGGCTTTCACAGAAGCGCTCGAACCCTCGGATTCACTCTCTGACCCGCCAGCTTTTTCAGTACTTGCAGGCGCAGGCTCGCCGCCTTTGGCGTCATTCACGCCCTCGTCTTTACCTTCCAGCAGATCACTCAGCCACTGGCGGAATTCCATCTCTTTATACAGTGCAACCAACGCTTCGCGATCTGGATGAGCGATATCTAAATCATCCAAGCCTACCGGCAGCTCGCAGTCGACTTTAATAGTCGCTAGCTGATAGGAAAGAAACGCCTGTTCACGGTGCTCTTCTAACTTCTTCGGCAGGGTTTTCGCGCCTCGGAAGCTGAGCGTTTTGACCCGTTCTAAATCGCCATAAATGGTGTCTAGCCCGCCGCCCATGCCTTGGAGAAGGCCGATAGCAGTCTTTTCACCCACGCCGGGCACGCCGGGGATGTTATCGACCTTGTCTCCCATCAGGGCGAGAAAATCGATAATCAGCGCGGGCGGCAGGCCGAATTTTTCTTCCACGCCCGCTTCATCCAGGGTTTCATCCTTCATGGTGTTCACCAGCGTGATATGGGCATTGACCAGCTGCGCCATGTCTTTATCGCCGGTGGAGATCACCGCATCGCGCCCAGCTTGCGTTGCGTGATGCGCCAGCGTGCCAATCACATCGTCCGCTTCCACACCTTCAATACACAGCAGCGGCAAACCCAGCGCTTTTACGCAGGCATGCAGCGGGGCAATTTGGCTGCGCAAATCATCGGGCATCGGTGGGCGATGGGCTTTGTAGTCGCTGTACATCTCATCGCGGAAGGTTTTGCCGGGTGCGTCGAACACCACCGCCATCGGGCTTTCGGGGTAATCCTTGATGAGCCGCTTGAGCATATTCAACACGCCTTTCACCGCACCGGTGGGCTGGCCAGTGGAGGTTGTTAACGGCGGTAGCGCATGAAACGCACGGTAAAGATACGAGGAGCCATCGACAAGGACGATCGGAGCGCAAGCCATAACCAAGTTCCATTGTTAAAAAATTGTTTAAAGAAGCGTTAAACGAATGACGACAAAAAGATGCCCCATGATACGCGTTGCGCAGGCTGCCTGCAGAGCCAACTCACTCACCGATATTTACCCTCATAACAACGCTGCCAACTGAGCTAGCAAGCCGTTACAATAGTGGCCTTAGCAACCTGGGCGAGACTCTCATGGCTGTATTTACCCCGCTTAGCGACGCACAGGTCGCCGCGTTTTTAGAAAAATTTGATGTTGGTCGTTTTGTTTCCCTCCAGGGCGTTGCAGGTGGCACAGAAAACTCGACGTTTTTCGTGACCACCGACCGTCGTGAACTGGTGCTAACCCTGTTCGAACAGGGCGAGCATGAAGAGCTGCCGTTCTTTGTTGAGCTGCTGGACTATTTAGATGAGCACCGCCTGCCGGTGCCCGGCACCATCCATGACCGTGAAGGTATCGCACTGCATAGCCTGGAGGGCAAGCCAGCCTTGCTATTCCCTCGCTTGCGAGGGCGTCATCCAGAAGCCCCCAATTTAGCTCAGTGCCACACGCTGGGTGATACCTTGGGCCGCCTGCATGTGGTGTCGAAACGCTTCCCTGGTCATCGCCCGAACCCACGGGATCTAAACTGGCTGCAGGTAATGCACCACAAAGTGTTGAGCTACCTGAGCCCCGCGGATCAAACGCTGATAAAGGATGAAGTCGACGATTTTGAAAGTGCCTTTACACAGCACGATGAGCTTCCCCAAGGCGCCCTGCACGGTGATCTGTTTCGCGACAATACCCTGTTTGAGGGTGACCAGCTTGGCGGCATTATCGATTTTTATAATGGCTGCACCGGCGACCTGCTGTTTGATCTGGCGATTGTGATCAACGACTGGGCCTCAAATGAGGATGGCACGCTCAATTCCGAGCGTTACGCTACACTGTTGAGCGCTTACCAGGCGCGCCGCCCGTTAACCGCAGCTGAGCGGGAACTGTGGCCCACCATGCTGCGCATGACGGCGCTGCGCTACTGGCTATCGCGCCTGCTGGTGGTCTATGTTGACCCACCGGCCCACGACCTGACGCCCCACGACCCGGAGCGTTTTTGTACTATTTTGAAGGCGCGCATTGCCCACGGTGCACTGGCGCTGCCTGAGGTGTCTGCATGAGTGTGACGGCGACGACTAGCCCTGCCCTTCGCGCACGGCGTACCTGGAATATCGACCAATGGGGCAGCGGCTATTTCGACGTTGATGATCATGGCCAGGCCCTGGTGCGCCCATTGGGTAGCGATGCACAAGGCCCAGCGTTACCGCTGAGCGGGCTGGTTCGCCAACTGCAAAGTGCCGGGCTGCGCTTGCCGGTGCTGGTGCGCTTTAGCGATATTCTCCACGACCGGGTTGAGCAACTGTGCGGCGCTTTTGATGCTGCCATGAGTGACTGCGACTACCAGGGCGGTTACACCGCGGTTTACCCGATCAAAGTGAATCAGCAGCGCCGGGTAGTGGAAGAAATTTTAGCCACCGCCGAACGCGGCAACGGCCGCGTGGGGCTGGAAGCAGGCAGCAAGCCCGAGCTGCTAGCGGTGCTGGCGCTTTCCGACAGCGGCTCTTCGCTGATTGTCTGCAACGGCTATAAAGACCGCGAGTACGTGCGCCTAGCCCTGCTGGGTGAGAAGCTCGGCCATAAGGTCTATTTAGTGGTTGAAAAGCTCTCCGAGCTGCAGCTGATTCTGGAAGAGGCTCGCGAGCTGGATGTGACACCACGCATCGGCCTGCGCGCCCGCCTTGCCTCGGTGGGTAAAGGCAAGTGGCAGAATACCGGCGGTGAAAAATCCAAGTTCGGCTTGACCGCCAGCCAGATTCTTGAGGTGGTGGAAACGCTGCGCTGCGAAGATGCGCTGGAAAGCCTGCAGCTGGTGCACTTCCACCTGGGTTCACAAATCGCCAATATCCGCGATATTCAGCGGGGCTTACGCGAGTGCGCGCGTTTCTATCAAAATCTGATGGAGCTGGGCGCACCGATCGATACCGTGGATGTAGGCGGCGGCCTGGGCATTGACTACGAAGGTACTCGCTCGCGTAGCTTCTGCTCGGCCAACTACTCAATGCGTGAATACGCGCGCAACGTGGTGAGCGCTTTTGCCCAGCTGTGCCAAGAGGCAGACCTGCCACAGCCCCATCTCATCAGCGAATCTGGCCGGGCACTCACCGCCCACCATGCGGTGCTGATCACTAACGTGATTGGCGAAGAACGTATTGATGACACGCCGCCTGAGCGACATGCACAAACAGCAGAAGCGCCAGAAGACGTTCAACAAGAAGACATTCAAGTAGAACTGCTGTGGCGCGTGTTTGAGCAGCTCGCCACCGCCCAAGAACCGCGTATGTTGGTAGAGTTATGGCACGATCTTCTGCAAGCGGTTAGCGAGCTACAGGACCGCTTTGTAATGGGTTTGAGTAACATTACCGCCCGCGCTGAAGGCGAGCGTATTTACATGGCGGCCTGCGCGCGGCTGCGCACCCAGCTGGATACCCGCAACCGTGCCCACCGCGAGATTATGGATGAGCTGGCAGAAAAGCTTGCCGATAAACTGTTCGTGAATTTCTCGCTGTTTCAGTCCGTGCCTGACGTTTGGGGCATACAGCAGATTTTCCCCGTACTCCCCTTAAGCGGGCTAGACCAGGCTCCCACAAGGCGAGCGGTGATTCAGGATATCACCTGCGACTCTGATGGCCGCATCGACAGCTATGTTGATGGCCAGGGCGTAGAAAGCACCCTGCCGCTGCCTGAATGGCCAGCGGATGACGAACGCTGGTTAGGGTTCTTCCTGGTCGGTGCCTATCAGGAAATTCTTGGCGACCTGCACAACCTGTTCGGCGACACCGACTCCGTTGATGCCGCGCTCAATGCCGACGGCGAGTGGACGCTTTCTAACCCGCTGGCGGGGGATTCGGTGGCTGACGTGTTGGCCTACGTCAACTTCAATGCTAATTCACTCAAGCAAAAGCTCACCGACCAACTGGCGGCAAGCGGCCTGTCGGCCGAAGAGCAGGCCAGCTTTGCGGCAAGCTTGAGCGAAGGACTCGAAGGCTACACCTATCTTGAATAGCTATTGAGTAGCTAAAAACAAGAAACGCCACCCGTGGTTAACCGGTGGCGTTTCTTTTGGGCTTAACGACAGCCAATGCTTGTGGCGTGCTATCGACTAAACCCTTTATTCAACTGTCACATACTCAACTATCACATACACAACAATCAATTACTCAACGACGCTGGTTTCGATTTCCAAACCACCGGTTAAAGTTAAGCGCAGTGATGAGCCGCGAACCAGTTCCCCAACGCCTGCAGGTGTCCCGGTTAAAATCACATCACCTGGTTCTAGGGTGAAATGGCGGCTCATTTCAGCGACCAAGGTCGGTACCGCGAAAATCATATCGGAGCCTTCACCGTGCTGACGCTCCTCGCCATCAATTTCGAGTGTGAATGCCAGCGCGTTCCAGTTAGGAACACGGCTTAGCGGCAAAAACGCCGAAAGCGGGCAAGCACCATCAAAGCCTTTGGCAATTTCCCAAGGGTGCCCTTTCTCTTTTAACTTCGTTTGTACATCACGCAACGTCAGATCCATCGCCAACCCGATACCGACAATCGCACGCTCGGCTTCATCAAGGGTTGCGTGGGTTAAGGTTTCTCCCACTAACAGCGCAAGCTCGACTTCATAATGCACATCACCCAGTGAAAACGGTGGATCTAACGGCTTGGTTAAATCCACAACGCTGGTCGACGGCTTAATGAACAGCAGCGGCTCTGTGGGCACCGGATTATCCAACTCTTTTGCATGGTCGGCATAATTACGGCCAATGCAGACAACCTTGCCCAACGCGTGGGGAAACTCCTGGCCATCGGTAAACTGTAGAACAAAACGCATGGCGGGTATTCTCCTTCTCGTTATGCGTGCCGCTTTCGCCACGACAGGCGCAACAGTTTACCCCACCTCTACGAAGGTTCCACACCCCTTACGTCACACAGCGCATAAAAAAGCCCTGACAATAGGCCAGGGCGAACGATTTACCATGAGCACATAACGGGATAAGCCACTATAAAAAACCGTTTCAGCACAGCAAAGCATGTTTCTATGGGCACTTTTAGGCTATCAGCTTTGGGCTTGTACTTATTACCAAACAGGTATATTTTTAGCTTATGAATAGCAAACCACCCAAACCCTTGCGATGGGTAGCTAGCTCAAAAAAAGACCTTCAAGCCATGCCCGATGATGTAAAAGACGTTTTCGGCTTCGCTCTTCATCTGGCTCAATCCGGTTCAAAACACTCTCACACTAAGCCACTCAAAGGCTTTGGTTCGGCTGGTGTACTTGAGGTCGTGGAAGATTATCAGGGTGATACCTACCGCGCTGTTTACACGGTTCGCATCCAGGAAGCGGTATATGTACTTCACTGCTTTCAAAAGAAGTCATCCACTGGGATCGCCACACCCAAACCCGATATAGATAAAATCCGTGACCGATTGAAAGCAGCAGAAAAACACGCCAAAGGGGAAACCTCATGATCATTGAAGAAAGCACCGGCAACGTCTACGACGATATCCACAGCAATGATGCCGATGAAATGCTAATCAAAGCACAGCTTGCCGCTAAGATTGGTGAGGTCATCAAGCAACGCCGTTTAACCCAGGTCAAAGTTTCCGAATTGACCGGCTTGCCTCAGCCTAAAGTGTCTGCCCTTCTTAAAGGCCAGTTTCGGGGTATCAGCGAATCCAAGATGCTTGAATCCTTAGCTCGCCTGGGGCGTGATGTACGCATTGTGGTGGGGCCAGCTCGTCCACATTCTAAACCTGGGCACGTACAGCTTGAGCTAGTTTAGACAGTTGATCAGAGCGTCCACGGTGTGGACACTTTATGGACAGACACGAAAAAGCCGCCCTTTCGGACGGCTTGATCTAATTCTCTAACGCTTTGCTTTATAACCACTTTTAGTGGTGCCGACACCAGGAGTCGAACCCGGGACCTACTGATTACAAGTCTAAATTCCAGAAGTTACACATAGTACGTCAAAGAACGATATACGTCTATTAACGACGATAAAACAGCTAGTTATCTTATTAGATTAGTTTGCTCTCTTTCTCTCTGTTACGCTGTAATTTGCTGCATCCCATATACCCGGCGTATACCCACTCAGACCCACTGACTCTGAGTGAGAACATCATTGAGAGCCCACCTATGCCAAAGCTCAACTTCACTAAGAAGGCAATTGATAGCTTAGATCCACCGCCCCAAGGCAAGCGGGCCACCTATACCGATACCAAGATTCCCGGCTTAGAACTTCGCGTCACCTCCAACGGCACTAAGACATTTAGCTGCCAGCGCTGGGTAAAATCAGCAGGTAGGCCAGAGCGCGTAACGCTTGGGCGCTATCCTTCCATGACTGTAGAGCAAGCCCGCCGCAAAGCAGTACAGATAGTGAGCGCAATAGCAGAAGGTGATAATCCAGCCGCTGTGCGCCGCCAAGTGCGTGGTGAACCTACCTTGGCAGAGCTGTTTAACGACTACTTGGAGAAGCACGCCAAAAAGGCCAAGAAGACTTGGGCTGAAGATAAACGGAGCTTCACCAAGCATGTGAAAACACCGCTAGGCTCCAGGAAGCTTTCATCACTTCAGCGCAGGGACTTCATCACCCTACATAACAAGATTAGCCGTACCGCTCCGATACAGGCCAACCGTGTGATGGCACTTTGCTCAAGCGTATTTAACTGGGCGATCAGCGTGGAGTTATGGGAAACCAACCCCGCCTCTAACATAAAGAAAAATCGTGAGCGTAAACGTGACAGGTTTCTTCAATCTTCCGAGCTGCCGCGCTTCTTTCAAGCGTTAGCAGCTGAACCATCGCACACGGTACGAGATTTCTTTTTTGCCTGCCTACTCACTGGCGCCCGGCGCTCAAACGTGCTGGCAATGCGCTGGGATGAACTTGACCTAGACGAATACACCTGGCGAATTCCTGATACTAAAAATGGTGAACCGCAGCTGGTAACTATCCCCAGTCAGCTGATAGCCGTGCTAGAAGAGCGCCGCATACACAATAAGGGGCCATATGTTTTTTCAGGCACCGGCAATACTGGGCATTTTGCCGACCCCAAAAAGGGCTGGAAACGGATACTCACCCGGGCGCAAGCACTTGGGATCGTGCAAGCACTTTCTGAAAAAGAGGACTGGAGCCAAACACGTATTCTAGAAATGACAGAGCACGCACTTTTCCAGCCTGCTGAACTTATCCAGCAGTGCGAAGTTACCTTGAGTAAGCACGAGATGACACCTGAGGAATTCTCATTGCTTGACTTACGCATTCACGACCTGCGCCGAACCCTTGGAAGTTGGCAGGCGAAGCATGGTGCTTCACTTGCCATCATCGGCAAATCACTCAACCACAAAAGCGTTCAGGCAACGGCGATTTATGCCCGCCTTGATATCGACCCGGTACGCGATAGTGTGACCCGCGCAGTCGATAATTTATTAGCCGCTGGCGATGTAACCCAACCAGGTGAAGTGGTGCCATTTAAGAAGAAAAATAAGCTGTGAGTGTGTGTTTTCCGAGTTCCTTACTTTTTGCAGTGTCTATTGTGTCTTTGTGTCCTTAATGAAAATAAGCCACTGATAATATTATTAAAATCACTCAAGACACAAACGCGTTCAAGGCTTGACACAAAGTATTCAGACACAACTTGTGTCCAGCTAAACAGCGGTTAAAACGCAGCCAGCAAGCGCGACCTATCCCGCGGGTTTGGTGGCACTGGCTGGGCATGGGGGAATAACCTATAATTACTAACTGTAAGCCGTTTTATAATTATATGGTGATGACATGATGACGCTTATAAATATTGATCACCAGGCGCTGGCACGGCTGGCAAATGATCAATCAATGCAAGACACAGTAGCAGTAGGCCAGCCCGGTGGCTGGTTCGTTGAAGTGGATCTAAACGGCACACGAGGCAGGCTAGTGTCTCGCCGTGGCGCTGTCCGTGTGTTCAGTCGCTTTGAGACACTGACACGCTATTTGAAACAGGTAGGCATCGACCACTTCAGTGTGAACGCTGAGCATTACGACGCTACACCTACTCGCTCACGACCGGATGCAGCAAGCCGTTTGGCACGCACGCACGAAGCCGCTGAACACGATGCTTGGTTTAGAGAACAGGTGGCCACCGCGCTGGAAGAGGCCGATAGCCCTAACGCTGAATGGGTGGATCACGCGCCCGCCATGGCAAAGCTGCGCCATCGGATTAAGGAAGGAAGTGCAAAGCGAGAGCTGAATGCAGATTAAATGGCTCAGACGTGCACTTAACGACCTAGAAAGCATCGCTGATTATATTGCGCTTGATAATCCTATCGCCGCGTTGGCGATGGTCGACACAATCGAAAGCGTCACCGATGGATTATCGGATCACCCCAAGCGTGGCCGTGATGGTCGCGTGCCAGGCACACGTGAACTGGTGATACCCGACACCGCCTATATAAGCGTTTATCGACTCAAAGCGCGTCGCGTTGAAATCCTTCGAGTGCTACATAGTGCTCAAAACTGGCCAGTGTAGAGTGATAGATAATGCTAAAACTTTCTGTTGACGCCTACCGCCCACTAACTATTACAGAAACACGTCAAATAGAAGATTTACGTGAAGCATTAATCTTACGCGCTCAGGCATTCGAACAAAATTACTTACATTTTGGTTCATCACTTTCTAGTACAGAGCTTAGTAAGCCAGGTCCTAGTAGCATTTTGATTCAAAGCCTATTGGAAAGGCTTAAAATTGAGCAGAAGAACTATCCGGTACCACTGGATACTGAGGCAGTAATTGAGTATGAGCGAATTTGGTTCGATATCCATTGGCTGGATGCAGACCCGTTAATAGATGCAATTCTATTAGCTATGAAGTCTGAACACTCTCCATTGAGTGAGACAGAAATCTATAGGCTTTGCTATCGCTTGGCATATATCTTTGCAAGCGCCAAAGAATGGCGCTACAAAATTTTCCGAACGATGGCTTTAAACAGGCGCGAAGCTGCTACTAAGGGAGGGAAACCTGGAGAGGTGAAAGGGCCACATCGCTGGGCATGGAAGTTCTTGGCAAAGCACTTAGAAGATGTGGCCTATGACTCTGACGGGCGCCGACTATCTCGTTATGCGCTATCTGAGCAATTGCATAGTGACATACTGCACAAAGAGTGGTGTCAACATCACTCAGGCGCTAGGTTTGCCCCAGACAATTGCTTGCCTTCTGCCAAGACGCTTCGCGAGTCACCGATCTGGCTGAAAGGCATGGGATTGGACGCACTTCCAGAGAAGCGTAGCTCGGGAATACTCCAGCATGAGTAATCCTTCTCAAACAACCCCAATGTTGCTCAATGGCATTCCCTTTGAGCCGGGCATGGATGACCTGGAGGTCTTTAAGGAAGCTCTTAAAATGCTTCCTAAATGGGAGTCCATGCAGGATATATTCACAGAAGTTTTAGAGCTGGCGGAGTGGGCACGCGATGAACTGGATGCCTGGGAGGTACCGCCGCTGCCATACTTTACCGAGCTACGCCCGCTGATATGGCAAGATGGCTCGATAAATCAGCACCGGAGTCGCGCTGAAATAAACGGCTTAAAAGATCCTCTGCTTCACGGGATTCATCAAGTCCTCGATCGCTGGGACTGCCCTATTTTAAAGACCTTATCGCCTCAGGCCTTAAAAGCTGCGTATGCCTTGGCAGTTTCTGCTCGCTCGTTAAAAGAGCTAACCGAATGGAACCCACATCCATTAGACGAAGGGGCTCAGTTTGATGACTTAGCTGCCCGACAACACACTGCAAGGCAAGCACTAGGGCTTGAGCCTATTTATCAAACTGCCATCCAGTTTTATAGACAAGGACTGAATGAAGAAACGCTAAATCAGCTTCATAATGCACAAAAACAAAACAAAGCAAGTGAAGCCAAAAAATGGAATAACCGTAGGAAATACGGTCGGCCGGGAGAAGTAAGGAAAATCCATGCCTGGGCACACGAATTCATAATAAGAAATTTAGATCAACTGGCATACGATCAAAACGGAAAACGTCGAACCATTCACGCACTATCCATTGAACTGCATGAGAGAGCGCTCCATCAAGAATGGCGGCGGCTCCACCCTCTCTCCCAATACGCTCCAGAGACAGTATTACCTAAGGTAAGGACGTTGCGTGAATCCAAGCTGTGGCTGAAGAGCATGGGCTTAGAAAACCTACCCGAATATCAGCTTTGAAAAAGTCAGGAAGCTGCCCGTTAACTAAGTTACCGGGTAACACCACCTAATACGTTTCAGCGATTCTCTAAGCGTCCCCCAGACACTTAGAGAGAACCGCAATGAACGCAAGCAATCTATTTCCACAGCCTACTGCCCCTTTATCAGAGCTTCTGACTCCCGATGAAGCCGCCAACTATCTTGGTGTTTCGGCTCGCACGCTCGCGACTTGGCGCAGCACTGGCCGCCACGCCCTACCGTTCATCAAAGTCGGCAGCCGCTGCCGTTACCGTCGCCAAGACCTGGAAGCCTGGCTGAACTCCCGCATGCACGAGCACACCGGCCACTTGGCTTAGGGGTAATGACGATGACGCACTCATCCCTCTCCTTGGTCGCCAATCACGCTTGGTTAATAACCGGCGACGCACTAGACACCCTTATGGCCGTGGCCGACCGTCAAGGCGATATTGAAGCGCTAGAGTCCCGCTTAGGCAGCCGCCTGGACAATACCCGGGCAGTAACGGTGCGCAACGGCGTAGCGGTTGTTCCGGTAACGGGGCCAATTTTCCGTTATGCCAACCTACTAACCGCCGTTAGCGGTGCCACCAGCACTCAGGTGCTAGCTACCGACCTTCAGGCAGCGCTTGATGATCCAAGCGTTAAAGCCATCGTGCTGGATATTGATAGCCCCGGTGGTGAAGCCACAGGTATCAACGAACTGGGCGACCTGATTTACCAGGGCCGCAGCAAAAAACCGATTAAGGCCTATGTCAGCGGAATGGCGGCAAGCGCCGCTTACTGGTTCGCCAGCAGCGCTGAAGAAGTAGTGGTAGACGACACCGCGCAACTAGGCAGCGTCGGCGTGGTGTTAAGCCTGCGCAAGCGTGAAGACCGTCCCGGCGAAAAAAGCTATGAGATTGTCTCTAGCAATGCCCCCAACAAACGCCCCGATCTGGAAACCGAAGCGGGCCGCGCTCAACTCCAAACCCGCACCGACGAACTGGCCAATGTCTTTTTAGACAAGGTATCCCGCAACCGCAACATCCCACGTAACCAGGTGAATGACCGTTTTCGACAAGGCGGCATCGCCACAGGTGCGCTTGCTGTTCAGGCCGGCATGGCCGATCGCCTTGGCTCACTGGAAAGCTTAATTGCTGAGCTGGGCAGCCCTACCACCCCCAACACCACACAAAAGGTATTCAGTATGACTACCGTTAGCACCACACAAGAGCTTCAAGCAGCCCTTCAGGCTGGCACCAATCCTCGAACTATCACGGTGGCGAATGGCTCTGGAAGCAACACCCTGTTAGCAGCCACACAGGCAGAGCGCACACGATGCCTGGAAATCTATCGTTTAGCGGGTGCTAAGCACCAAGGCGCCGCGGCAAATGCCATTAGAAACGGCACAAGCATAGAAGCCTTTGGACATGAGCTTTTCCAAAACTTCCAGTCAGAGGCCCGCAATCAGGCTGAAAGCGATAACGCGGTAGCAGCAATCACCAAACGCTGGGAAGGCGGTGCCAGTAACGACGAGTCTGGCAACCATTCACCTCAACCATCCCGATCCGCGTCCGACAGCCAAGATGCCGTTAGCGCGATTACCCAGCGCTGGCAAAGCGACAAGCACGCTTAACCCACCAACACCCCATTAAAGAGAGAGACCGATATGCTGCCCTTTGGAAAAGATAAAGCCCATAAAGAGTGGGTTAACTGGTTAAAAAAACGCGAGGCATTAAATGCCAAAGTAATGGAGGTGAATTCCGGCTTACTTAAATATAGAGAGCTTGAGAAGTCTAAAGGTAATGAAGCCTTTTATATGCGACGTGAAGCATTAGAGACATTAGGCATTAGCCATAAAAACAGTCCTGAAAGCGGTCTTCCCAACTCCACAAAATTACGCCACATGCTGGCTGTCTCGGTGGAAAAGGCAGAGGAACTCCGTAAGCGAGGTCAAACATTTGATATCAATATCGCTGCATGCCGCGCAATGCACACCAAGCTAGATTCTATTTTGCAGGAAAAGGCCTCAGCAACAAAGAATATCGAAAGCCTAGAGATCCAGTTGGAGACCACAGAAGAACGGCTACGTGAACACGAGGATAACCCGCCTGATGCTGGGCACGCGGCTCTAAAAGCGTTCGATGATGAGCTTGCAGCCCTGGATAAAGAGCGCAGCCGTGTTGAAAACGCGATCAGTAACCAGACCCCCAACGGCGCAGAAACCGACCAAGCAGAGCGAGACGTTGCCGCCGCTCAGGAAAAGCTAGATGCCTTGGAAGCAGCCGCCGCGCTAGGGGAAAACAGCGATGAAGCACAGCAGAAAGCAAGTGGTGCGCTTACCCGCGCGCGCAACAAGCTGGAAAACTCACAAGCGGCTAAAGCCCGCCGTGAAGCCGCTAAGAGAGGCCTAATACGTAAGCTTGAAGAGATTGAACAAAAACGTTCAGCGCTGGCTGACGAACGTGCCGAAGTTGCCAAGGAGGTGTATTTAGACGATCTGGCCGACGCCGAAAATCAGCTTCTAGACATGCTCACTCATGCTGATCTTCATGGGCTGGTGAAGAAAATCAATGAAACCCGCGAACTAGTCAACTTGGCTTTTAACCATGGAAGTGGAGATGCAGAGCACATAGCTCGCAAAAAGCCTCACTCACCGCTAACGATCAACATTGATATTAAACATCTCGTGGCGCTCGAAAATGCCAAAGAGCTTAACCGCGCAGGTATTCGTCTTTAACGGGCAAAAATAAACCGCCGGGGGATGAGGCCCGGCGGATTACGTCTTGCTAACCTAGGAGCGCGCTATGACCAACGCGCAATTTAAGTATATGCCCAATAGTACCCCCCAACAAGTTAAACACTTTGCATTTTCTCAGCGCCTGGCTTATGGTTTTAGCGTCACTGCAAAATCAGTGACCGGGTGTGGAAACCCGATAATCTCTAGGCGCACTAGCGCCCCCATTTCAGCAGGCGCTTTTTTTGTGCCCGCTGTATGTTATGGCGGCTGTGCGTGGGACACCTTCGGGTGTGCCGGTTTCCTAGAGTGCCGGTTTTCCACCCCGCGTACGGTCGCCACCCAATCCCGTGGAAAGGATCGTGGCGACTCCTCAACTCTAGGAGTCATACCGATGGCATTATTCCGCCTGTTACCTACCCGTAGTGCGCCCGCTCGCGCCGCTGCCCACCGTGCAATGGCTAAAGCCGCCCTCTTTGCTAACTCAAGTGCTGCCGTTCGGCTGAAGCGCTATAACCACCACATGGATAAAGCCCGCCGCCTGGAAGCTGCCCCGCGCAGCGAGGAAGGTGCGGCATGAAGAAATCAGACATCATCGCAGAGCTGTGGATGGAACAGGACACAGCGATTATTGATACTCGCCAAGCCATCAAAAAAGTGGCCACGCTAGGCCTTCAGTTGGAAACCGACTACGGCAACTTAGTGCTTACCCAACGGGAACGCGCCTCTGTTCAAGCGTGCTTGCTTGGGCTATTGCAGCGCCGTTTAAGCACTCTGGAAGAACTCGACGGGCCGCCTCCCTGGTTAATGGATCACGATGACAACCTAACGTTGTGCCGTGAGCATATGGAGCATGCAGAAGCGCTGTTCTATTCCATTATCAAGCTGCTGGATTCACCTGAAACCGTCCTCATGGCTAAGCGCCTTGCTCGAATTGGCAGCCAGCTTGCTGCTAGTTCACTGGTGGATATTAACGGCCAGCTAGCCGCTTTGAATGCCCAAGCAATGGAAATGCATGCAGCGAGGGCGCCCAAATGAATACGGCTACCCCTATCCCAGCCCCAAGCGTGCTTACACAAGCGCACCGTGACGCTATGGCCTACATCCAGGATCTAGCGATAACGATCAGCCAGCAAAGCGTGTTTGCCGTAAGTGCTGAATATGTGGGCCATACCCATGAATTCAGCGCCCATGTGCTGCGCTTTAGCGAGATTATCAAGGGCAACTTCAGGGCCGAAAAAACTCTACGCACACTTTTACCGAGCCGCATTTCATGGGCAGGTGATAACGCGCTTGAAGAACTGCAAACCATGGCCCGTGAGCTAGAAACCCTGCTGGTGACGCCTGATGGAGGTGCCCTATGACTCGCCCAATAACCGGTTTTGATATGCGTTGCAATGACCTACGCGACAGTGCGAGCGCTATCCGTACCATTATGCGCCTGATCGAAGAGGATCAAATGCGCCGGGATACCGACGATGAAACGCCCTTCCTAACTCCCGGATTAACTTGCGGGCTAAGCAGTGCGGCCACACAGCTCACTGAGCGAATCCACAGCCTGACCGATGCGTTATCGCTTGAATACGGTGAAGAAGTAAAGGCGGCCAGTGAAGCCAAACTAGCGCCCTCATTACAGGCGGTTAAAAGGAACAAGCAATGAAAACGCCCAAAGGATCTATAACGCCTGCCCGCTTTCAGGACGTTAACCGCTTGGCGCTTAGCCGGGTGGAAGGCGTATTAGCGCACTGGCTGCCGGGCGGCGTTAACAAAAACGGTGAATACATCGTTAAAAATCCGGCCCGTGACGACCGCAACGTAGGCTCATTTTCCGTCAACCTCAGCACAGGACAGTGGTACGACTTTGCCACAGGCGATAAAGGTGGCGATCTGGTAGCACTGGTAGCGTATGTGGAAGGACAATCACAGGCCGATGCTTTGCACACGCTGGAAGCATTTATGGGCAGCGCACCTGCTGAACTGCCCTCGCGCAAGAAAGCCGAGGTTGCATCATCCGACCCTTGGCAGCCCGTGGCACCGATCCCAGCCGATGCACTAAGCGGTATCCCCAAAATACACTTTAAGCATGGCGATCCTTGGAAACGTTGGGAATACCGCGACACTCAAGGCGCGCTTTTAATGGTGATTGACCGCTTTAACCTGCCTGCACAGCCTGGGGAAGACAAACCACGCAAGGTATTCTCACCCCTTACTCTTTGGCGGCATGCGGGAACGGGTGACACCAAATGGCAGCGCAAGGGATTGCCTGCCCCAAGGCCGCTGCTGAACCTGGAAGCACTGGCAAAACAGCCAAGCGCCCCAGTGGTGGTGTGCGAAGGCGAGAAAAGCGCCGATGCCGCTGGCACCTTGCTGCCTGATTACCTTGCCACCTGCTGGCCTAACGGTACCAACTCAGTCAGCAAAGCGGACTTCTCCCCTCTCAAAGGCCGTGACGTTGTGCTTTGGCCTGATAACGATGCAGGCGGCATTGCCTGTATGGAAGCATTAGCAGGCGACCTGCAAGCTTTGGGAGCGAAGTCAGTACGCTTGATGGTACTGGATCACTTCCACCAAGTGCCCGGGTGGCATAACGAAACGCCCACCCTTGAGGCTGGCGGTGAATGGCATGAAAAAGATGATGCTGCCGATCTGCTAGCCCGAGGCTGGACAGCCGACCACCTAAGCAAGCTACTCACTGAAGGCGTGTTATTCCAGGAACCGGTTTCAACGCCAGCCCCTGCCAAAAAGCCCGACACAGCCAAGCGGGATAAGCGTAAGAAACCCCAAGAAACGCCCGGTTTCACCGTTAAAGATACGGGCCTATATGCAGTCACAGAAGACGATGAACCCCGGCGGGTATGTGAGCGGCTGGATATCATCGCGCAAACCCGTGATGAACGTGGCCACAACTGGGGATTGTTGGTGGAATTCTGCGACCCAGACGGTATCACCAAGCGTTGGAACATACCCATGCCGGCACTGATTAGCGAGGGCGCGAAGGATGCTATCGCACCACTGCTTTCCATGGGGCTGAAGCTGGATGCAAAACGACCAGCCCGCAACACCAAGAATGACCTTATCAGCTACCTGCAAGGGTATGGGGGCGACGCCCGAGCTCGTTTAGTAGACCGTATGGGCTGGCACGGCGATGCCTACTTGCTGCCTATGGGAGCAATAGGCGATACCTCCGAAGCACTTGAATTTACCAACCACGGTGCCGAGCTGCCCAGCATTGAAGAGGCAGGCACGCTAGAAGATTGGCAAACCCACATTGGTGCGCTCTGCCCTGGCAACGATAGGTTAACTCTAAGTGTGTGTGTCGCGTTCGCGGGGCCTTTGCTCCATTTGTTGGGCTTGGAATCCGGCGGTTTTCATCTGTATGGCGAGAGTTCCGGCGGGAAAACCACGCACTTGCAAGCTGCTGTTTCTGTTTACGGCTCGCCCAAGCTAGTGCGCAGCTGGCGATCGACAGACAACGCCCTTGAATCGATAGCCTCCGCACATTCTGATGGTCTGCTAGCCCTTGATGAAATTGGCATGTGCAGCCCACGCATCATCGGTGAAACGGTTTATATGCTGGGCAACGGTGCAGGCAAAGCGCGTGCGAACGATCGAGGAAACGGGAAACCTGTGCGCCGCTGGCGGCTGCTGTTTCTCTCAACGGGCGAAAAGACGCTTGAACAGCACATGGATGAAGCTAACCAAATGCACCGTGCCGGCATGGATATTCGCATGCTAGGGGTGCCCGCTGACGCCGGGGCAGGCATGGGCTTGTTTCAGTCGCTTCATGGCTTCGCCAATGCTGCTGAGCTTTCCGACTACCTAAAAGCCAGCGTAGGTAAATATTACGGCACTCCCCTGGTGAAGTTCCTGGAAGCACTGACCGAACCTGACAACACACGCACCGTCATCAAGGCCTTTCCCAAAACACTCCAAGCCTTTGAGAAAGAGACCTTACCCAAGGATGCCAGCGGCCAAGCCCATCGTGCCGCCGCTCGCTTTGCGTTAGTCGCTTTAGCGGGCGAATACGCCACCACCTGGGGAGCAACTGGCTGGCCAGCATACACCGCTTGGAATGCTGCTAAGGCCTGTTTTGCTGCCTGGCTGGCAGCGCGCGGCGGTGCTGGCAACCAGGAAGAAACCAAGGTGCTGGATGCGCTTTGCCACCTGATAGAAACCCATGGTGAAGCGCGCTTCTCACGCTTAAATATTGATTATCAGCATGACAGCCACGCCCCAAGAACCGTCAACAAACTTGGTTATCGGCGCACTGAAACCTTTGGTAGCGGTGCTGAATTACGCACCGTCACCACGTATTACATCACCCCGGCAGCATGGGCCAAGGAAGTATGGGGCCGGGCTGGCCTTCCATCCGCACGGCAAGCAAACAAGGTGCTGAAGGCCCATGAGGTGTTGCAGCTTGACCATGAAGGTAAAACATCTATCAAGGTACCCGGCATCAAGGGAGGTTCAGCACGATATTACGTGTTCACTGATGAAGCGCTCTACAAGGCGCAGGGGGCGGCGAATGATGAGTTAGAAGCCGCTGCATAGCGCTGTCGCACCAACCTATTAAATTACAACCTTGAGCATTCAATAGAGGGGTGCAATAATTAGGAAAAGGAGCCATTTTGCTTCCTATATATATCAATGGTTTACGTTTAAAATGGTCGAAAACACTTATATTTTTGAAAAACTGATCCAGCTCGCTGCTCTTGGAGCCCGTGGGAATAGTGAAAAAGTCAAAATACAGGCTCTGAGGCTAGTGAGAACCCTCCAGGCGGAGGAGCATCCTATTGCTGGCCGTTTAAAGGATGCCATCTTCAGCGATGTTGGCGACAACGGATCAAACATTGTCAGACAGGTTCATGGACCAGGGTTAACTTCACCCGTCCCCTCAGATAAAGAGAGCGGGCTAGACATACTTAACGTTGAAGATCCAGTACAACTACCTATGGGGTTTATCGGCTCGAATGAAGTCAAAGGCCCTATAGATGCAGTTTTGAGTGAGCGAAAAAAATTACATGAATTAATAGCTGCTGGCATAACACCAACAAGCAGATTGCTTTTTACTGGCCCACCTGGTGTAGGGAAAACTGTTTGTGCAAAGTACATTGCAAAAAAACTGAACAGACCGCTACTAACATTAGATTTAGCGACTGTAGTCAGCAGCTTATTAGGAAAGACTGGTAACAATATTAAATCAGCCATGCGTTATGCACGTGAAATGCCCTGCGTGCTTTTGATAGACGAAATCGATGCTATTGCTAAAATGCGTGACGATAGCTCTGACGTTGGAGAGACAAAAAGGTTAGTAACTGTAATACTGCAAGAGCTAGATCAATGGCAGGGCGACAATCTACTAATTTCAGCTACAAATCATTACCACCTCCTCGACCCTGCTATACACAGAAGGTTTGATCAAATCATTGAGTTCAAAAGACCCACAAGCGAGAGCTTAAAAAAAGTAGGACTTTCTTTAATAAAACAAAATGAAAATGTTCCACGTGAGTGGGTGTTATTTCTATCTATAGCGATGGAAGGCACTTCTTATAGCGATTTCCAAAGAGAGGTTAACAACCTCAGAAAAAGCTATTTCTTATATGGAGAGAGTGGAGCGCAAAAGTTCGTTGAGTCTTTACTCAATAAAGATGCTTCTTCTTTTAATAAAGAAACAAGAAAAAAAATAGCAGTACAACTTGTCCGCGAGAACCGAGTTTCTCAACGAGCAGCAAGCAAGATTACATCGATTGCTAGAGGCACACTCAAAAACGCGTTGGAGGCTTCCTAACATGGCTGAAAAACAAAGATTTTTATTTGGAAGAGGCGAAAAGCTCGCTGATAAAGTCAAGTATAGAAGTGGCTTTGGGGAGTCTGAACCAGTTTATGATTTGGCGTTTCAAAAAAGGCGCTTTCAAGAACATCTATCCAATATATCTGACCAATTGGAGCAGATCCCTGATGAAAAGCTTGCCAATGGTAATGCTGTAATTGGGATCACGCTACATCCCAAGTACCTCTCAAGGTCTGCATTCCCATCCCTACTTTTAAACGAACTGGGCCTAAGATTATTGGGCAGCAGGTCCACGAAAATCAAGCCTGCAAAAGGAAAAGGTAGCGACGAAACTGATGGGGCATTATCTACATTTTTGTTCGTATCAGCAAAAAGAAAAACAATACAATCCCTAGGAGACAAGATATCTCAAATAACAGAATCTTCCGATATTCTGGAAGACTTCTTAAAGTTAGAAAATGCCACATTACCTGGGCGTAATGAAAAGATGGCGGGAGAGTTCAGCTCCGCCCCGGAACCAGTAGAAGTCGTCTTACACTTCGATAGTATAAAAGATATGGATTGGGAAGACTCTTTTGTTGAGTTCGCATCCAGAGTAAATGTGGACCTAGGAATCTCAAGCTCGTATCAAAGTAGAGGCTTGCTATTTATCCCAGCGACGGGAAGTAAAAGCTCGGTAGAGCAATTAGCCGACTTTTCGTTCATCAGGATGGTGCGGCCTATGCCAAAAATAAGGATGATTGAACAGCCTGAATTAGTCAGGGCTATGAACTTCAATGGCTCGGCAACGATTCCCAATCAAGATTCTCTTGCAGATAGCTACAGAGTGGCTGTATTTGATGGGGGCCTGCCTGACAACCATCCTTTTGGCCGCTGGGTAAACTACATCGAACCACCTAGTGGAGCGAAAATAGGCAATCCAGTGAATCATTATACTAACCACGGGGCATTAGTGACCTCGGCATTGTTGTTTGGCCACGTTCAGCCAGGCCAGCTCGATAGGCCATATGCCTCAGTAGATCATTATAGAGTTCTTGGTGACGGCATTCGATCATCAAGTCTATATGATGTATTAACCTATGTTGACGAAGTACTCTCACAGAGCAACTATCCAATAATTTCTTTTAGCATTGGTCCTTATGAGGTTGCAGGTGATGATATTACAGCTTGGACTGCAATGCTTGACGACCATCTCGGGAGTGGAAACTGCCTAGCAGGAGTTGCGGTAGGCAACGATGGCGAAAAACCATGGCCTCAATCAAGAATTCAGGTACCCAGCGATAGTGTTAATGCCTTATCAATCGGGGCAGCTGACTGTACAACCGAAGGTTGGAAAAGAGCGCCCTATAGCTCCATCGGGCCTGGTCGAAATCCCGGCATGGTTAAACCCGACATAGTTGCGTTTGGCGGCGTAAAAACTAATGCATTTCACTTTGTTTCACCGCAATTGAATATAGTCGAAAACTATGGAACAAGCTTTGCTACTCCCTATGCTATGCGCATCGCATCTGGTCTAAAATCATATCTAGGCTCCAGTCTCACACCAACCGCAATACGAGCATTGATGGTTCACTCAGCATCTCGCAACCAACATCCGATCGAAGAGGTTGGCTGGGGAATGCTAGGCGAATTAACTGACATTATTACGTGCCAAGATGGAGAAATAAAAGTCTTGTATCAAGGCAGATTGGAACCGGGCAAAGTCCTACGCGCCCCAATCCCTCTACCTGAACAGCAGCTAGAAGGCAATGTGAGCATTTCTGCAACCTTCTGCTATACATGCAGCACTGACCCTCATACACCCGGGGACTACACCAGGGCAGGCTTAGATATAAGTTTTAGGCCACATAAGGATAATTTTTCGAAAACGCAAGCTCGTATAGAAAAGACTGGCCAAGGAAAAATTGACCTCGCATTTCCAGACACTGCTTCTTTTTTTAAAAATCAAGAATTTGCGTCCGAAGCAGAGCTTAGAACTGACGGTCATAAATGGGATACCATGAGGAAAAACTCTCTGACCAAAAGAGGAGCTTCTTTAAAAAATCCAGTTTTCGATATTCATTATGTCGCACGGGAACCAGGCATCAGCAATTCTCCTCAAGGCGCTGAAAAAATTCACTTTGCGTTAGTAGTTACCGTTCTGAGCAAAAAAACACCTGATCTATATGAGCAAGTTCAACAAAAATATATAAACACACTTGTTCCTATCGAACCTCAGATCGATGTACCTGTTCAGATTCGAAATTAGCTAGAAGAGGCGGTGATCAACATCATCGCCTCGCTTTCTCACATTGATACCTTTTCTTACTTACTACGACGGAGGAAGCCCACTCCGCCCTAATAAATCCCACAACAAACGAATCGCATACCAATGGTCACGAGCAGTGGTTGTACTGAATGACATCTCTTCGAAGTAACGATGAACATGCTTCTTCCCGATTTGATGAGGCGGGCAGCCACACCAACGCACGAACTGTTCTACACGCTTTACCTGCCTACGGCGGGCTGTCTTACCTCCTCGGCAAGCGTGCTGATTAAGGGCATGCCGAATATCAGGTGGAATCATCGCGCACTCCCGATGTAGCTCACAGCAATGGCAATGCGAGAATGCCCAAGCTCTCGGGCGATTGTGAGTCTAGCTGCCTTATCAACTGCCTTGGTTGCATTGCCGCCAAATGCACGGGGTAGGTGCCCGGTAAGCGCTTGATAGCGATCTACAGCGTAAGCCGAGCGGAGCTCATGAATCCGGCTAATTTCATGTCTTTGGAGTACTTCCCTCGCCGCCCTGAGGCCACCCTCTTCCCATTGCGCCCAGGTTTGGTCTGTCGGAACCAGACTGCGGGCCCCGCCCTGGACGCTGGCCGCGTAAGCGAGAGTCTCTAGCTGTCGCTCCGATGTGATAGGCACTTCCCGAATACGACCTCCCTTGGTGCCGTTGGCGACCGTAACACGCCCAGTGTCATACGCCTCCTGAAGCGCACGCTTTGCGTCAAGAAGGGAGCCTTCCTTTGCCCGAAGCCCCAGATCGCGGGCCAGCCCCACCACTGCGGCGCCGTTTTCCATGCAGGCACTGCGCAGAGCATCAACCGCTACCATCACCGCTTGCCGATCGAACCCATCGGGAATCTCGATTCGCACGTTAACCCGCGAGGCGATACCAGTATCTACGTAAGCGCCATTAAACCGACCCACTTGCCCTAACCGTATTGAGCCACATTTTTTAAAGCTGGCAGCTCGGCATTCCAGGGCAAGAGAGCTTCCAGCTG
>NZ_LGEN01000090.1 GCF_001507855.1 Halomonas sp. 54_146
CAATGGGCAATTTACGACGATGGGCAGATGGCATGCTGGCCTCCAAGGCTGAACCGATCAATCACAGGGCAGTTTAGCATGCCTCATGTAAGGGCAATCCTAGCTCGCGATGACACTGTACCCAATCCGTGTCATTGCGAGGAGGCACGACGAAGCAATCTCAAGCCTGAGAGGGCAGGTGCGCAGCCAACCGGCTGATGTGCTGGCGGGCGCGAAGGAACGTGGGCTGCGCGTTGGTCAGCGTGGTTTGATACTCGCGGTTTGCCAGGTAATAGCGTTCGAGTTCTTCCTGCACATGGTGTAGCTGCGCGAGCAGTAGGTCGTTCTCTTCCTGCAGCTCAGAGTGTTCCGCCTTGGCGTTACTGAGCGACGTGTTCAATGTGGCCAATTGCTCCCGCAGCTCGGCCAGCGCTTTATCGCCTTCGCGAGTACGGGTTTCCAACTGCTGCTTAGCCGCGTTCAGCGCTTGTTGATGATTAGCGGCAGCTTTTTCAGCAGCTTGCTGCGCCTGTTGCGCGTTCTGAGCAGCCTGTTGCTGTGCGGTTAACGCCTTGGTTAGCTGGGCGGTTTCAGCCGTGGCCTCTTTGCGTGCCTTTTCAAGGCCCGCTTCTGCCTGGGTGGCGCGCTGCTGCTGCGCCGTTAGCTGCTGGCGCAGTTCGTCAAACTGCTGCTGTTGCTGCTGGCCTTCCAGGTAGTACTTTTCCAGCTCTTCTTGAACATGATGCAACTGAGCCAACAGCAGCTCGTTCTCTTCGGCGGACTCTTTATGCTCTTCGCACGCTGCGTGGTGGGTCGCTTGAAGCGAGGCATGGCTTTCCGTTAATGCGTGATGGCGCTCTGTAAGCGCGTGGTGAGCCTCATTGAGCGCACGGTGTTCTTCACGCAGCGCTTGCAAGGCAGCTTCCTGCTGGTTGGCGGTTTGCTGCAGCGCCTGTTCACGTTCTTGTGTATCTTCCAAGGCCGCTTGGGTTGCCTGGTGGGCCTGTGCCCGCGCCGGTGCCTGCACGCCAGCACTCACCACTTGCAGCAGGTTGGCTAACGCTGGTTCATCCACGCTAAGCGATGCGCGAAACTCTGGTGCCATACCGCTAGGCAGCCAGGCGGTGGCTTCCAGGGTTTCGTAAAGCGCCCACGCATGGCGAACGTCGGGCAGCGTTTCCCCTACGCCCGCACACAGCGCTGCCAGGGCAGCTAAATAAGCTGGCGCTTCTTGCGGGTGAGGGCATTGCGCCGAGACATTCAGCGCCTCGGCCAGTGCCACCGCTGGCGTGCGTGCCGCATTCACCACGTATAACCGCGGGCCTGCCACACGCTGCAAGCGCAGCGAGGGTTGATGCTGGGCTACCCAGGCCGACCACTCGGGCTGCGCGGTTTCTGCCAACTGCCACGGCGGCTGGTACAACCACAGCCAGTGAGCGCTTTCATCCTCTTGCGCTAAGGCAACGCTTTGCTCAGGTGCCACCCACTGGGCATTCAGCGCCTCAAACAGCGCATGGCCCAAGTAAGCGGTAGCGGCATCCTCAGATACCCCAGAAATAAACACACGCGTAATAGGTTGCGACATAGGTAAGTCCTAACGAAAAAAATGAAAAACGGATGGTGTCATTGCGATGCGTTTACGTTGTGTCATTGCGAGAAGCTTGCGACGAAGCAATCTCAACCCTGCGGCGGCACCCAACCCCAACCCCAGATCGCCGCGCTTCGCTCGCGATGACACTGTGGCCGGATGGTGTCATTGCAAGGAGCTTGCGACGAAGCAATCTCAAGTCAGCGGCGGCACCTAACCCAAACCCCAGATCGCCACGCTTCGCTCGCGATGACACTGTGGCCGGATTGTGTCATTGCGAGGAGCCTGCAACGAAGCAATCTCAAGCCTGCGGCGGCACCCAACCTCAACCCCAGATCGCCGCGCTTCGCTCGCGATGACACTGTGGCTGGATTGTGTCATTGCGAGAAGCTTGCGACGAAGCAATCTGCGCTTGGCGTTACAACGTCTCCACCTCAAATGCCACAATTTGCCGCTTAACGCTGGAGAATTCCACGCCTACTAAGTGAATCGGCTTGCCGCTGGCACGGTGTTTATCGGCGTATCCCTTAGCCTTAATTTGTTCCAGCGCTTTGCCTTCCGGC
>NZ_LGEN01000031.1 GCF_001507855.1 Halomonas sp. 54_146
AGAACCCCGGTATCGCTCTCCACGCTCTGGCAACAGAGCGCGTGAGAGGGGTAAGAATCCGCGATTCTATTCTTTGAATGAATCGTCGGAGGGTTCAATGCGATGAGATGCTGAACTGGTGACCTGTAAGTTGTTATTACCAATTATGCGTATGATCTAGCATCCATTGTCATTACTTCCCAAACGGCCATCCACCGACAACCATGAACCTACTCTTCCTCGGTACCTCCGCTGGTGTACCCACTAAAACAAGAAACGTCACCGGCACCGCCTTGCGCGAGAGCAAGGGGAGGGGCTGGTACCTGATTGATTGTGGTGAGGGCACCCAGCATCAGGTTTTGCACACCAAGCTGTCGTTTCATTCGCTTTTTTACGCTGGCACAGGTGTATAATCTGATCCAATTGCTCAGAGGTGCTTATGAATAAAAAGATAGAAGCGTACGGCGTTAAGGCTGTTAAACGCCCCAAAATTGTAGCCAGCAAGCAACTAGATCTCTCCGGTGAGTCTGGGCAGCAGATAGTTAAGTCTGAAACAAAGCTGGTTCTCAGAACGCATAAGCGCACTTTTAAAAAGCTAGCTGATATGTAATGAACCTTATTTCTTTTCCTTTCGAGCGTGTTCTTGAGATAAATATCTTCATCCTGGAGCATGAGCCAGGTATGAAAGGGGCTGCCGATATAAATAAGCTTCAAGGCGCGTTAGGTAGAGTAGATAATGCTATTGCATACTCTGGCTT
The DNA here is from genome assembly GCF_001507855.1 of Halomonas sp. 54_146. Classification (GTDB taxonomy): domain Bacteria; phylum Pseudomonadota; class Gammaproteobacteria; order Pseudomonadales; family Halomonadaceae; genus Vreelandella. The sequence continues at coordinate 738 of NZ_LGEN01000031.1, forward strand.
AGATGACGTTTTTGAGATTGCGGCAAAATATGTAGCCTCCATTGCTCTTTCCCACTCTTTACCAGATGCTAACAAGCGAACTGGTTTGGCAGTCGGCCTGGAGTATTTGTCTCTTAATGATTTCGAACTTACCGCTGATAATGAGTTATTTGCTGACGCAGTCAAAGACCTGGTGATCGGTGCCATTGATGAGTCCGATTTTGCTGATTTACTCTACGCTCAATATGCTGCAGAACAAGATAATAAACCATAATAATGGCACCCATTCGCCCGCAAGTGGATGACCTGCCGCTACCGGCTTGAGCAAATCATGAACCTACTCTTCCTCGGCACCTCCGCCGGTGTACCCACAAAAACCAGAAACGTCTCCGGGGTCGCTTTGCGAGAAAGTAAAGGCAAAGGCTGGTACTTGATCGATTGTGGCGAGGGCACCCAACATCAGGTTTTGCATACCAAGCTGTCGTTTCATTCGCTGAAGGCCATCTTGATTACCCACGTGCACGGCGACCACTGCTATGGGCTGCCTAGCATTCTGGCCAGTGCGGCCATGGGCGGGCGCAAAGCGCCGCTGACCATTGTGGCACCTGCGGGTATCAAAGCCTGGCTGGAAGTAACGTGTGATGTAACGCAGCTTTGCTTGCCCTTCGCCCTGGAGTTTATCTACTCGGATGACCTGTCCAGCATCGAGTTTGAGAACATGGCGGTTGCCACGTTCAGCCTTTCCCATCGCGTGCCGTGCTATGCCTATGCGTTCACCGAGCGAAAAGTGGATGCCGATCTGGATGTGGATACATTGGCGCAAAAGGGGATTCCCAGAGGGCCGTTGTGGGGGCAGTTGAAACAAGGGTTTGACGTTGAGTTCGCAGGCGAGCAGCTGCAAAGCCGCGATTACTTGATCTTCAAGCACAAACCCAGAAAAGTAGTGATTGCCGGAGACAACGACCAGCCTGAACTGTTGGTGGAGGCGTGCGCCGGGGCGCAGGTGTTGGTGCATGAAGCCACCTACACCGAAGCGATGGCTCAGAAGGCCGGTGAGGTAGGGCACAGCTACGCCAAGCAAGTGGCGAAATTCGCTGAAACGATAAAGCTGCCCAACCTGGTGCTGACCCACTTCAGCCCCCGCTACCAGCTCAGCCCCCATGCCTCGCCTTCCATTGAAGATATTCGCAAAGAGGCGCAAAGCGTTTATTCGGGCTCGCTTTATTTAGCGCGGGATTTTAGCGAATACAGCTTGGATAAAGCAGGCCGCTTTGCTGAGATAGAGAGCGAGTAGCTTTTCTGAGCGTTGATCAGCATGGGTCATTGATTTGTTGTTAAATGGTACAGCTAGGCCGAATTTTCTTTGTCGCTGGTTTTTTGGGAGTTGATGTGAGCAAAAGCGTGCAGACTATTTCAGCGTATAACGTCATCAACGACGTTATCCCCAAGCTTAACGTGATGGAAACGTTGGTTGAGGGTACGCTCAAAGAAATTATCGAGAACAGCTATGTTCCGGCGCAGGTTGAGCGATATTCTAAACTGCAAATAGAGTTTCAGCTTGAGCTCACGATGATTCGTATGAACCTTGAGCATTTGTTAAAGCGCTACCAGCACGAACTGACTGCTGTCGTGGACGATAAAAATAGCGACATGCTATTGACGTTAGACGCGCATGAGGCAACCGCAATCGAAAGTGCCACAGCCCTGTATCGGCGTGTTCAACAGCTGCAGCAGGCACGGTGACAAGTTAGCCAAGAGGGAAGTGAATATGCACCCTGATGAGCACGAGCACGTTGTGAAGGAGCTGGAAACCCTGATTCGTGAAACCCAAGCCACCGTAGACCGCATTGAAACTTACGGGCTGAACAACACGATGCCCGAAGATTACCAAGCGCTGTTGGATATTTTGGATAACGCTATTAAGCAGCAGCATGAGCACACGATGGCAATGCTTTCCGCGTAGTTCATGCTCATGCTCTATGATATTGCGCGGTGGCTTCACTGATATTGGAGATGTTCTTAATGCCCGCTATCACCATGACATTACTGGAAAGTGTGAAGCAGCTGGCCTGTGAGGCGGGCGAAGCGATCATGCAGGTATATCAGCGTGAATTTTCAGTTGAGCTAAAGGCCGATAACAGCCCGCTCACCGAGGCGGATAAAGCCGCGCATAGGATCATTGCGCAAGGTTTGAAAACGCTTACGCCTGAGGTGCCGATACTCTCAGAAGAAGATACCCAAAGCTTTAAAGGCGCTAACGCCCAAGGCTTTTATTGGCTGGTAGACCCACTGGATGGCACTAAAGAGTTTATCAAGCGAAATGATGAATTTACGGTCAATATCGCGCTGATTAGAAAGGGCAAGGCGGTGTTGGGCGTGGTCGTGGCACCTGCATTGCAGCTCATCTATCTAGCCGCTGAAGGTCATGGTGCGTTTAAAGTAACCACTGACGGGCAGCGAAAGGCGATTCATGCCTCATCACCCCCTGCTAAAACAGAAACTTGGCGCGTGCTGGGGAGTCGCTCGCATACCGATGGCCGACTGTCTGCCTGGCTGGGCGCGCTGGGGAAATATGAGCTTCAGCCGATGGGAAGCTCGCTGAAAAGTTGCCTTGTCGCCGAAGGCAAAGCCGATGTATACCCCCGGTTCGGGCCAACTAGCCTGTGGGATACCGGCGCTGCCCAGGCTGTGGTGGAACAGGCTGGCGGGCGAGTGGTTACTTTTCACAACCAGCCGCTGAGCTATGCCTTGCCAGAACATGCCACCCCAGAACAGCTGCTCAATCCTGATTTTGTGGTGTGGGGCGGTGAGTGTGTCAATGCTGAAGGCCAGTATTGACAACCGCTAGCAAGCACGCAAAGTGCGTGATAGACTACGCCATCCTCTCAGACAAGACCCGTGAGCGGGCAGCTTAATTCGACTGCCCGTCATATGTGTTTGCAGGGACAAAACCCTGCCAATTCAACCGGTTGTTACAAATAATCGGTTGTTGTAAAAGTGTCATGTTGCGGAAACGTCGTGCTGGCACTGTCGCTATAATCGCGATAGCACAGCCGACAACTACATATTTAATTTCGTTGCCGTTTTTCGGCAACCTTTATTCTCCAAGGAGATACCCTGTGGCGAACAGCAAGCAAGCACGCAAGCGCGCCCGCCAGGCCGAGACCCGTCGCGTCCTGAAATCCAGCCAGCGCAGCATGGTCCGCACCTACATCAAGCGTGTAGTGAAAGCGATCAGCACCGGCGACCACGCCAAGGCAATGGAAGAGTTCAAGGCCATGCAGCCGGTCGTTGACCGTATTGCAGACAAAGACGTACTTTCCAAGAAGAAAGCTGCACGTCTGAAAAGCCGTTTGAACAAGCGTATTAAAGCGCTGGCGGCGTAAGCCGGCAGGCGCCATAAAAAACCGGCTGCGGCCGGTTTTTTTGTGTCTGAATGCTTTTTCTAGGCAGCTTTTCTAGTTCTAAACAGTTTTTGTAGACAGTTTTTCTAGACAGCTTTTTCTGGATAACCGAATGACGGCGAAGAAACCCCCTAACGCTTCCCCAGGCACCGCGCCAGCCCGCAATGGGCTGATGCGTTCTGGTCTTGTGGTCAGTGCGATGACCATGCTGTCGAGGGTGATGGGATTGGCGCGCGATGTGGTTATCGCTACCTTTTTGGGGGCGGGCAGCGGTGCCGATGCGTTTTTCGTGGCGTTTAAAATCCCTAATTTTCTGCGTCGGTTATTTGCCGAAGGGGCGTTCAACCAAGCCTTTGTGCCGGTGCTTTCAGAGTATTCCACCCAGCGCAGCCGGGAAGAAATACGCGAACTGCTAAATGCCACCGCCGGAAGCTTAACCGCCGTGCTGGCATTGATCACGGCGCTTGCCATGCTGTGCGCGCCGTGGCTGGTTTGGGTGTTCGCCCCTGGCTTTGGGCGGGACCCAGAAAAGCTGGCGATGACCGCGGATATGCTGCGCTTAACGTTTCCCTACTTATTGCTGATTTCGCTCACTGCGTTTTCCGGCAGCGTACTGAATACCTGGAACCGTTTTGCGGTGCCCGCATTTACCCCGGTGCTGCTCAACCTTTCGCTAATTGGCGCTGCGCTGTTTTTAATGCCGCTCATGGAAGAGCCGGCGATGGCGCTTGCCTGGGGCGTGTTGATCGCCGGAGCCGCCCAGCTGGTTTTTCAAGTGCCGTTTTTACTGCGCTTGGGGTTGATGCCCACACCTTGGCCCAACTTTGCCCATGAAGGTGTGCGGCGAATACTGAAACTCATGGGGCCAGCGCTGTTTGGGGTGTCGGTATCACAGATTAACCTGCTGCTGGATACCATTTTGGCCTCCTTGCTAGTGACGGGTAGTGTGTCGTGGCTTTACTACTCGGACCGCTTGGTAGAGCTGCCGCTCGGCGTTTTCGGGGTGGCTATTGGCACGGTGATTTTGCCTGCGCTCTCTAAGCGGCATGCCGACCAGTCCAAAGAGCACTTTGCGGCGATGCTCGACTGGGCCATTCGTATTGTCTTGCTATTAGGCCTGCCTGCGGCACTGGCGCTGGCAGTGCTAGCCGAACCGCTGCTGATCACGCTGTTTCATTATGGCGCGATGACAGACAACGACATCCAAATGGCGGCCATGAGCCTGCGCGCTTATGCCTTTGGCTTGGTGGCGTTTATGCTGATTAAAGTACTGGCCCCCGGCTTTTTTGCCCGCCAAGACACCAAAACCCCGGTCAAGGTAGGCATTATCGCCATGGTCGCTAACATGGTGTTTAACTTACTACTGATTTGGCCGCTGGCCCATGCAGGCTTGGCGCTGGCCACTGCGCTTTCTGCTTTCTTGAACGCTGGCCTGTTGGGCTACTTGCTACATAAGCAGAAAGTATTGGTCTTTCAGCCGGGTTGGCAGCGTTATTCGGTGCAGTTAATCGGCGGCAGCGGGTTAATGTGTGCGGCGCTGTATTTCGTTTCACCCGACTGGCAGGCGTGGCTCACCTTTGGCCTGTGGCAGCGGGTTAGCTGGGTGAGTGGGCTGGTAGCGTTAGGCGGTGCGCTTTACTTTGCGTGGCTGGCAGCGCTGGGCTTACGTTTTCGCCATTTTAAAATGCAATCGTAACGCTGCGCTCAAGCGGGTGTGTTTGTTAGCAGGCGTTTCGTTATAATCAGAGGCTTTATGCCTTTCAACGGCTGAGGTGCCATGCGCGTTATTCGAGGTCTGCACAACTTGCAAGCGGCTCATCGTGGCTGCGTTGCCACCATCGGTAATTTTGATGGCGTGCATCGCGGCCACCAAGCCATCCTTCAACAGTGTCGTGAGCATGCGGCGCGCTGGAGTGTGCCGCTAACGGTGGTGGTGTTCGAGCCCCAGCCGCGCGAGTTTTTTGCCGGTGACCAAGCGCCGCCACGGTTAACCCGGCTGCGTGAAAAAGTGCGCCTGCTGCGCGATTTTGGTGCCGAGCAAGTGCTGGTGCTGCCGTTTAACGACACCCTGCGCAGCCTTACCGGGCGCGAATTTATCGACCAGGTATTGATTGAGGGGCTAGGCGTTAAGCACTTGGTGGTGGGCGATGATTTCCGCTTTGGCTGCGACCGCCGTGGCGATTTCGCGCTGCTGGCAAAAGTGGGGCGCGAGCACGGGTTTGGCGTCGAGCATACCCGCACCTTTACCGTGGATGACGAACGGGTGTCCAGTACGCGAGTGCGCACGCTGCTGGCGAGTGGTAACTTTTCTGCCGCGGCACGCCTGCTGGGCCGCCCTTATTCGTTACATGGCCGCGTGGTGCGCGACCAGCAGTTGGGGCGCACCATTGGCGTTCCTACGGCCAACTTGCCGCTGCTGCCCCAGCCGTTAACGCTGCGCGGCGTGTTCGCGGTGGCGGCGGAACTTGAAAACGGCGCACGTTATCCTGCCGTGGCAAATGTCGGCTTTCGCCCTACGGTGGGCTCCAAGCGGCCTACGCTTGAGGTTCACCTGCTGGATTTTAACGGCGACCTTTACGGCCAGCGAATCACGGTGTTTCCCTGCGCACGCCTGCGGGGCGAGGTGAAGTTCGACGACCTTGAAGCGCTCAAAGCGCAAATTGAACGTGATCAAGCCCGCGCTCGCCACTACTTCACGGCGATGGTGGGTAAGCAAGACTATTCTCTTCCGCTGGCCTCGGCTCCGCTTGGGCGTGAGGCTATGTCTTCAAATGCGGTGTCTTCAAATACAGTGCCTTCAAACACGGTTTCTTCTGATTCTTATTCGGCGGATGATGCCGCCGATGCTAACAACGGCTGACCAGACTATGGATTACAAGCACACGCTGAACTTGCCTGAAACTGACTTTCCTATGCGCGGCATGCTGCCAAAGCAAGAGCCGGGTCGGGTTTCCCAGTGGCAGGATATGAACATTTACCAGCGCCTGCGCGAAGCGCGTGCGGGTGCGCCGCTGTTCGTGCTGCACGATGGCCCTCCCTACGCCAACGGCAGTATTCATATTGGTCACGCCGTTAATAAAATCCTTAAAGATATCATCGTTAAATCAAAGAATTTAGCCGGTTTTGACGCCCCTTACGTACCGGGTTGGGACTGCCACGGTTTGCCCATTGAGCACAAAGTAGAAACCACTCACGGCAAGCATCTAGCGCCAGAACGCGCCCGTGAACTGTGCCGGGAATACGCCGGTGCCCAGGTTGAAACGCAGCTGGCTGACTTTGTGCGTTTGGGCATTATTGGTGATTGGGATCACCCCTACCGCACCATGGATTTCGCCAACGAAGCAGGTGAGATTCGTGCGCTGGCGGACATGGTCGAAGCAGGCTATGTGTTCAAAGGCCTAAAGCCGGTTAACTGGTGCTTTGACTGTGGCTCGGCGCTAGCGGAAGCCGAAGTTGAGTACGCCGATAAGAAATCCGACGCCATCGACGTCGCCTTCCCTGTGGAAGACGCCGACAAGCTTGCCGCCGCGTTTGGCTTAAGCGAACTGAGTAAGCCCGCGGCGGTCGTCATCTGGACCACCACGCCGTGGACCATTCCGGCTAACCAAGCGCTTAACGTTCACCCGGAATTTACCTACGCGCTGGTGGATACCGGCGAGCGCCTGCTGCTGCTGGCCGAAGAGCTGGTGGAAAGCTGCTTAGAGCGCTTTGACCTGCAGGGTGAAGTCATTGCTACCACGCAAGGCAAAAATCTTGACCTGATCAATTTCCGCCACCCGTTCTATGACCGCCTCTCGCCGGTGTATCTAGCGGAGTACGTCGAGTCTGAAGTTGGCAGCACCGGCATTGTTCACTCCGCGCCTTCTTACGGTATGGATGACTTTATCACCTGCCGCGAGCATGGCATGGAGTTCGACGACATGCTCAACCCGGTGCAGGGCAACGGCGTGTACGTTGATGACCTGCCGTTCTTCGGCGGCCAAATGATTTGGAAAGCCAACCCTCATATCGTCGAAAAACTAAGCGAAGTCGGTGCGCTGATGGCGCATATCCCCATTAAACACAGCTACATGCACTGCTGGCGGCACAAAACGCCGGTGATCTACCGTGCCACGGCACAGTGGTTTGTGGGTATGGATATTCAAGGTAAAGACGGCAAAACCCTGCGCGAGCGTGCCCTGGAAGGCATCGAAGCCACGGCGTTTACGCCTGCTTGGGGGCAAGCGCGCCTGCACAGCATGATCGCCAACCGCCCAGACTGGTGTATCTCCCGCCAGCGTAACTGGGGCGTGCCCATCCCGTTCTTCCTACACAAGCAAACCGGCGAGCTGCACCCGCGCACCGTTGGGCTGATGGAAGAAGCCGCCAAGCGCGTTGAGCAAGAAGGCATTAATGCCTGGTTTAAACTCGACCCGGCAGAGCTTTTGGGCGCTGAAGCGGCGGATTACGACAAAGTCACCGATACCCTCGATGTGTGGTTTGATTCCGGTACCACCCACCGCCACGTGCTGCGCGGCTCGCATCCCCACGGCCATGAAAGCGGCCCGCGGGCAGATTTGTACCTGGAAGGCTCTGACCAGCACCGTGGCTGGTTCCACTCGTCGCTGCTCACCGGTTCAGCGATTGATGGCCATCCGCCGTACCGTCAGCTGCTGACCCACGGTTTCACCGTCGATTCCCAAGGGCGTAAGCAGTCCAAATCGCTGGGCAACGTGGTCGCGCCCCAAGAAGTGATGGATAAGCTGGGCGGCGACATTCTGCGCCTGTGGGTGGCATCGACCGATTACTCCGGTGAAATGGCGGTATCGGATGAGATTTTGAAGCGCACTTCCGATGTCTATCGTCGGATTCGTAACACCGCCCGCTTCCTGCTTTCAAACCTTAACGGGTTTGATCCAGAGAAAAACCAGGTGGCGTTTGGCGATATGCTGGCGCTGGACCAGTGGGTGGTGGATCGCGCCGCTCAACTGCAGGCGCGCATCGAAAAAGCCTACGAAGAATACCGCTTCCTGGATGTGTACCAGCAGGTACACGGCTTCTGCGCGCGGGAACTGGGTGGCTTCTATTTAGATGTGATTAAAGACCGCCAATACACCACGCAAACGGATTCACTGGCGCGCCGCAGTGCGCAAACCGCGCTGTATCATGTAGTCGAAGCGCTGAGCCGCTGGATCGCGCCGATTCTCTCCTTCACCGCTGAAGAGATCTTTGAACATATCCCCGGTAAGCGCGGCGACAGCGTATTGCTTGAAACCTATTACACTGAGCTTGGCACGCTGGAAGAGGGCGCTGATTTAGGCCGTGCGTTCTGGGAGCAGGTGCTAGAGGTTAAGCACTCGGTCAATAAGTGCTTGGAAGACGCCCGTAATGCCAAAGTTATTAAAGGTAGCCTAGCGGCAGAAGTGACGCTGTATGTCAGCGACGAGCTGCAGGCGAGCTTATCCAAACTGGGCGACGAGCTGCGTTTTGTGATGCTAACCAGTGACGTGACGCTCAAGCCGCTGGCCGAAGGGAATAGTGCAGAAGCCACTGAGCTAGAAGGCTTGAAAGTAGCGGTTAGTACGAGTGAGCACGCCAAATGCGAGCGCTGCTGGCACCACCGCGAAGAGGTAGGCAGCCACGCTGAACACCCTGACCTGTGTGGCCGCTGTGTGAGCAATTTACCCGAGGGCAGCGGCGAGATTCGCTACTATGCGTAAAGATACAAACTCGCCTAGTGATAACAGCACGCCGAGTGAAGTAAGCGAGCGGCCAACCATGCAGCGGCCGCTGCGCTGGTTGTGGCTATCATTGGCGGTGATTGTGTTGGATCTGGCCACGAAATATGTGGCCAGTAGCCAGTTGGGTTACGCGCAGCCGGTGGAAGTGCTGCCGTTTTTTAACCTCACGCTGCTACATAACCCCGGTGCAGCGTTCAGCTTTTTAGCCACGCACCCAGGCTGGCAGCGCTGGTTCTTTGCCATTGTGGCGATTGGTGCCAGTGTGGCTCTTACCATCTGGCTTACGCGGATAAAAAACGATGAAAAGCTATTGGCCATTGCGCTGCCGCTGATTATTGGCGGTGCGCTGGGCAATCTCTACGACCGCTTGGCGCATGGCTACGTGGTCGATTTTCTTTCTTTCCACGTTGCTGGCTGGTACTACCCCGCATTTAACGTGGCGGATATTGCGATTACCCTGGGGGCAGCCGCTTTAATCTGGGAATCTATTATGGGTGAGCGGCGGCGCAAAAAAGCGGCCAAGGCTTCCCATTAATCGAACGTTGAGAACTGTTATGAACGACTATCTAATTGATGACGGCATGGAAATAACCCTGCACTTCACCTTGAAGCTAGAAGACGGCACGCTGGTGGATTCCACCAAAGACAAAGCACCGGCCACCTTCGAGTTTGGCGACGGTAACCTGCCGCCCGGCTTTGAGCATCCTATTAAAGGCATGGCAGCGGGCCAGAATGGGTCGTTTCAGATAACCCCTGAACACGCTTTCGGCCAGCACAACCCACAGAATATTCAGACCCTGAAACGCGCCGATTTTGGCGACGAAGCCCCGGAAATTGGCATGGTAATGTCGTTTGCCGATAAAGCGGGAACGGAATTGCCGGGTGTGGTCAAAACCATCGACGGTGATCGTGTAGACGTCGATTTCAATCACCCGTTAGCAGGCCGCACGCTTACCTTTGACGTAGAGGTATTGGACGTTAAGCCGGTGACCACTCATTAAGCAGATGCCACATTGCATCAAGGTGCTCTTATGACCAGCACGCAGCAAGCACAGCCTATAAAGATTAAATTAGCCAATCCGCGCGGCTTTTGTGCCGGCGTGGACCGTGCGATTGATATCGTTAACCGCGCATTGGATGTATTTGGCCCGCCTATTTATGTTCGTCACGAGGTGGTTCACAACCGGTTTGTGGTTGAAACGCTGCGCGCCCGCGGGGCCGTGTTTGTCGAAGAGCTGGATGAAGTGCCGGACGATGTTATCGTTATTTTCTCTGCCCACGGCGTTTCCCGGGCGGTGCAGGCTGACGCTGAGCAGCGCGGTTTGAAGGTGTTTGATGCCACCTGCCCGCTGGTAACCAAAGTACACCTGGAAGTGTTGCGCTACGCCAAACGCGGCCAAGAGTGCGTGTTGATTGGCCACCAGGGCCACCCAGAAGTGGAAGGCACGATGGGGCGCTATGACACCTCCCACGGTGGCCGTATCTATTTAGTAGAAGACGAAAAAGACGTAGCGAAGCTGGAAGTGCAAGACCCAGCCAAGCTAGCGTTTGTGACCCAAACCACGCTCTCGATGGATGACACCGCGAAGGTGATTGATGCGCTACGTGGAAAATTCCCCGAGATTCAAGGGCCGCGTAATGATGACATTTGCTACGCCACTCAAAACCGCCAAGACGCGGTGCGTGAGTTAGCGGCGCAAAGTGATTTACTGCTGGTGGTGGGCAGCCCGAACAGCTCAAACTCTAACCGCCTGCGGGAACTTGCCGAGCGCATGGGTACGCCTGCCTACTTGATCGATAATGCCGAGCAGATTGACCCCCAGTGGCTGGAAAATGTTGCCCATATTGGCGTTACGGCAGGTGCCAGCGCCCCAGAGGTGTTGGTGAAAGGCGTGATTGCCAAGCTGCAAACCATGGGCGCTGCACTGCCCGAAGAGTTACAAGGCCGTAAAGAGACGATTACTTTCTCTATGCCGAAAGAGTTGCGTGAGAAGGTGATTGCCAGCAGCTAATCGTAGGCTTCGTGATGCAAAGCGTATGAGTTTGCGACATACTCAAAGTATGAGCTAACGACTACAGGAGCAGCGCCGCGTGCCTTACGTTTGCCATCCTTCCCCTGGCCGTTCGTATATGAACGGCCAGCGCGGCTTCACCCTTATTGAGCTAATGATCGTGGTTGTGATCGTTGGCATCATTGCCTCCATCGCCTATCCCAGCTACACCCGCTATGTTCAGAAATCCATGCGAACCGATGCCCATGCAGGCCTTATGCAGGCTGCTTCAGTGCTTGAGCGTTGTTATACGCGCAGCTACTCCTATGCGGGTTGCAATGACGTGCCAACCACTTCGCCAGACGGCAACTATGACATTACGGTTGATCTGAATAGCGGCGGGGGCTACACGTTGACAGCAAGCACTGAAAAGAATGATGGATGCAGTGAAAATATAACGTTAACGGCACGCGGTGAAAAAAGACCGGACGGCTCAGAGGGCAGACCCGATTGCTGGTAATCACATGAAAAACCGCGGCTTCACGCTGATTGAACTGCTAATTACCTTGGCCATTGCCGCCATTCTGGCCACGGTGGCAGTGCCTGCATTCTCAGGCTTTCTTGCCCGCCAGCAGCTAGCGAGTGATGTTAATGAAATTATTTCCGTGCTCAGTTTGGCTCGTAGTGAAGCCATTAAGCAGCGGCGTGACATGGAAGTAGTATTTTCGCCGCGAGAGGTGAGTAACCCGCGTGGTGTGTGCAATGAAGGGCAGAGTGTAAAGCCGGGTGGCGACGATGCGGCTCGTTATCTTTATCCCTCCTGGTGCTATTGGGTTAAACCTGTCAATGAAACTAGTAATGATCAAGTGCTTCGCATCAGTCAGGCAGATAATCTTAGCCATAATGTGAGCAGTGGTGAGTTGAAAATTATCTTTGAATCACTGGGAGAGGCAAAAACGTCTAGCTGCCCAAATTCTGTCTGCAAAATCACAATAGGCCCGCGTCAAGATAATGCATCAATTAACCCTGTGACACTGGAAGTTCGCGCAACGGGCAGCATCCGCAAGGAGAATCCATGATTCATCAGCGCGGCTTTAGCTTAATAGAAGCGCTCATCGCGCTGGTGGTGCTTTCCATTGGCTTAATCGGCGTAGCCGCCATGCAGCTTAAAGCGCTGCAAAGCGCCACTGCTGGCTACCAGCGCTCGGTGGCAACGCTGGCGGCGGTAGATGCCCAAGAGAGGCTGTGGGCGGAGTTGGCTCAGTTAACTGATTGCACCGTTATTCAAGGCAGCAATATCGAAGACGATTGGAGAAGCCACTGGTTTGAAGGAAGCCAAACGCCTATACGCCATTTCAGTGGTGATATCGCTGATAGTAGTGACCCTAACCTTGGCACCTGTGAGTTCAGAGTTGAAATTAATCTGGAGCAGAATCCAGGTGATATCGACCCTGAAACCTTCACCTACACTTTCCGTCTTCCTGACCTTTCCGAGTAGGTAATAATGATGCCCTACCAACGGCAAACAGGTTTTACACTCGTTGAATTGATGGTGGCTATGGCAATTGGCACCATCATTATCTTGGGTGCTGGGCAGCTATTTCTTACGACATTTCAGACCTTTCGCCAAGTTGATGAATTAAGCCGTAAACAGGAAATAGTAGTGTTCGCCGCTAGCTCTATAGTGAGACGAATACGCGGCAGTGAAAATGGAGAAAGTGAGTATCGCCTAGAATGTGAATTTGAAGATACTGAGTGTTTGTGCACCATTTATGATGATAGTGAGGAAGGTGGCTCAGAGCCCTTATTGAGCTTTAAAAAAGTGCTTAATGAGATAAATAGCGATAGCCTCGAAAATGAACAGCAATGCATTGCAAGTAATAAAGATGATATTGGAAGTAGAGATAATGGAGAAGAAGGCTTTTTATATGAGGTGAGACTCCCAGTTGAAGTAGGTGGTAAATATATAAAGTTTAATATAGCAAGTCGTAATGAAGTGCTTGATCAATACTTTGATAACAGCGATAACAGCGATAACAGCGATAACAGCGATAACAGCGATAACAGCGATGCTCCTGATCCTTCGGTAACACCTGATCCAGATAGAGAAGGTTATTATACGGACGGTACAAGAATGTATAATGACGAATGCTATAAAGGAAATGGAGACTTGCATAACAAAACTGATAAGCATCAAGGATGTAATATGCCATGAAGGATAAGCAGCAAGGCGCAGCATTAGTAATTGTGATGGCTCTGCTCTCTGGCGCACTGATGATCGGTATTTCCGGCATGAATTCCGCGTTAATTGATGAGCGGCTGGCGGGAAACTACCGCGCGGTGGCGCTGGCGCAGATGAATGCTGAAAGAGCCGTTTCACAAGCAATACAGGAATTTTATGAGGGTCAAAGAGCCAGTGAACTCTCATGGACTAAGCCCCCATTAACTAGCATGGATGAGGTGGGTGATATCTTTGACGACACAGAGAATGATCCGTCATGGTGTGAGGGTAGCAATAACCGCTGTGCTTATGAGTTTTTGGTGATTGATGGTGTGTACTCTATTGTTGCAAAAGGGCGTGTTGTTGAAGAGTCTACGGGTCAAGTGATATCAGAAAGTTCATTTATTAGAATTAATTTCGATGATTCTAATGGAGGTGGCGGCGGCGGTGAAGAAGATGAAGAGTTAACAGATAAAGATGTTGCCGATCTTTTGAATAAAATCATTACATCTGGTGACTTGCTTAATGTGATGGATGAAGACTATGGGTTTTCTAGTTCAAAAAATGATAAAGGAGAAAGTTGGGAGGAGAATGTATCGGTTGATAGTTCTTTGTTCGAAAATCCTGAAATAGCATGTTTGTTTAAAAATTCCTTGCTAAGTGGAAGTATTGCCAATGGGCTTGTAGAAGAGCTTATTGCTAATGTAGGAAAAGAAGACTTATCCAATGCTAGCGGTAAGATTGCTGTGGTAACGGAGGATGGCTTTTCTTTGCCAAATAACAGTGACTTTACTGGCGTGTTAATGATTTTTGGAAAAGACTTTAGAATTACGGGTGGAGCGAATGTGAACTTTAATGGCGCAATAGTACATGTGCCCGTGGATTGTGCTAATGGTAACTTTTACACTCCCCAGATAGATATAAGGGGAGGGAACGGGAATTATAATTTAAGTGCTATTGAATCTATTATTAATCAGCTTGATATTGACGACGAAGATGATGATTCGGATGGTAACGGAGGCGTTGTATCCAGTAATGAAGACTTGCAGGTAGGTGGCTGGGAGTGGAGCTTTGACTAGATGGCGCTTACAATGCTGGAATAATTGCAGAATGTTCCCATGTCGCCATTTAGAGTCAGTTTATGAGTACCAAAACCCGCGTTCTCACCGGTATTACCACCACCGGCACCCCGCACCTCGGTAACTATGTAGGGGCGATCAAGCCCGCTATTGAGGCCAGCCAAGACCCCAACGTTCAGTCGTTTTACTTTTTGGCTGATTACCATGCGCTGATCAAGTGCCCAGACCCAAAACGCGTACAAGAATCGCGTTTGGAAATTGCCGCCACCTGGCTGGCGCTGGGGCTGGATACCGACAATGCGATTTTCTATCGCCAGTCCGATATTTTGGAAATCCCCGAGCTCACCTGGATGCTCTCCTGCGTGTGCGCCAAAGGGTTGATGAACCGCGCCCATGCTTATAAGGCGGCGGTGGCTGAAAACGAAGAAGCGGGTAACCAAGACCCCGATAAAGGCATCAACATGGGGCTTTTCGGCTACCCCGTGTTAATGGCAGCGGATATTTTAATGTTCAATGCCAACAAGGTGCCGGTAGGGCGCGACCAGATTCAGCATATTGAGATGGCCCGCGATATTGCAGGGCGCTTCAACCACCTCTATAAAGGCCAGCACTTTGTTCTTCCTGAAGCCGTTGTGGACGACAAAGTGCAGCTACTGAATGGCTTGGATGGCCGCAAGATGTCGAAAAGTTACGATAATACAATTCCGCTGTTTGCCCCTGAGAAAAAGCTGCAAAAGCTGGTGCGTAAGATTAAAACCAACTCGCTGGAACCCGGTGAACCCAAAGACCCGGATAGCTGCACGCTGTTTCAAATTTATTCCGCCTTCGCCAGCGCAGAAGAAACTGCCACCCTTCGTAAGCAATACGGCGAAGGCATTGGCTGGGGCGATGCTAAAAACCTTGTGTTTGACTATCTGAATGCCCATTTAAGCGCCCCGCGTGAGCGCTACAACGCGCTGATGGAAGACCCCGCCCACATTGAAGCGGTGTTACAAAAAGGTGCCGAGCGGGCACGTGAAGAAGCCGCCGTAACGATGGACCGCCTGCGCACCGCGGTTGGCCTGGGGCGATTTGTTTGATATTCCATAAAGGCATAAGAATCATTCAATAAAGAACTTCCCGCGCTCTACCGCTATCGTTAGGCTTATCGTTATTATCCATGTTCATCAGAAGCGCCTGTTTCTTAACAGGCGCTTTTGGTGTTGCGAAAGGTGAATGTATGTCTACAACGTCTGTTGTTACACCCACGAATTATCGTGTGCCGCTGATAGCCACCGTAGCAATTGTGCTTGGCGCGCTGCTTATAGGGGTAGTATTTGAAGCGAATACTGGCCTGTTGATAATTGTGGGTGGGCTGTTGGGCGTTGTGCTGTACCACGCAGCGTTCGGCTTTACCTCTGCGTGGCGGGTATTTATTACCGAGCGGCGTGGGCGCGGTTTGCGTGCACAAATGGTGATGCTGGCCATCGCCGTGGTGCTGTTTTTTCCCGCACTCGGGGCAGGCTCGCTGTTTGGCACACCGGTAACCGGTTTTGTTTCGCCCATTGGTGTCTCGGTGCTGTTTGGGGCGTTTATTTTTGGTATTGGCATGCAGTTAGGCGGCGGCTGTGCATCGGGCACGCTGTTCACGGCCGGCGGCGGTAATGCCCGCATGTTGATTACCCTGGTGTTCTTTATTGTCGGTTCGGTGGTTGGTTCAGCACATTTTGCCTGGTGGCAAAGCCTGCCTGCTTTTCAGCCGGTATCGCTGGTGAATGTCGCTGGGGTAAGCGGTGGCATTGCCATTAGCCTGGTGCTGTTTGCCGCTATTGCGGCGTTTACCTGGGTAATGGAGAAGCGCCGCCACGGTCAGCTTGAGCAAGCACCGGTTGTTCATAAGCATGGCTATGAGCGTTGGCTCACTGGCCCTTGGCCGCTAATGGCGGGCGCGGTGGCATTGGCGCTGCTGAACTTTGCCACGCTGGCATTGGCAGGCCGCCCTTGGGGGATTACCTCAGCGTTTGCGCTGTGGGGTGCAAAGGGCTTTGAGCTTGTTGGCGGCGATGTTAGCCAATGGGGTTATTGGCAGGCACCGGGTAATGCGGCAGCGCTGGAAGCCAGTGTGTGGAGTGATATCACCACGGTAATGAACGTTGGCATTATGCTCGGTGCGCTGGCCGCTGCCAGCTTGGCAGGGCGCTTTGCACCTAATTTTAACATTCCGTTGAAATCGGTGGTGGCGGCCATCGTCGGTGGCATCATGTTGGGCTATGGCGCTCGCTTGGCGTTTGGTTGCAACATTGGTGCTTACTTCAGCGGCATTGCCTCTGGCAGCCTGCATGGCTGGGTGTGGTTGGTCGCGGCGTTCGCGGGCAACATGGTGGGCGTTAAGCTGCGCCCGTTCTTTTTTGATGGTGTGGAAGGGCGTCAGCCAGCGGCTAAAACCTGCTAATTAAAACCTGTTGATGCCTGGTTTTATCGGCGCTGACTATTGAACCATCACAGTAAGATGCTCCCTGCGCCTCGGTTTCAATCACCTGAAACCGAGGCGTTTTTGTATCAAGATGGCCGCTCTCTTCCGCCTTTGTCACAAGAGCATGTTACATTGTTCGTAAACACCGCAAACGACTGATTTTGCTGCATCGCAGCAGCTATCAAGCTAAAAGATCAAGCAAAGAGAGAGTGCTTATGACTACCCAGAGTAAACGCCCCTTATACCTTCCTTACGCCGGTCCTTCACTGCTCGAAATGCCGCTATTGAACAAAGGCAGCGCGTTTACTCAACAGGAGCGCCTGGCGTTTAACCTGATTGGTTTGCTGCCACAAGAGGTAGAAACCATTGAGGATCAGTTAAAGCGTGCCTACCGCCAGTACCAGCAGTGCCATAGCGACCTTGAGAAGCATGTTCACCTGCGCGCCATTCAAGACGATAACGAGACGCTCTATTTCCGTTTGGTGTCTCAGCACCTTGAAGAAATGCTGCCGATTATTTATACCCCCACGGTCGGTCAGGCGTGTCAGGAATTTTCCAATATTTACCGCAACCACCGCGGCCTGTTTATTAACTACCCAGACCGCGAACATATGGATGACATCCTGCGCAGCTCGACCAAAGACAACGTTAAAGTCATCGTGGTGACAGACGGTGAGCGAATCCTTGGCTTGGGTGACCAGGGAATCGGGGGCATGGGCATCCCGATTGGTAAACTGGCGCTGTATACCGCCTGTGGTGGCATTAGCCCCGCCTATACGCTGCCGATCATGATTGATGTGGGCACCAACAACAAAGCGCTGCTGGATGACCCCATGTATATGGGCTGGCGCCACGAGCGGGTAGGGCAAGAAGAGTATGATGCCTTTATGGCTGAATTTATTGCCGCCGTGAAGCGCCGCTGGCCCAACGTGTTGCTGCAGTTTGAGGATTTCGCCCAGGCCAATGCGGTGCCGCTGCTTGAGCGCTACCGCGATGACCTATGCTGCTTTAACGACGATGTGCAGGGCACCGCTTCGGTGGTGGTGGGTACTCTGATGGCCGCCTGCCAAGCCCGCGAAGAAACCATTGCCCAGCAGCGCGTGGTGTTTGTCGGTGGCGGCTCGGCAGGCTGCGGTATTGCCGAGCAGGTGGTGGTCTCAATGCAAGCCGAAGGCTTGAGCGAAAGCGAAGCGCGGGCGCGAATTTTTATCGTCGACCGCGATGGTTTGATGACCACTGATCAGGACTGGCAGCGCGATTTCCAGCGCCGTTTAGCCCACGACCCCGCATTAGTGGCCGAGTGGAACGGCCAAGGCCTGGAAGAGACCATTGCGCAAGTCAAACCTACGGTATTAATCGGCGTATGCGGCCAGCAGGGTATCTTCACCGAACAAGTGGTGCGCACCATGCACGCGGGATGTGAGCACCCGGTGATTATGCCGCTGTCTAACCCAACGTCTCGTGCGGAAGCGGTGCCGGAAGATGTTATTCGCTGGACCGACGGCCAGGCCTTGGTAGCCACCGGCAGCCCCTTTGCGCCGGTGGTGTATAACGGCCGCACGTATCCGATTGCCCAGTGCAACAATGCCTATATCTTCCCGGGTATCGGTTTGGGCGTTATCGCCTCTAGGGCTAACCGAGTCACTGATGAAATGCTCATGAGCGCCTCGCGGGCGCTGGCTCGTGAAGCGCCGCTGGTCAAAGAGGGCAAAGGCGCACTGTTGCCGCCGCTGTCGCGCATTCGCGATATCAGCAAGTCGATTGCCTTTGAAGTCGCCGCCCAGGCACAGCAGAACGGCGTGGCCTTAAAAACCAGCGGCACGACGCTGCGGGAGCTGATTGAAAAAGCTTCCTGGTCGCCGGATTACCGCACTTACCGTCGCCGCGCCTTCTAAGCAGCTAGTAAAAATAAGCAGCTAGCAAAAAAAAAGCCCCCACCGAGGTGGGGGCATGCAAGCATTGGTAGGTTTTACCCTTTAGGCTGCGCCAATCATCTTGCGCAGCACGTAGTGAAGGATACCACCATGACGGTAGTAAGCCAGCTCATTTACCGTATCAATTCGGCACTTGGCATCAACGGTACGTTCTCCATCGCCGTTTTTGATCACTACTTTTACCGTACCGCCCGGCGTCAAATCGCTTAAGCCTGCAATGGAAATTTCTTCATCGCCGGTCAGCCCGAGCGTGTGACGGCTCTCACCCTCTGCAAACTGCAGCGGCACAACGCCCATGCCGATTAGGTTGGAACGGTGAATGCGCTCAAACGATTCAGCGATAACCGCACGAACCCCCAGCAAGCGGGTGCCTTTGGCCGCCCAATCCCGTGATGAACCGGTGCCGTACTCTTTACCGGCGATCACCACCAGCGGCTTGCCTTCCTCTTTGTACTTCATGGCCGCATCGTAAATGGCCATCTGCTCGCCGCTGGGTACGTGGCGGGTTTCACCGCCAACGACGCCGTCCAGCATTTCGTTTTTGATCCGCACGTTGGCAAAGGTGCCGCGCATCATCACTTCATGGTTACCCCGGCGCGAACCGTAGGAGTTGAAGTCGACCGGCTTAACGCCGTGCTCTTGCAGATAGCGCCCGGCGGGGCTATCCGGTTTAATCGAGCCTGCCGGCGAAATGTGGTCGGTGGTGACTGAGTCGCCCAGCATCGCGAGCACGCGGGCGTTGTGTACATCTTCAATGGCATCCGGCTCGCGGCCCATGCCTTCAAAGAAAGGCGGGTGCTGAATGTAGGTAGATTCAGGCCACTGGTACACCTTGCTTTCTGATACGTCGATGGCTTTCCAAACGTCGTCGCCTTCAAACACCGCGCCGTACTCTTTACGGAACATCTCGGTGTTAACCTTCTCGACGGCGCTGGCGATTTCAGCCTGCGTGGGCCAAATATCCTTTAGGTAGACCGGCTCGCCGTTGCTATCTTGGCCCAGTGGCTCCTTGGTGAGGTCGCACTGCACGTTACCGGCCAGAGCATAAGCGACCACCAGGGGCGGTGAGGCCAGCCAGTTGGTTTTCACCAGCGGGTGTACGCGGCCTTCGAAGTTACGGTTGCCAGAGAGCACAGAGGCCACGGCAAGGTCACCTTCGTTAATCGCCTGCTCAATTTCATCTGGCAATGGGCCAGAGTTGCCGATACAGGTGGTGCAGCCGTAGCCAACCAGGTTGAAGCCCAGGGCATCCAAGTCATCGTTTAGGCCAGCAGCGGCAAGGTAGTCGGTGACCACTTTGGAACCGGGCGCTAGTGAGGTTTTTACCCATGGCTGGGTCGTTAAGCCTTTTTCCCGCGCCTTACGGGCGAGTAACCCTGCCGCCATCATCACGCTGGGGTTAGAAGTGTTAGTACACGAGGTAATCGCCGCGATCACCACCGCGCCTGGGTCAAGGCTGAAGTCATGATCATTTAGCTTAACGGCTCGGCTGGTGTCATGTTCGAAGCTGCGCTCCACCCCCACGGCGGTTTGGCCGCCTTCAGAGGAGAGTTTTCCCTTAGCGGTGGTGTCCGCCTTGGTGTCCTCTTGCATGAATTTATCAAAGGCCGCCGCCATGTCTTTCAGCGCCACGCGGTCCTGCGGGCGTTTGGGGCCCGCTAGGCTTGCTTCTACCTCGTTCATATCCAGCTGCAGAACGTCGGTGAACACTGGCTCGTCGTTGGGTTCGCGCCATAGGCCTTGGGCTTTGCTGTAGGCTTCTACCAAAGCGACCTGTTCATCTTCACGCCCTGTTAGGCGCATGTAGTTCAGCGTTTCGTCGTCGACCGGGAAGAAGCCGCAAGTAGCGCCATATTCGGGGGCCATGTTGGCAATCGTGGCACGATCCGCCAGCGGTAGGTCTTTCAAACCGTCGCCGTAGAACTCAACAAATTTACCTACCACGCCTTTTTTACGCAGCATCTGGGTAACGGTGAGTACCAAGTCGGTGGCGGTAATGCCTTCGCGCAGCTTGCCGGTGAGCTTAAAGCCGATAACTTCAGGGATGAGCATCGAAACCGGCTGGCCAAGCATGGCGGCTTCGGCTTCGATACCGCCCACGCCCCAGCCAAGCACCCCCAGGCCGTTAATCATGGTGGTGTGGGAATCTGTGCCGACGAGTGTATCGGGGTAGGCGAAGGATTTACCGTCTTCGTCCTTCGTCCACACCGTTCTGCCTAGATATTCCAGGTTGACCTGGTGGCAAATGCCGGTGCCCGGTGGCACAACGCGGAAGTTGTCAAACGCCTGCTGACCCCAGCGCAAAAACTCATAGCGCTCGCGGTTGCGCTGCATTTCGATCTCAACGTTTTCTTGAAAGGCGGTGGCGTTGCCGAATTTATCAACCATAACCGAGTGATCAATCACCAGGTCAACCGGAGATAACGGATTGATCTTCGCCGGGTCTTCGCCCAGGCTTTCTACCGCGGCGCGCATGGAGGCTAAATCCACCACGCCGGGCACGCCGGTGAAATCTTGCATTAACACGCGGGCAGGGCGGTAACCAATTTCACGGCTGGATTTACCTTCGGCCTGCCAGTCGACCAGGGCCTGCATGTCTTCTTGCGCGACACTTTCGTCGTCAGCGAAGCGCAGCTGATTTTCGAGTAGAATCTTGAGCGTTTTGGGAAGCCGGTCAATATTACCCAGCGTCTCGGCCGCTTGAGGTAGGCTGTAGTAGTGATACGTCGTGCTGCCAACCTCTAAGGTGTTTAGCGTATTGGGTATCTTACTCATGTGTCTCTCCTCTTGTTGCTGAGCGTTGCGCTCAGCGTGACGGTCACGATCTTCCTTTAGTGGATTACCCTCAGTATGGCGATAACTCAGTATGGCGATAATTCAGTATTAATTCAGTATGGCGTTAACCTAGCCATAACACATGGGTGTTTGCACAGTGGCTTTCAAGGGGTTGTTCACCTAATAGCGTAGACGAAACCTTGCAATAGCTTGTACTTGGCGCTGTTTCAGGCAGACTCTCAGGCGGCGTTGTCTGGAAAGCTGTTTGTAACATTGCCTGGAAAGCTGTCTACGAAGCTGTTTACAAAGCCGTCTATAAAACTGTCTGCAAAGCTGTTTGTTAAATTATCAGTTAAATCTTTACAAGGTGGTGTCATGGAAACTCGTCATGAGCGTTTGATTATTCTTGGGTCCGGCCCAGCAGGCTACACGGCTGCTGTTTACGCTGCACGGGCCAACCTGAAGCCGCTATTAATTACCGGTATTCAAGCGGGTGGCCAACTGACCACCACAACCGACGTGGATAACTGGCCAGGTGATGCTCAAGGCGTACAAGGCCCAGAATTAATGGAGCGCATGAAGCAGCACGCTGAACGTTTCAATACAGAAGTGCTGTTTGACCACATTAATGAGGTTAGCTTAGGTGAAAAGCCGTTTACCTTAAAAGGCGATAGCGGCACTTATACCTGTGATGCACTGATTGTGGCCACCGGTGCCAGCGCCCGCTACCTGGGCCTGCCCACTGAACAGCAGTTTATGGGCCAGGGGGTTTCAGCCTGTGCCACCTGCGATGGCTTTTTCTACCGCAATCAGGAAGTTATTGTGGTGGGCGGCGGCAATACCGCCGTGGAAGAGGCGCTGTATCTCTCTAATATCGCTTCAAAGGTTACCCTGGTGCACCGCCGCGACACCTTGCGCGCAGAAAAAATCCTTCAAGATAAGCTGTTTGAGAAAGTGGAAGCGGGCAAAATTGCCCTTGAGTGGTTCTACGAAGTGGAAGAAGTGCTCGGTGATAACTCCGGCGTTACGGGGGTGCGGGTAAAATCCACCAAAGACGGTTCAAGCAAAGACAGTTCAAGCAAAGAGATTCATGCGCCTGGGCTGTTTATTGCCATTGGCCATAGCCCCAACACCGGTATTTTTGAAGGCCAGCTGGAAATGAACGGCGGCTATATCAAAGTGAACTCAGGGCTTGAAGGTAACGCCACCGCCACCAGCGTGCCCGGTGTGTTTGCCTGCGGCGATGTGATGGACCATATTTATCGCCAAGCAATTACCTCGGCAGGCAGTGGCTGCATGGCCGCACTGGACGCCGAGCGCTATCTTGATGGCTTAACCTAAAATGGCTTAACCCAAGCTCGCTTTCACTCAGAGGAGCAGTCGTAGGGCTGTTCCTCAATACGCGTTCTACCGAGCCAGCTCATGACTAATCTGCTGCCTTGTTCGGCACCATGAGGGCATATATATAAGCTGCCAATATAGCTTTCGATATGTCCCAGTGTGTTGAAGTGGAAGGCACGGTAACGGCGATTATAAGTGACGTCTACTGAATTCAGCGCCGGAAAAACTCGCAAAATATCTTCAGTGCTAAGTCCGTCCCTTTTATCACCTGCAATGACAAGAAGCTCATTTTCCCAGTCATTGGTGCAATTCTCGCGGTTGTTATCCGCAGGGCAGACTGTCACCTCTATTCGCCGCGTAATGGCCGTATTGCGCGCAAACGCCAGGCTGCTCTGTAGCTGATTAACCGCCGCGCTAAGGGTGTTGCGCTCGCCAAAGGCGATAAAGCTGGGGATGGCCAGTGTGGTCATCATAGCCATCAGCAGTATCACCACCAGCAGCTCCAGTAGGGTAAATCCCTGTGATGGTTGTTTCACACGTCATCCCCCTCTGTTTGGCGGCTCTTCTGTAAGGCTTTCTTAAGCCCTGCTTATAGCGCTGCTTGACCCCGCTAATGCCCGCGTTATGCTCTTTACCCTTTGCTAGCCGCGAACACCTGGGCGCTAGGCCACTCTATAGCGGCACGATGTTTTTCTTATGTAAGCCAAAACGGACATTTTTGTGAGCGATTTCTTAATTATTGGCGGCGGTGTGATCGGTATGATGACGGCGCTGCAGTTAGCAGATGCCGGGCAGCAAGTAACCCTGGTTGAGCGGGGAGAGTGCGGCCAGGAATCCTCGTGGGCGGGTGGCGGTATCGTTTCTCCGCTTTACCCTTGGCGTTATTCCCCGGCGGTAACACAGCTTTCCCGCTGGTCGGAGGGCGTGTATCCCTCGTTAGCGCTGCGCTTGTTGGAAGAAACCGGTATCGACCCCGAGTATTGCCAAAAAGGGCTGCTGTATCTAAATGTGGACGACGCCGAAAAAGCGCTGCAATGGGCGCGCCAGTTGGGCAAGCCGCTAGAGCGGGTAGGGGCAGAGTTTGTTCACGCTAAAGAGCCTGGCGTGGCGATGGTTGGCGACAGCGCGCTATGGATGCCGACACTGGGCAGCGTGCGCAACCCGCGGTTAGCCAAGGCGTTGAAGGCGCGGCTGGCCGCTATGCCCCAGGTAACGCTGAAAGAACAGTGCGAGGTGAGTGGTTTTATTCAAACAGGTGCCACGGTGGAAGGCGTGATGACTTCCCAGGGGCCGTTAAACGCTGCGCGTATTATTATTTGCGGCGGCGCTTGGGCCGCACAGCTATTGGCGCTGTTGAATGTGCAGTTACCGGTCAGGCCGGTGAAAGGGCAGATGATCGCTTACCAAGCGCCCAAGGGGCTGGTACAGCGCGTGGTATTAAAAGACGGGCGTTATATCATCCCGCGCGCAGACGGCCTGTTGTTGGTGGGTTCAACCCTGGAAGAAACGGGGTTTGATAAAACCACCGATGAGGCGGCGTTAGCGTCGCTAAAGCAGAGCGCAAAAGCCATTGTGCCCGCCTTGGCAGCGTGCCCGGTGGCGCACCAGTGGGCTGGGCTGCGCCCCGGCTCGCCAGAAGGCGTACCGTTTATTGGCGCACTCCCTGAACGGCCTAATGTTTTCGTTAACGCCGGGCACTACCGTAACGGCTTGGTATTGGCGCCTGCCTCGACCCATTTGCTGGTGGACCAACTGCTGGGGCGCGAGCCGCTGGTTGACCCCGCGCCTTATCAGCCTACCTTTATCAAACCACCGCGCAGTGGCTAAGGTGATCGTAAGCAGCGCGAAGCGCGGTGGGTGTATAGGGGAGTGTCAGGGCGCGTCGTCTTTATCCTGCTGTTCTTGTAAGAAGCGGTCGCGGTGGGCGCTGGAGCAAAACCACTGGGCGTGTTCGCGTAGCGCTTCTTCTTCAGGAACGTGAACCTCGCACCAGCGGCAGCGCACCATTTTGCCGCCCTCGTGGCGATTCACTTGTTTGTTCTGCTCCTCATGTTCGAACTTGCGTTGGCGGTAAATGCCGTAGAGCTTTAAACCGGCATAGAATACAACTGCGAAGATAATCAACCGAATGATCAATAGATTCATCCTTATTTTTCTCCCGAAATGGGGATATAAGCGTTAGGAGTATCGCGCGGCCTTTGCTAGCAGGCGGCCCTTGCGGGACAATGCGAGTAGGTCGGTGCACTTCTATTCTAAAGATTCTCAAGAGATTTTAACGCCCATGCAAGACTTAACGCTGGTAATGGCCCAACTTGATCCTCTGGTCGGGGATATTCCCGGCAACGCTGCGCGTGCCATTGAGGCCGTGCGCGAGGCACGGATCGAACATGGCGCGGATATTGTTGTCTTTCCTGAGCTTTTTTTGTCGGGCTACCCGCCGGAAGATTTGCTGCTGCGCCCTTCAATGGAAACCCGCCTGCGCGAAGCACGCGCCCTAATGGCCTCAAAGGTTGCCCGCGATGTGCTGGTAATTATCGGCTACCCCGGCGTGCGCGAAGGCCGTTGCTATAACCTGGCCGGGATTCTCTATAACGGCCAGTGGGAGGGTGAGTATGCCAAACAGTCGCTGCCTAACTACCAGGTGTTTGATGAACAGCGCTACTTTACGCCAGGCACAAAGCCGCTGGTGTATGAGCACAAAGGGGCCAGGCTTGGTTTGTTGATCTGCGAAGACTTATGGGATGGCGCGCCGGTGAGGGCAGCTAAAGAGGCGGGTGCTGAAGTGTTGGTCGCCCTGAATGCCTCGCCTTATCATCAGGATAAACCCGCTGAACGGCAGCGGTTGTTAGAACAGCACGCCCAAGACGTCAAACGGCCGATTGTGTATGTGAACACCATTGGCGGCCAGGACGAGCTGGTATTTGATGGCGGCTCGTGTTGCGTGAATGCCAGCGGGGAGCTGCAGGTGCTCGCGCCCTATTGGCAGGTGGGCTTGATGCCGGTTCAGTTTTTGCAAACCAGCGCCACGGTCTGGGAGCCGCAGCCAGGTGAGGTTGACCCTGACGTGGCACCGGAAGAAAGCCTTTACTGCGCGCTGGTTACTGGGCTGCGCGATTACGTCAATAAAAGTGGGTTTGATGGCGTGGTGTTAGGGCTTTCCGGCGGTATTGATTCAGCGCTTTCGCTAGCCATTGCCGTTGATGCGCTGGGCCCTCAGCGAGTGCAGGCGGTGATGATGCCGTACCATTACACGGCGGATATTTCCAAGCAGGACGCCGCAGAGCAAGCCAACATGCTGTGCGTACACTACGAGATCATGCCGATTGAGCCCATGGTGGAAGCCTTTATGGCTACCCTGGAGAAAACCTTTGCAGGCACCGAACGGGATACCACGGAAGAGAACCTGCAGTCGCGCTGTCGCGGTGTGCTGCTCATGGCGATCTCCAATAAAAAAGGTTTAATGGTTCTCACCACCGGTAACAAGAGCGAAATGGCGGTGGGTTACGCCACGCTGTATGGCGATATGGTGGGCGGCTTTAATGCGATTAAAGATGTGTATAAAACCTGGGTATATCGCTTGGCTCGCTGGCGTAATACTCAGTCTCCCGCTATTCCTGAGCGGGTGATTGAACGGCCACCCAGCGCTGAGCTGGCACCCGATCAGCAGGACAGCGACTCTTTGCCCGATTACGACGTGCTCGATGCGATTCTGGTTCGCTATATCGAAGGCGACATGAGCGCCGAGGCAATCATTGCCGCTGGCTTTGAGCATGAGGATGTTTATAAGGTCGTTAAGCTGGTTGACCGCTGCGAATATAAGCGCCGCCAAGCGCCGATTGGCGTGCGCGTGACCCCACGTGGCTTTGGCCGCGACCGCCGCTACCCCATTGTGAATGGCTGGCAGCCCGGCGAGTAAATCAAGCGAAGACGGCGCGGCACCGGGGGTTCCCGTGCCGCGTTTCAGTTTCAGGCGAGTTGTAGGAACAGGCTAACTGTAGGAATAAGAGCTTCAGGCTAAGACAGGCGGTGGTGCCAGGCAGGTTTTTGCCATCTCCTCGGCGCTGACCGGCCGGCAAAAGTAGTAGCCTTGGTAGGCATGGCACTGGTGTTCGCTCAAATAACGCCAGTGCTCCTGTGTTTCGACCCCTTCGGCGATAATGTTCAGGCGTAGTGCTCGCCCCATGGCAATAATGGTCTGCACAATGGCCATATCTTCCGTGTCTTGGTGTAAATCGCGCACGAAAGATTGGTCAATTTTAAGTTGATCAAGCGGCAGACGTTTCAAGTATTGCAGCGAAGAGTAGCCGGTGCCGAAATCGTCCATCGCGAAGCTAACGCCGAGCTTTTTGAGCTGGTGCATGCGTGCAATCGTCTCTTCGACCTTCCCCAGAACCGTGCTTTCGGTGAGCTCCAGTTTAAGCTTGCGAGCCGGTGCGCCGGTTTGCTCCAGCACCGCCGCCACTTCCTCGACAAATCCTGGCTGTTGAAACTGCTTGGCGCTGACATTCACCGCCAGCACTAGCTCTGCAGTGTGTGCGTCAGCTTGCCAGGCCACCAGCTGTTCGCAAGCGGCTTTGAGCACCCAGCTACCGATGGCGATAATCATGCCGCTCTCTTCGGCCAGCGGGATAAATTTACCCGGTGAAACAAAGCCGTTATGCGGGTGCTGCCAGCGGATCAGCGCTTCGGCTCCGATTGCCTGGCCGCCGTTATCAACCTGCATTTGATACACCAACACAAACTCTTCGCGTTCTATCGCCAGGCGCAAATCTCGCTCCAGCACCATGCGTTCTTCAATCTCTGCTTGAACGGCTGGGTCGTAGAAACGAATGCTGCCAGGGCCGTTTTTCTTCGCCACATGGGCGGCCGCGTTAGCGTACTGAAACAGCGCGTTAACATCCTCATCGCCTTGATGGAATAAGGCAATGCCTTGGCTTGCGCTGATGAACTCAACGTGCTCGTTAAGACAGTAAGGCTCACGCAGCGAGTGGTGAATTTTTTCGGCCAACTGTTCGGCTTTCTCTGCTGCCTGCATGTGCTCTGTGGCTAAGCCATCGATGATCACCGCGAACTCATCGCCACCTAAACGACCTAGCGTGAAGCGGTCTTCTGCCAGCTGGGTTAACCGCTCGGCAATTTGCCGCAAAATGCTATCGCCAGCGCTATGGCCGCTGCTGTCGTTAATCCGGTTAAACGCATCAACATCGATATAAATCAGCGCGCCAAAGGTCTGGGTCTGGTGGTTGGTTTCAATGGAGTGCTGTAAGTGTTCGCGCAGCAGGCGCCAGTTAGGCAAGCTGGTTAGGGTGTCGTAGTAGGCTAACTGGTGCACCTTTTTTTCAGCGTTGCGACGCTGGCGCTCGTTGTCGCGAAAGCTTAACAGTGCCTTGGCAAGCCGTTTGAAGGGGCCGCTTTGCTGGTGGCTCATGCGTTCTACCGCACTCAGCGCTGGCAAGGTTTGGTGCGGGTTGGAAAGCTCTAAAATGGCATCGCCAACCACCAGCAGGCGCTTGTTTATACGCCAGGCGGCAAACACGGCGGCGATTAACAGCAAAAACAAGATACCGAAGCTGGTGAACACACTTAACGAGAGTGAACGGCCTAAATTGTTAAATTCCAGGTCGTTACGCTCGCTGGCGCGTTGCGTAAGCCCAGTAAAGACATGCTGTGTCAGCATCACAAAGCGGGTGAAGTTGGCTTGCGCTGCACGCAAATAGCCTCTCATCTCTTCCTGGTTAAGCGTGGTCGCGTCGCTGGCCATTTGGATAAAGCGTTGATATTCCTTGAACGCTGACTGCAGCGCCACGGTGTTTTGGGGGGCTAAGTCAGCAAGAAGCGGCGACTGAGCCAGCGTATCGATACGGCTGCCAAGCGTGGTGAGCTGCTCACGGATGGTGCTTTGTTCGATGACGCGTTCCCTGTTGCTTAGCTGCCCTTGATTGGCATCGTTGAGCGCGTTGCTGACACGATGATGTAGCTCGCTGAGTTCACGCTCAAAGGTCGCCATTTGCGAAAGCGTCTGCAAGTCATCGCGCTGCATGGCGTAGCTGGCTGCCGAATGGTGTTTAAACCCATGCAGGGCAAACATCACAAGTGCCACTGTGGGCACTATGATGATTAACATGGGCAGTAAAAACACCATCAGCAGGCTTTGTGTGGGTTTCATCATCGTCTCGATCGTCGGCTAATGGCAGTGTGGTCAGTTTTTAAGCGCTTGGCGTTTAAAAACTTTCCCACTCCGGTTCAGCCTGTTGATGCTTGGCGACGGGCATGGCAGAGCTGCCAGCGGTGTATGCGCGTGCCGACATAGGCGCTGGGGCGTGATGCGGCGGTAAGTTCTGGGTGGCGCTGGGTAGGGTAGCGCTGGGTAGCTTGAAGACTTCCATGGCATGTAAAAGCGAGTGGGCGTTTTGGCGCAGGTTGTTGGCAGCCGTGGCGCTTTCTTCTACCAGAGCGGCATTTTGCTGGGTAACCTGATCCATTTCGGTCACTGCGCGGCCTACTTCTTCCACGCCGGTGCTTTGCTCTGCGCTGGCGTAACTGATTTCTTTCATAATGCTGTTCACGCGTTCGATAGCGGCCACGATCTCTTCGGTGGATTTACTCGCTTCTTCGGCGCGTTCGTTACCGTGTTTAACGCGTTCCAAGTTGCTGGAAATCAGGCTGTTAATTTCCTGCGCGGCATCGGCACTGCGCTGGGCCAACCTGCGCACTTCTTCTGCGACTACCGCGAAACCACGGCCATGTTCGCCCGCGCGGGCAGCTTCCACCGAGGCATTAAGCGCCAGAATGTTGGTTTGAAAGGCAATCGAATCAATGGTGGAGATAATGCCGGCAATTTCTTGTGAGCTTTTGTTCAGGTCGTTCATGGTGTCGACCACCTGATGCACTGCATCACCACCTTGGGTCGCGGTATGAGAGGCGCTGGACGCTTCTTTACTCGCCTGTACGGAGTTGTCTGCGTTGAGCTTAACCGTGCTGTTGAGCTGTTCCATGGCCGAGGCCGTTTCTGCCAGCGCGCTTGCCTGCTGCTCTGTGCGTGAGGAAAGGTCGTTATTGCCTTCAGCGATTTGCTCACTGTTGCTAGCCACCGCTTCTGCCGAGGCGCGAACCTGCGTCACAATCGTTTGTAGCTGACGCGCCATGGCAACCTGAGACGCCATAATGCTGCGGGTGTCGCCTTTCTTGAGCTGCCCTTGGGTCGTTAATTCACCCCGGCCAATGGCTTCTGCAAACGCTTTAACTTCGTAGGGCTCGGCACCTAGTTCACGCAATAGCTGGCGGGATAAAAACACCGCGATCAAACCGCCGATCAATAAGGCGAAGAGCGTTAGCCCTAGCATCTGCATTTGAAAGCCAGAGGCGGTGTCGCGGGCGGTTGCGGTGGTGGCGTCGTTTATTTCCTGTTGAAGGTCAATAAACTGGTTAATGCGGTTGAGCCACTCGCTGTAGGCGGGGCCTGCCTGCTCAAGCACCAGCCGTTGGGCGAGGCCATAGTTGTCTGCTTGACGGGCGCTGATAACTTGAGCAGTAATTTCCTGGGTGGCCACTGCTTGCTCGTTGATGCTGTTAATAATGCTCTGTTCTTGCGCAGTGCCAGCATATTGGCTGGTTACCTGCTGCATGCCCGTTTCAGCGGCACTATAGGCGTCTCGTAGACGTTGCATTTGGCTTTCAAGCGCACCGAGATTGCCATTTCCTGAGGTAATGACAATATCGCGAAGCACAATCGCGCGATCATGCACGCTGCCGCGCCAATCCACTGCAAAACGCTGTTTTGTGCCGTTGACATCGTGAATGGTGGTTAGGTCATGGTCAATTTTATTGACTTGGTAAATGCCTACGGCTGTTAGTAGGACTATCAACCCTAGCAGGGCTGAAAAGCCTGCGATTAGGCGGGTGCTGATCTTGGTGCCAGACATCATTAGTCGCATTGAGGCTCACCTTAGGCACCGTTTAGGTGCTTGATTATGTAAAAAAATAAACTATATATTGTTGTATAGTTTTTGTATAGAAAATAATATTTATTTGTACAGGTTGTGGCTGTATTTATTGTTTATAGCTTTATTATCAGCTTCTTATGATGTTGGTCAGATAGTATTAGGTAGACAGTATTAGGTAGGCAGAAAAAAACCACGCCGAGGCGTGGTTTAATCGTTAGATGTTGTGCAGTAGATGTTGTGCCGTAAACGTTGTACAGCTTTAAGCCGCTGGCTTGTCAGCGCTCAAGGCTGCGCGTGAAGCGTTAGTCATTTCGGCCTAGATGCTTGGGAATAAAGCGATTGCCTTGGAGCTGCTCGTGATTCGGCGCGTTCTCACGCAGTACCGCTAACACTTCGCTGGCGCGGTCATCCATGGCGAGGCCTTGATAACCTTCCACCATGGTGGCGAGTGCATCACGGGTGGCGCTGGATTCAGGGTAGTTTTCGATGACCCAGCGGCCACGCTCAACGGCGGCCAAATAGGCACCACGGCGCAAATAGTAATCGGCAACGTGTAGCTCATGGCGGGCCATTAGCTCGCGCAGGTAAACGATACGCTGTTGAGCATCGGCGGCGTAATCACTTTGCGGGTAACGCTGAATCAGCTCGCGGAAGTCGTTGTAGGCATCCCGTGAAGCACCTAGATCACGCTTTGAGATATCAATCAGGCGCAAACGTTCTAGGCTGAAACGGCCTGCTTGCCACGCAGAAAGGCCGCGCAAGTAGTAGGCGTAATCAACCTGGGGGTGGTCGGGGTGAAGGCGAATAAAGCGGCTGGCCGCAGCGCGAGCCTCTTCCCAATTGCTGTTTTCATAATAGGCATAGATCAACTCAATCTGTGCCTGTTCGGCGTGGGCACCAAACGGATAGCGGGTATCCAGCGCTTCTAAGCGCTCTATCGCAATGGGGTAGCGGTTACTGTCTAGGGCCGTGCGGGCAAGTTCGTAGAGTTCACGCTCTTGTACCCCAGCAAATTCATCTGCCTCTTCTTCTTCGCTGGTGTCATTGCTCGCGCAGCCCGCTAAAAGGGCAAGGCTTAGGGCTAAAGCGCCAAAGCGGGTAGCAGCTGAAAAAACGCGCATCATCATCCTCGTTGCAAACAAGCCTCACTCACCAAAAAGCGGCGATGGCCATAAGTAGAAATGGTAGAATAGGTCGCAGTTTGCCCACTATAAAACACCTCGGCTTAAAACGCAGGCTTAGCGACGTTTCATCGGGTGTCGTTAAAGGCTGTCGTTAAAGCGAGCGGCTAGGTGGTTTTGCGTCTTTCAAGCGTTTTTTATGTCTCAAGTAGGCTTTTTATGTCCCGAATAGCTTTTTCATGTCCCGAATAGGTTTTCTATGTCCCGAATAGTTGAAGACACGCAGCGCGTACCCGCCACGTTAGCCGGTGCGCGATTAGACCAAGCAGCGGCGGAGTTGTTCAGCGATTATTCCCGCGAGCGCTTAAAAGCGTGGATTAACGCCGGAGAATTAACCGTGGATGGCGCTCACGCCAAGCCAAAAGCCAAGCTGCATGGCCATGAAGTGTTAGCGCTAAAGGCGACAATTGAAGACGATACGCGTTTTGAAGCGCAGGATATTGCGCTGGATATCGTCTATGAAGATGAAACGCTGATGGTGATTAATAAAGCCGCTGGCATGGTTGTGCATCCTGCCGCGGGCAACCCAGATGGCACGCTGCTAAATGCGTTGCTGCATCACCACCCGGCGATTGCCGAAGTGCCCCGTGCAGGCATCGTTCACCGCTTGGATAAAGACACCACCGGGTTAATGATGGTGGCGAAAACGCTGCCCGCGCAAACTGCGCTGGTAGCGCAGATGCAGGCGCGCAGCGTGTCGCGCCAGTACGATGCGGTGGTGATTGGTAAGCCGGTGTCCGGTAGTACCATTGATGCGCCCATTGGCCGCCATCCAAAAGACCGGAAACGCCAAGCGGTGACCACAGCAGGCAAGCCAGCTATCACGCATTTTCGTGTGGTTGAGCGCTTTCGTGCGCATACTCATGTTCGCTGTAAGTTGGAAACCGGGCGCACCCACCAAATTCGGGTGCATATGGCCCATGCTCGCTACCCGTTAATTGGTGATCCGCTGTATGGCGGTCGTGCCAAGCTGCCGCCAGGCGCTGCGGAGCCGTTGAAAGAGATTCTGCGAGAATTTCCCCGCCAGGCGTTGCACGCACGTAAATTGATTTTCCAGCATCCGCTGAGTGGCGAAACATTAACCTTTCGCGCCGACCTTCCGGATGATTTATTAATGCTGCTGGATTACCTGCGCGAAGATAATGAGACCATGCGATGAGCGATGCCATTGATTTGCGGCCGACGCTGTTAGTGCCGGACTGGCCGGCACCGGCTAACGTGCGTGCCTTTGTGACCACCCGTGAATCCGGCCCTAGCCAGGGGGATTTTGCGGCGTTTAACCCGGCGTCTCATGTGGGTGATAACGCCGACCACGTAGCGCTGTGCCGTCGTTTGTTGCAAAAAGAGATCGGCGACGAGCGGCCTTTGCTGTGGCTCAATCAAACCCATGGCGCGCGCGTGCAGCAGGTTTATCAACCGGAAGCGCCTGGCGTTGAACTGCCTGACGCCGATGCGGCGATAGCCACCTCCAACGAATACGCCTGTGTGGTACTCACCGCCGATTGCCTGCCGGTGATGTTTTGCAACCGGGCGGGCACCCAGGTGGCCGTTGCCCATGCTGGCTGGCGCGGTTTAGCGGGCGGCGTGCTGGAAGCGACGGTTGCCGCTATGAATACTGACCCAGACGACATTTTGGTCTGGCTGGGGCCGGCGATTTCTAACGCGCAGTTTGAAGTGGGTTCTGAAGTCTACGGTGCCTTTGTGGCGGTTGATCCCGATACCGCAGAGGCCTTTGACCACAGCCCTTATCGGCTTGGCCACTACATGGCGGATCTTTATCGGCTGGCGCGCTTTCGGTTAGAAGCGCTGGGCGTTCATCACATCAGCGGCGGCCATTTCTGCACCGCCTGCGAATCGCGTTTTTACTCCTACCGTCGTGATGGGGGAAAGACCGGGCGAATGGCCAGTGTGATCTGGATCAACTAAGTGGGATGCTCGCTCTTGAAAAGTGCTTAACTGGCACCATTTAACTTGTCAAGCTAATAGTTATTTAGCACGTTTAACGACAGGTTATCGGGTCACGCAGTGCGTCCAAACGCACGGCACCCCCAGGAGGACTTCCATGCGTTTTGATAAATTTACCGCCAAGCTCCAGAGCGCGATTGCCGAAGCGCAATCACTGGCCGTTGGTCGCGGGCATAACCAGCTTGATCCTGCGCACTTACTGCTTGCCCTGCTCGACACCAAAGACACCGGTATTAAAGCCCTGATTGAAAAAGCTGAGGGCAGCCCTTCGCGCCTGCGCGACGGTTTAATGCAGCAGTTGGACAACTTACCCAAGGTGGGGCAATTCGACGGCGAAGTGCAGCCATCGCGGGATTTTATCAAGCTTTTCAACTTAACCGATCGTGAAGCGCAAAAGCGCGGCGACCAGTTTATTGCTTCTGAGCTAGTGCTGCTGGCGGCGCTAGAAATGAACAGCGCCATTACCAAGCTGCTTAAAGAAGCCGGCATTAACCGCAAATCTCTTGAAGCCGCCATTAACAGCCTGCGCGGCGGTGCCACCGTGGACGACGCTAACGCGGAAGACCAGCGTGAAGCGCTCAACAAATACACTATGGACCTTACCCAGCGCGCGCTGGATGGCAAGCTCGACCCGGTGATCGGTCGCGATGATGAAATTCGCCGCACTATTCAAGTGTTGCAGCGGCGTACCAAAAACAACCCGGTATTAATCGGCGAGCCAGGCGTGGGTAAAACCGCCATTGTCGAAGGGTTGGCTCAGCGTATTGTGAACGGCGAAGTGCCGGAAGGCTTAAAAGATAAGCGCGTGCTCTCGCTGGATATGGGCTCGCTGCTGGCGGGTGCCAAGTTTCGCGGTGAGTTTGAAGAGCGCTTGAAAGCCGTGCTCAAGGAGCTCTCCCAGGAAGAAGGGCGGGTGATTCTGTTTATTGACGAGCTGCACACCATGGTCGGCGCGGGTAAAGCCGAAGGCGCGATGGATGCGGGCAATATGCTCAAGCCCGCCCTGGCTCGCGGTGAGCTGCACTGCGTGGGCGCGACCACGCTGGATGAATACCGCAAGTACATCGAGAAAGATGCCGCGCTAGAGCGCCGCTTCCAGAAAGTGTTGGTGGATGAGCCTTCCGAAGAGGACACCGTGGCGATTCTGCGCGGCCTGAAAGAGCGCTACGAAGTTCACCACGGGGTAGATATTACCGATTCGGCGATCATCGCCGCGGCCAAGCTTTCTACCCGCTATATCACAGACCGCCAGTTACCCGACAAAGCAATTGACCTGATTGACGAAGCCGCTTCGCGTATTCGCATGGAGCTAGACTCCAAGCCAGAGGCGATGGATCGCCTTGATCGCCGCCTGATCCAGCTCAAAATGGAGCGGGAAGCGCTCAAGAAAGAGACCGATGACGCATCTAAAAAGCGCCTTGATGCGCTCAATAATCAAATTCATGAGCTAGAGCGCGAATACGCTGACCTGGATGAAATCTGGAAAGCTGAGAAAGCCAGTATTCAGGGGGCGGCGCAGTTTAAGGCCGATTTAGAGCAGGCCCGCCTTGACCTAGAGCAGGCCCGCCGCCAGGGCGACTTGGGGCGGATGTCGGAAATTCAGTACGGCAAGATTCCGGCGCTGGAAAAGAAAATTGCTGAAAGCGGTGAAGGCGAAGCGGATACCTCTAGCCATCAGCTGCTGCGCTCTAACGTCACTGAAGAGGAAATCGCCGAGGTGGTCTCACGCTGGACGGGCATTCCAGTTTCCAAGATGCTCGAAGGCGAGCGTGACAAGCTGCTGCGCATGGAAGAGGCGCTGCACCAGCGGGTCATTGGCCAGCATGAAGCCGTTGAGGCAGTGGCGAATGCGGTACGCCGCTCGCGGGCAGGGCTTTCTGACCCTAACCGCCCTAACGGCTCGTTTCTGTTTCTCGGCCCCACCGGGGTGGGTAAAACCGAGCTGTGTAAATCACTGGCTAACTTCTTGTTCGATACCGAAGAGTCGATGGTGCGTATCGATATGTCCGAGTTTATGGAGAAGCACTCCGTGGCTCGCTTGATTGGTGCGCCCCCAGGCTACGTCGGCTATGAAGAGGGCGGTTATTTAACCGAAGCCGTGCGCCGCAAGCCCTATTCGGTGCTGCTGCTGGATGAAGTCGAAAAAGCTCACCCGGATGTGTTCAACATTCTGCTTCAGGTGTTGGAAGATGGCCGCTTAACCGACGGCCAGGGGCGCACGGTCGATTTTCGCAATACCGTGATCGTGATGACCTCCAATATGGGCTCGGATATTATTCAGCGCATGGGCGGTGATCCTAGTGGTGATGAAGGTCAGGATTACGAAATAATGAAAAACATGGTCATGGAGGTGGTGGGTAATCACTTCCGGCCTGAGCTCATCAACCGCATTGACGAAGTGGTGGTGTTCCACGCACTCGGCCAAGAGCAAATTCAGGCCATTGCCGGTATTCAGCTGGAGCGCTTGAAAGTACGCCTTGCTGAACATGACCTGAAACTTGAGGTCAGCCCCGAAGCCATGGCGCAGTTAGCGGTAGTGGGTTTCGACCCTGTGTATGGTGCGCGGCCACTCAAGCGGGCGATTCAAAGCCGTATTGAGAACCCGTTGGCGCAAGACCTGCTGGCGGGCAAGTTTGCCCCTGGTGATACCATCCACATCAACGCCGAAGAAGGTAAGCTGGTCTTCACCTCATAAGTTGATTTTGCGTTATTAACGCCGTTTAAAAGCCCCGCTGGCATTCACCAGCGGGGCTTTTTATTAGGCACTTTTGCGACCTTTGGCGGGCGAGACTCGATAGGAGGTTGACAGGCTGCCGGCGCTAATGGAATCTTATCGGTTCCTGATTTGCGGGCGCGGACTCAACGGGCAACCCCTAATCCCCGCGCGAAGGGTAGGCAAACGCCTTTACCCGCCGAAGGACTTCCGGGTTTAGGCTAACCGCCTGACCTGGCCAACGCCCCGACACGGCGATCCGTCGTGATGAGAGTGCAGGCCCTAACCGGGCCATATGCCAGGGTTTGGCATCAGGTGCCGGCAAGGGCCGGCAGCGGCATACCGTCGCACTCGACACCGCAGGATGTCCTGCGGATCGCACTCGAGACCTCCAGGGGAGAAATACAGTGGAACTGCTTTCCGGCGCAGATATGATCGCCCGCTTTTTACAAGATGAGGGCGTTGAATATATTTATGGTTATCCCGGCGGCGCAGCGCTGCATATTTACGATGCGTTGTTCCGTCAGGACAAAGTGAAGCACATTCTGGTGCGTCACGAACAGGCGGCCACCCATGCGGCCGACGGCTATGCGCGTGCTTCCGGCAAGCCTGGAACCGTGCTGGTGACCTCAGGCCCCGGTGCCACCAATGCGGTTACCGGTATCGCGACCGCCTATATGGATTCTATTCCGATGGTGGTGCTGTGCGGGCAGGTAATGAGCCACCTGATTGGCGAAGACGCCTTCCAGGAAACCGATATCATCGGCGTCACGCGCCCGATCGTTAAGCATAGCTTCTCGATCCGCCACCCGTCTGAAATCCCGGAAGTGCTCAAAAAGGCCTATTATCTGGCCGCTACCGGTCGTCCTGGCCCCGTGCTGGTTGATATACCCAAAGATATGACCGCCCCCACCGAGCGCTACGAGTACGTCTACCCGAAAAAGGTCAAGATGCGCTCGTACAACCCGGTGACCCGCGGCCATACCGGGCAGATCAAAAAAGCCGTTGAGATGATTCTCAAGGCCAAACGCCCGGTGTTCTATACCGGCGGCG
This sequence comes from Halomonas sp. 54_146, assembly GCF_001507855.1. GTDB lineage: Bacteria > Pseudomonadota > Gammaproteobacteria > Pseudomonadales > Halomonadaceae > Vreelandella. The sequence goes on from NZ_LGEN01000031.1 coordinate 38,489, forward strand.
GCGTGGTAACGGGCAAGGCCAGCGAAGGGCTGACCGACTTGGTCAAACAGCTGGGCTACCCAATTACCACCACGCTGATGGGCATTGGCGCTTACCCGCAAAGCGACCGGCAGTGCTTGGGCTGGCTGGGCATGCACGGCTCTTATGAATCCAATATGGCCATGCATCACGCTGATTTGATTATTGCCATCGGTGCCCGCTTTGACGACCGCGTCACCAATAGCACGTCGAAGTTCTGCCCAACGGCCAAAATCATTCACGTGGATGTTGACCCAAGCTCGATCTCTAAAACGGTGCGTGCGGATGTGCCGATTGTGGGGCCGGCCTCCAGCGTCATTAATGAAATGATCAGTTTGGTGCAGGGGCATAGCATTACTCACCCTGAAGCACTCGCTGAATGGTGGCAGAAGATTGATGGCTGGCGCGCTGAGCGTGAAGGCAAGCTTTATGAGCCTTCCGCGCCTGGTGAAGTGCTCAAGCCCCAGGAAGTCATTGAAGCGCTCTGCCGGGTTACTCGCGGTGAAGCGTTCGTGACAACCGATGTTGGCCAGCACCAGATGTTCGCGGCCCAGTACTACAAGTTCGATAAACCCAACCGACTGATTACTTCGGGTGGTTTGGGCACGATGGGCTTTGGTTTCCCGGCCGCGATGGGGATTAAACAGAACTTCCCGGATGACGACGTGGTGTGCGTTACCGGTGAAGGCAGCTTCCAGATGATGATGCAAGAGCTCTCTACCTGTAAGCAGTACGGCGTAGGCGTCAAAATTGTTAACCTCAACAACGCATCGTTGGGTATGGTTCGCCAGTGGCAGGACTTGAACTATAAGTCGCGCCATGCGCATTCCTATATGGAATCGCTGCCAGACTTCCACATGCTCATTGAGGCTTACGGGTTTACCGCCATTACCGTGAACACCCTTGATGAGCTGGAGCCAGCGCTAGAGCGGGCCTTTGCCAACAAGCATGAGCTGGTGTTTCTTGACGTGAAGGTCGACCCCTTTGAGCACGTCTATCCGATGCAGGTGCCGTTAGGTGCCATGCGCGACATGCTGCTGTCTAAAACGGAGCGTACCTGATGCGTCATATCATCTCGATTCTGTTAGAAAACGAACCGGGTGCGCTGTCACGTGTAGTCGGGCTGTTCTCCCAGCGTAACTTCAACATTGAAACGCTTAACGTCGCACCCACTGAAGACCCGTCGCTGTCGCGTTTAACGGTGACCACCGTGGGTGATGACCGGGTGATTGAGCAGATCACCAAGCACCTCAATAAGCTGATCGATGTGGTGAAGCTGGTGGATCTCACCGAAGGCAACCATATCGAGCGTGAATTGATGCTGGTGAAGGTGAAAGCGCTAGGTGCTGCTCGCGATGAAGTAAAGCGCACGGTGGATATCTTCCGTGCGCAGATCGTCGACGTGACGCCAAGCCTGTATACGGTGCAGATTACCGGTGATGCGGGCAAGCTAGATGCCTTCCTGCAAGCCATGGCACCGGTGGGCATTCTTGAGGTCGCTCGTACTGGGGTCTCGGGTATTGCGCGGGGCGATAAGGTCTTGTCACTGTAGGCATGCCAGCCACGTTAGGCCTTAAAAGCGCTAAGCACTTGCCGTTGAACAAGAACGCCGCCCCAGCCGGGGCGGCGTCTTTTTATGGGGGCTAACTGATAGGAGCTAACGCTCGCTGACAGTGGCCCACAGTGCTTCAATCATGGGGTTTTTCAAGCGTCGGTTGAGCACGCACAGCCCTACATCGTAATGCGGCAGCTCAGGTTTTACGTTGAGCACCTGCACGCGCCTAGCAAGGGGGCTATTATCCAGCACGATTTTTGGCACGACGCCCACCCCAAAGCCTAGCCCTACCATGCTGACAATCGCTTCATGCCCCGCCACTTGGGCATAAATACGGGGCGTAATGCCGAGTGCTTTGAACCAGGTGTCTGCGTATTCACGGGATAGGCCGGCTTCAGAAAGAATCATGGGCACCCTTTGCCATTGCTGGGCGGTAGAGCTTTGCGGGGAAGCTGGCAACCAATCCACTGTATCGGTAGGGGCAATAAACAGCAGCGGTGATCGGGTGAGTGATTTAAACGTGAGCGCGGCAGGGGGCACGCGAGGGCGTGGAGTAATCGCCATATCATCGCTGCCCGCTAGCACGCGAGCCATGGATTCCGCCGGGTCACCGGTGTGCAGCTTTAGCTCAATACCCGGATGCTGGGTACGAAAATCACTTAACAGCTCATATAAAAAGCTATAGCTGGCGGTGACCGAGCAGTAAATGCTGATTTCACCCGTAAGCTGGGTGGCAGTAGTGGCTAAGGTGCGTTTTAACGTTCCCCACTGTTCTAGCGTTTCGCGGGTGTAGCGCTGAAAGATGACGCCTTGTGCGGTCAGCGTCACGTGGCGGCTATCGCGTTCAAACAGCGTGGTGGCAAGCTCGTTTTCTAACTGTTGAATCGAGCGGCTCAGGGTTGATGGGCTGATATGACACAGCTCGCTGGCACGGCCAAAGTGGAGTACTTCGGAGAGCGTGTTGAAGTGCTTTAGCAGTCGAAAATCCATATCACGTCCATTGTTGCTATATGTGAAATGTTATATTGCAAATATAGCGTTTTACGCAATAGATTGCTTGGCGTAGAGTAGGCTCAACGCTGAAACGGTTTTTAAAAACTGTTTTTAAAAACAGTTTTAAAAACAGCTCGATAACCTTCGATAACGCTATTGTATTGTGGAGCCTTACCATGCACGTTTTTTACGATAAAGATTGCGACCTTTCCCTTATTCAAGCCAAAAAAGTAACTATCGTTGGCTACGGCTCGCAAGGCCACGCCCATGCCAACAACCTGAAAGAATCAGGTGTTGACGTTACTGTAGCGCTTCGCGAGGGTTCCTCTTCTGCTGCTAAAGCACAAGCCGCCGGCCTGAAAGTGGCTTCTGTTGCTGACGCCTGTAAAACCGCTGATGTGGTCATGCTGCTGGCACCAGATGAAAACCAGAAAGCGATTTATGAGCAGGAAGTTGAGCCGAACCTGAAAGAAGGCGCTACTCTGGCCTTCGCTCACGGCTTCAACATTCACTACAACCAGATTGAGCCGCGTAAAGACCTCGACGTGATCATGATCGCGCCGAAAGCGCCGGGTCACACGGTTCGTTCTGAGTTTGTTAAAGGCGGTGGTATTCCTGACCTTATCGCTATTCACCAGGATGCTTCCGGCAGCGCCAAAGAGCTTGCGCTTTCTTATGCTGCAGGCGTTGGCGGTGGCCGCAGCGGTATCATCGAAACCACGTTTAAAGACGAAACAGAAACCGATCTATTCGGTGAGCAAGCGGTACTGTGCGGTGGCGCGGTTGAGCTGGTAAAAGCCGGTTTTGAAACGCTGACCGAAGCGGGCTATGCGCCGGAAATGGCTTACTTTGAGTGCCTGCACGAACTCAAGCTGATTGTTGACCTGATGTATGAAGGCGGCATCGCTAACATGAACTACTCCATCTCTAACAACGCAGAGTATGGTGAGTACGTAACCGGCCCTGAGGTGATCAACGATGAGTCGCGCGCCGCTATGCGCAACGCACTCAAGCGTATCCAGACCGGTGAATACGCGAAGATGTTCATCCAGGAAGGCAACACTAACTACCCATCCATGACCGCGCGTCGTCGTTTGAACGCTGAGCACGAGATTGAGCAGGTAGGTGCCAAACTGCGCGGTATGATGCCGTGGATTGCTGCTAATCAGCTGGTTGATAAAACCAAAAACTAGTCGCAATAAACGCTTAACCCACTGGGGTTAGCTAACGGGGTGCGCATTGGCGCGCCCCGTTTTGTTTGCCGGTAAGCGCCCATAAATCGGCACCTACAGCCACGCCCTGAAATTGCCCACACTGATTTCCTCATAAACACCAGGAGGAATCAGCATGACACACATCGAAC
>NZ_LGEN01000032.1 GCF_001507855.1 Halomonas sp. 54_146
AGAACCCCGGTATCGCTCTCCTCGCTCTGGCAACAGAGCGCGTGAGAGGGGTAAGAATCCGCGATTCTATTCTTTGAATGAATCGTCGGAGGGTTCAATGGTACCTTCCGGGTCGGTAAAGCCGATCCATGACACCACGTTGTGATTGTCTTGCAAGCGCTCTAGCTGTTCCCGCAAAACATCCGTATTGGTGTCATTAGTAAGGGCCTGCATACCTAACAGTAGTTTGACCTCTTTAATGCGCGCATCCATGCTGCGCGCCAGCTTATCGACCATTTGGTAGGTCGCTTCTGAGGCCGCCTCGCCAATGTTGGCCTCCATTTGCTGTGCTGATTCCCGGGACGCCACCCAGCCAAGCAGTAGCGTAGTGGCAAACACCAAGGTGGCAATGAGCGCAATAAAACGCGAGCGTAGCGAAAAGCGCGAAGACAGTGAGGGGCTAAAAAACATTACGAGGGGCTTTACCGTAGAAAGTGTCGAGAGCCGAATAGCGGATTCGTTAAGTAAATGCTTAACAGCTAAACGGCTTAATTTAAGTGATGAGAGACTTTACCGGAAAACCTCTCAATTTGCGCGACGTTTGCTGCCGGGCACTTATTGTACAGCAGAGCACTTCTAACGGAGCTTAGTATTTATAATAGAACTGAACATTTGTTGTAAAACTATCAATCACTCATCGAGAAGCCACTCACCGCGCGGCTTCGGCAACAATTTCGTAGCTGCGTAAGCGGTCTGAATGGTTGTAGAAGTCGCTGTTGATCATTAGCTCGTCGGCACCGGTGCGCGTTTGGAACTCTTCTAGCTGGGCTTTCACCGTCTCAGGCCCGCCAATAATCGCGGCGCCTAAAAACTGGCTGACTTGAGCCTGTTCAACCGGCGACCAGTCGAGATGCTCCACGGGGGGCTGTGATTGGGTTGGTTTGCCGCGAATAAGGTTGAGAAACTTCTGCTGGGCAGTGGTGGCCAAGTAGTGCGCCATGGCATCGCTTTCAGCCGCCATTACGGGCAGGCCGACCATCGCGTGGGGTTTATCAAGGTGTTGGGAAGGGCGGAAATTATCGCGATACAGCCGCAGCGCTTCAAACAAGTAGCCCGGTGCGAACTGCGCGGCAAACGCAAAGGGTAAGCCCAGTTTAGCCGCTAACTGAGCGCTGTAGCCGCTAGAGCCCAGTAGCCAAATCGGCACATGCGTGCCCTGGCCGGGCACCGCTTTCACGCGCTGCTGGGGTTCGGCATCATCTAAATAGCTGCGCAATTCATTGAGTAGCTGAGGAAAATCATCGACCCCGGCATGGGCGTTGCGGCGCATGGCCTGCATGGTGGCACCATCAGAGCCGGGCGCACGCCCTAAGCCCAAATCAATGCGGCCAGGATAGAGCGTTTCCAGCGTGCCGAACTGCTCGGCAATCACCAGCGGCGGGTGGTTAGGCAGCATGATGCCGCCACTGCCGACACGGATAGTGGAAGTGTGCCCGGCCACATGGCCAATCAGTACGGCGGTTGCGGCACTAGCGATGCCAGGAATATTGTGATGCTCGGCAAGCCAATAACGGGTGTAGCCCAGCCGCTCGGTTAGTTGTGCTAAAGCAACACTGTCGCGAAAAGTCTCAGCGGCGCTGCCGCCCTGGCGAATAGGTGCCAGGTCAAGAACAGAAAGCGCCGTGGAAGCGAGTTGGCTCATGGTTCACCTGCAGTTTAATCGTTGATGGCGTGCAAAATAGTCAGTGGCTTAGCCTTTAACTACTTAGCCTCTAACTACCTAGCCTTTAACTACTTAGCCGCTAACTACTTAGCACGCTTGGTAACCACACGTTATGCGGTCAGTGCTGATGAATTGCAAGGTGTGTGAACCGTTTTAGCGGCAACAGTTCGGGGGTACGCTCGCTAATGTTCATTCAGCTGGCGGAGTCTGCAACCGGCGGCGTAGGGCGAATGAGAATCTCGTTGACGTCCACATGAGCAGGTTGTAGCAGTGCATAGACAACGGCATTGGCGATATCGCGATCTTCCAACGAATACTCGGGCGGTTCATCAAAAAACGGGGTATCAACCATGCCAGGTTCGATCAAGGTAACGCGCATGCCGGTGCCGCGTAGCTCTTCACGCAGGTTGTAGCCAATCCCCGTGACTGCCCATTTTGTGGCGCTGTACATGGAGCCGGGAATGGTCGTGCGCCCTGCCGCTGAACCGGTCAATAACACGTGGCCTTTGCTGCGTTTAAGGGCCGGTAAGCATGAGGCCAACGCCATAAATATTGGTGAGAATCATCTCTCGCCATGTTGCGTGGTCGGCGCTGCTAAAGCCACCGGGGGAACCGCCTTGGCCGGCATTGGCAAAAACTGCATCTAGGCGGCCAAAGGTTTCAAGCGCCTGTTCAACCATGGCGTGCTGCTGCTCCATATTGGTGACATCCATCTCACAGGTAAGCACATTCTCTGGCCCCAGTTCCTGTGCTAGCGCGGTGAGCTTATCGTTAGAACGGGCGGCTAATACCAGTTTGTAGCCTTCACGAGAGGCGGCTCGAGCGGTGGCTGCGCCAATGCCGCTGGATGCGCCGGTGATCAATAACACGCCTTTATGCATGGAAAGCACTCCTTGTTTGCGTTACTCGGTAAGCCTTTAGCATGGCTAAGGTGATGCTTTCCTGCAAATTAAGCCGGCGGTTAATCGTGCAGGTAGACCGCGTCAATATCGAGCGTGGAGCGGTTGCCAATAGCGTCAAAATGCTCGCTTAGCCAACGTTCAGCCGCTGCTTGGCCTTGCTCAAATAGGTGGCATAAAAAAGGCCACTCTGAGTTGGATTTGCTAGAAACAGAGAGCCCATCAAGCGCCTGATCCCCACTAATACGGTGGAACAGCGCCTGTTGGTAGCAATTTTCAATGCCTTGCTCATCAAGGGCATGTTTGAGCAGTCCGATCGTCCGAATCTCTTTAATCAGCGCTGAATTAAACGTGATTTCGTTGAGGCGGTTCATAATAGCGGCTGCTGATGTAGGCACTTCATTACGACTAATGGGGTTGATTTGGATGAGTAGGATATCCCGCGCACTGCACTCTTCCATTAACGGAAACAGTGCGGGGTTGCCCATATAGCCGCCGTCCCAATAGGCTTCGCCATCGATTTCTACTGCTTGGAACATAAAGGGTAAGCAGGCAGAGGCCATCACGGCGTCAGCACTCATTTCTTCGCGCCGGAATACGCGCTGTTTTCCGGTACGCACGTTGGTGGCTGCCACAAATAGCTTTAACTGTTGGCACTGTCGAACGCGTTCAAAATCAACATGGCTGGCGACTATATCGCGTAGCGGGTTGATGTTTAGCGGGTTGAGTTGATAGGGCGAAGCCACCCGGCTTAACAGATCCATGGCAATGTAGCCAGGGGAGTCGTCCAGGCTCCAGTTTCCTGTCAGCACACTCATGGGAGAGCGACGAATGGGGCTTGCCATGCCTGCTCGGCTGACGGCTTTCCAGAAGTCATGCAGCGCTTGCCTGGCGGTCTCTTTGTCGCCCCGAGTCAGCGCATCGGCCATCACTACGCCGTTCATAGCGCCAGCGCTGGTGCCACTAATACCTTCAATTTCAATTCGCTCATCCGCCAGTAGGCGGTCTATTACCCCCCACGTATAAGCGCCGTGCGCGCCACCGCCTTGTAATGCGAGATCCAGCTTTTTGACCTGTGCCATATGCTTTTTTCCCATTGCGACTAGTGAAGAAGGTGGTTGCAGTGCCGTCAGCATGGCATAGGCCGCGAGGGAAGACGAAAAGCTATTTAACAAACGCGATTTAACAAAGGCTATTTAACAGCTGATGCAAAAGGTAATGCCAAAATCCTATTGGCCTAAACGAAAGAGTGTGGTCGACTGCACGCGATAAGATTAGAAAAAGTTTACGTCAACGTCATTTGTTGCTGTAAATGAATGACTAATAAAAAACGTTACAAGGGATTTGGTGAACATGATAAAAAAAGATGCACGCTTTAGTTTGAGTCTGCAGGCGAAAATGGTGGCTTTAGTATTGCTCCCAATGCTGTTTTTGGCCTTAGTGTTTTCAGCGCTGGAAGTGCGTAACTCAATAGCGAATATGCAAGAAATGCTGGAAGAACAGCGTGAAGTGCTGGTGAGTGAACGCGAAACCACGGTGCGCTATTTGGTAGAATCAGCGCGCAATGCGGTATCGCACCTGGTCAACCATGCCTCGCTTAGCCAATCAGAAGCGCAGCAGCAGGCTCAAGACATTCTTCAGAACTTCCGTTTTGGCAATTCTAATTATGTTTTCGCTTTTAATTTTGATGGCACTGCACGGGCGATGGCCGCTGCGCCGGACCGCGTGGGCACAAACATGCGGGGGCTGGTCGATAGTGAGGGCAATACCTTTGTTGATGACTTAATCAAGCGCGCCCAGACAGGTGATCAAAGCTTTTATGATTATCAGTGGATAAACCCCGCGACCGGTGAAATTGAATCAAAGCACTCAATGGCGATTGCCATTCCCGAGTGGGACTGGATGATTGGAACCGGCATCTATCTAAGTGATATAGACACAACCTTAGCCCAGGTGGAAGCTCTTGCGTGGCAAGAGTTTCGTCGTGACCTCATTGCCAAGGGGGTTGTGACGCTTGTGCTGTTGTTAGTCGTAGGGATGCTGGCAGCGTGGCTGGTTAAGCGTGCGCTAAGTTCGGTGAAACGTGCTGCCGCCGCCATGCACGATGTTGCCACCGGCGAGGCGGATTTAACCCAGCGCCTCACCGTGGAGCGCAATGATGAAATTGGCAACTTGGCGCAGCAATTTAACGCGTTTGTCGAGCGAATGCAGGTCACTCTCCAAGATGTGCATCGCACTACCCAAACGGTGCTGCTTGCTTCGCAAAATATCGATCAAAGCACCAATGAATTAGCTACACGCACTGAGCAGTCATCGGCTAATTTGCAGCAAACGTCTTCGTCTATGGAAGAGATTACCTCTACGGTTCACCACACCACTGAAGCTGCCGAGCAAGCGTCTCAGTTATCACAGGGTGCTGTCGATGTGGCTCGTAAAGGTAGCTCCGCTATGCAGCGTGTCGAGCATACGATGGGCGAAATTAATCAGTCAGCCACGCAAATTGCCGACATTATTACCATGATTGACTCGATTGCTTTTCAAACCAATATTCTGGCGCTGAATGCGTCGGTGGAAGCTGCGCGTGCCGGAGAACATGGCCGCGGTTTTGCAGTGGTGGCCGAAGAGGTGCGTAACCTCGCCAGCCGGTCGAGTGATGCTGCTAGTGAGATTCGTCAGTTAATCGATAGCTCGCTGGTGCGTACTCGGGATGGCGCAACGCTGGTGCGTGAAGCGGGCACCACCATGCAAGAGATTGTTGATAGCGTGACTCGTGTCACCGATGTGATCGCCGAGATAAGTGCGGGCGCGCGGGAGCAGAGCGCTGGTATTAGAGAAGTTAATACGGCGGTAGCCGAGATGGATTCAATGACCCAGCAGAACTCCTCCATGGTTCAAGAGAGTGCTTCGTCAGCACAGCGGCTACGTGCAGGTGCAGAGCACCTTTCTCACTTGCTTGATTCGTTTGAACTAGGTCAGTTTGAAACCGCTGCGCTGGCGGACACTTCTTTTCAACGTAGCTCTTTTCAACGTAGCTCTTTGCAAAACAGCGCTTTGCAAACTGGCAAGCCAGTGCCACGCGCTATCTCTCAGCAGCGTCACGATGAGTGGGAGGCGTTCTGAGTACGTGACGTCTCAGCAAAAGCGATGTCTCAACAACAGCTATCCTGATCAATAGCGCCTGTTCTTGGGGCAGCCTTAAGGTGCATCTGCTAGCGGTGAGTGACTGCCAGAGGGGGAGGGAGCTTCATAGATGGCGTATTCCATTAGCACATCGAGATGTAGGGCTAGCTGCTGGCTGGCTTCTTCCATCTCACTTAAGGCCGCTAGTTGACCGCTGTGATTCCCTTCCTGGGCAAACGTAAGCGCCTCAGCGCCACGTTTATGCATACGGCGATGGGGGGCTGTGAGCGCCCGATAAGCATCGGTGCGGGCATAGCGCTGGTAACCTTCGCCTTGAAGGTGCCAGCGCCCTAGCCGGCATTGGTGGTCGTCTTCAAGCAGGGTTTCAGGGTTTGCTGACAGCAGCTGCTTATAAAGCCGGCATTTCCATACCGCATGATCCAGTTTAGCGGAATGCAGAAAAGCCGCTGTCGCGCTGTGATGAATGATTTTGTGCATATGTCGCGTTTGGTCAGAAAGCTGCTGCACGCTATATCTGGCCATTTTCGCAAAGTGGGCTAGTTCATCTTCTGCCTGGCGCGTTTTAACCAACGCTTGAGAATGCTCTCTGACTTGGCTGTTGATTTTTTCCATCAGCAGGCTGAGTTGGTGGCTCAGTTGGTGCATATTAAGCGCCAGGCGGTGAACATCCTCTGCGATGGTTGTTAATCCAGGTGACTCCTGGCTTTGGGCTGTCTCTAGCGCTGCGTTAACCGCCAGCGTTTGAGCGTGACCGGCATTGCGCGCCAGAGCGACCTGTAACTGGCTAAGGGCGTGCAGCGTTTTAGCAAGCACCAACGGCGAGGTGGGTGGGTCTTCTGTATGCTGATTGGTTTGGAGGCGTTGGTGCAGGGTATCCACTGCTTGTTCGGCAGCCGCAATAAGCGTAAACGTTTCGGCCAGGGTCGCGCTCTCACCGGCAAGCTGGTCGGCATACTCTTCAATACCGCTATTGAGGGAGGCAAGCATATCGGCCCCTCTGGCTTGCAACATGCTGATAGAGGGTACGGATTTCATCAGGTTTAACAGACGGCAGCTAGGGGAGGTCGTTGCGGCGTCAAGCTGAGCGCGTAAGCTTGAGACCTCCTGTTCTAGGCGGCGAATTTTTTGATACGGATGCAAAAAGGTGAACATGGCAGAGACACCTACGGCAGATAGCAATATTTTGTATTAATTTGTCACAAAGTATTGCAGAGGGTTCCCCTGTACGCCTGATTTAACGCCCGACAATGACGAAATTGAGCGGCTGATCACCGCCAAGACTGAGTTTATTAACGCTTACCTTTACTATAAAGCCCAGGCCTTAGCGGCGGGCAAGCTGCGTAGCGGTAGCCGTACAACCCAAAAATGCGGAGGTGGCAAGCCACTCTGCATCAGGGTAGTAAGCGAAGACATATTGGTCTTCCTTTAGGCTATCGATCAGCGGATACGTCACATCTTCACGCACCGCAGGGCAGCCATGGCTGCGTCCGAGCCGCCCTGTTTGGTTAATGAACGCATCACTTACGTAGTCAGCGCCGTGGATGACGATGGCGCGCTCAAATGCCAGGTCGTTAACGTTAGGTTCAAGGCCTTCCAAACGCAGTGAGTAACCATTACGCCCGTAATAGCTATTCATGGTGCGAAACAGGCCAAGACTGGATTGGTGGCTATCGGGGGTATTGGAAAACGTTTCAGCCTGGGCGTCGCCGGAACCCTGCCCGTGAGAGACTAATTCTTCGAAGAGCAGCTTGTGCTGGTGCAAATCAAATACCCACAGGCGCGGCTGGGTAGACGGCAGGGAGTAATCGATCACCGCTAGGCGTTCGGCGTTGGGTTCGGCGCAGTTGAGGGCTTGAGCGGCTAAACGCAGCGCTTCAGGTGTGGCCTGCGGGGCTAGCTGTAGTAGCTGATGATGCAAGGGAAGTATGCCGGGTGGTGGCGTTGAACCTACTTGGGCAACGAAGCTGGCAGCGTGTAGCGGTAACGACAACAATGTTAAAGGCAGTGAAAATAGTAACGTAAATAGAGATGAGCGAAGCGCCATATCAATCGATCCCGCAGGTAATATCCGTCATGATGAAGGGTAGCCGACTAAGACAAAAAGAATGGGTCGGCGAGTGTGGGTGATTATAGTAACGCAAGGAGAGGGCGATGAACGAGATGCAGCCACTAAGACAATGGGCGATAGGGGCCGCTTTATGTCTAGCGCTTAGCCATGGCCCTTTAGGTTCGAGCAATGCGTATGCTGACCCAGCACCGCTGCAACAGGCATTGGCGCAGCACTTAATAGCTGCTGATGCTGTTGATAAAGCGCCACTTTTACCCCTTGCTGAGTTTTATCAGCTGCGTGATGGCAGGCCTGTTTGGCAGACAGCGGCAGCGGTTGAGTCATTGGTCGCCGCCCTGAATAGCTTGGCATACGATGGCTTGGCGCCAGAAGATTATCACGCTGACACGCTGCTTAATGAGTTTCAGTATAGCCAGAGGGTAGGCGTTACAGCGCAAGCGGCATTTGAGGTAAAAGCCACCCGTTCGCTGTTGCTGGCATTGGATCATTTAGAGCGCGGCAAGGTGAATCCGCGTGATGTAGAGCCTGCCTGGGATGCGCCCCGCCCTGAAAGTAATTACTCACTGCTTCGCATTGTGCACGCTGTTGAAAACCGTGAGCTTAACAACGCTATCGCGCTTGTGCGTTCTACCTCGGATGAATATCAGCAGTTGCGCGACGCGTTGAAATACCAATACCAGTTGGCCAACCTGGGCAGTGCGCCTTATTTAGCGGCGCGGCAAGCGGCGCTTCGTCCAGGAGACGAGGCAGACGATGTGATCGTGCTGCGTCAGCGCCTAGCGCTATGGGGTGAGGCTGATGTCATGGTGGCTGATAGCCATGCTTACCCGATGATTGGGGTGGAAGTCGCCACGAACCGGCGCACCTTTGATGCACCGCTTGAAGCCGCCGTGAGGCGTTTCCAGCGCCGCCATTTGCTGCAAGAAGATGGCGTGGTAGGTGAGCAAACGCGGCTTGCTTTGAATACATCCGTAGCGGCGCGCATCGATCAATTGCGGGTCAATTTAGAGCGTGCACGCTGGATGCGCCCTATGCAGTCTGCTCAGCCGCGGCTCTGGGTTGATATTGCGGGCTACCGAATGCACTACGTTCGCCCTAACGGCCAGCATTGGGATGCCCGAGTAGTGGTGGGGACACCGCGCCGTGAAACGCCGATTATTCACTCAGCCATTAGCCATTTAACGATTAGCCCTTCATGGACAATACCGCCCACGATCATGCGCGAGGATGTATTGCCCCAGGTGCGTGCCGATATTGATTATTTAGCGCGTAAAAACATTCAGGTGATTAGCCCCTCAGGTGAGCGGCTGGTGGCAGAAGAGGTCGATTGGCAGCGCCCTGGTGGCGTTATGCTGCGCCAAGTGGCGGGTGCGGGTAACCCGCTAGGGCGCGTGGTTGTGCGCTTTCCTAATGATGAGATGATCTATTTGCACGATACCCCCGCGCGCGGGTTGTTTCAGCGTGACCAGCGAGCGCTCAGCTCAGGTTGTATTCGCGTTGAAGGGGTTGTTGAGCTGGCGCAAATGCTGCTGCAAGACACCGGTAGTCGTTACCAGATGAGCCGCTTGCTGGGCGGTAAGAGTGATCTCAACGTCAATTTGGCTCAGCGTATTCCTGTGGCGCTTCACTATTTAACCGCCTGGCCGAATACCCAAGGAGAAGTAGAGTTCAGGCCTGATATTTACCGCCGCGATGCGGCACTGCTGGCAGCGTTACAGCGTCCGGTGTAGATGTGTAGATGTGTAGATGTGTAGGCGTAGGAATGTAAATGTGGAGGATAGGTAATCGTTGCTCGGTGTAACGCAACACTGTAGCGCTAAGCTGTAATGCAAAACACCGCCTTTAGGCGGTGTTTTGCGGTTTCAGCGGTAGGGCTAATAACTATTGCTAATAACTATCACTAGACACTATTCTTCGCTTTCTTGCTGATAGTTGGCGACGCTAACCGGCCCTGTCTCGCCGCTTTCTAACGTGGCCAATATAGGCTCTGCCTGGCTACGGAATGCAACAAGCGCATTGCCACTCAGGCTGGTGTTTTCGGGTAGCGTGACGGTCATCGCATTAACCGGGGCATTGTTGACGAGGACTTCATAATGCAGGTGAGGGCCGGTGCTGCGGCCAGTGTTACCAGACAGCGCAATTCTTTCACCCATGGTCACACGCTCGCCTGGGTTAACCAGCGGGCGGGAAAGGTGCAAGTAACGGGTTCGGTAGCCGTTATCATGGCGAATGACAATATAGCGCCCGGCTGCATGGTGGTTGCTAACGCGCTCAACGACGCCATTAGCGGGCGCGGTGACGGGCGTGCCAATGGGCATGGCAAAATCGGTGCCGTTATGTGGGCTAATACGGCCAGTGACAGGGTGCTTGCGCCGTGGGTTGTAGTTTGAGCTTAGGCGGTAGCTACCTTCAAACGGGTAGCGTGCAAACGCGGGGTCTAGGCTATTGCCATCAGGCGTATAGAAGTTGTCATCGGTGGCGTTGCGCACCACGGTGAGGTCCATGCGTTCGCCGTCGTATTTAACGGCCAAAACGCGGGAGTCGAGGGTTTCCCCATCAATCATGTCTGACTCAACCAGCACTTGGAAGCGGTCACCACGGCGGCTGTCACGGCGAAAATCAAGCTTCTTTTCAAGCAGCTTGGTGAGTTCGGTCACTGAACCGCTGTTTAAACCGGTGGCCTGGGCAGAGCGCGCGAAGCTGCCGCTAACGCTACCTGCATAGAGACGCTGAACAGGTTCTCCTTGGCGCTCAATAGAGGTAATGGCAAAGCGGTCTGAATCCCGCTCTAGCAATACGCCATCGCGGGTATTTTTCATCATGCGCAGTGACAACAAGCGCCCATCTTCACCTAGCTGATAGTCAAAGCTTTGCCCGGCACGCCAATGGGTTAGCATCCGCTGATCGGGTAAGTCGTCAAGTAGCGCCATGACTTCGCTGTAGCCAAGGCCTAATTTGTTTTGCGCCAACAAAGCGAAAGTTTCACCGGACTCAACAATATGGGTTGCCCATTCAGGCACAAATGTTTCTTCAGCGGCTAACTCTAACTCTAGAAATGAGAGGTCATCAAATAACTCAACGCCATAATCTTCATAAGACGTGGCATCTGCTATTTCAACCGCTGGGGTGTTGTCCACATCCAGCATGCCGCTGGTCAGCGTACCCACGACAATCGCCATATGGAGAGCGCCGCTATCTACATCGGAGGCTGCATCGGACGTGCCAAGCGCTGCCGTCAGTGTTTCCGGGCTGGCAGTGGCAGTATCAAACGCGGCCACCTCTTGCGCTGAGCCAGAATGAGTCGCCATATCGGCTTCGGCTGAGGCGATCATGTCGACATCAAGGTCAACGATTTCAGTAGCAGCTAATTGACTTAGCGGAATATTTTCGCGAGTAGCATCGAGTGCGCGCGAGGCACGGTCGATGGCTTGTGCAACCGGTGTACGCTCTTGAAGTAGCGAAGGAACACCTGGTGTTGAGCCACTAGGAAGCGGTACAAGTACGCTTTCTAGTGGTGTATTGGGTTCATTTAAATCGTCATACGTTGTCAGTAACTTTTGTGCGCCCAGCACTGTGACCATAGTCGCCACGGGTAACAGTAATAATTTATGTGTGCGGGGCAGCGAATGTAGGATTCGCAACATGGGTAAATGGACCGCCGAGTTCGTGATTAAAAATAACGATATAGTAAATATGCTCGGAAACCATACCCCATGCAGAAGTGGGTGCATAGACTGTACGTCTATACATAAAAGGTAATTAAATAGGAATACATCGATAACAGGAAAAAGGTTACCAATTGTAAACAAGGTTTGCTAACAAATGTAACTGATCAGGCGCGCTTATTGAATGCTTTACGCCTTAAATCAGGCTAGGTCTTGACATCCGGGTTTTAAAAAATGAGATGACCGCTTAGATTTAAGTTATCCAGGTTTTAAGTGAGCGCTTTCAATGCGCCGCTTAAATGTTTCAATGAATAGCTTAAATTAACTAGGCATTAAATTACCTAGACATTAACTTACCTAAGTTGATGATAGGTGTGAATTGGTTTTTAACGGTATCAGATTTGAGCAATGCAATTTTTAACAGCGTGATTTTTTAACAACGTAATTTTAACAACGTAGTTTTTTAAAATATACGTTTTTAACAATATTGGCATCGTTAATGTAGAGCTTTTGTCTCATTTTTTAGGCTCCCTCAATTTTCCGTGCCGGCAGCTAATAACCGTCATTTAACCGTCATTTTGTCAGCATGAGCAGAACTGCCCGCTGTTTCCTGGCATTCTAGTCATGTTTTTTCGAATAATAAGCGCATTTTTTCGCTGTTTTGCGTTGAGGAAATCGAAATGTCCCGGGTAACACTTTCACAATGGCAGATGTTAGCCGCCGTGGTTGACCATGGTGGGTTTGCACGTGCAGCAGAGGTGGTACACAAAAGCCCCTCCACGCTCAACCATGCTGTCCACAAATTAGAAGAACAGCTAGGGGTTCAGGTGCTAGAGCCCGTTGGCCGGCAGGTGCGCTTAACGGAAGCCGGCGAACTACTGCTGCGGCGGGCTCGTCAATTAATTGAGAGCGCTGCCTCACTTGAAGATGTGGCCACGCGATTGGCGGCGGGTTTAGAAGCGGAGGTGGTGGTCGCCATTGACCAGATTTTTCCGGCCGCGGCCCAAGCCAAAGCGTTAGAGCGCTTTTCTGAAATGTACCCCCAGGTGCGTGTTCAGCTCCACGAAAGTGTGCTTAATGGCGGCACAGAGATGCTCTACGATGGCCGTGCAGATCTCGTGGTTTCCGGCATTGAAGCGCAGGGCTTCTTGGGGGAGCCGCTGGTCACGGTGCGTTTTATTGCGGTGGCGCACCCCCAGCATGTGCTGCATCAGCTAGGCCGCTCGTTAGACCTACGCGACCTGGCTCAGCATCGGCAGCTCGTGGTGCGCGACTCAGCGCTGCGCCAATCAACTAACGCCGGCTGGTTAAAAGCGGAGCAGCGTTGGACCGTCAGTCACCTTAATACCTCACTGGATATGCTCCGGCGTGGTTTAGGCTTTGCCTGGATGCCTGAAACGCGTATCGCTGAGGAGCTAAAAAGCGGCCAGCTGAAACCGCTCCCCTTAGCGGCGGGAGGGGTTCGCGAAGTGCCCATGCAGATGATTTTCCGTGACCGAGACCGCGCAGGCCCTGCGGCTCATGCCATGGCAAACGCTCTGCAGCAGGCCGTGGCAAGTGAGTGCAATCATCGTGTGCAGGATGCATGATTCGATTCCCTCGAATGAAACGCCGTAAAACATCCGCTTGAGCATCCCGGGGCCGAGCGTATGCTAAATGCAAGCTGCATTTATTGTACGTTCAGGTATACGTTCATTTCAGGAGAGCCCCGATGGGATTACTTGTTAACGGCGAATGGGTTGATCAGTGGTATGACACTAAAAAGCACGGCGGCGAGTTCGTTCGTGAATCTGCCCAGCTGCGCGACTGGGTAGGAAGCAACCCTGAAGGCACGGGGCTGAGCTATCCAGCGGAGCCAGACCGTTACCACCTTTATGTGTCGCTGGCCTGCCCATGGGCGCACCGCACGCTGATTATGCGTAAGCTGAAAGGCCTTGAAGGGCTTATCGGTGTCTCTCACGTTAGCCCACTAATGCTCGATAAAGGCTGGACCTACCATCAGGAAGAAGGTGCCAGCGGCGATTCTGTTAACGGCGTTGACTTCCACTATCAGCTTTACACCAAAACCGACCCGCACTATACCGGTCGTGTCACCGTGCCGGCATTATGGGACAAACAGCGTAGTGCTATTGTCAATAATGAGTCCGCTGATCTGCTGCAGATGTTTAACCACGCCTTTGATGAGCTGACCGGCAATGACCTGGATTTTTACCCGCAAGACCTTCGCAGCGTTATTGATGAGGTCAACGCTGATGTCTACGACCACATCAATAATGGGGTGTATAAATCAGGCTTTGCCACCGAGCAGGAGGTTTATGAGAAGCACGTTAAGGCATTGTTTGACGCCTTAGATCGAATGGAAGCACGCTTAGCCGAGCATCGCTATCTCGCCGGTGAGTGGCTGACTGAGGCAGATATTCGCCTTTTTACGACGCTGATCCGCTTTGATGCGGTTTACTACGGCCACTTCAAGTGCAACTTTAAGCGCATTGAGGATTACCCGAACCTTTCAAACTACGTGAGGGAAATCTACCAATGGCCTGGGGTAGCTGAAACCGTCAATATGGATCATATCAAGCGCCACTACTATTACAGCCACGATACGATCAATCCAACGCGCATTGTACCTGCCGGCCCGTTGCTGGATTTTGAATGCCCTCATGATCGGGAGCGGCTTCCAGGGCAGGGGATACGCCGCCGCTAGTGTGTTTAAGCATCACTTGCTGGAAAGGAATGGCTGGAAAGAAATGACTGAAAAGAGCCACCCAGTTGCTGGGTGGCTCTTTTAGCTAATCAACCGCTAGATTAAGCGATGTAAGCTGACAGCTTACTCGTCAGCATTGACCGCATCGCGCGTGCGCTGCCAAGCGCTTTGGGCGCCTTCTTGTGTTGTCTGCCACGCGTCGCGGGCGTTGGCTTTAGTCTGTTCCCACCAATCGCGGTCGTAGGCAGGGAAGGCTTCAACTTCTTCCTGGCTGGCTTCGACCATAATACGGTGCTCTGTATCACCATCGCCTTCCGTGTGTGTTTCCAGCGTAAAGTAGTCGGTGCTCACGACAATTTCGCGACCGCCTAAGCCGAGAACAGCGCCACTTTCAATGACCAGTGCAGAAATGCGCATGTCTTCATCGAAAAGAATGTCATCGACTTCGCCAATCTCTTCACCGGAACCGCCAGCGAAAAAAACGTCTGCATCAAGAATGTCGTCGGCAGAATACATGCCTTGCGGTGCATCGGATGCATGAGCGCTCATTGCAACGCTGCTCATCAGGGCGGTGCCGATTACTGCTGTGAGGATTGTCTTACGCATAGCATCTCTCCATGTGGCTACGATCAATAAATGATGGCTAATAAATCAGTAACTAGTGCTTGTAAATCAGTAACTAGTGCTTGCCGGCCCATTCGTCTGCCCTGCGCTCTGCTTCTTCGCGCTCAAGGCCATACTTTTGTTGAAGCTTGCCGACAAGCTGGTCTTTCCTACCGCCAATTTGATCTAGCTCATCATCGGTAAGTTCGCCCCAGTGAGAACGAGCTTTACCTTTCATCTCTTTCCATTTGCCTTCAATTTGATCCCAGTTCATTGAATCGCTCCTTGAGAGTAGTGAACTTAATTAGGCCATTTTCAGGCTAGACCATATAGGCATGAGCGCAAGCCCTGTTCCAATGTGCCTGCTCCAATGCAGTTGTGGCAATGTGGTTGTGGCGTAAGTTAAAAGTGCTGGCCAGCAGCTACATGCGATGGTAGGATGCGCGTTCCTCGCATGTGTTGACCCCTCCATCATGACGGTAAGCGTACATCTACATAGTTGATAGTTATTAATGAGTCTGTATTAAATAGGTCAATGTTAATAGTTATTCGTAGTGGCGCTTGCGGGAACATCTCGCCAATTGCTGGATGTTCATTGCTGTGAAGATGGCGCGCCTCCAGTATTTCACCACACGGGTGAAATCGGCGCAGAAGGTCGCCACAGCGGTTGGCCCGCTAATGCGGTGTTATGCCCAACCGGATGCTAGGTGCGACCGGCGTCTCCGACTCCATTGATGGCTTTGACCGCTACGGCGGTGCCTGTTGTCTACAACGACCACATTTTATGTCGTTGTGCGACGACAGAGTCAGAGACGCTTATGATGTTTTTTGCCGGTACTTGCCGGCCTACCAAGGTGTGATTAATGACCTCGACTTCTGTCGCCTCGCCGAGCTTCGGCGATCTGGCTCTATTGCCTGCCGTTCTGTCTGCTGTTGAAGCACAGGGCTACCTAGTTCCCTCGCCGATTCAGGCGCAAACCATTCCTGCGCTGCTTGAAGGCCGCGATATGCTGGGTCAGGCCCAGACGGGTACTGGTAAAACCGCTGCTTTTGCATTACCGCTGCTGTCGCGTCTGGAACTGACTCGCCGCGAGCCGCAAGTATTAGTAATGGCACCAACTCGCGAGTTGGCTCAGCAAGTAGCTGCCTCGTTTAGTAAGTATGGCCAAAACCTCAAAGGCCTCGAAGTTGCCACCCTATGTGGCGGCCAAGAGTACCGTGAGCAGCTGGGTGCCCTGAAGCGTGGCGCACAGGTAGTCGTTGGCACGCCAGGCCGGATTATCGACCACCTGGATCGCGGTAGCTTGAAGCTTGATGGCCTCTCCGCCCTAGTGCTGGACGAAGCTGATGAAATGCTGCGCATGGGCTTTATCGACGACGTAAAACGCGTGGTTGCCGATACCCCGAAAGATGCTCAGCGTGTGTTCTTCTCGGCCACACTGCCGACTGAAATTGAGCGCATCGTTAACCGTTACCTGGTTAACCCGGTGAAAGTGGCCATTGAGTCTGGCACCACCACCGGCGAAAACATCGAACAGCGCATTGTGCGCGTTGATGGCGGTGCCAAGCTTGAAGCGCTTTCGCGTATTCTTGAAGTTGAACCGGTTGATGGCGCTATCGTCTTTGTGCGTACCCGTGCCGCTTGTACCACATTGGTTGAGCAGCTGACCGCTCGTGGCGTTAACGCCGCTGGCCTGTCGGGTGATCTAGACCAGAGCCTGCGTGAGCGCACTATTACGCGTTTGAAGCGTGGCAAGGTCGACGTACTGATCGCCACCGACGTAGCAGCCCGTGGTCTTGACGTGTCGCGTATCACCCACGTTATCAACTACGACCTGCCCCAAGATGCGGAAGCCTACACGCACCGTATCGGCCGTACCGGTCGTGCTGGCCGTAGCGGTATCGCGATCACCTTCGCTGGTTTCCGTGAAGGCCGCAAAGTAGGCTGGATGGAGCAGGCGACCGGTCAGAAAATGACTGAAATGCCGCTGCCTGATGAAGCGGCGATTCGCGCCCATCGTGATGACGTTTTCCATCACCGCGTTATTGCCTCTTTAACCAAAGGCGCAGAAGAACAGCGTGCTTTGATTGAGCGTCTGATTGAAGAAGGTCATGACCCGATCGAGCTAGCCTGTACATTTGCTTCCATGGCACGGGCCGACGAAGCGCCGATTGGTCGCCTACAGGCACCGCGTAAAGAGAAGCCCTCGCGTGATGGCGCGCCTGCCGGTAAGCCGGGTGCGCGTCGTGAACGCACAAGCGGCCCGACGGAAGGCATGACTCGTTACCGCGTATCGGTTGGCCATAAAGATGGCGTTAAGCCAGGCCAGCTGGTTGGCGCTCTTGCCAATGAAGGCGGCATTGAAGGCGCGCGTATCGGTCGTATTGATATTCGCAACGCGTTCTCTGTTGTTGAATTGCCGAGCGGCTTGCCGTCAACGATTCTAGCCAAGATGGCACGTGCCCGTGTGGCCGGTCGTCCGCTGGAAATCAGCGAAGACAACGCACCGGCTGAGCGCGCACCGCGCCGCCGTCGTGATGAAGGCGATGCGCCGGTTCGTCGTCGCGAACGCGCGTAAGCTTTCAGCAACGTAATGAGTCATCAACTGCCGCCAAGCGGCACTTGAGTAACTCTCAATGCCCCCGCCCCTTTACTGGTGCGGGGGCGTTTTTTTGCTACCTTCTATTCACCAACCATTCACCATTCACCACTCACCACTCACCACTCACCACTCACCACTCACCGCTCACCGCTCACCGCTCACCAGATCAAGGAAGATAAGATGCCCGCACCGCTACACGAATGGAATCTGGCACCTAGAGAGGCAAGGGCACTGCAAACAGAATTGGCTAAGCGCCTGGAGCTAACTGATCGTCTAGCACCGGTAACGCATATCGCCGGGGTGGATATCGGTTTTGAAGATAGCGGTGAAACAACCCGGGCGGCGGTTGTCGTGCTGAAATGGAACCCCGCCAGCGCGCCGGATTTAACGGTGGTAGAGCAAGTGGTTCATCGTGAGCCCACCCGCATGCCGTACATTCCTGGTTTACTCTCGTTTCGTGAAATTCCCGCGGCGCTGGGCGCGTTTGAAAAACTCAGCGTGATGCCGGAGCTAGTGATGGTCGACGGCCAGGGGATTGCCCACCCACGCCGGTTAGGTGTAGCGGCTCACTTAGGGCTATGGCTAGATTTGCCGACCATCGGGATTGCCAAGTCACGCCTATATGGCCAACACGCTGAGGTAGGTGAGCAGCGGGGCGATTGGGTGCCACTTTACGCGGGCAATGCAGGCAATGCAGGCAATGAGACTATTGGAGTGGTGCTACGCTCTCGCGCCAAGGTTAAGCCTATTTATGTGTCGCCTGGGCACCGCATCACCCTTGAAACCTCGCTTGCTTGGGTGATGCGCTGCTTAGGGCGCACCAAACTGCCTGAGCCTACACGGCTTGCCGATCGATTAGCCTCGCGGCGAGATCAGCGAAAGTGAGTGGCTATACAAACGCCAAAAAGTGCCGCAGAAGGCTGGAGGCCTCGGGGGTGTCCGTTACGCTTTCCAGTAGCTGTTCCGGGCTTTCGCCTTGGTCGCGCAGAGCGGCGCGCTGGCGCTCTATATAAGCGCACATCACCGATGTGTTGAACTCTGGGTGAAACTGCACGCTCCACTGACGCGGGCCGTAACGCAGCGCTTGATGGGCGTCATGGCTATTGTGGGCCAGCACGCTACAGCCATGAGGCACCTGCATGACCGACTGCGCATGGGTTAGGTGTGCCATAAAGCTTTCCGGTAGTTGGCTAAACAGCGGGTCTTGCTGGCCAGCCTGAGTCAGCCGCACTGTGCGAGTGCCGGATTCACGGCCGGCAGGGTGATAATCGCTAACCCCGCCAAAAGCGGCAGCCATTAACTGGTGGCCGTAGCAAACGCCCAGCATGGGAATATCATTGGCCAACGCTTCTTGCAGCCACTGTTTGAGTGCTTCGCTCCAAGGCTCGGCGTCGCTAACCATGCTGTGTGAACCCGTCATCACAATGCCTGCTAGTGTATTGAGCTCAGGCGCGCTGGGGTTACGTGTTGCATCCCACACCTGTAGGTCTAAATGCGTTGGCAGTGCAGCGGTCAGCTGCTTTTCAAAGAGTGTTTCAAAATCACCGTGCTGGTCGACCACTTCAGGAAAGGCGTCGCCGGTTTTAACTATTAAGACACTTGCCATATCACTACCTCAGTGAACTGAAACAAAAACGTTGAACAAAAGACCTTTCCGGAAAGGGCATAAAGGCGTGAAGATAGCCTACCATGGCGTTTCACATGACGGCTTTTCATATAATGGCGCGTCACATGGTAAGAACGCATTCATTATTAACGTAAAAAGGAGTAAGCAATGCAACAGATTACCCGTGCAGGCGAACCGATGGACGTAGCAGGCTCGCTGCCTGCAACAGGCCAAACGGCCCCTGCGATGACGCTGACGAACAGCGACCTGCAAGATGTGACGCTTGAGACGTATGCCGGCAAGCGTAAAGTGCTTAATATTATTCCCAGTGTAGATACGCCCACCTGTGCGGTGTCGACACGCCACTTTAACGAGTTGGCGTCTAACCTTGCTGATACGGTGGTGTTGGTTGTTTCAGCCGACTTACCCTTTGCGGCAAAACGTTTTTGTGGGGCAGAAGGGCTGGATAACGTCGAAACACTGTCGACGTTCCGCCATCCAGAGTTTCTTGAAGCGTGGGGCGTGGCGCTGTGCAACAACCCGATGGAAGGGCTGTGTGCCCGTGCAGTGGTGGTGTTAGATGCTGAGAACCGCGTACTGCATAGCGAGCTGGTCAGTGAGCTGAAAAACGAGCCGGATTACGAGGCAGCGTTAGCGGTCTTGAGCTAACAGTAAGCTTTGCTAGCGTGATGTTGTGATGCCGTCACCAGGGCGCGAATTAAGCGCTGCTGGGGGCGGTTAAAAATGAGCCACTCCGGGTGCCACTGCACGCCAATTAAAAATTCGTGCTCGCGGGACTCAATGCCCTGCACCAGGCCATCTCTGTCACGTGCCACAATCTCAATTCCCCTGCCAGCCTCATAAACGGCCTGATGATGCAGGCTGTTAACTCGGCACCACGTCACCCCCAGCAAGCGGTGAAGCTTGCTCGCCCCCACAATATCAACGGTTTTGCGCGGCAGTACGGTTCGCCGCCGCTTTAAGCCTTCATGGGTGGTGTAAATGTCAGGGTCAAGGGTGCCGCCAAGGTGCACGTTGATGAGTTGCGCGCCCCGGCAAATACCCAGCACGGGCGTATTCAGGGGAATAAATCGTTCAAGCAGCGCAAGCTCT
Source organism: Halomonas sp. 54_146 (assembly GCF_001507855.1). Lineage (GTDB taxonomy): Bacteria > Pseudomonadota > Gammaproteobacteria > Pseudomonadales > Halomonadaceae > Vreelandella. The sequence goes on from NZ_LGEN01000032.1 coordinate 20,105, forward strand.
AATTCATCTCGCGCTGGGTCGAGCCGTACATCCAGCTGGACTTCACCGCCGTAAAGGTGAGCCTGAATATCGTCTCCGCCGCCAATGATTAAGCCATCAAGGCGTTGCGGCTGCGGGCGCGAAGGCGATAACCGCAGCGGTTTGCCGCCATGCCGCCAAACGGCAAACCAATCAAACCACCACGCTAAGTGGCTTTTTTGGTCAGAGGTCGTAATTCCGATAAGCGGGCGAGACATGCAGTTGGTTACTCACTGTTGCAAAAAAGAGGAATTTAGTAAAAAAAAGACGACAGGGCGGTTTAACACTTTCGGCGCGCCCAGCGCCCCAGCTTTGCTGAAAAACGGCTAACGCTGTCTTTAATGCGCGTCGCTAGTGGGCGGTTATGATAGGCGATATAATCAGCACAACGGGCAAGTAATACGTCGCTATTGACCGCCAGTTTTTCGATTTCTACCCAGCGGTTCCACTCCATCACGGAACCCCATCCAGGCTGGGAAAGTTGCGCGTTCGGCAATCGGTAATGAAAGGTCGGGCGCGGCTTGGTGAGCTCAGTATGTAGCAATTCATGGGGATGATTGGGGCGCAGATAGGCAAATAGCGGCAGCATATCCAGCTCGCGGTTACGCGTTGGGTTGTAGTGCAGGTAGTCGTCAATCAGCGTGTCCAGATCAGGCGTGTAGCGGCTATCCAGCACTTTTAGCGCGTACTCTTTATGAAACGGGTTGGCGTGGGGCAGCATTTCACGGGTGATATCCACTTTGATTTCGTCGCGCAGCCAGCCGGCAAGCAGCAAGTACGCGCGCAGCATCGCGAGTAGGTAATCGACGTCAAAACGCTCTACTTCAGGATTAAGGTGTAAGCCAAATCCATACAGCAGGCTGGCATCGGTACCCTTAGCGCCATGTTCTCGAAGGGCATCAAACAGCGTATCCAGCGCTTCCAATTCATCCCAGGGAATCGGTGGGCAAACGATTTCGGTAGGCACCAGGCCTGTGACCATATCACCAATCAGCTCGCGGGTTTTTTGATGAAACTGCACGCGCCGTTGGTGCTGGTGGCGCGCCCACTCGCTGTCTTGAGCGTGAGGCTCTTCAAGCAGTGTTTTGTCAGGATGAGCGTACTGGGTGTCGAGCTCAATACCAAACTCGCCCCAGCGGGTATGTTCAACCAGTAGCCGATGAGGGCTTACCACGTTAAGCTCCCCGCCAAACAGGTCACGCACAATCAGTGCCGTGTCGCGGGGGGGCAGCCCAGCAAATTCAATTTCGACGCCCACATGCCGGGTTTTCCCGTGACAGTTTAAGCGGTTAGGTGGAGCTTGTAGCGTCATCTCAGTATCCTTGAGGTGAACGTTTAGGTGTTCAGCCTATCATAGACACGCGTTAAGGCTGAGTGCATTCCTAAGCGCTGTAAGCCATGTCTTTGAAAACCATGTCTTTGAAAACCAGTCTTTGAAAACCAGTCGTTGAAAACATAAAGCGATGGAAAGCGGTAAGCAGGACGCCATTCAGACTAATGTTCAGGAGTAAGGCGTGCGACAGTACGGGTTAATCAACACGATAATAAGCGTTGTCTTCTTTTTGCTGGCAAGCCTGATCCTGACGAGTCTGGCATTCACTCAGGCCCAAGCGCAGATAGTGTCACTGCCCAGTTTGGGTGGCGGCGCTGAAGAGCAGGCAGAGGTGAGCGGCGAGGAGTTCCAGCGTTCACTGAACGATGTGATCGGCATGCTGGAAAGCGAAGAGCAGCGCACCCAGCTGCTTGAGTCGCTGCGCGAGCTGCAGATCGCAACCGGCGCTGCCGAGCAAGAGAGCGTTGTGCGCCAAGGAGGGCTGCTCGGTGCTCTCGCTGATACGTTAAGCGACCTTGGTGACCAGGCCCAAGCCGGTAACTCCCCAGTGGATGAATGGGCGCGCCAATTGGTGCAAGGCGTTGAAGATTTGCGCGCGCTGAACGATGACGCTGACCAGGGGGAAGCCGTCCGGGCGGTGGCTGAGGGTGCCGTGCTGGCGGTGGTTTGGACAGCGCTGCTGGTGGTGATGATTGCCTTTGGGCGCATGCTGGCAACCCGCCGTGATTGGCCGTTGGATCTCCCCCGCGACCCTAAAGGCTGGCTGCTGGCGGTGCACTTTTTCCGGCGTATGCTGCCCTGGGCGCTGTCCTTTGCCATCACGCTAGGCATTGGTCAGGTGCTGCCCGACAGCCCAGGACGCACGCTGGTGTTAGTGGTTGCGTATATTTGCCTGTGTGGCCGCGCACTTTCGGTGGTGTTTGAAACCGTCATTGCATTTTTCAGCCGCGGCCACCGCTTTACCGCGGTGCTGCTGCTTCAACAGCAGGCCCTGCGCGGGCTGTTTGTGATTGGTGCGTTGATCGCCCTTGGTGATGCGGTCAATTCCTCGCGTTTGGTAGAAATGCTCGGTAGCGAGCTTTCAAGCCTGGTGTCCGTGCTGGCTAATATGCTGGCGGCGCTGCTCTCAGCACGCTTTATTCTTAAATTTAAACGCCCGGTGCGCCACCTGATTTGCAATCGCCCTTACAAGCAGCGCCGCGATGCCAGCACCGCCGTGGAGATGATTCGCTCGCTGGGTGGGCTATGGCATATCCCTGCGTTGCTGCTGGTGAGCGGTTCCTTGTTGGCCATTTTCATTACCGTGGGCGATGTTGGCACTGCGCTGGCGCGCTCGATTATTTCAGCCAGCCTGCTGGTGCTGACGCTGGTGATTACCGGGCTGCTGCGTCGCCAAGCGGAGCGTATGGGCAAACGCCGTCATCGCCACCGCTATAGCCAATACCGTAAACGCCTTGAGCGGTTTGGTTTTGTGCTGGCGCATATCTGTTCGTGGATGGTGTTTGCCGAACTCTCCATGCAGGTGTGGGGCGGTTCTCTGTTTGGCCTGGGCCAGCAAGCCGTGGCCAGCACTCGCATTGGCCAAGCGCTGTTAAGCTTAGGTGCCACCGTGCTGCTGGCGTGGCTGGTATGGATTTTTGCCGATACCGCCATTCAGCGGGCGCTGACTTCCTCCTCGCGCGCTCGCGGGCGGCGGGTTAATCAGGCTCGGGCGCAAACCATTACGCCGATGATTCGCAACGTCATTTTCGTGACTATTCTAATTATTGCGGTGATCTCGGGGTTGGCAAACTTGGGCGTTAACGTAACACCGCTGCTAGCCGGTGCGGGTGTGATTGGTTTGGCGATTGGTTTTGGTGCCCAGACCTTAGTGCAGGACTTGATTACCGGCATTTTTATCTTGATCGAAGATTCGCTGGCGGTGGATGATTTCGTGCAAATCAATGGCCATATGGGCACCGTCGAAGGGCTAACGCTGCGCACCGTGCGGCTGCGCGATTTGGACGGTGTGGTGCATATCATCACCTTTAGCCGTATTGAGTCGATTCACAACATGTCGCGCCAGTTCGGTATTGCGCTGATGCGTATCCGCATTCCCTATGATATGAAAATCGATGATGCGATTACGCTAATGCAGGAAACCGCCCAAGAGCTACGCCGTGACCCGATGATGCGCCACTACATTTGGTCGCCGCTGGAAATGCAGGGGGTGCAGGGCTTCGAGGATGGCTGTCCTATTTTGCGGATGCGTTTTCGTACCGCGCCAGAGATGCAGTGGGATGTCTCCCGGGCATTCAACTTGTTGCTCAAGCAGCGCATGGAAGCCCAAGAGATTGATCTGGGCGTGCCGCGCCTGAGTGTCAGTATGGAAGCGCGCTCTGAAGATCGCATGGAGGCCACGTCAGGCACGTCGTTCTCGCTTGAAGATGGCGTGTCAGAAAATGCGCAGAGTGAAGCAAAAGCCGCGCCGGCATCTGCACAAAGCGCTGCATCACAAAGCGTTGCATCACAAACAGAGCATCACAAGAAACCCGCACCGCCAACGCCTGCACCGCGCCCGACAAAAGCAGAAATTCGCCAGGATGAGCAGGTGCGTAAGCACGGCGAGATGGCTAATCGTGCTGCATCACATCGGCACACGCCCCAGGTACAGGGCGAACCCCAAGGCGAGACCTACGCCAGCCCCGGCGGTGAACACGGCGACCAGTAGCCAAGGCCCGCGTAAGCGCCGCCAGCGGTTATACAGCGAGACCGCGTGGCTTACGCGGTCAACCAGTTCATCGTGGCGTGAAATGGCATGGTCGGGGGGAAGCGAAAAGTCATTCGCCACATCGCCCTGCCAGTACGCGCCGTGGCTGAGCCCTAAACGCGCGCGCAACCTGCCAATATCGCTGACGGTATCGTGCAGCGTGTCGTAGGTTTCACGGCGCTCGGCAACGCTGAACACCGCCTCTGCGTCTTGGCGCAGCGCGCTATGCTGGCAGTTAGCCACGGCTTGTTTGATCTCTTGGTCGTTGGCCTCTGGGGACACCGCAAGGCGTTGGTATAAATCGCGCATAGGGTCACATCGATTCTCTTGGTCTTGCATCAGGCGTGAAATAGTTAGCCTTACATGGCTTCAGTACGTTTGCATTAAATAATCGTAGGCGTTTTTAATCCGCTGAAAACGCGCAGAGGCCAGCGCTACCTGGTGCTCGCTTTCTGAAAAGAAGCGGTCTGGGTGGTGCAGCTGTGCCATGCGCCGATAGGCGTGCCGAACTTCAACGCGGGTGGCACCTGGGGTAAGCCCCAGCACCGAAAGCGCGCGCGTTGTGCGGTCTTGCGGCGGTGAAGCGCGCTGCTGGCGATTGCGTTGCCGCTGTTCTTGCTGGCGCTGTTCTTGTTGATGCTGCTCACGATAGCGCCACTGTTCCCGTTCGGTTTGTTCGCGCTGCTGTTGCTGCCTTTGCTGCTGTTCTTGTTGCCTTTGCTGGCGTTGCTGCTCCTGCTGGCGCGCTTGTTCCTGCTGGCGTTGCTGTTTGTGTTCTCGCGCTTGCCGGGCTTGTTCTTCCCGCTGCTGCTGTTTTTGCTGTTTTTGTTGCTTTTGTTGGTCGCGCTGCTCTTTCTTTCGCTGCTGCTGTTCGGCCCGTTCGTTGGCCTGCTGGTGCTGCTGCTTGGCGGCCTCGGCGTCGCGGGTTTTCCGCGCATGGTAGTCTGGGTCGTGAGCTTGCCAGTAGCTGTCTCGGCTGGGGTCTTCTGGCGCAGCCAGCGCAGCGCCCGTAATCTCTAGAAACAGGGTGTTTAAAGTGGCGGGTGCAACGGTTAGTAAATCGGCCAGAAATCGCAAAATATAGTGGTTGGCAAGCGACAGTTCACCGTCATCCGTGGCCACCGTAATTGCTTGATGGATAATGCTCAGGCTGCGTTCTTGGCCACATTCTTTGCGCAGCACCTCGGCGGCTAGCTGAATCGCTTGCAGGTCTTGGCTATGGGCAATACGCATGACCGGGCCAAGCTCGTGCCCGTGGCGAAACTGCGCGGTTACTTGGGCCAGGCGCCGCCGCCGCTGGCCTTCTGAAACGTGTTGGCGGTGCACAAGCAGCCAAGCCAACAGCAGCAATGTTGCCGTATCCACTTGGCTGCGGCTTTTTAACAGCAGCAGCTCAAAGGGTGAAAAACGGGCAATCGACATTCCCCAGCTCCGTAGATAGCTATTTGTAGTTGAAGAGATAAACCGCACGCAATGGTGGTTTTTAAACAACGCGTTAAAAGATGGCAAGGGTGTCTTTCACCATGCTCAATTTAGCCATGGTATATCATCACGTTAGGCAAAGGAGTAGGAGATTGGTGAGTTGATCAACGTTGAGCGTAAAAACAGCTTTCAGCTGCGTCTTACCCGGCGGCTCAAGGAAGAGACATCGCACAACCTCGACGTCTATCTTTTTGTGCCCGGAGAGCTTGGGTTAAGTACCCAGCTTATCTCCGAAGAGGTGTTTTATCATGCGGCGATTAGCGTCTCGCGCACCTATTACAGTGACGAGTATCTGCTGCCGCTGGTGCATAGCCGGCTGGCCAGCCGTAAACAGCTGGGCAGTGACTCCTACCGTTTGAGTTTGAGCCTTTATGCTTACCAATACGTGGTGGCGATGGAGCGCACCACCGAGAAGATGCTGGTCATGGCCAATAAGCTGCGCCACACCCGCAAGGACGAGCGCAGAGAAAACGCTCAGGCCCAGGAAAATGACACTCCTCTGCGCGAACAGTTGAATGAAATGATCGACTTAAGTGATGGCATCCTTAAGCGACTGCGGCGCAATCAGCCAACCGATGAAGGCTTATATAAGTACTTCGCCAATATTGATAACTACCTTTCTTGGTTTACGGAACAGCAGCTGTTGGCGCTGGTGGCACACCTGCCCCGCGGCGGCGAGTTTACCGACATTCGCCGGCGTTTTATTAGCGTGTGTCACCGCGAGGATGAATACCGTCGTGATCAGGAATACAACGCCGAACGCGTTATCGCCGACCCTACGCGGATGTCGAATAAAATGCGTTTGTTGCGCCGGCTGATCGAGCACCCCATCACTCTGAAACAGCAGGCGCTAGAGCTAGGTAGCGGTGAACAGAGAGCGGTTAAAGCCCTAGTAACGGCCGTGGTAATGGGGTTTGTATCGCTAGGCGTGCTGCATTTGCGCAGCGTGCTGGGCGATATTACCGCGCTTTTTGTATTAGCCATGGCGCTGCTCTATGCCATGCGCGAAGTGTTTAAGGATGATTTGCGCAATACTCTCTGGCGCTGGCTGCGTAAAGGGCGACCCAAATGGCGACGCCAGTATGTAGACCCCACGCGCAACGCTATTGTAGGGCGTCAATTAGAGTGGTTTGACTATAAACACTTTGCCTCACTGGGTGATGATATCCAGAAGATGCGCCGCCGCACGGTGGCCCAGCGCGAAGAAGTGGTGCTGCACTACCGTTCCAGCTCACGCATGTCGCCCACCCGCTTTTTAAGCGGCTATGAGCATACCCGTGAAACGCTCAATCTCGATATCTCCATGCTTACCCGGTTAATGAGCAAAGGAAAACACTACATCTACCGTTTGAAAGATGGCCAAGCGGTGCGTGAAAACGTCGAACGCCGCCACTTATTTAATTTAGTGATTCGTGAAACGGGCAGTGAAAACACCTCCTATCTCACTCGCTGGAAAGTGGTTGTCAGCCGGTCAGGCATTGTCGATGTAGCAAAAGTAGAAGAGAGAAGTGCAGTGAAGGAGAGCAAATAGCAGGAGAACAAATAGTTAAGCATGGGGAAAGATAAATTGCGCTAGATCAAAAGAGCAGCAACGCGCTCGTTAAGATAGCCCGCCAGCATAGCTAAATAGGTGTGAGAGAACTAGGCTCAAAGAAATGGCAAGGCACACTTGCTTTTAAAAAATTGACGCTAAGAAACTGTCTTTAAAAACGTGCCTCAAAGGTCGGGCGTAAGGAGAAGAACCATGCAAGCTATCGATATCATGACACCCAGCGTGGTGAGTGTGGGCCCCGATGCTGAAGTGCGTGACATTGCCCAGCTACTGCTCAAGCACCGTATTAGTGCCGTTCCTGTGGTAGATGGTGAGCACCGGGTGGTAGGCATTGTCAGCGAAGGTGATTTAATGCGCCGAGTAAAAGATAACCATAAGCAGGGTCAGTCCTGGTGGTTGTCACTCTTTAGCGCCGGCAAGAACCCAGCCGACTATGTGAAATTGCATGGCCGCAAAGCCCATGAAGTGATGACGCCAAACCCGATGACGGTTGAAGAGAACACGCCGATTCATACCATTGCCCGCATGTTAGAAAAACACCATATCAAACGGGTGCCTGTACTGCGTGATGGCAAGCTGGTAGGCATCGTCAGCCGCGCCAATTTGTTGCAGGGTATTGCCAATGCGGTGGTAGCACCGACCCAGTCACCCACGGATGATCGGCAAATTCGTGAAGCCATTTTGAAAGAGGTGGAAAATAATACCGGTGTGCACACCCAAAGCATCAGCGTGATTGTAGACGGTGGGGTGGTGGAAATTTGGGGGCTGGTTGAGTCGCCCGAACAGAAGCAGGCAGTAACGGTAGCGGCGGAAAATGTCCATGGGGTTACCAAGGTCGAAAATCAGTTAGGAATGATGCCGCGGGGCGCGGGGTACTTATAAGCGTTATCCAAGAAGGTGTCACCGTTCATACAAGAAAAGCCCGCCGTTTGAAAAGAACCGGCGGGCTTTTTGATGCTTTCAGATTGAATGATCACACGGCTGAATAGCTACGCGACAGGATGGTTACACGATTTTATCGTTACACAACAGCCTTAATCGCCTTTTCCAGGTTCTCTACGCTGCGCTGAGTATGGTGCAGCTTATCTAGGCCAAACAGGCCGATGCGGAAGGTTTGGAAGTTATCGCCTTCATCGCACATCAGCGGTACGCCGCCTGCAATTTGCACCCCCGCCTGGGCAAGTTTGCCCACCAGGCCGCTATCGTTGCTGTAGCACACCACCACGCCTGGGGCTTCAAACCCTTCAGCGGCAACGCTTACAAAGCCGCGGCGTTTAAGCATGTCGCGTACACCCTGGCCAATGGCTTGCTGTTCCTCTTTCACCTTGGCAAAGCCGTAGGCACGGGTTTCCTGCATAATATCGCGCAGCTGCCGTAAGGCATCCGTGGGCATCGTGGCGTGGTAGGCGTGCCCGCCATTTTCGTAGGCTTGCATAATGCTGTGCCACTTGGCCAAGTCACAGGCAAAGCTATTGCTTTGGGTCTCGCTCAAACGCTGGGTAGCACGTTCTGAGAGCATTACCATAGCGCAGCAGGGCGAACCGCTCCAGCCCTTTTGCGGCGCGCTGACTAGCACATCAATGCCTAACGCCTGCATATCCACCCACAGCGTGCCCGCGGCAATAGCGTCTACCACGAACAGGCCACCTACCTCGTGAGTGGCCTCGGCCAGCGCTTTGAGGTAGTCATCCGGCAGCAGCAAGCCTGCTGAGGTTTCTACCTGAGGCGCGAAGACGACGGCAGGCTTTTCGCTACGAATCTGTGCCACGGCTTCGTCAATCGGAATCGGCTGGAAAGGCGAATGGGCATCGTCGGCTTTAAGACGCCGCGCTTTAAGTACCGTGTGCTGATCGGTTAGGCGGCCCATCTCGATAATTTGCGTCCAGCGGTAGCTGAACCAGCCGTTGCGAATCACCAGAGTCTTCTGATCAACGGCAAACTGACGCGCCACTGCTTCCATGCCAAAGGTACCGCTACCGGGAACGATGACGGCGGAGTGAGCGTGGTAGACCTCTTTCAGCGTGGCCGATATATCCCGCATCACCGTTTGAAACTGTTGCGACATATGGTTTAGCGAGCGGTCGGTGTAGACCACTGAGTACTCAAGCAAACCGTCGGGGTCGACGTTGGGCAGTAAACCAGCCATGGCGTTCTCCTATTTTAGACGCACACAAGTCACAGGTCAGAATACGGATAACCTCGTTGCTATGCTAATACCTCAGCTTATAAAGCTGTTAGCGTTTGCCTGTTGAGGAGAGAACTTTACTATTAACGTCGCCATGTAGGGTGAAAATTAAAATAGCTGTTGTCTCTTCCTTCTCTCTCACGCTTCTGGCTTGATCATTCGAAAACATCTATGGGTAATGCCATGTATGCCTGCACTGAAAAGTAGCAGCTGCCTGTTCTTTGCGTTTCATTGAACGCTAATAGTGCATCCTCGCCAAGTAGATAATGATAAGTCAGTGACGTCGATCAAAGAGTATCTCTATTAGCGTGAAAGCTAAATCATTGAAAATAAAATATTAATTTTTTTTACTGTGTTTTTTTTTGGTTATTTTTAATATTTGGCATGTTCTATGCATTTATTAAGTCGATGAAAGTAAATGGGCGTTATAAATTTTCCGGAGATTATTAATGAATTGGTCAAGATTTACTCTGATTGCTTTAGGTGGTGTAACGCTAGGAAGCTTTGCTCATGCGAGCGAAGATTTTGTACCCGAAGAGCTGACTGTAATGGAGCGTATAAAGCCTGGGCCGAATGTATTTGTTTTGGATCAGCTTTGGAGTGGAGCTAGTCGTGCAAATGTCATTTCTCAGGAAGATTTAACAGTAAAGGGGAACTTGAGCTTTGGCATTGTTGGGCAAATTGTGACCAGTCATGACTCAAAAACGCTCTATAGTATGTCAGCTTATGCCGAGAGAATTTCTTATGGCCCAACAGAAGTTGTACTTCAAGAGTTTGATGTAGATACGTTGAGCTTAAAGCGCGAAATAGTCATCCCTGAAAAAGCCGCTCAAGTTGCTCCGTCAAACGCAATAGTCGCACTTTCTTATGATGATAATTATGCATTTGTGCAAAACGCGACCCCCGCAACCTCTGTTTCGGTAGTGGATTTAACGTCGGGAGAATTCGTCGAAGAAGTGCCTACTCCTGGTTGCTTTGGTATTTTCCCCGCTAGTGATTCGGTGAAGTTTACTACCGCGTGTGGTGATGGTCGATTCCAGTCTTTTTCATTAGGCAACGATAACCAGTTTGGTTCGCCAGAGCCTAGTGAAAAAATCTTTGATCCCACTTCAGACCCTATATTTATTGTTGGAAAAAGAGCTGGTGATGAGCTGGTATTTGTATCTTTCTTCGGGAATGTTTACCAAGTGTCAGATAGTGGCGATATGGTGTCACTGACTAACAAGTTTGCCATCACTGATGGTGTAGAAGGGGGCTGGGCTCCAGGCGGTGTAGATGTGGCTGCTTATAACGAAGCTAACGATGTGTTATTCGTTACCATGCACTCAGATGCTTATAACGGAAGCCATAAGAACGCTGCCGAGGAAGTTTGGGCTGTGGAACTAAGTAGTGGCGATGTACTTAGCCGATCACCAGTCCATGAGCTGGCATCGATTTCAGTAACTGATGGTGAAACTCCCATACTATTTGGTTTGGACGAAGAAAGCACGCTGACGCGCTTTGAAGTTGATGTAGGTGCCGATTTTGAGCTAGAGCCTACTTCTAGCCTAGAAAGTGTCGGTGACTGGACTGTTTATTCAATTGCAGGAAAATAGATGCTTATGAATCTTTCTGAGTTGGGGGCGCTTACTTATTTGGTGCTATTAGCACTTATATTTGCCCAGTCAGCATGGCATAAGGCTAACGACTATGGACGTTTTCTCGGCCTTGTTGCTAATTACCGATTAGTTCCTGGTTTTATAGAAGAGGGTGTATCGCGAACTCTTATTGCGGCTGAAATATTGCTTGTAATACTTTTGATTTTTCCTGTTACTGCGGTTTTTGCTTCGTTGTCTGCTGGAGTTTTATTACTCGTTTATGCTGGCGCAATGGGAGTGAATCTCATCCGTGGAAATCAGTTAATTGATTGTGGATGTGGCGGCCGTGCTCAGCCTGTTTCGTGGCTGTTAGTGCTGCGAAACTTAGTGTTGGCATCGTGCGCTTTACTACCATTAACTTTTGACGCGAGTCAGCCGAGCAAAATAGAACTAACCGTTGCGCTGCTGGCTGGAGCTGTCCTGTGGCTGGCCTACAATCTTTCCGGGAAAATTATAGAAAATAACAGACGGTTGTCCAGTATTCGTCAATTTTGAAATTAGAGAGTATCCCTATGACCTTATTAACATTCGTTGTTTCACTACTTGGCCTAATGGTACTGGGCTTGATAATTGGTTTTTTTGTATTGGTTCGGCAGATTGGAATTCTGTATGAGCGCATCTCGCCAGTGGGTGCAATGATTAATGAAAGTGGCCCAAAAACAGGTGAAGTTTCTCCTGCCTTTAACCTGCCCAGCTTAACTGGTGGTCAAGTACAAGTTGGTAGCCCTTCATCACGGCACAATCTGGTGTTTTTTCTCTCACCTACTTGCCCTATCTGCAAAAAGTTACTACCAGTGCTGAAGTCTATTGACAAAAATGAATCCAACTGGCTCTCAGTCATATTGGCAAGTGATGGTGACGAAAAAAACCACTACGACTTTATTCAAAACGCACAGCTAGGGGGATTTCCTTATGTGATTTCAGAACAGCTAGGTGTGACTTATCGAGTGTCGCGGCTTCCTTTTGCCGTTCTTTTAGACAACGAAGGCATCGTAAGAGCTAAAGGACTTGTTAACACCAGAGAGCAACTGGAAAGCCTCTTTAATGCACTCGAAACTGGCTATGCATCTATACAAGATCTAGCTAACAAAGAAGCCCAACACTAATTATTGAGAGACCGCTATGGCTAATTTATTTGATACCCTGCTTAATGCTATTGATAAAAACTCTGAAAAAGGTGTGCGTAGTGTAGCGCAACAACATGGCCGACGATCATTCTTAGCGAAAGCGAGCACGCTGTTTGCCGGTGCTATGTTAGCACCTATTTTACCATTTGACCGCTCGTTGGGTGGCGCCGCTATGGCTAGTGATGTTGTGACGGATGAGAATGACTGTGCTTATTGGAAGCATTGCGCATTAGATGGCAATCTTTGCTCTGCATCAGGTGGCTCATTAACTAGCTGCCCCCCTGGCTCAGAGGCATCCCAAGTAGCCTGGGTCGGAACTTGTCGTAACCCAAATGATGGTAAAGATTACTTAGTTTCCTATAACGATTGCTGTGGCCGTGCTTCAGTTCCCAGCGCTACATTTTGTTTCCGCAGTGAAGGAGAGCGCCCAGGGTATAGAATGGGTTTGCATAATGATATTAACTGGTGCATGGCAAATACCAACAAAGGTTATCACTGTACTGTTTCGGTGGTTGTTGGACTTGCAGATGCTTAGTTTAAGGTACTTATCCGCTTTTGTGATGTGTCTTTTTCTAACTGCTAGCCCTCCTGGGCTAGCAGCTGGGGATGAATTATTCCAGCAAAGTTGTGGCGGTTGTCATGGTGCCGGTGCATTGGGAGTCCCCGGGCTAGCACCCTCTCTGAAAAACCCTGACTTATGGGGCTCTTTAGAAGAAGATGCCCTTCGCTATCTGGTTGGTGTTGTAACCAGTGGGATGAGTGGCAAGCTGGAAGTAAATGGTCAAGTGTTTCAAGGGATGGCGATGCCACCAATGCGTCAAATTAATTCAAAAAGCCTTACGAGTATCGCTGATTATGTTCTTTCAGGAGTGAATGGTTTAACAGTCACGCCTTCGGAAAGCACAGTAATAGAGTTGCAAAGTGAGCCGATGGATCATGGATCATTGCGAGAGTTACGCAGTGCTGGGGGAGGCGATGAACGCTAAATATGTTTGTACTGTATTAGTAGTTCTGGCTTCTGCAATCAGCCAGATTGGGCCGTTATTTGCAGTAGACCATCAACCAACGCGGCAATGGAAGCCTACTGGTGCGCAAAATTTAAAAGAGGGAAGATCACCTGAAGCAAGCTACTTATTACACTGTGCAGGATGTCACGGTCGTGATGGTAGCGGTGCTGAGCACGCAGGCATTCCTCCTTTTCCAGGTTTTATTGACAAATTTTTTAATGATGAGGAGGGCAGGCTTTATATGATGCACGTCCCAGGGGTCGTCAGTACCAGCTTGCCTGATTATGAGTTAGCGGGTTTGATGAACTATGTAGTAGAAGAATGGGGGGGAAATGAAAGTGTGACTCATTTTACTGAGAAAGAAGTTGGGTATCTGCGAAGCCAAGACGTTGATGATGTTGTTAAACTGCGTCGTAGCATTACTCAGCGGCTTGAGAGTGAAGGCATAGAAATGCCTAATTATCCCTGGCCTTAGATCGTTATTAGTAAACATTAACACCAATCCAGATTGTTAAAGGTTTGATAGTAGTAATATAAAGGTGCTTGAATACGTAAAATCGTATATAGCAATTAACTTACAGTTACTCTCTGGGCGAGTGTCTCGTCCAGAGAGTAGTTTACCAACAAACTAGAAAACTATGTTATCGCGGCGGTAACTGCTCGGGCCCAAAGGCGTCGGGCAGCAGCGTTTCCATGGTGTAGGTTTTCATCAGTTCACCGCTGCCGGAAAGTACCTTGATTTCGGTCTCTGGCGTGGCGAATTCGCGGATGCGCTGGCGGCAGTCGCCGCAGGGTGTGCACAGGTGATCGCCAGGGCCCATCACATAGACGGTCGTCAGTTGGCGCTGCCCAGCGGTGATCATCGCGGAGATGGCCGAGGCTTCGGCGCACAGGCCTTTGTAATGAGCCACTTCCACGTTCGTGCCCGCAAATTGTTGGCCATCCGGGGTGATCATCACTGATGCCACGGGATGCGCCGAGTAGGGCACATAGGCGTTAGCCCGCGCGCTGAACAGCTTTTGAACGATCTCTTCCGATACCTGTTCCATCATTTTTCCTTTTGGCCGCTTCAACGTGCTCTTTTCAACGTTCTAAGCGCGGGCTGCGTCATCGCGTAACACGGTATCCAATGCAATCAGCATCATGTCGTCAAACGTGGTTTGGCGGTCAGCGCTGGAGAGTGAATCGCCTTTCAAGATGTGATCTGACACCGTGCAGATGGTCATGGCGCGGGCACCAAACTCGGCGGCGACGCCGTAAAGGCCGGCGGCTTCCATCTCGACGCCGACAATGCCGTAGCGCTTGAGCAGCTCGGCCATTTCAGTTTGCGGGTTGTAGAACAAGTCTGCTGAGAACATATTGCCGACTTTTACCGGCACGTTTCTGGCCTTGGCGGCAGCCACCGCGTGTTGGATCAATTCAAAATCCGCAATCGCGGCGAAGTCGTGGTCGTTAAAGCGCATGCGATTGACCTTGGAGTCGGTGCTGGCACCCATGCCGATGACCACATCGCGCACGTTGACATCATCGCGCACCGCGCCACAGGAGCCCACGCGAATCAGCGATTTAACCCCGTAGTCGGTGATCAGTTCTTTGGCGTAGATGGAGACCGATGGAATGCCCATGCCGTGTCCCATCACGGAAATCTCGCGGCCTTTGTAGGTGCCGGTGTAGCCGAACATATTGCGCACATCGTTCACCTGGCGAACGTTTTCCAGGTAGGTATCAGCGATGTATTTGGCGCGCAGCGGGTCGCCGGGCATCAGTACGGTATCAGCGAAATCGCCCATTTCGGCATTGATATGCGGTGTAGCCATCAAAGGTCTCCTTTAAGCGGCGCTAGCCTTTATGTAGCGTTAGGAAGAAAGCTTTTGCCGTCGGCCATGGCTGGGAGCAGGAAAAAGTCGGCCAGGGTTTGGCCAATATCGGCAAAGGTGCCGCGCTCGCCTAGCGAGCCGGGGGTAAAGCCCGCGCCGTGTACCAGAATCGGGATGTACTCGCGGGTATGCTCGGTGCCGTGCCAAGTGGGGTCGCAGCCGTGGTCGGCGGTGAGAATCAGCAGATCATCTTCGTTTAGCGCAGCCAGCAGCTTAGGCAGCTTGGCATCAAACGCTTCCAGCGCGGCGGCGTAGCCCGGTACGTCCCGGCGGTGGCCGTAAACCGAGTCAAAATCAACAAAGTTGGTCATGATCATCACGCGCTCGCCGACGTCGCGTTGGCTGGTACGCTCAATCTCGTTAAGCGTGGCGTCCATCAGCGCGTCGTGGCCGCTGGCTTTTACCTTGTGGGTAATGCCGCAGTGGGCGTAGATATCGGCGATTTTACCAATCGAAACCACGTCGCCACCGGCGTCAGCGAGCTTTTGCAGCACGGTGGGTGCCGGTGGCTCAACGCTGTAGTCGCGGCGATTGCCGGTGCGGGCGAAGGTGCGGCTGTCTTCACCCATGAACGGACGCGCAATCACGCGGCCAATGTTGTAAGGCGCCAGCAACTTGCGGACGGTTTCGCACAGCTTATAAAGCCGTTCCAGGCCGAAATACTCTTCGTGGGCAGCAATCTGAAACACCGAATCCGCCGAGGTGTAAACAATAGGCCTATCCGTCGCAATGTGCTCTTCACCCAAGCGGGCGATGATCTCGGTGCCCGAGGCGTGGCAGTTGCCAATCACCCCCGTTAAATCAGCCTCCTGGATAATGGTATCGAGCAGTTCCAGCGGGAAGCTGTCGGTTTTATCCGGAAAGTAGCCCCAGTCAAAGCGCACCGGCACACCGGCAATTTCCCAGTGGCCGGAGGGGGTGTCTTTGCCGCTGGAGACCTCTTTGGCATGGGCGTAGGCACCCTCTAAATTTTCCGGCAGCGTAACACCTTCGGCAATGCTGCCCGTGGCATCGCGGTGGGCGTGAAACAGCCCTAGCTTGGCCAAATTGGGCAGCTTGAGTGGCCCAGAACGGTGGGCGTTATCCGCTTCGCCACGGGCGCAGGCGGCAGCAATATGACCCAAGGTGTCAGCGCCTTCATCGCCGAAGGCCGCGGCATCCGGGGCGGCACCAATTCCAAACGAGTCAAGCACCAGTACAATTGCGCGGCTCATCGGGCTTCTCCACAGAAGGTGTCTTGAATCAGGGCATCGGCGCTGGCAGCACCTTCACCCATCGTAAACGCCGCGCGCAGCTGTTCGGCGGCGCGTTCGGCGGCGGCTTCACTGCGGGCGTGCACTATGGCGATGGGGCGCTGGCTATCCACGCTTTCGCCAATTTCGACGCTTTCGCCAATTTCGACAATATCGGTGAAGCCGACGCTGTGATCAATGCTGGCGTCGTTACGCAGGCGGCCGCCGCCCAGTTCCACTACGCTCATGCCCACGGCGCGGGTATCGATACGCTGAACCGTTTGAGGTGCATCGCCGGCTTGCTCGGCATAAACAGGTTTAATGACCTTGGCTTTGGGCAGGTAGTGCTCCGAGCGCTCGATAAAGTCGCTGGGGCCGCCAAGTTCACGCACCATGCGGGCGAACACCTCGGCGGCTGCACCGGAAGTTAGCGCTTTTTCCAGCTTGGTGAGCGCTTCTTCACGGTTAGCCACCAGCTTGCCAGCCATCAGCATTTCCACTGCCAGCTCGCGGGTGACGTGCATCACGCGGCTGTTGGGGCGCTCGCCGCGCAGCAGCGCCAGGGTCTCGACAATTTCCACGGCGTTACCGGCGCAGGGCGCTAGCGGCTGGCTCATGTCGGTAAGCAGGGCAGTGGTGGGCGTGCCCGCTTGGGTCGCCACATTGGCGATGCTTTTAGCTAGCTCGCGGGATTTTTCCGGCGTCGGCATAAAAGCGCCGCTGCCGACTTTTACATCCATGACCAGCGCATCCAGCCCTGAGGCCAGCTTCTTACCCAGGATAGAAGCGGTAATTAGCGGAATGGATTCCACCGTGGCGGTCACATCGCGCACGCCGTAAATGCGCTTATCGGCGGGGGCGAGAGCGGCGGTTTGGCCGATAATTGCCACGCCGGTGGATTTCACCACCTCGCGAAAGCGCTCCGGCGCGGGGTAGGGGTCGTAGCCGGGAATGGATTCGAGCTTATCCAAGGTGCCGCCAGTGTGACCCAGGCCACGGCCTGAAATCATCGGTACGAACGCGCCGCAGGCGGCTACCCACGGGCCGAGCACTAGCGAGACCAAATCACCTACGCCGCCGGTGGAGTGTTTATCAACAATCGGCCCCGACAGGTTGAGCGAATCCCACTGCATCACGTGGCCGGAGTCGCGGGTGGCGGTGGTGAGTGCCACCACTTCTTCACGGTTCATGCCGTTAAGAAACACCGCCATGGTGAAGGCACCAATTTGGGCGTCGCTAATGCGGTCATCGGCAATGCCCTGCACAAACGCTTTGATCTCTTCGGCGGGCAGCGGCTGGTTGTCACGCTTTAGGCGAATCAGCTCCTGGGGAAGCAGGGCGCAGTTAGTGGCGTTGGCGGGCATTCATCACCTCCTTCGATACCTTCGATACTTTCAAGATCTTTAAAGACTTTCAGTAGGAAGAAAGCGGAGCCGCGTTGCCGTTGCCGCTTAACGTTGCCAGCAAGCTGCCCAGCAGGCTAGAGGCACCGAAACGAAAGTGCGCCGGCGTTACCCACTGTGGGCCCATAATGTCGTTAGCCAGAGCCAAATATTGTGCGGCGTCTTCGGCGGTTTTGACGCCACCGGCCGCTTTAAAGCCAACGTCTTTGCCGCTGGCTTTAATGGCTTTGAGCATAATCTCAGCGGCTTCTAGCGTCGCGTTGACAGCCACTTTTCCGGTCGAGGTTTTAATGAAGTCGGCACCCCCTTCAATGGCGAGTTCGCTGGCGCGTTTGATCAGCGCAGGCTCTTTAAGCTCGCCGGATTCAATGATCACTTTGAGCAGCGCTTGGCCAGCACAGGCGGCTTTGCACATTTCGACCAGTTCAAGGCCGGTCTCTTCATCGCCCGCCATCAGCGCACGGTAGGGGAACACCACATCGACTTCATGGGCACCGGAGGCAACCGCATCGCGGGTTTCTCGGGCGGCACCCATGATGTTGTCGCCACCGTCAGGGAAGTTGGTGACCGTGGCAATGTTCACCTGGTCATTGAGCTTGTGGGCGGTGAGTGCGCGCTGGGCGGTGACAATAAACTGCGGGTAGACGCACACGGCAGCAGGGGTGCCGAAGGGCGTTTTCACCTGCTGGCACAGCGCTTCAATAGTGGCATCGGTGTCACTGTCGTTCAGGCTGGTGAGGTCCATCAGCGCTAGTGCCTGACGGGCTGCGTTGGTGATATCAATAGAAGCGGTCATGGCATTCTCGCAAATCTGAAAAAGATAAAAACGGGCACTGCAGATAAAACCGCAGCGCCCGGTGAAGTAAGTCGTTTTTAACAAGTCCTTTTTAACAAGTCGCTTTTAACAAGTCGCTTTCATTTTCATTGTACTAATTCGTCGCTTTGTTAAATACCGCTGTTTACGTTTCCCGCTGGCTGGCCTGAATCGCGGTCAACGCAATGGTGTAAACGATGTCGTCTACCAGGGCACCGCGGGAAAGGTCATTCACTGGCTTGTTTAAACCTTGCAGCATTGGGCCTACGCTGACCACCCTTGCGCTACGTTGAACGGCTTTGTAGGTGGTATTGCCGGTATTAAGGTCGGGGAAGACAAACACGGTGGCTTTACCCGCGACTAGCGAATCTGGTGCTTTCTGTTTGCCCACGCTTTCAATGGCGGCGGCGTCGTACTGGAGCGGGCCATCAATAGCTAAGTGCGGCGCACGCTGTTTGGCAATGCGGGTGGCTTCGCGCACTTTATCCACATCGGCACCGGTGCCGGAGTCGCCGGTGGAGTAGCTGATCATGGCGACCCTGGGCTCAATACCAAAGGCTTCGGCGGAGCGGGCGCTTTGCAGGGCGATTTCGGCCAGGGTTTCCGCGTCGGGGTCTGGGTTAACCGCACAATCGCCGTACACCACTACCTGTTCGGGCAGCAGCATAAAGAAAATCGACGAGACTTGGTTATATTCCGGCGCGGTTTTAATCAGCTGGAACGCAGGCCGCACGGTATTGGCGGTGGTGTGTATCGCCCCTGATACCAGCCCGTCTACTTCATCTAACTGCAGCATCATGGTGCCAAGCACCACGTTGTCGTGTAGCTGCGCTTCGGCCGTTAGCTCGTTGAGTTTGCCGCGGCGAAGGTCAACCATCGGGCCAATATAGTTCGCGCGGGTGCTTTCGGGGTCGATAATAGTGAGGTCGTTAGGCAGTGTAAGGCCACGATTACGCGCGACGCTTTCGATTTCATCGCGCTTGCCCAGCAGTACGCAGTTGGCGATACCGCGGTGCTGGCAGATAATCGCCGCTTCAATGGTGCGCGGCTCATTGCCTTCCGGCAGCACAACGCGCTTGTTGGCCTGCTGCGCCAGCTTGACCAGCTGATGACGAAACGCCGAAGGCGATAAGCGGCGGGTATAGCCTCGGCTTAGATTGTCTTTCAGCCACTCTAAATCTATGTGAGCAGCGACGTAACGGGCAACCTGTTCGGCGCGTTCGAAATCATCCATGGGGATTTCGGTGCTTAACTGGCTGAGATTTTGGGCGGTGGTCAGGCTGTCGGTGTCCACCACCAATACCGGCAGTCCCGTTTTGAGCGCGGGGCGACACATCTCAATCATATTGCCGTTGGGTATAAAGCCGTTGGTCAGCAGCACGCCCGCCAACGGAATGCCGTTCATGGTGGCTAGCGCGGATGCCAGCACCACATCGTCACGATCGCCAGAGGCGACGACTAAGCTGCCTGGCTTGAAAATATGCAGCGCATTGGCAGCGCTGCGGGCACATAAGCTGGTGGAAAGCACCCGGCGGCTGGTGGCCTCACCTTCGTTGAGCATTTTGGCGTTAAGTGCTCGCGCCACATCCAGCACGCGGGGGGCGAGTAGTGGTTTGCTGTGGGGTACCACGCCAATGAGGTGAAACTTGTCGGTTGCCAGTGCGGGGGAGTGGCGGCGCAGTTCGGCAAGTACTGATTCTTCCAGCTGCGGCTTAATCGTGCCCGGCGCGGCGGAAAGGTGGTCTTCCTGGCCATAGGGAAGGTTTTTCATCCGCATTAAAATGCCGCCCAGGGTGCGGCTGGAACTTACCCCACCAAAGCTACGCGCATGCATATCTAGTTGATCGGCCAGGGCTTCTGGCTCATTTAAGTCACCGGTGCCAACGAGAATAATCCGTGCATTCAGTGCGTTGGCCAGCTGGGTGTTCGTTTGCGTGGCGTAGGTCGTTTGTTTGGTGGGCACCACGCCTTCGACGACCACCAAGTCTAACGTGCCCCCATCCCGATGCGCTTGCTGGATGACTTGCTCATACAGCTCAATCACATTTTCCATCAGTTCATCGGTGTGATCGTCGCGCAGCAGGCGTTCCAAGCGCGCCTGCGATATCGGTGAAGGCGGGCGCTGATTAAGGGCGCGGGAAACCAGTGCGGTAGAGCGGTCAAGGCCGGGGCCGTTCAGCTCATTTTGCATAAACGGCTTTAAAAAACCGGCTTTCAGGCCAATGGTGTCTAACGCTTGAATTAACCCCAAACAGGCTGAGGTAAGCCCAGCACCTTCGCTGGTGGGGACTAACAGAATGACTTGCGGTTGGGCGGGGTGGGAATTCATAGACGAGCCTCTAGGCAGTGGCGGGTTTCCATGGCAATGCGGCCTTCTTCGTCGGTAGGAATCACCCATACCTGCGGGCCTTGATGGTCTGCGTTATCAAGCCTGCCTTCTTTGCCACGAATGGTCGCTTCGTTGGCGTTGTCGTTTAGCGCAAAGCCGAAGTGCGGCAGTAGGGCGAGCACATTGCGGCGCACAGTAGACGAGTTTTCGCCGATGCCGCCGGTAAAAATAAGGCCATCTAGCTGGGGCAGCGCACAGGAAAGGGCGGCCAGCGATTTAGCGATACGATAGCAGAACACATCAATGGCTAGCTGCGCGTTTGCGTGGCCCTGTTTGGCGGCGTCTTCAATTTCGCGCAGGTCGTTGGTTAAGCCTGAAAGCCCCAGCAAACCACTTTCTTTGTTGAGCACGCTGTCAATTTTTTCTAGTGACCAGCCCAGCTGGCGGTGCAGGTGGGTGTGCAGGCCAGGGTCAACATCGCCACTGCGGGTACCCATTACTACCCCTTCCAACGGGGTAAGGCCCATGCTGGTGTCCAGGCTTTGGTTATTCCATACCGCGCTTGTTGAGCAGCCGTTACCTAAATGCGCGGTCAGCCAGCCACCGGCACCGCGGTCGCTTAACTCGGCGGCGCGCTGGCTTACAAAAGCGTGGCTGGTGCCGTGGAAACCGTAGCGACGAATGCTGTGTTCGGTGTAGAGCGCTTCCGGCAGCGCATAGCGGTAGGCGCGGGGCGGCATCGTTTGGTGGAAAGCGGTATCAAATACCGCCACTTGCGGCAGTTCAGGAAATATTTTTCGAGTGGCGGTGATACCTGCCAAGTTGGCTGGATTGTGCAAGGGTGCCAGGGCGGCGGTTGTTTCAATGGCATTAATAACGCTGTTATCGATGAGCGCGGCTTGGGTGAAATGTTCCCCGCCATGCACAATACGATGACCAACCGCGCCGGGTAAGCGGCCTTCTAGATGCTCAAAAATCGCATTGAGTGCTTGGGTATGATCGGCAGCGGGAAGGGGCTGAGTGAAGCTTTCACCGGCGCTGTTTTGGCCTTTTAAGCGTGCCTCTGCACTGCCCAGGCGTTCGGCTAAACCTGCAAGGCGCGGTGCTTGAGGGTCTGGATCAATCAACGCGTATTTAATGGAAGAGGAACCACAGTTAATAACCAGCACCGGAGCATTCATAAACACCTTTTCCCAACGAGGTTAGTGAATAAATAGATAAACTTTAGTCTAGCATGCTGCAATGCGGAAACGCAGCGCCAGGATTTCGTTAGCCTTCTATGTAAAAGCTAGGCATTCTAGATGATTAAGACCTGCATGGCAGGGTTCTTTTTTACCGAAAAGCGCGGAATACTCCATCCAAGCCACCGCATTGGGTGGAGATGAATAGCGCGGCACCCGCCAGGGTGCCTAGCTGGCACTTGCACTTGAGAACT
>NZ_LGEN01000033.1 GCF_001507855.1 Halomonas sp. 54_146
CGTATCCACTCGTGTTGGTTGAGATCTTGGTCGTGATCAATCAACAGGATACGCCACCCTTCCTACCTCCTCCCATACACCAGACTTGAGCTTAACTCACCGGATTTTACGAAATACCGAGAAATCAAAAGGGTTTGAGAAGGCATAGGTTTCTCCATGGCGAATCGTTGCAGTTAGATAAAGCTCTCAACGAAAATGGAATGTTTATACTCGCCAATTCCGTCGGGGTGCCATGGAAAGATTGCGACTTTTAGAAAGGTCAGTCTTTAACAAATTTTCTTAATTTGTTTTTCAAAAATGGAAAATATTGATGACCAACATGCTTATGCTGGCTAAATTTATGGGGAGGAGAATTTGAATGGTAAGCAGATACGTCGCTTATCCACTGAGCCGTTCATGATGTCGAGCCACCAGATCTGTGAGAAAGTCAGCAAGTGCTCTGACACGCCGCGATCTTGCAAGGTCTGTTTGAATAACTAGATAGATTGGCTGGTCGACTCCAATGTCTGAGTCGATGCAGACGAGCCCCCAATCGCGTGCAATGAAGTGAGGCAGCACGGCAAGCCCAAGCCCCGCCTTGGTTGCGGATACTTGTGTAGCAAGTGAAGTCGTGGTCAGGGCTGGTTTGCGTCCGCGTAGAATCCGCTCTACCCATTGAGCACCAGGAAGATGTGTCTGCATCTCCCCCCAAGTGATAAAGGTATCCGTGTCGTAGTCACCCTGATCAGGGGTTGATTCTCGGCGTGACTCGTAGTCCGGGCTGCAATAAAGGCCGTACCCTAAGGTACCCAGACGGCGCAGAGTGACATTGCCCCTTTCGGGTCGAACCATCCGTACCGCAAGATCGGCATCTCTTCGATGCAAATTAATGGTCGAGATATCAGTCACAACTTCCACTAAAAGCTCTGGATATTCCGCTCGAAATGCCGGGAGTGCTGGCAGTATTAACCCCGTAGCCAGATTTTCGGCTGTGGCTAGCCGCACTTGACCACTTATCTGCGCTTGAGTGTCCGCACCCGATGAGAAAGCCTGTGCAGCCGCTTCCATTACTTCAGCCTTCTCTACGAGATCGGCGCCATCCTCAGTTAACTGATAGCCCGATTGCTGACGTATAAAAAGAGGAAGTTTCAGGGCAGTTTCGAGTCGCTCGATTCTCCGTGAGAGTGTCGCTATGCCGATGTTGAGTTCCAAAGCAGCCGCACTCAGCGTTCCGCAGCGCGCTACGGCAAGAAATGCCCGAGTATCGTCCCAAACCAGTCCTCTGGGCATGCTATTTCCGATAATGGAAATCCCTTTGTCAGTATCTTGCATTTTTTCCATTTTTTGATCCTGTCACGCTGTAACCTCCATGATTAAGGAGGTCGTTATGAAAAAGCGAACGCTTGGGAAAGACTTCACGGTTTCGGCAATTGGTTTGGGCTGCATGGGTATGAGTGAGTTCTATGGGCCTCGAGATGATAGTGAGTCTTTGCGGGTTTTGGAGCGAGCTGTTGAGCTTGGGGTCGACTTTTTTGATACAGCAGATATGTATGGGCCGCATCATAACGAAGAGCTGATTGGAAAGTTCCTTTCACGTAGCAAGTCTCAAATTCGAATTGCAAGCAAGTTCGGCATCGTGCGCGACCCAGGGGAGTACAAACGTACTTTGGATAATAGCGCTGACTATGCGCGCCAGTCTTGTGAAGCCTCGCTTCGTCGGCTCGGTGTGGAACAAATTGACCTTTACTATATTCATCGCATCAATCCTGAAGAACCAATCGAAGAGACCATTGGCGGGCTGGAGCGACTTGTCCAATCTGGGAAAATTGCTCGTATAGGCTTATGTGAAGTCAGCGCTGAAACTCTGCGTCGTGCTCATGCAGTACATCCTATCACTGCAGTGCAAACTGAATATTCTCTCTGGTCGCGCGAAGTAGAGAGAGCCGTGTTGCCGACCTGTCGTGATCTAGGTATTGGCTTCGTTCCCTATTCTCCGCTTGGCCGCGGATTCCTAACTGGCCGGTTTCAGAACACCGCTGAACTCCACAATGATGATTTTCGCGCTAATTTACCTCGTTTTGCAAAGGAAGCGATTGGATCCAACCGGCGAATTGCCGACGTGATTGCTGAACTGGCAGAGCATAAGGGTTGCACACCTGCCCAGCTCTCGCTGGCTTGGCTATTGGCACAAGGGCAAGACATCGTGCCGATACCTGGCACTAAGCAACTGCACTATCTCGAAGAGAATGTCGTTGCAGCAAGCATCACGCTCAGTGTGGACGAGCAGCGGCAACTCGAAAAGGCCACGGCATCGTTGCCTGTGATAGGTGAACGCTACACCTCAGAAGGCATGAAAGGAGTGAACGTATGAGTGTTTCGACTTCTAATCGACGTACCCAAGCGTTATCCCTCCTTGAGAGGCTTGAGCCTAGTGCACCTGAACGCGTTGCGCAAAATCTTGATGAGTTTCACGAGGACGCAACTGAGATACTACTGGGTTTTGCTTTTACCGATGTAGTGGCTCGTGAAGGGATCTCGCTACATACGCGCGAAATGCTCACTGTCGCTATGCTCGCAGCAATGGGTACGGCTCCGGGGCAGCTCGAGTTTCACATGCGAGCCGCATTGAATACTGGGGTAACTCGTGAAGAGATTGTCGAAATCGTTCTGCAGGTGGCGGTGTATGCGGGTATCCCTGCATCGATGAATGCTATTACAGCGGCGAAATCCGCCTTCACGTCCGTCTAACTTTTTGAACAGAGAAAAGGAGGTTGGCATGTCTGCTCAAAAAACAACTTGGCAAGACTGGGTGGCTGTAACGGCTCTTGGCGTAGGTAGCTTCACTATTGTTACCACGGAGCTGGCGCCGATTGGTTTGCTGTCTAATATCGGTAGTTCTCTCGGAACGTCTACTTCGCAGACGGGCCTGATTGTTACTCTCTATGCATGGATAGCTGTTGCAGCTGCGCTTTTTTCTGCTGTCGTTCTTTCCCGCATGCCGCGGCGTCCACTTTTAGTTTGCCTGATGTTAATCCTTGCTCTGTCCAGTGGGGTTGCCGCCATGGCTGAAACATTCCCTGCGCTCATGGGCGCGCGAGTGATTGGTGCGCTAGCGCATGGTGCCTTCTGGGCAATGATCGGTACTATCGGTGCTCAGATTGTGCCTCCCCATCGCGTAGGACTTGCCACATCCATCATCTTTGGAGGCGTATCGGCTGCCAGCGTGCTGGGTGTGCCGCTAGCAAATTTGATCGGCTCTATCAGCGGTTGGCGTACAGCCTTTATTGCTGTCGCGGTATTGTCATTTGGTGTCGCAGTCGTGTGTTTCGCCACGCTGCCTAAGTTGCCAGGAAGCGAAAGTTTCGGCGCCGCTGCCATGGGACGTGTGCTGTCTAACCAGCGTTTCATGTGTATCTTTGCCGCCACCGCGCTTGTAGTTACCTCTCATTTCATGGCATTCACTTACATCGAACCCTACCTTGTTGGGCAAAGTGATATCACGCCATCAGTGATTGCGTATTTACTCCTGGCGTTTGGTGGTGCTGGATTGGCAGCCAATGTTGTGACCGCTAGCTTGATCGACCGCTGGCTCAAATCGGTTCTGATGGTTGCCCTTTGCCTCGCTTCGGCAGCACTATGGCTGTTGTCGATGTTATCGGATGTTTTGGGCCTATGGGGCACGGTATTAATGCTTATTATTTGGGGTGGGGGCATCGGAGCTGTTTTGGTGGGATTCCAGACTTGGATTCTTAAGGAAGCAGGTGATGACGCTCTACCGGCCTCTGCAATTTATGTCGCTATTTTTAATGCGGCGATAGGTCTTGGTGCGGTGCTTGGCGCTATCGTGCTGTCGACATCTGGGCTTAATGAGATCTATCTATTCGCCGCTGTTGCGACAGCGCTGGGTACCGCTACTATCGCATTAATGTCTGGCCCAGCGGTTGCAACCTCTCAGGCAGAGTAGTTAAAGACTGACTTAGTAAAGCGGTGGGCCTGTTTTAGTGGCCTGCCGCTTTTTCTATCTACTTTGCTCATTAGTAACGCCAATTTATAGCCCGGTTCATGGGAGTGACAGACGGCTTAACCCCTAAAAGATTGAGCACTTCCCCACGGGTATGAGTCAAAAACCTTGACCCATCTACGTTTTCCACAGTGAGACTTATAAATACTAAAATGACTGGAAAACATGTAAGGCCAACCAAGACGCTCGTCTTCAGGTGTCTAGCCACTCCCCGCCACAATCAACACCATCGCCACAATTGAAAGCACTATCCCCACCATGCGGATGCTGCTAATCCTCTCCCAACGCACCAGCGAGCCAAACACTACTGGTATCAGTGGGTACATCGACACAATCACTATGCTGATGATTGCAAGCTGGCCTTCCCGCGATAACGTATACAGCGTTAGCCCTAATGCACTGATGCCTCCCGCTATGGTCGCCAACAGTGGAAAGCACTTTGGTGCTGGGTGTGCGTATTGATAAAAGGGCAGACAACATACGGCGCCGCTGAACATACAGATCGCGATACCGTAAAAAGCTGCGTGGTTGGGCACTTGGCCAAGGAAGTGGAGCTGCAAGGCAAACCCTAAGCCTGCGCCTAAACCCAATAGCAGGCCCGCTCTGGTGCTGCGATTCATCCGCGTTTTGCTCGGTTTACCCCCGCCCGCCGTTAACCCGATGGCGGGCAGGGCGATCATCACGCCTAACCATACCCAGCCATTGGGTCGCTCGCCCAGGAAAACCAGCGAGAGCCCGAGGGCGATGGTGACCATCGCGACCGCACTAACCGGCACCACGATGGCGAAGGGCGCTCGCGCTAACCCTTGATAAAGCAGCCAAGCCCCAAGAGCGGAGCCGATGCCCGCCAGCGCGCTCCATATCCACACGGTTGGCTCCCAGGTGGAAAAGAGCAGAGCGCCTGCAAAACCGACAAGCGCGCCGCCCAGATGGGTGTAAAACGCAATATTGAGCGGCGGGTAAAAACGGGCGAGCAGGCCATTGATAAAGTGTGTACTGCCAAGCAGCACCATGGCGCTTAGCGCAAGGGCGATAGACATGCGGGCTCCTGGTCTTGATGATAAGGGAGGGCCAGCATAGAAGCCGCTAACATGCGGCTGGAAACTCGATTAGGTCATAGGCGGCATGAGGAGTTGTGATGATCAGAGGGGCGGATATCTCCATTGCCCAACTTCGCGCGCTGCTTGCCTTAGCGGAAGCGCAGTCTTATACCCGTGCGGCGGAGCGCCTTGGCGTTAGCCAGTCGGGTGTGAGCCATTCCATGCAGGCGCTGGAGAAGCTGTTGGGTGGCCCGCTGATTATAAAAAGCCCAGAAGGGCTGGTACCCACCGCTTTAGGAGAGTTAGTGATTACTAGCGCCAGAAAGGTTGTGGGTGAGCTCCAGGTGTTAAGCCAGCAGGTGGGGCAGTTTCATAATGAAGTAGATGAAACGCTGAAGGTAGGCGTTATTCCTAGCGCATTATCTGGTTGGTTGTCGCCTTTGCTTGCGAGCTTTACGAGCCGCTACCCGGATGCCATCAGCCTTGTGCTGGAAGGTATGGAGGAAGAGATAAAGGAGTGGGTTGAAAGTGGCGTTATTAATATGGGAATCACAACCGATATCACGCAGCTAAATCTCACCTACTGGCGTGAGCATTTTGATTGGCAGCTATTAAAGAAGGATGAGATTGTTGCCGTACTGCCCGCAAGCCATCCACTCAGCAAACAAGCCAGCGTGACGGTGGCGGAACTAGCGGAGCACCCACTTATTATGTCATCAGGCGGTTGTGAGGCGCTGATCCAGCAAATATTTGCTCACTCGTTAGAAGAGGTTGATACCTTCCAAGTCGATTTTTGGGTACGCGATACGCGAACGTTACTGCAGATGGTCGCTGGCGATGTGGGTGTTAGCTTGGTTCCTACCTTGGCGTTAAGCAATAAGCCCACGGCTAACGTAGTGACGAGGCCGCTATCACCAAGGCGTGACCGGAATTTGATTGCCTTTTGGCCTAAACGGCAGCCGCTTAATCCCGTGGGTAAGCAGCTCTTGAAGGAGTGTTGATGATCAATCAGGCAAAAAATAAGCGACGATATCCATCTCTTTATGAGGAATGCCGATTATCTCAATGCACCCTTGGCCAATCAGGTAAAAGATAACGTGCTGGCCCTGAGGGTAGCTGTAATAACCCTCGCTGATATCCGAGCGATGTTTTCCTAGCAGGGGATTTTCTGCGAGCCAGTGAAACCGGTTTTCAAAATCTCTTAGATAGGTATTCCGTTGGCTCTTGCCCCATTGCCACTCCGTATAATGGCCGACATCTTTTAAATCGTCTCTCGCTCTCGGTGTAATACGGAAACTGTGCATTACGTTTCGCTATCCAAGTCGTTGATTAATGCATCCATCGAGAAATTGTCCACGAATTCACCGGCGCTAGCTTGCTCGGCGCCTTGGGCTAGATGGGTACGTAGCGCCTCAAGTTTACTTTTGCGTTCTTCCATGGCACGTAACGCATCACGTACAACTTCACTAGCGGAGCCGTAGCGGCCGCTGGTGACTTCGTTTCTGATAAAGACTTCCCAGTGCTCCCCTAGGCTAAGGCTGGTCGTAGCCATGATGTTCTTCCTATATTCAAAAGTAACAAATATGAATATAGGTGTGGCTGATTGGAAAGGCAAGAGAGCTCACTGACGAGGCAGGCACCCCGCATTTGCACTGCCGAAAACAGTCTTCTCAGCTCGGCCTGACTAGCCCATGAGCCGAATATGAACCATAATCGGCTCATAATGTGATCTGAATAGGTGGGGCAATCGGCTCATGTATATCTGGGAACAGCACAATTGGCCGCATTTTGAGTGGGACGAATCCGCGCTGCGGCCTACGCTGGATGCCGTGCGGCTGCTGCAGGGGCGGGTGCTGGGTAAAACTGAGGCTGTCCACGGTCAGGCCGCCGATCTGGACGTGGAAATGGATGCGCTGATCCAGAATGCTATTCGTACCAGCGAAATCGAAGGCGAGCGTCTGGACGTTGGCTCTGTGAGGTCTTCCGTTGCGCGCCAGTTGGGTTTAGAGCAGGCCGGTGTCTCCGCCAGAACAACACCAGAATCCGAGGCGCTGGTCGAGCTATTGCTGCAATCCACGCATCAAATGGATGAGCCGCTTTCCCGCGAACAGTTGTGTCTCTGGCAGTCCATGCTTTTCGTGCAAGGCCCCGGCGTGCTTGGCAATGTGCGTGTAGGCGAGCTGCGTGGCGACCATCCCATGCAAGTGGTGTCGGGGCGGCTTGATCGGCCTACCGTTCATTTTGAAGCACCGCCCCGTGCGGAGTTGGAGTCTGAGCTAGATGCCTTTATTACTTGGTTCAACCAGCCGCCTCAGGGACTTGATGGGTTGGTTCGCGCTGGCATCACCCATTTATGGTTGATTACCTTGCACCCCTTTGATGATGGTAATGGGCGTGTTACCCGCGCGGTGACAGACCGCGCGCTTGCACAAGCAGAGCGGCAATCCATCCGGTTCTATTCCTTGAGCGCGGCCATTATGTCGCGCCGCAATGCTTACTACGATCACCTCGAAAGCGCTCAGAAGGGCAGGCTCGATATTACGCCGTGGTTGTTGTGGTTTCTGGACACGCTGAAGGAGGCGCTTGAGCAGGCGCTGTTAAGAATCGACCGTGTGTTAATGAAAGCCACCTTCTGGCAGCGTCATGCCACCACCGTGCTGAACGAACGGCAAATCAAGGTGCTGAACCGCTTATTGGATACAGCAGGAGAGGAATTTGCGCAGGGCATCAATGCGCGTAAGTACCAATCGTTGGCCAAAGTGAGTAAAGCCACCGCCACGCGGGATTTATCAGAGCTACTGGAAAAAGGCTGCCTTTCCAAGCTACCCGGCGGTGGGCGTAGTACGCGGTATTCGGTGTTACGTGGGCGAACAGTGGATGGCACCTTGTAGTAGCGATCGTAGTTATTAAAGTACGATCGCCACTGAGTAAGTGCAAACTATCTATCTCTGCTGTCTATACCGCGTTAATCCTACAAGTGCAGCCAACGTAATCGCTGCCATGCCGCCTGTATAAGCGATAAGAGGCCAAGCGGTGCCACCATTTAGCGCTATTACCACGCCCGTTCCTATTACCCCGACGATAAGACTTTGAACGCAGAAGTGCAGGGCAACGGCCGTGCCTGCCATCTTGCCGAATTCATGAAGCGCACCATTGGCTGTCACCGAAGTTGTGAACACGATACCGACTGCAACCAGCCACATTGATAGGATGAAAGACAAGAAGCTGGCTGTCAGGAAGAGTTCGCCAAACCCAAGCAAGCTTGCGCTGAAAAGTAGTAGTAGCATGCCACGAGTCACGCAGCCGGGAATTCCCTACCTTGGCGTTAAGCAATAAGCCAACGGCTAATGTGGAAATGCTGCCGTTATCCTCCCCGGCGTGACCGGAACCTGATTGCCTTTTGGCCTAAACGGCAGCCGCTTAATCCCGTGGGTAAGCAACTCTTGAGGGCGAGTTCAGGATATAGCCATTAGGCTCACCCATAGTGATCAAAAATGCTTTTGGGTAAACCTTGCATTCATGGATATTTTTTCTTAATTTTTATTAGGGTTACAGAAGAGGCTCTTGAGCCTACTTATCTAGAAAAACGTCGGTAAGCACATGAACTGCCACACAATGGTTGTCAATTGACAACCATTGTGTATGTCTTCATACTCAAAGGCAAATAATGACTCGTCCAGCACATCCGAAAAAAGAGATCGAAACTGCCCTCAAACATGCGGAAGCGGAGGGCTGGCGAGTTGAAGTCGGCGGTAGTCACGCCTGGGGCAAGATTTACTGTCCCTATAATGATGATGAATGCCGCTGTGGTGAGTTTTGTATCGCGAGCGTGTGGAGTACACCGAAAAATCCCGGCAGCCACGCCCGGGCAATTCGGAGAGTGGTGGACAAGTGCTCGACCCACAAGCGTCGAGACGAAGCGGAGTCGGAGGATTGAAGAATGGAATATGTTTTTACGCTGAAATACCAACTGGCTGATAGTGACTCCGACCTAGATGCGTTAGTGGAGCGTTTGGGCGCTGCCGGTTGCGATGATGCTCTGGTGGGCGTGGGGCAGCCGGGCCGCTTGGCGCTGGAATTCTCTCGTGAAGCGGGCAGCGCCGCGGAAGCGGTTCACAGTGCCCTGGTTGACGTAAAAAAAGCGATCCCTTCCGCGCGGCTGATCGAGGCTTCGCCGGATCTTGTTGGCCTGACGGATGTAGCAGACGTTGTGGGCGTTTCGCGACAGGCAATGCGAAAGCTGATGCTTACCCATCGAGCGACGTTTCCTGTGCCGGTTCACGAAGGTAGTGCCTCAATCTGGCACCTGGCGGAGGTGCTTGACTGGCTGATGACCCGAGGGGGTTACCAAATTGATGTTGCAGTGCTGGAGACTGCGAAAGTGGCATTGGAAGTGAATATAGCCAAAGAAACAATTCGCCATCCGGTTCGTAGCCGCGGGGAAATGGAGCTGCTGACCGCTTAGCCAACAGTTCAACAGTTTGGTGGAAGATAAAGACATATTGGCAGAAAATTTGGAAAACTGGGCTCAGCAAGAACGCCAAGTTGGCATTCAGGAAGGCGAGAAGCTACGTATTGAAGGTAAGTGCTAATCTGCTTTATTTCCGTATTCCCGCTTCACGCATAGAACGAAAGGGTGGTCCAAGAGACCGCCCTCTCTGTATTTGGCTGCTGAGAATGGCAGACATTCCCATGCCATGAAAGAACCTGACGCAATGGTTCATATTCAGTAGTGAATAGCTGTTTTGGCGCGGAGCAGTAGTGCCACTTGTATTTGCAGCAACTACCGATGCGCTCAATTTAGATGTTTTACGTGGCTGAGCCCTATTATAAGAACCCCCTTTACTAGCCCATGAGCCGAATATAAATTTTAATCGGTTCACAATATGATCTTAATCATCGGTGCAATCGGCTCGTGTAGTGCTGGGATAGCACCATCATGACCCTTGCAAACGGTTGGTCTACTACGATCTTCTCAGCGAACTAGCTCTCTGATGCAAGCATCGTCCATATGCTTGCTTTATGCATTCGATGTGATATTTTGAATGCAGATAGGGTGCCGCCGCAATTACTACATGCGATAGGAGGTCGAGCTATGGGCATGATGACGATCAGAAGTATTCCCGACGAAGTACATAACGCACTGAAAGCCCGTGCCAAGCAAAATCATCGCAGCGCTGAGGCTGAAGTGCGTGCCATTCTGGAAGAAGCCACACGTCCAGCAAATCGCCTCAAAATGGGCGATGCTCTGGCAGCTTTGGGCCGTAAAGTTGGGTTGACCAATGAAGATGTTGCAGCCATTGAACAGGTTCGCGACAAGACAACTGCTGAGCCGATGAGGTTTGAATGATCGTTCTCGATACCAATGTCATTTCCGAGGCGATGAAACCCGAACCTGATCCGGCCGTCAAAGCTTGGCTTAATGAGCAGTCGGCCGAAACCCTGTATCTGACTACTGTCACACTGGCTGAGTTGATGTTTGGCATTGCAGCACTGCCTAACGGGAAGCGCAAGGACATGCTCAACGAAGCATTAGATGGCCTTATGGCGCTGTTCAGAGGGCGAATTTTGCCTTTTGACGCTGACGCCGCTAGCAAGTATGCCGAACTAGCCGTAACGGCTCGGACCGCCGGGCGTGGTTTTCCCGTGCCGGATGGCTATATTGCAGCGATTGCCGTATCCCAGGGCTATCAAGTCGCATCACGCGACATGGCGCCATTTGAGGCGGCCAATGTGGCCGTCATTAATCCATGGAAGGCTTAACTGTTCTCTTGGCGAATAACGCCGATGATCATCTTCAAGCAGCGACTATTTCTCTCTTTAAGAAACTTTGATTTTAAGCGTAATGAGCACCTAAATATCTCACAATCCAAAGAACGTTCTTGCAGCAAATCCTCTAGATAAAGGGGAATTATTCGCCCAGGCTGAATATTCACTCTCTTCCGTCCATTTTGAAGCACCGCCACGTGGGCAGTTGGAAGCCGAATTAGATGCGTTTCTAATGTGGTTTAACCATCCGCCAGAGGGGCTAGATGCGTTGATTCGCGCTGGCATTGCACATCTATGGTTGATTACCTTACACCCCTTTGATGATGGCAATGGGCGCGTCACTCGTGCAGTTACCGACCGTGCGCTCGCGCAGGCAGAGCGGCAATCTGTGCGTTTCTACTCTCTAAGTGCGGCGATCATGGCGCGTCGCAGCGCTTACTACGATTATCTTGAAAGCACGCAGAAAGGCAGTCTCGATATTACGCCTTGGTTGTTGTGGTTTCTGGACACGCTCAAAGAGGCGCTTGAGCAAGCGCTGTTAAGAATCGACCGTGTGCTAATGAAAGCCACCTTCTGGCAGCGCCATGCGACCACAGTGCTGAACGAACGGCAAATTAAGGTGCTGAACCGTTTGTTGGATACCGCTGGAGAGGAGTTTGCGCAGGGAATTAACGCCCGCAAATACCAGTCGCTTGCCAAGGTGAGTAAAGCCACCGCCACGCGGGATTTGGCAGAGCTGCTGGAAAAAGGCTGCCTTTACAAGCTACCCGGCGGTGGGCGCAGTACGCGTTATGCAGTGGTGTTTGGGCAAGCCCGATGAATCACCTGAGTATTGATATGCTGCTGTCTTCAAATGCTTATTTGCTACGTTGAGTCCATGAAAATCGACCTATACCAAGTAGATGCCTTCGCCTCAAAACCCTTTGAAGGTAACCCAGCGGCGGTGTGCCCGCTGGATACGTGGTTGGAGGACGCGCTGCTACAGGCCATTGCAGCGGAGAATAATCTTTCCGAAACGGCATTTTTTGTACCCACGGAGACCGGCTACCACCTGCGTTGGTTTACGCCTTCGGTGGAGGTGGATTTATGCGGCCATGCCACGCTGGCGGCGGCGTGGGTCATTTTTAATGTGCTGGGCGATAGCGCTGAAACGCTGCAGTTTGAAACGCGTAGTGGGCCGCTATTAGTGCAGCGTGAGGGCGATGAACTGGCAATGGATTTCCCCGCAAAAACGCTCGCGCCACTAGCAATGCACGCGGAGGTAGCCGCAGCCCTCGGCGGTATCGAGATTGAGGCGCTGTTGATCTCAGATGACATTGTGGTGGTCGTTGAAGATGCGAGCGTGATTGAGCGCCTTGCACCGGATATGCAGCGGCTTAAACAGCTGCCGGGGCGGGGTGTGGCGGTCACTGCGAAAGGTGATGATGTGGACTTTGTTTCCCGTTGGTTTGGCCCCAAAGTGGGCGTGGAGGAAGATCCGGTGACCGGCTCGGCCCATACCTCGCTTGCGCCGTATTGGGCGGCGCGTTTGGGTAAGCAGGCGCTTACCGCCCGCCAGGGTGGTGCCCGCCAAGGCGCGCTTAGCTGCGTTGTAGAAGGCGAGCGGGTGATGATTAAAGGCCGTGTGGCACCTTATTTAACCGGGCAAATCATGCTGCCCAACGCCTAAGGTGGGATTAACCGCTTGCGCATTAAGCCTCTTCGATACCCTCCACCATAAACACGCGGTAGTCGGCACCCAGGAAGCGGTGCTTGCGGGCTTCCTGGTAGGCGGGGCTTTCGTACCAGGCGCGAGCAGCGGCCATATCGGGGAAGCGTAGAATCACCGCCCCTTCCATGGCACTGCCTTCCAGCACTTCAAAATCACCGTAGAAGGCTAGCGGTTGCGGGTCGTGGCCTTCACGGGCGGCTTTCGCTTTCTCGCTGTAGCGCTCCATTTCCTGAGAATCGTGCGTGTGTTCTCGGGTGAGTACGACATACGCGGGCATCAACTTCTCCTTACTTATCGATCAAGAGCGCTATTAAGAAAGCTTTTTGAGCAGCGCGTGGGCGGTGGCTTCTGATGAGCCGGGATTTTGCCCGGTGATCAGCAGGCCGTCCACTTCCACGTGGGAACTCCAGTCATCACCTTTGGTGTAGTGCCCGCCGTTGTCTTTCAGCATGTCTTCCACTAAAAACGGGACTACGTCGGTTAGGCCAACGGCCTCTTCTTCACTGTTGGTGAAGCCGGTAACGTTGCGGCCTGCCACTAGAGGTTTGCCATCGCTGCCTTTTACATGGCGCAGCACGCCGGGGGCGTGGCATACCGTTGCGACGGGTTTGTTGGCGGCAATGGCCTCTTCGATCAGGCGGATTGAGATGGGGTCTTCGGCGAGGTCCCACAGCGGTCCGTGGCCACCGGGGTAGAAGATGCCATCAAAGTCAGCCAGGTTGATATCGGCCAGCTTGTGGGTATTTGCCAGCACTTGCATGGCTTCGGTATCAGCCTCGAAGCGCTTGGTGGCGTCGGTTTGGGCATCCGGGGCGCTGCTGGTGGGGTCAATCGGCGGCTGGCCACCGGCAGGGGAGGCCAGAGTCAGCTCGGCACCCGCATCCATAAAGGCGTAGTAAGGCGCGGCCAGCTCTTCAAGCCAAAAGCCGGTTTTGTTGCCGGTGTCGCCGAGTTTATCGTGTGAAGTAACAACGAGTAGAATTTTCATGTAGGCATCCTTTCTGGTGAGTAGACGAAGTGTAGTCGCTGCCTAGTCATTGATGAAGGTCGCAGCAGCGATCAGCAGGCAACTATCCGGAAATTCCGTAGTGTGCGTCAGCCAGGAAAATCGCGATCTATCTGAGGGTATCTTGCGGGTCTATTGTGGGTTTTGGCTCCGGTTCTGGCTCAATGATGATTTCTAGACCCTGCCACTCTTTTTCCAGTGCCGCCAAGGCAATTTCATAACAGTCCTCAATATGGCTATTGCCCATGACCTTCATGGCGGTGAAGCTGATGCCGCCTGCCACGGCGCTGCCTACAAAGGGCACAAACTTGGAAACCCCCTTGGCGGCTATCTTTACGCCCATCTTATTCATCAGCGTAATGATGAGCTTTTTGGTGATGAATTTGCCCGCCATCTTGCTGCCCGTGTTGGAAATAGCGGTTATCACAAACAGTTTGCTTTCGGTGTCCAGGCCGTCGATTTGTTCAGGTGACAAGCCGAATTTTTCATTAATTTTGGGAATTAACCGCATTAATATGGCAACGTCTGAGCCGATATCTAGCCCCGGAATGGGAATCATCGCGGAGCCTGCGGAAAGGCCTGCGCTTTTGGTCACCATCGCATGGCACGACTTTTTAATGGCGTCGAGTTCTTCTCTTGTCTCGATCATAAACGGTTCATCTGCTTGACCCTGTAACGATGATAGAGTTTAGGCTAGTTGTTACTCGGTTGGTTAACAAGCAGGTAACGGGCGATGAAACTGGTGTCGGAGTTATTAAGCATTGCGTTAACCGCTGCCCCTTGGCTGCTTTTAGGCTTAGTGATAGCGGGGCTAATTAAGGCGTGGATGCCTGAGCACTTGCTGCAGCGCTGGATGGGCGGGCGCGGCTTAGGCAGCATTACGCGGGCGGCGGTGATCGGTATGCCGCTGCCGCTTTGTTCCTGCGGGGCTATTCCCACCGCGCTTGCGCTGCACCGTGGTGGGGCGGGGCGCGGGCCAACCACGTCGTTTTTGATTAGTACGCCCGGTGTGGGGGTAGATTCAGTGCTATTAACCAGCGTGCTGCTTGGCCCAGTAATGGCGCTGGCACGGGTATTGGGGGCACTGGTGACGGCTATTGTGACGGGCATTTTGGTGGGGTTCACCAAGTCACCTGTGGTGGCACCCGCGGCTACCAGTGGCTGCTGTGCATCTAAAGGCTGTGGTGAAAGCCATGCGCATAGCGAAGCGCCAGTGGGCACATGGCAGCGCTTGCGAGCAGGCTTGCGTTATGCGTTTAGCGATTTGTTGGATGATATTAGTGCGTGGATGTTTGCCGGGCTTTTGCTGGCCGGTGTGCTGGTGACCTTCGTGCCGCCGCAAACCTTAGTCGGTTTTTCGGGTGGGCTGGTGGCGCTAATGCTTATGGCGGTGATTGGCATTCCGCTCTACATTTGTGCGGCGGCGGCCACGCCAGTAGCCGCTGGGCTGCTATTGGCGGGTATTTCTCCGGGTATGGCGTTGGTGTTCCTGCTGGCAGGGCCCATCACTAGCCTGGCTACCTTGGCCATTCTGCGTCGTGAGCTGGGCAACCAGGCCCTAGCGGTCTACTTGGGTAGTGTGCTGTTGGTCACCGTGCTGATAGGTTGGTTGTTTGATGCGGCGCTAAGTATCACCGGTTGGAATGTAGTAGAGCAGGCCAGCCAGGTGCAGGAGCTACTGCCTGCTTGGCTTGAATGGCTGGCCTTAGTGGTGCTGGCCTTGGTGGCGTTTCGCCCTTTACGCAGGCGGCTGCTAGGGTTTTAAAGGGCGCTGCTTGCTTTGTTCGTATAAATCCTACGGCCGGCTAAACCGATAGCGCAGTTTAGGCAGCGTGCGAGCCACTGGGGGTAGGCGAGTGGCCATGATAAGAGCGCCAATAGCGGCGTACATGACCCACTCTTGCAGGTCGGCGCGCACTACCCAAAAGAAGTGCAGCAGCACTAACCCCAAAATGGCGTAGGAAAATTTGTGCAGCGGCTTCCAGCGTTTGCCAAGGCGCTTCATTGCCCAGCGGTTGGAGGTCGCGCCTAGTACCGCAAGGCCGATCAGCGCGATCATGCCGACGATAATGTAAGGCCGCTTCACTAACTCGCTACCCAGCAGCGCCCAGTTAAGCCCCAGGATAAACAACGCGTAGCTGAGCATATGCAGCGTGGCATAGGCGAGTGCCCAGAGGCCAAGCTGGCGACGAATCAGCGCAAAGCCTTTCCAGCGGGTGAGTTTGGTCAAGGGGGTAAGGCTTAACGTAAGCAGCAGCATCCATAACCCGCCAATGCCGATATTCAGCAGTAAGTAGCGCCCCGGCTCGGGGCCAGCGGCGTTATTGGCCACCTGCCAGCCCCAGAATAGCAGCGGCGCTAGTGCGGCCAGAAACACCGCCGCGCGCCACAGTAGCCATTTTTTCGGTGCTGCCATCAGTAGTTTGCCCTCAAATCCAGCCCCGCATACATCTCAGCGACCTCGTCGGCGTAGCCGTTAAACATCAAGGTATCAATGGTATTGGGGTTAAACAGGCTGTTGGGCAGCCGCCGTTCGGTGGCTTGGCTCCAGCGGGGGTGATCCACTTCTGGATTCACGTTGGCGTAGAAGCCGTATTCATTGGGCGCAATGAGCTGCCAGGAGTTGACCGGCTGCTCTTCCACCAGCGAGATACGCACAATCGATTTGATGCTCTTAAATCCGTACTTCCAGGGCACGACTAATCGCAACGGCGCGCCGTTTTGGTTAGGCAGTTCGCGGCCGTACATACCCATGGCCAGCAGTGTTAAGGGGTTCATGGCTTCGTCTAGGCGCAGGCCTTCCACGTAGGGCCAGTCGATTATTGAGAATGATGAGCGCTGACCGCGCATTTGCTCCGGGTCTACTAGGGTTTCAAAACGCACGTATTTGGCTTTGCTGGTGGGCTCGGCGCGTTTGATTACCTCGGCCAGTGGAATACCCAACCAGGGGATCACCATCGACCATGCTTCTACGCAGCGCAGGCGGTAAATGCGTTCTTCAAACTGAGAGGGCTTGGCAAAATCTTCAAGTGCAAAACGCCCACCGTTGTTGACTTCGCCATCCACCACCACGCTCCAGGGCTGGGTTTCCATGCTGCCTGCATAGCGGGCGGGGTCAGACTTGCCAGAGCCAAACTCGTAGAAGTTGTTATAGCCACTGGCATCGTTATAGGGGGCGATTTTATCTTTTTCCGAGTCGTTTGGAGTGATCGCCCGCCACTGGGTGTCGCTGATTTTTTCTTTTAACCACTCCGGCGCGCTGCCTTCAGGAACATCAGAGTAGTCGGCGTTAGCGCGGGCGTGGCCAGAAAGCGCAAGCCCAGCACCTAACCCTGCGATACCGCCGATAAAGCGCCGCCGGGAGAGGTAAATAGATTCTGGCGTGACATCGGATTCGTGCAAGTCACTCGGTTTGGCAATTTTTATCAGCATGGGATGTCTCCTGCTGGTTAGGCGTTAGGCTAGATAGGCTATGAGCCGTTTTTTAAGAAGTGACGGTTCGACGCGTGAAACACTTAAAAAGTTCTACATAACTTGTCGTTAATAGCATTTAAAAACAAGTATTGGCGGCTCAGTTAGCATTCTACTCTGTCCAATTGCACGCTTGCTTGCTTCATTCAGCAAGGTGGTCTGTACTTTATTTTTCCACTGACCTGTTCTTCCATTGGTCTGTTCTTCCACTGACAAGGATGTCCCAGCTTACGGGCCTGTTGGTGGCCAACAAACGGCACGCCTCAAACAGTAAGGAATCTATGAAAGCAATCAGCTCGTGGCTCGCATGGGGTGTGTTGGTGATGGCGCTGGCCTTTTCCAGCCTATGCGCGGCGCAAACTCAAGGAGAAGAGAGTGACAACAATCGATGGTTTACCGTCGATTCGTTAAATACGGGGCTGGGTGCCCCCCAGAGGAAGCGAGCCGGGTAACGCCGCGGGAATCGATAAGAAGTTTTCTAAAGCTAACGGAGCAAGAAGAGTATGCGGCCGCGGCTCACATGCTCAACCTTTCTGAATTTTCTGAAGATGAACAGCGCGAGCAGGGTAGCGAGCTCGCCCGGCAGCTGGCAGAGATTTTTCAACGCGGCGAGTGGCTTAGCGTTTCTGACCTGCCCGGCCGGGAAGACGCTGTGATTGAAGACCCCACGGGACAAAACCCGCGCGTTGGCGAAACACGCCGCAATGTTGAGGTGTCATCCTTAAAAGCCGACGGAGAAACCTACGATATTCGCTTGGGCAGATACCGTGTGGGTGACCAGGAACCGGTCTGGCTGATTATGCCTATCAGCGTATCGTATATTCCGGTGCTGTATGAGCAGTATGGCCCCTCGATGCTGGAAAGCTATATTCCAAAGCGCTTGCAGGCATCGTTTGGCATCCTGAAAATTTGGGAGTGGATCGCTATTCCGGTCTTCTTGCTGTTCATTGCGATGGTTGGGTGGGGGGTTCACCGCTTGATCATGTTGATGTCGAAATGGCTGCCTTCGGGGATGTCAAGCATTTTTGCCAGTCAAATTGGCATGCCGGCGGCGCTGATTGCGATGTCGCTGGTCACCCAGACGGTGCTGGATTATGTGGTGTCGTTTTCCGCGGTTGCGACCACCACCTTTCGTGTTCTGTTAATCAGCGTTTTAGCCTGGGGAGTGGGCACGATTGCGTTGCGCCTCGTCGATACCATTATGCTGCGTTTGACGCGTCGTATTGTGGGCGAAATCGATGATACCAAACCCAGGGACGAGCGCAGGCTACTGACCTCACTGTATGCGTTGCGCCGGGTCATTATTCTGATCACCGTAACCGGCGTATCCATCTACATACTGGGTCAGATTCAGCTCTTCGAAACGCTTGGCTTATCCATTCTGGCTTCTGCAAGCGTCCTGGCTGTATTAGTGGGGGTGGCGGGTCAAACGGTACTTGGTAATATTCTCGCTTCCTTTCAGTTGTCGTTTGCCAAGCCCATTCGTATTGGTGATCTGGTGGTTTTTGAAGGCGAGTGGTGCTATGTGGAAGGCATCTTTTATACCTTTATTCGGCTGAGGTCATGGGATGAGCGGCGATTGATTGTGCCGGTCACGTATTTTACGTCTAAGCCTTTCGATAATTTGTCGGTAAAGAGCACCAAGATGTATCGCTCGCTAGCGCTGACGCTTCACTTAAGTGCTGATATAGGGCTGTTAAGAGATAAATTCCTCGAATTCGCCAAAGAGGAAGAGAGCATTATTGAGCACCATAAACTGCTCTGTTACGTGACGGCTCAAGTGGGAACAGCGCAAACTGTCACCTGTTACCTTATGACGTCCGACCCGTTAGCGGGTTGGACAGCAGAAATGAATGTGCGCGAAAAACTGTTGGCCTTTATCCGCGATAACCATCCCGAGTGGTGGCCACGAGAGATCGTGGTTATCAGTCATGAAGATATCGCCCGTGGGGCGCAAGGCAAAGGCTCGGCGGATCCAGATAGTGATGAGGTAAAGCCATCGCAATAGAGAGCCATCATGCAGCGGAAGGTACCGCTGCTTTCTCGTGAATAGCAAATTGCTATAAATAGCAAATTGCTATAAAGTAGCCATATAAATGAGGATCCTGCTAGTGCACGTCATCACACAGAAGCGTATTTGGGAGGCTATAGGAGAAAACCCAAATACTGCCACTGCTCTAGAAGCGTGGTACCGGCTGATGAAGTCTAACGATCCAAAAGATTTCAATACAATGAAAGCGCTATTCCCAGCCACTGATAAAGTGGGAAACTTTCACGTTTTTGATATAGGTGGCAACAAGCTGAGGTTAATCGCTGTTGTTCATTATCAGAGCAAAAAAGTATTTATCCGCCATATCCTTGATCATAAAGAGTATGACAAAGGTAAGTGGAAAAAGGAGTGACTATGCACGCACTCGTTGAACAAGCGACCCAACACTGGGTTTATCTTGCCCCTCTTCTTAGCGATCCACGTACCGAAGCTGAATATGATGCCCGGGTTGAGGCGCTTGATGAGATTCTTGATCTTGTCGGTGACGATGAGTCTCACCCCCTTGCCGGTCTGGCGAATCGCTTGGGTGATATCA
Organism: Halomonas sp. 54_146; assembly: GCF_001507855.1. Taxonomy (GTDB): domain Bacteria; phylum Pseudomonadota; class Gammaproteobacteria; order Pseudomonadales; family Halomonadaceae; genus Vreelandella. Next base: position 19,583 of record NZ_LGEN01000033.1, read on the forward strand.
TTGAATCCTATGATGAAGCACATCGCCCGATGCCTGAGGTGTCTGGAAGTGAGGTGCTTCGCTACCTTATGCAAGAGCATGGAATAGCGCAGAGCGAACTACCTGAAGTTGGTGCTCAATCGGTGGTATCTGAAGTTCTCAATGGACGCCGCAAGCTAAACTGGCGGCAAATCTGCGAGCTTTCGGAGCGGTTTGGCATTGCCACCGACTCGTTCAAAGACCCCAGGAAAAAGCCGCACGTTTTGACTTAATAAAAGCCTCAGAGTGTGCCGCGGCCAATTAGCGTTAAGAAACCGTCTTTATCGATTAACCCTTTGTCACCTGTTACGAACCAGTAATGGCCATCTATCTCGCGTAGTGCCTGGGCAGTACGCTTGGCGTCGTTGAGGTAGCCTTGCATTACCTGGGGGCCGCTAATCAATATCAGGCCTGGTTCGCCGGTGGGCTGTTCTGCGTAACTTATGGGGTCGACAATTTTGAAGCTGGTGCCGGGCAGTGGCATGCCTACGGTGCCTAGTTGACTGCCTTGCTGAAGATTCACTGAGGCGACGGGCCCAATTTCAGTGGCACCGTAACCTTCATAAATAGGCTTATGGAATTTCAGTGCAAAGCTTGAGCGCACGTTTTCGTCGAGCTTTTCTGCCCCTGCCACGACCACCCTTAAGCTTTCCAGCATTGGCGGATGGACGTTAGGGCTGCCTACAAACACAGACAGAAAGCTTGGGGTGCCTAACATGACGGTGGCTTTGTACCTGGCAATGGCGCTTGCTATGCCGTGGGCATCGTTTGGTTCGGCGTGAGACACCAGCGGCAACCCTTCAATTAACGGCAGCAGTTGCGTCACCGTGAAACCAAAGGCGTGGTACAGCGGCAGCGACCCCATCACTACATCGTCACTTTGAGTATTAAGCACATCGGAGGTCTGCTTAATGTTCGCCATTAGGTTGCGATGGCTCAGCATGACGCCGTTGGGCTGGTCTTCACTGTCGCTTGAAAACAGGATAGCCGCCGTGGCGCTGGTGTCGTTGGCGCGACAAAAGCAGCGTTGTAACACCCATGCGGGCAGTAAACGCACGGCCACCCAGGTACTCAAGCGTTCGGCCTTGCTAATTGAGGCTTGCAGGGTTTCCAGGTACACCACCTGCTGGTTACTCAATAGCTGGCTCACGTTTAGCCCACGCTGCTCAAGTTTCTCCACAAAGTGGCGTGAGGTGAAGACTGTTTCGATGGCTGCCTGGGAAAGGGTGAAAGCAAACGCCGCCTGGGTAGTCGTGTGATTGAGATTGACCACCGTTTTGCCTGCCAACAGCGTGGCCATATTGGCGATAACCCCGTCACTGCTGGTGGGCAGCAGCAGGCCAACGTTTTGACCAGGGTTAAGCGTGCGGATACGCTTCGCCATCATTACGCCGGCGGTGAGTGCTTGGCTGGCGGTGAGTGAATGACCTTGAGTGTCCACTAGAGCACGTTCACTGGGGCGGCGCTTAACGCTTTGAATCCAGGCGGCAGGTAGCGTGGGTAACTCGGCCATGGCCAACTGCCAGGAGCGGGTTGCTTGCTCAAAAATGCGCCGTTTGAGTACATCAGGGGGAGTATCTTTGGGCAGCTGAGTGCCAAAGGCGACCACGACTGAGCGGTGCAGTGGTGAATTGCGTAACTCCTTTATTTTGCTTGAGGAGCGTGAAAACTGGCTGCCCCACAGGCCACGTAGGTAGAAGGGGACGATAGTGACGTCAGGGTTGGCCATCTTGCAGGCGCGTTCATAGCCACGGCGGAACTCACCTAACTGACCGTTACTGCTAATGGCTCCTTCCGGGAACAGGCATACCACTTCACCGGCATTTAACTGATCGGCAACATCGGCTAATGCCTTATCTGCGCCGGCACCACGCTCAATAGGAATACAGCCTAGGGCCTTAAAGAACCAACGCAGGTACCAGCGCTGATAAACGCTTTTCAGCATGACAAAGCGAACGGGCCGGGGGCTGGCGATCTGTACCATTGCCCAGTCCACCCAACTGATGTGATTACCCAGCAGCAAAACGCCCCCTTGAGCGGGCAGGTTCTCTAGCCCGTGTACCTCTACACGGTAGCGGCGGGTCAGCAAAAAGCTGAGTAGAAAGCGCACCAGGCTTTGGGGCAGTTTAAAGACGGTATAGCCGCCACCTATCATCGCCACCGAGGCAATGAGCAGCAGCAAGTAGTGGCTATCGACACCCGCTAAAGCGAACAGCGCCGTGAGCAGTAAAAAGCTCAGCATGGCGATGTTCTGAATCCAGTTATTGGCCGCTAACACCGTGCCTAGCTCGTGGTCGGCGGCGTGGAACTGAATCAGCGCATTGAGTGGCACAATAAACAGCCCGCCCATCATGCCAATAAACACAAAGTTCACTGCTTGGCTGAAAGGAGTAGTGAATAGCGGCAGGCACCATAGCCCGATGGCCACGCCTAAAGCGCCAACCGGCACTAGCCCGGTTTCTATACGGTTGTGGGAAAGCTTGCTGGCTAGCATGGAACCCATCGCAATGCCGATACCGCTGGCAGCGAGGATGCCCTGCAGCACCAAGGTGTTATCAATGCTGAGTGCATCTTTGGCATAGGCGGGAAAGGCGGCCAGCAGCACTTGGCCTACCGACCAGAAAGTGGCGAGGCCGATAATCGAAAGCCTGAGTACTGGCTGGCGCGCAATGATGCGCAGGTTATCTTTCAGGGCGGCACCCTTAATGTAGCGCTGCCACGTTAACGGTGTGTTGGGTTGCATGGTGCTATCCAGCCCAAGGCGATAAAGCGACACCACTTGGAGCGCGCTATTGAGCACCAGTAGCCAGCCTAAGGGGGCAATGTGGCGTAATAGCTGCGCTGGGGTTTGCTCAGCAGGGGTGATCCAGGTTTCAAATAGCGCGGTAAACGCCAGCGTGCCAGCTAAAATAGCGCCCATGGTGATGGCTTGAACGAGGCCGTTGGCCTCCGCCAAGCGCGGCTTACCAAACAGCCTTTTTACCAAGCCATACTTGGCCGGCGAGTAGAAAGCTGACTGAATCGCCAGCAGCAGTGTCATCGCGAAGGCCAGCCAGAACCAACCTTGATAGTAGGCGGCAGTAATGCCCAGGGAAATCGCCACGGCTGCCCAGGCAGAGATGCGCATGACACGCACCTTAGGGTAGCTATCCGCCACGTGGCCTGCTGGGCTAAATAGCACGATAAAGGGGAGTAGGATTAACCCGTTCACTAAAGCAGTGAGCACCACTTGGGCGGTGCCATCGTAGCTTTTGAAGACCGTGTTTTGAATCACGATCTTATGCCCTAAATCCACAAAGGCATTGAGAAATATAGCAATAAGATAGGGCCAAGCACCCTTCATGTGCAGCAATCTTTGCATCGTGTGTTAGCCTTTGCAGTGCCTGAATATCATCGTGCTGTCTGCGTCTTACGTTCTAAGTCGCACATTTCGCTAACGTTCTTATCAATGTTCTTATCAATATGATGAAATACCTATGAGCATAATAACCCCTTTTCAAGCGCTGGCTTGCCCGCTGGATGGCGAGCCGTTAGCGCTAACGGGCAGCGTTTGGCGTTGTGCGGCCGGGCATAGTTTTGATATCGCCAAGCAGGGTTACGTGAACCTGCTGCCGGTGCAACACAAACGCTCCCACGACCCGGGCGATAGCAAGGCCATGGTGGCCGCTCGCCAGCGTTTTCTCGGTGCTGGTTACTACCAGCCAATTGCTGATGCAGTGAGTGATGCCGTATTTAGCCACGCAGGAAGCCAACATCCAACTAATGAACCCCTTAGCTGCCTGGATGCCGGCTGTGGTGAAGGCTATTATCTGCGTCAGTTAGCCCATGCTGGCCAATTAGCCAACGCTGCGCCAAATTCGCTGCCGCTTTCATTAATAGGATTGGATATTTCTAAGTGGGCAGTGCTGGCGGCCGCTAAGCAGGATAATAAACAGGCACCGCTAAGCAGCTGGGTCGTGGGTAGTAATGCGCACATACCGGTGCAGACGGAAACGCTGGATAGCGTGCTGTGTATGTTTGGCTTTCCGGTATTAATCGAGTTTGCCCGTGTGCTGAGAACCGGAGGCTTACTACTGCAGGTTGAGGCGGGGCCCAATCACTTGAGGGAGCTGCGGGAAGTTATCTATCCTACGTTAAAGCCTGAACGCTCGACCGAGACAGAGGTGCTGGAAGGGTTTATTCACCATAGCAGCGAGAGAGTAAGCTACCCGCTTGCGCTAAACGGAAGTGACGCAATTGCCGATCTGTTGGCGATGACGCCGCATCTTTACAGAGCCAGCGCTGAGGGGCGTGCTCGCGCAGCGGCACTTGAAATGCTGTCCGTGACGGTGGATGCACGAATTGTAATATATACGCGAATATAAGAGAGGGGCGCAAACGCAGCTTTAGTATGCTCCCAACGCAACAAGGCCCGCGTAAGCGGGCCTTGTTATCCGAACCTCGGGAGGTTCGAGCAAATTCTAAATCTTTAAGCCTTGAGAGGCTTGGACTTAGGAAATTTGCTTGATGTTAGAAGCCTGAAGGCCTTTCTTACCCTGGGTAACGTCAAAAGAAACGTTAGCGCCTTCTTGAAGGGTTTTGAAGCCGTCGGACTGAATTTCAGAGAAATGGGCAAACAGGTCATCGCCGCCGTCAGAAGGAGCAATAAAACCGAAGCCTTTAGTATCGTTGAACCACTTAACTGTGCCAGTAGACATAATAAAATCCTTTCGCGCAAAAGCGCTTAGTAAAGTTCCTGGTATCACCCAGATTAATAGCGGATAAAACAAGGAATACAATTACAGGCTTGCCGAAAGATCTCGTACACTTCTATCTCGTACATTGCTAAATCTTTTTCGTACACTTCTGAAACCATGCTTGCTTGCTAACCAACTGGCGCTACAGTGTCATGGATTGCCGTGTGCGTCAAAGCCTTTCGTATTTATTTTTCTTACTGGCCTCGGAGCGCACTACTATTTGAACCCAACGCTTATCGTACCCACCGGCTGAAAACAAAAAACGCCTAAGCGTTAACTTAGGCGGCGTCATATTCTTCCCGCATATTCATTAAACGTTAGTGTTTCAATATCACATAAAACGCATGGATGATGCCGGGTATAAAACCAAACAACGTCAGAATAATATTTAGCCAAAAATGGCCTTTGAAGCCGACCTCAAAAAAAACACCGAGCGGCGGTAAAATAACGGCAAAAATCATCTTGATCGGATCAGTCGCGGTAAACGCCATGAAGCCTCCTTTGCTTTCAGTGGTATCGCTTATATTAACGTCGGCACTATATTAACGTAGGCATTATCAGACGATTTATCCATGCCTTGGCGAACACCTACGACTAGCCACGTGGAAAATCGTTCAGTCCTGTACTTCTTTTACTAAAAAGATATTCGGGAGGGACCCCATGTTCAAAGTGCCGTTAACAGTATCCACGACGTCTTTGTGTTTATTGAGCTGCATTGCTGCTAGCCAAAGTTGGGCGCAGACGACAGAAAGCACACAGACGACAGAGAGCGCCTTGGCGACGCTGGAAGTCACCGCGCCGCGCCTAGCACGAGAGCTCTACGCTACGCCTGCAGCGGTCACAACGCTCGACCGCGAAGCGATTGCTCAGGGCCAGCAGCGCACGCGGCTGGATGAGGCGTTAGTGCGAGTGCCTGGCGTGTTCTTGCAGAACCGCGATAATTTTGCCCAGGGTCAGCGAATCTCCATACGCGGCTTTGGCGCTCGGGCGCCGTTTGGGGTACGCGGGATTACCGTGATGGTGGATGGCATTCCCTATACGTTACCCGACGGCCAAGCGCAGCTAGATGCTATCGACCTGGACAGTGCCGAGCGCATCGAAGTGATCCGCGGGCCCTCCTCGGTGCTTTATGGCAACGCGGCGGGTGGGGTGATTGATGTTACCACTGCCGATGGTCGCGATAACCCTGGCTCAAGCGTGCGCACCGAGGTGGGAAGTGATGGCTACCGTAAGGCGGTCGTGCAAACTGGCGGCGCTCAAGGCGATTGGTCGCACCACGTGAGCTTCTCGGCGCTCAATGTGGATGGCTACCGGGAGCAGAGCTCCACAGAGAAGTACCTGCTGAACGCCAAACTGCGCCGCGAATTAGGCAGCGGCCGGGCGTTAACCGCGATTATCAACCTGCTGGAAAACCCCCGCTCCGAAGACCCTGGCGCGCTGAACGCGCGTGAAGTGGCCAATGGCCGTGATCAAGCAGCGCCGAACTCATTAGCGCTGGACGCAGGGCAGAACGTCGATCAGCAGCTTCTCGGCTTACAGTACGAAGATTTGTCCGCCGGCTCTGGCGCGTTCTACCTAAAAGGCTTTATATCCCAGCGCGATTTCGAGCAGCAGTTGCCGTATGTGGGTGATAGCCGCATCGGCTACCAGCGTGATTACCTGGGCGCGAGCGCGGAGTATCACCATGAGGTCAGCCTGGGCAGAATGCCGCTGAGCTATATCACCGGTGTTGATGTTGCTCGCCAAGACGATGAGCGTTTTCGTAATGCTGTCAATGGCCAAGGCGTTGTCGGCGAGCAGCTGGCGGAAGAAACCCAAACGGCGACCTCTGCTGGGGTGTTTGCCCAGGGTGATTTAGCGCTGACCGAGCAGGTAACGCTTTCGCTTGGCGCGCGCTTTGATAGTGTGGAATTAAAGGTAGACGACAGCTACCTGAGCGATGGCGACCAGAGCGGTGAGCAAACCTTCAATGAGTGGAGCGGCTCGGCGGGGCTAAGCTACCGCTATCGCCCGCAGCATCAGGCCTATATCAATACCGGTACAGCGTTTGAAACGCCGACCTTCTCGGAGTTTGCCAATCCGGCGGGCGGTGGTTTTAACCCGTCCGTGTCACCGCAAAAAGCCTGGAACCGTGAGGTGGGGCTGCGCGGCTACGTTGAGTCGTTGGCGATGGATTATGATTTGGCGCTGTTTTCGGTTCGCGTGCGCGATGAGCTGGTGCCCTTTGAGTTGGAGCAAGGCGGCCGCACCTTCTACCAAAACGCAGGCGATACCGACCGCGACGGCATTGAGCTGGCGCTAGGTTGGCAAGTGGCCGATCAGTGGCGGCTGGATAGCGCCTTAACGCTGGCAAGCTACGAGTTCGATCAGTTTGCCACGCCCGACGAGCGTTTTGATGGCAATCGTATCCCGGGTCTGCCGGAGCAAACCTGGGTCAACCAGCTAACCTGGCAAGGGTTGAATGAGCGCTTTGCGACCCTGGAAACCCAGTACGTGGGCGATATGGTGGCGGACAACGCCAACGAGACCGAGATCGATAGCTACTGGCTGGTGAACCTGCGGGTGGGCGATGGCTGGCCGCTGGGAAGCGATACGCGGCTGAGTGCGTATGTGGGCGTGCACAATCTCTTAGATGAAAAGCACTATGCCAACGTGCGCCTGAACGGCACCTTTGGCCGCTTCTGCGAACCTGCCCCTGGGCGCAGTGTTTATGGCGGTTTAGAAGTACGCTTTTAAGTCGAAATGACATTAGAAACGGGCGGCGCTCATTTATTAATACTTAGGCCGCCCGTTTGGTTACTAGCTTCGCTAACCAGTTACTCCGGTAGCGCGTAGCCAATCACGTAATCGCCCATCTTGGTGCCAAAGGTGCCGTGGCCACCCGCGGTGACGACCACATACTGGCGGCCATCGTTGCCGGTATAGGTCATCGGCGTGGCTTGACCGCCTGCAGGCAGGCGCGCTCTATACAGCTCCTCGCCGGTGGTGATGTCGTAACCGCGCAGGTACTGATCCAGCGTGCCGCTCAAGAATGACACCCCGCCAGCCGTCGTCATTGGGCCGCCGAGCGCAGGAACGCCGACGTTCAAACTAATCGGCAGGCCGAAGGGCATGCTGTCGCGTGTGGTGCCATTGCGGTGCTTCCAAGCTATCTCGGCGTTTTGCAGGTCGATACCCACCACATCGCCCCAGGAGGGCGCTTGGCAAGGCAAGCCCAGTACCGAGAGCAAAGGGCCAAGCTCAACGGCATAGGGTGCCCCTTCATTAGGCTGTAAGCCCTGCTCGCTGGCGGAACCCTGGCCCTCTTCTACCTCTTCACGGGGAATCAAGGTAGAAACAAACGCCAAGTATTTAGCGCCGGTGAACAGTGCTTGGCGTTCAGGATCAACCGCGACACCGCCCCAGTTCATCACGCCAACATTGCCCGGATAAATAATGCTGCCTTCCAGCGAAGGTGGCGTATATGGGCCCTCGTAGCGTAAAGAGTTGAACTGAAGGCGGCACATCATCTGGTCAAACGGTGAGGCACCCCACATGTCGCGCTCGGTGAGCGGCGGTGGCAGCAGGTTAAGCGCTGAACGCGGCTGCGTCTCAGCCGTCCAGTCGCCTTCCACGGCACCCTGAGGTGCAGGCACCTCTTCAATGGGCACAATCGGCTCGCCGGTTTCGCGATTTAATACATAAAGGCTGCCCTGTTTAGTGGGCTGAATGACGGCAGGCTGAGTGCCATTTTCGCTGGCTAAGTCGATCAATACCGGCTGCGCGGGCGTATCCATATCCCACAGGTCGTGGTGAACGAACTGATAAACCCACGCAACCTGGCCATCGTCTACGTTAAGTGCCACCAGGCTTGCGCTATAGGTTTCATCGTTCTCGGTGCGGTCTCCGCCGTACTGGTCTGGCGTGGCGTTACCCATGGGCAGGTAAACGAGGCCTAATGTTTCATCAACGCTGATTGGTGCCCATACGTTGGGGGAGTTGCGGGTGTAGGTTTCGCCTTCGGCTAATGGGGCGGTGTCGTCGGGGTTGCCGCTATCCCAGTTCCATACCAGCTCGCCGGTATGTACATCAAAGGCGCGAATAACGCCGGAAGGCTCGTCGGTGGAGCGGTTGTCGGTGACATGGCCGCCCAGAATGACCAGATTCTCGGTTACCGTAGCCGGGGAGGTGGAGTAATAACCGCCCGGTGAGAAATCACCAATATTGTGGGTGAGATCAATTTCACCGTTATCGCCAAAGCTGGCACACCGCTCACCCGTGTCGGCATTCAGCGCAATCAAGCGTGCATCCGCCGTGGGCAGGTAAAGCCTGCGTGGGCACAACACATCAGCTTCACTGAGCATGGGTAGAGCATCGCTGCCGGATGTCTCGCCGCTTGTGGAGTAGCTAGCGGCGTCGTAATAGGCAAGGCCACGGCAAGTCATGTGCGCCCAGCCTGAGAAGTCATCTGCGCCCATGGTGCTAATGTCAGGGTCAAACGCCCACAGGGTTTCGCCGGTTTCCGGTGAAAGCGCCATCGCTCGGCTGTGGGAGGTGCAGATATACAGGCTGTCGTTCACTTTTAGCGGGGTATTCTGATTGGTGATCTCGGGGGGCGCATTAGAGCCCGCTTTATCGCCGGTTTGAATGCGCCATACCTCTTCAAGCTCGCCGATGTTGTCTGGCGTGATCTGATTAAGCGAGGAGTAGTGAGTGCCCGCATTGGTGCCGCCGTAAGCGGGCCAGTCATCGCCTGCCGCTTGAGCAGGGTTCACGCTATTAGCTATTGCCTGGCGATTAGTGGCAAGCGTCCCTTCGATAGCGCCGGGGTCGTTAAATTGGCTGGCAATGGCGACGATAACCGCAGCGGTAATACTGCCAACAAGCGCTAAGCTGCCGCCGCGTGAACGTAGCGGCTTACGCCACCAGGGAAGTAGCAGCAGAATGCCTATTAAGCAGAGAATGGCGACGCGGGGCACTAACTGCCACCAGTCCAGGCCCACTTCCCAAAGCGCCCATACTAGCGTGGCTAATAGAATCAGCGCGTAGAGCCAGAGTGCGGCGCCTCGCCGCTGGGCAAATAAAACGCCGCAGGCAATAATGCTAAGCCCAGCGATTAAGTAGTAGGCGCTGCCGCCCACGCTGATAAGCTTGCCGCCGCCAACGGCCAGCGCTAAACCCACAAAAGTTAATAGCAGACCAACAGTAACCGCTGGCCATTTAGCGTGATTGCGCGTGCTTTCTTCCATGAAATGTCCCCTAATCCTTAGAGGGCCTTTTCCAAGGCGGGTACCTTCCCGCCCTATAATTAACGTAGCGGAAGGGTGCGAGTGCGGCAAAGGTGGGCGCTACAACTTGACCAACATTTTACCGGTGTTGCCACCGTCAAACAGGGCGAGGAACGCATCAGGCATGCTTTCTAGCCCCTCTTTTATCGTCTCTTTATAAACCAGTTTGCCCTGTGCTACTTGGGGGGCCACTTCGTTCAGAAAATACGGGTAGCTGGCCCAATGGTCGGTAACAATAAAGCCCTGCATTTTGGCTTTGCGTACCACCAACTGAGCGAGATTGCTTGGGCCGGGGGTAGGTACTTTGGCGTTGTAGCTCTCAATCATGCCGCATACGGCTATGCGCGCGCCTTCATTTAGCTGGCTAAGCGCCGCTTCAAGGCAGATACCACCGACGTTTTCAAAATAAACATCAATGCCATTTGGGCTGGCAAGATGAATCGCGTCGCTTAATTCCTGAGCGGTACGGTCGCGATAGCTGACCGGCTCGACGCCTAATGATTCCAGCCAGGCAAGCTTATGGGCAGCGCCCGCAATACCCACCACGTGGCAGCCCTTTGCCTTCGCCAGCTGAACGGCCAGGGAGCCTACCGCGCCGCTGGCGGCACTGACCAAAACGTTATCGGTAGGCTTACATTTGGCGATCAGGTTGAGGCCAGTCCAGGCGGTCATGCCGGGCATTCCCAGAATACCCAGGTAAGCCTGTTCAGGAACGTCAATGTCGGGTAGTGGTGTAACGCCCTCTGCAGGCAGTTGGGCAATATCACGCCAACCGCCCATGTGGCTGACTTTATCACCCACTTTTAGGCGCGAGTCGTTTGTCTCGATAACGTCGCCAATGGCACCGCCTTCCATTGGTTTGCCAAGTTCAAACGGCTCCACATAGGTGCGAATACCGCTCATGCGGCCACGCATATAGGGGTCAACGGAAAGCCAGCGGTTGCGTATACGCACTTCGCCTGCGGCCAGGTCGGGCAGGGTATGCGTTTGTAGCTTAAACAGCGCGCGATCGGGTAGGCCGTTGGGGTAATCGGTTAGCGTATAACATTGTGACTGCATGCATGTCTCCTGCAACTACATAACACGTTGAGCTGCGCGTGCTGAACGGCGGGTGTCGAACTCTTAAAGCATAGGGGGCATTAGGCTGCTTGCAAGTTTCGCCAGCAAAGCGGGATAGCCGTTAAAAAAAGACGTTATAAACAAGCCAATATAAACAAGCCGGTATAAACAAACAGGGCGAGCCATTGCTGGTCGCCCTGTATTTACGTGCTGGCATTGCTTTGACTGGTTGACTGTCGCATTAATTAGGCTAAGGGGTATCACACACCAACCAAGAATGTGTTATCCGTTAATCCAACAGCGTTACCATAACCGGTGCTGTACCGCGGCGGAGCATGCCAAGCTTAACCGCTGCGCGTTTGGATAAATCAATGATGCGCCCTTTCACAAAGGGGCCACGATCATTGATCAGTACTTCAACTTCCTGCCCTGTATCAGGGCGTGTTACCAGCACTTTTGTGCCAAAGGGCAAACTCGGGTGGGCGGCGGTCAGCGCCTGCTGGTCGAAGGGCTCTCCGCTGGCAGTGGTCGCTCCTTGGAAGCGGTCACTGTAAAAAGAGGCGATGCCTTCCTGAGTTTCTGTAGAGGTATCGTGTGCAAAGGCACTGTTGGCAGCACTGCTTGCTAGTACGGCTGCCAAGCAAATCGTTCGGATTAATCGTTTTTGGGCTCCCATAGGAGTACCTCAGTTTTGCGCATTGCGAATTTCATGGTCATCGATGAGGTGCCTGATAGGCCTTGCGATAGTACCCTTGTCGTTTCGAGTCAGCAAGCTTTGAGAAGATCGGCGCAATTAGCATCAAATCATCGAACTTTTATCGCTACTTAACTGCCCTTGTGTTTCAGTGACTTACTGGGGCGGGTATGAATGGAGTCAACAGCAGCTTTTGTGCAATGCCGTATTTTTCATGAGGCGCTTACTTAACGGCAGCGCCCACTTAAAAGAAACGCTCACTTGAAAGAAACAGTCACTGAAAAGTAGGCAGCACCTTATAATTGTTGGTGTTTAATTAATATTGGTCGTTGCGACTGATTAAGTTAAGGATTCATTCATGGCTAAATCTTCTGCGTTTAGTTTTATTTTGGTGGCGATAGGGGGCGCGGCTGTTGGCTTTCTAGCGGCACAGGCTATTCCGTTAACCCGCGAGGAAGCTCTCACCTTGCAGGCGGAGGATGCGGAAAAGCCACAGCCTGCACAGGCCACTGCCAGTTTAGGCAGGCTTTCCTTAGGTGAACGCCTGCGCGGTGAAATAACGTCAGCCAGCGAACTTAACGGTAATGATGGCAGCCGTTTTATGCGCTATGCGCTCTCCCTGAACGAAGGTGAGATCGTGGAAATTTCGCTAGGTGGTTCATTGCAAGGCGTTGTGGCGCTTTATGATGCCCAGTTACAGCTACTTAATAGTGGGCCTACCGTTCGTCACCGCATTGAAGAGAGCGGCGACTACGTGGTGGCCGTTAGTGGAGCCGACGCCCATAGCTATGGCCCCTTCACCGTGGATAGCCGCACCGTTGAGCTAACGGATTCCGATACATTGGCGGTGGGCGAGCGATTGGATAGCTGGCTGCAAGAAAGCTCACGTGACATCATGTTGAGCATAGAAGAAGCAGGTTTTTACCAGCTGGAAATGCGTTCTGACGATTTCGACGCCTACTTGGAAATAACCGGCCCGAACGGCTACGCCCGTGAAGATGATGACAGCGCCGGTGATTTAAACGCGCGTATTGCCGATTTTCTTGAGCCCGGTGAGTATACCCTGACCGCACGCAGCGCTTACGGCGATGGCAATGGCGTGTACACCCTTTCTATAGACCCCCATGAGCTCCCCGGAGAAAATGAACTGCGCAACGAAGGCGCGCTTATTCCAGGTGAAACGCTCAACGGTTGGTACAGCGGTACACCATTGACGTATCAACTAGAGGTAACAGAAAGCTCGTTAGTGACACTGGAAATGCGTTCTGCGGATTTCGATACCTTTATCGAAATGAGTGGCCAGGGTGTGGCCGCCAGCGACGATGACGGCGCAGGCGGTACCGACTCCCGCTTACAGGAGCGGTTGCTGCCCGGCGTATACACGGTAAGCGCCCAGGGTTTTAGTGCTTCAGCCAGTGGCATCTTTGAGCTAAGCGTGAGCATGCAGCCGACGGACATTCCCCCAGAGTTGTAAGGGGCGATGCTGCAAGGAGTCTGTGTTTTATGGTTCATGATGACGACGATTGCAGCGTATTAACGGCCAGCTTTAAGGCAGCCGGCCACTACCAGCACCGCCGCGGCGGGCAGGCGCCAGTCGAGTACGCTCATGCCCGCCAGCACCAGCAGCAAGGCCGCTAGAATCGGCACGCCATACGCCAGGCTACCCACAAGGCTTGCGTGCCCCCAGCGCAGCGCTTTATCCCACGCCACCATGGCCACCCCGTAAGGGCCTAACCCCAGCGCGATTCCCGCTAACAGGGCTTCACCGCTGGGTAAAGGAAGACGTCCTTCCAGCAGCAGGCTGGCGGTTGCTGCAATAGCGCAAGCGATTAGCAGCAACCTGGGCAGTAGCCGAGTTAATGCCACCGGTGCCGCTTGGCCTAGCCATGAATAAAGCGCCCAGCAGCAGGCCGCCAAAAGTGCTAATGCGTAGCCTGTTGTCGCCCCGCCCAAGCCCCCGCTTATCGCTTGGGGAACCAGCAGCAGCGCGGCACCTGAAAACGCAATAAGCGCTCCCCATACTCCTGCGATGCGCAAGCGACCAAACCGGCTCCACTGGCTAAGTAATACAAACAGCACCGGCCAGGTGTAGGTTATCAGCGCGGCTTCCGCGGCAGGCGCTAAGCGCATACCGATAAAATAAGTGCTAACGGCACCCAAAATGAGCAGCGGAATACCCACCCAAACGCTGAACTGCCAGCCTATTCCAACGCCTGCGACGTTGGCTCGGCGGCTCAGCGGTAGTGTCGCCAATGCCCCCGCGAGCAGCGTAACAGCGGTTAATTGCAGGGGCGGTGTGGCTTTAGCAAACTCAGCCAGCAGCGGAGCCGCACTCCACAGCACCACGGCCACCAGCGCCGCACCAACACTGTACCAACGTGGAAATAGAGCGGGTGAGTGAACGGGATGCATCAGCGGTCTCCTTGATTTGGGTAGGTGCAGAGCAGCATACTCATCATCAATGCATCACAATATCGATCTTTTATGATCATTCTCATCAAGTTTGGTGATATATGCGTGCACCGACGTTAGACTTCACCCTGCTGCGCACTCTGGTCGCGATTGCCGATACCGGCAGTGTGACCGCCGCCGCTAAACGCTTGGCGTATACCCAATCCACTGTGAGCATGCAGTTGCAGCGGCTAGAGGCGCAGTTAACGCTGACCTTGCATGAGCGGGAAGGGCGGCGAATCCGCTTTACCTCAGAAGGCGAGCGTTTGCTTACCCATGCACGGCGGCTATTGGCGCTTAACGACGAAGCGTGGAACGACATGCAGGCGCGCCAAGTGACGGGCGATCTTACGCTAGGCATACCCGAAGACTACGCCTCGTTACTGCCCTCGGTGTTCGCTTATTTTCATCAGCTTTACCCTGCCGTTGGGTTGAAGGTGATTTGCGGTACAAGCGTGCGCCTGGTCGAACAAGTGAAAGCCAAAGAGCTGGATCTGGCGTTAGTCACCCGGCAGCGCAATTCACCGGGTGGCGACGTGATCCGCCGTGAGCCCTTGGTGTGGGCGGTCGGCGTCAACCAGCAGCCGCTGCTTAGCGACCCGCTGCCGCTGGCGCTTTACTCACCAGGTGCCGACGTATTTCGTGAAGTAGCCGAGCAAGCGCTGCAAGCAGCAGGCCGTAGTTGGCGTGTTGCCTACACTAGCCAATCCATGACCGGTTTAGCGCCCATTGTCACCGCTGGCCTGGCTATCGTTGTGGTCACGCGCAGCATGCTTACTTCGTCGTTAAGGCCTTTGGATGAGAGCAGTGGGCTGCCAGCGCTACCCATGATTGAGCTGGCGCTGCACCGTGCGCCGCATCGGCCATCAGAGCCTGCGCGCCGTTTGGGGGAATTAATACGCGAGCAGCTAGCCGCCCCTGCCCACGCCTTATCTTAGATCGCCCTTATCTTAAATCGCCCTTAGCGTTCATAGTGGCGCAATGCTTTAATCAGCAAAGAAAAATTTTACTGACTAGAATGAAGAGAAAACCAACTTGCTTCTAGGAGCACTCAATGCACGAATTAGATCGCTATATCTACCCGCATCGGCTGCTGCACTGGCTGGTGGCGGGCGCGGTGCTGCTTTCGTTAGCCAGCGGCTTAACGCTAGGTTTTCTAGGCTTTGAGCGAACTCTGGCATTATTAGGCAATACGCTTACTAATCTTATGTACACCAGCCATAAAACCCTAGGGGTGCTGATACTGCTGCTAATGACGCTGCGTATTGTTACTCGCTTGGCTTTTGTGGTGCCAGACCACGCGCCGCCTCTCAATGCCTTTGAGCGGATTGTCAGTACCAGCGTTCATCATTTGCTCTATATAGCGCTGATTATTATGCCTTTACTGGGCTGGGCAGCCACTGCAAGCGGCGGCTTTCCGGTGGAATTTTTCCACTGGCATTTGCCAGGGTTAATAGGCAAGCATGAACAGCTTTCCGAACAGCTTTTTATGTGGCATGGGCGTTTAGGCTGGATCATTTTGGGCTTGGTGGTGCTGCATGTGGCGGGTGCGATTTTCCATTGGAAAATTAAGCGCGATAACGTTATGAAGCGTATGAGCCTGTTTGATTAACGGCCAGGCCGTTCGATACAAAGACAGCTCGATAAAAGCTAAGAATTCGTCGAGTCGTAGCGGTAGCAGGCTGTCGTTTGGCGTGATTTGACCGCATACATATTGCTGTCGGCTTCGCGCAGCATGCTTTCTAACGTGGTGTTATCTGCGGCATAGCAGCTACTGACACCTATGCTTACGCCCACACTGACTTGCTCGCCGCACGGAAGTTTAATCGGCGAGCTAACCGCATGATTAATCCGCGCCTGAATATCTTCCAGCGAATCGCCTGTTGTTATGTTTTCCATTGGGTTTTCCATTATGTTCTCCATAATGATGATGAATTCATCGCCCCCAAAGCGCGCGCAGTGGTCGTTAGCGCGCGCTAGGTGTTTAAGGCGCTTGGCGATTTTTTGCAAAACAAAGTCGCCGGTCTCGTGGCCATAACAATCATTAATCGGCTTAAAGCGGTCCAGATCCAGCATAAGAAGCGTTATTGAGTGGCCATGCTGACGGCTGCGTTGCAGGGCTTCTTCAGCGCAGCGCGCTAAACCGTGGCGGTTTAACAAGCCGGTAAGCGCATCATAATTGGCTAACTGTTCCAGCGCCTTGGTGCGGGCGGCAACTTTCTGTTCTAGCAAGGCTTCCTGCTTTTTAAGTGCTACGACGATTGCCGTTTGAGCACGCTCTTTTTGCCGCTTGAGCTTATTAAAACGCGCCGCTAAGGCAAAAGAGAGCAGCAGCATTTCCAGCGCTGAGCCAATTTGAATACCGTGCAGGGTAATAAAGTTGGCTGGAAGTAGGCCTTGGTTGCGCAGTGCAAAGACCCCCGCGCCTATCAAAAATAGCGCCCATGCGAGTACAAACAGCCGGGCACCGGGTATGTTGCGTAAACTACAGTAGCTGCCGCATACCAAGAGCAACAAAGCGGCCATAAAGCCCGTTACATCCATGAGATGAAGCGCCGCAGAAATAGGCAGCACCAGCGAGGCAACCACCGCAAGCCAACAGTAATTACGAAAATTATTTAAGACTTGATGCCAGCGCGGGCAGTATATTTTGGTATTGAGAAAGCTTTGCGCAAACAGCGTGGCCATGGTGGAGGCAAAGATGAAGCCGAGGGCTACCAAGCGCGCCGTGTTTTCACCCAGAAAGCTCCAAAACATCAGCGTGCCAATGCCGTTAAAGGCTAGGGCGGCTAGGCCAAAGCCCGCGACAAATAGTGAATAGTGAAGAAATACGCGCTCTTTCAAGCCAACGTACAGCAGTAAGTTATATAAGCTTAGTGCCAGCATGATGCCAAAGTAGGTGGCCAGCCAAAAATTGTAACGATCGTTTTGAGCGTAAAACGCCTCTGGCGTCATTAGATTGTAGTTGAGTATCTTGCTGCCTGAGGCCGCCACATGGGAATACAGGGTGACGGTCTCGTAGGCCGCCAGTTCCAGCGGAAAAACTGCCTGGCGGTGGGGAAGTGCGCGCTGTTCAATGTGAACCGCGCTGCCGCTATGCTGCACGTCAATGAGCTGCTGGCGCAGCGTGTAAAGCGTTACATAATCCAGAAAGGGGTACTCAAACTGCACTATCCAGCGCTGGGCTGCCGGCGAATCATTGTGTATTTGAGTGCGCAGCCACACGTCACCTTGGGTGTAACCAAAATTTAAATCTTGGGCTTTATGCGCTGGTTGAAAATCAGGGGGCTGGGAAAACAAATCGCGAAATGCTGAGGGCTCTTCAGCGGCGTGCCAATAGGTGCCGTGCCACTCAGTACCGTGTCTATCAGTACCGTACCTATCAGCGCTATGCCAATAAGTGCCGTGCCAATAAGCACTATGAGAACCAAGCGAGTAACTCGCTTGGTTGGGCGATGCTAATAAGGGTGTATGAGTTGCATGTGCCCATGGCACAAAACACACCATCAATAACAGTAATATTCCGGTGTAAACCCCCGCCGTCAAACGTCGAGCATACATAAGACATCGCTTTTTTGGTTTTTTTACCCCGTTCTCGTTTTCCTGGGTTCCCTTACCCGCGACGGGTGTGCTTGCAGCTGTCTGAGTGTAGACGACTTTCAGCCGAAGTAAGTATTAATACTGCTAAAACGTTAGAGTATTCAGACTTTCGAGGGGTATTGGTTGGCCTCAATGCGCTACCTGAAACACCCGCTTAAGGTATTTAACGAAGCCTTGATCTCTTGATGAGGTTTTGCCGGGTTCGTCGGAAATCTTGGCAACCGGCTGACCATTGCAGGCCACCATCTTGATGACGATGTTCATCGGTTTGAGGCCGGGCACATCGCAGGTCAAGCTGGTGCCGATCCCGAAACTGGTCTTGATTCTGCCCTCTAGCGCTGTCTTTAATGCCATTGCCTTGTCGAAGGTTAGGGCGTCGCTGAAGATTAACGTTTTGCTGCGCGGGTCAATGCCCAGTGCTTGGTAGTGGCGGATACACTTCTCAGCGAACAGCAGCGGGTCGCCGCTGTCGTGGCGCAATCCATCAAAAAGCTTGGCGAAATATAAGTCAAAATCACGTAAGAAGGCGTCGAGGGTAATGGTGTCGGTAAGTGCAATGCCGAGGTGGCCGCGATACTCCTGCACCCATGCCTCTAATGCGGCACGCTGGCTGTCGACCAGGCGGCTTCCGAGCTGCTGGTGAGCCATCACCCATTCATGCGCCATGGTGCCCATGGGGGCAAGCCCATGGCGCCTGGCGATATCCACATTGCTGGTGCCTACGAAGTCGCCTGGAAACTCGTGGCGTAATACGGTGATGATCGCTTCTTGCACCGGCTGCGAGAGGCGGCGGCGCGTGCCGAAGTCGGCAAGCTTAAGGCCTGCCAGCTGGTCGGGCGTGTAGTTATTGCGCAGCGTGCTAAGCTTTTCGCGCAGGTGATTCACCGCCTGCTCAATGGTGATCTCAGGGTAGAGAATGCGATTACGTACTTCGCTGATAATCGCCAGAATGACGATCTCAAACAGAATGCTGTGCGACCAGGGGCCGTCGATAACAATGCATAGCTCCTGCTCTTCCATGAACACCTTGACGTATTCAGGGCGAAAGCGAAACAGTTCTAAAAAGCGTATGAAATCCGGTGTGAGATAAGGGATCGTGCTGAGGTAAGCCGATTCGTCCGCGCTGAGTTTGAGCGTCGCTAATTGGTCGATCTGCTCGCGAATATCGCTTAAATAAGGGGCTAGGTTTTCTGAATTACGGCAACGAAACTCCCAAGTCACGCTTGCATTGGGGTATTTGTGGTGTACCCCCTGCATCATCGTGATCTTGTACCAGTCAGTGTCCAGTAGCGAGGTAATGATGGGGCCTTTGCGGTAAGTGGCTGTCATGAAATCTTCCCGGTATGGCGCTTGGTAAACAGGGCCCTCACTGAGTGCATGATGTCTCCTTGATCATGGTGCGTACTGGTAATGGTTCTTACTGTCGATGGTTCTTACTGTCGATGGCTCTTACTGACGATGATGCGTACTGAAAAATAGTGCCGTACTGATAGCTGTAAAGCCGCAGGTGGTGGCGTGCCTTTCGTGCATGGGTGCTACTAGATCGGCACAGTTTACAGATTTGCACAGTTTACAGATTTGCACAGTTTGCAGATTTACATAGTTTACAGCTAAGCGCGGCTTGTTGCCTTGGTTGGCATCGCTGCGCTGTGGTTTAGCCGCGCAAGTTGCCAAGAACCATCTATGGTTAACAGCATACTTCTGTCATTCATAAAATGTTTCATTTATAGAATGTTTTAGGGCAACCCAGCAAAGGTAAACAGATGGATCTGAAAAGCGGTTATCCCTTTTGGGCGGTAAAAAACGGCCTCTTGAAAGCGTTCCCCCAACTGACCCATGACCACCAAAGCGATGTTGTGGTCATTGGCGGCGGGATTACAGGGGCGTTGATAGCCGATGAGCTTAGCCGCCACGGCCATCATGTGGTGGTGCTTGAACGGCGTGATGTGGGGTGGGGCAGTTCCGCTGCCAGCACCGCGCTGCTGCAATACGAAATTGATACGCATATGACTGAGCTAGCAGAGCGTTACGGAGAAGCCAATGCAGTGCTCGCTTACCGCGCCTGTGCCGAGGCCATTGGCGAACTTGAAACCTTAGCGGCCGGGCTGGGTGATGTGGATTTCGCCCGACAGCAAAGTCTTTACTATGCCAGTAACGAAGAGGACGTCACCCCACTTAAAGCGGAGCTGGCGCTACGCCAAAAGCATGGTTTTGCTGCTGCTTGGCTTGATCGCGATACGGTGTTGGCGGAGTACGGTTTTGCGGCACCGGGCGCTATTCTTACCCAGCTTGCCGCTAGCATTGACCCATATCGTATGGCCTATCAACTGTTTGCTAAAGTGGTTGAGCGCAGCGGAGAAGTGTACGACCGCACACAGATGGAGGCGATGGTGCCGGACGATCACGGTGTCACGCTAACGCTTACCAATGGTGTAACGCTGCGCTGCCAGCACGTGGTGATGGCAGCAGGGTATGAGTCGCAAGCGTGGCTACCCGAAAAGGTAGCGGTTAATCGTAGTAGCTACGCGCTGATAACCGACCCGCTACCGGCAAAGGCGTTGGGTAAGTTGCGTCACACCATGGTGTGGGAATCAGCACGCCCCTACCTTTATATGCGAACCACCTGCGATGGTCGCCTGCTTGTGGGTGGCGATGATGACGATGAAGATATTCCCAAGCGTCGCGACGCCCGGGTAGAGGAGAAAGCTGAAGGGTTAGCACGCAAAGTAGAGGCGCTATGGCCGATGCTCAAGATTAACCCGACC
This sequence comes from Halomonas sp. 54_146, assembly GCF_001507855.1. Lineage (GTDB taxonomy): Bacteria > Pseudomonadota > Gammaproteobacteria > Pseudomonadales > Halomonadaceae > Vreelandella. The sequence goes on from NZ_LGEN01000033.1 coordinate 40,173, forward strand.
TTCTCTTGGGGCGGCACCTTTGCTGAAACCGATGACGGCCTGCCTTTTTTTGGCCCTCACAGCGCCCACGGCCCAAGAGTGCACTTTGCCATGGCGTATGGCGGCAACGGAATCAGCTACAGCATGATTGGCGCAAAGCTACTACGCGCACTTATCGAAGGAAGAGAGCACCCTTTGGCAGAACTGTTTTCATTCCAGCGACTAGCGAAAATAACCTAACCAGAACCCAAACGCCGGGTAGCGAGCGCGTATAAAACGAGTATTCTTAGCGGATATTCATAAGGATAGCGGGCGATGAGCCACAAACTTTTTTTACGAGCACTGGAGCGCAACGACCTGCGCTTCGTTCACGAGTTAAATAATAACCAGAGCATTATGTCGTATTGGTTTGAAGAGCCTTACGAATCATTTGACGAACTGGAAGAGCTTTATAACAAGCACATTCATGATAATGCCGAACGGCGTTTTGTGGCTGAGGATAGCCATGGCAACGCGATTGGTTTGGTAGAGTTAATCGAGATTGACTACATTCACCGCAGCGGTGAGTTTCAGATCATTATTACCCCTGACCACCAGGGAAAAGGGTTTGCGCGTTCGTTGATTCAACAGGCGCTGCACTACTCGTTTACCATTTTGAACCTGCACAAGGTGTATCTAATCGTCGCGGTGGAGAACGTTAAAGCGATTCATCTTTACGAGGAGAGTGGCTTTATAGAAGAGGGCCATTTAGTGCAGGAGTTTTTTATCAATGGCAAATATCGCGATGTAAAGCGTATGTACATCTTACAGGATAGCTATCTCGCACAGCTTGATCATGGAGTTATTGTCAAATTCTGTGTATGGCCGGTCAGGCGGCAGTCCTGTCTGACTGATCGGTCAAGGGTTCGCCGTCCTTGAACTGGACGTTGTTCACG
>NZ_LGEN01000034.1 GCF_001507855.1 Halomonas sp. 54_146
AATTAACTATATATCTATCCAGATATACCTGCAAGGCTGACGCCTTGCGCTGCCTTAACTGTCGATTCATTCGGAGAATCGAATCGCAGAATGCGGCAGGTTTTTTGTTCAACGCAAGGTTTGCTGAAAAAAAACCCGGTGCGCAAGGCATCGGGTTTAAGAAACACGTCATACAGCGGTGTTTTACGGTTTCATATCTTCAAAAAAGCTTTTCACACTGTCGAAGAAGCCGGTCTTCTTGGGCGAGTGGCTGTGGCTATTGCTGCCATCGAAGCTCTCTTGTAGCTGGCGCAGTAGATCGCGCTGCTCGTCGTTAAGCTTCACTGGTGTTTCAACCACGACCTTGCATAGAAGATCGCCTGCTACACCGCCACGCACGGGCTTCACGCCTTTACCACGCAGGCGGAACAACTTGCCTGTTTGGGTTTCGGGCGGAATTTTCAGCTTCACGCGACCATCGAGTGTGGGTACTTCAAGCTCGCCACCTAGTGCTGCATCAACGAAGTTGATCGGCACTTCACACTGTAGGTGTTTACCATCACGCTGGAAAATATGATGCGGCTTGATTGCTACCTGCACATACAGATCACCAGGCGGGCCACCGTTAACGCCGCTTTCGCCTTCACCATTTAAGCGAATGCGGTCACCGGTATCCACACCGGGCGGAATCTTGACGGAAAGCGTGCGCGTTTCACGTACACGTCCTTCACCATTACACTTATGGCACGGCACTTTAATGTGCTGCCCAGAGCCATGACAGGTGGGGCAGGTTTGCTGAACGGCAAAGAAGCCCTGCTGCATGCGCACTTGGCCATGACCATGACAGGTAGGGCAGGTCTCTTTACTGGAACCGGGTTCAGCACCGCCGCCATCGCAACGGTCACACTCAATATGACGCGGTACGCGAATATCGACCGTGGTGCCAGCAACAGCACTTTCCAGATCCAGCTCTAAGTTGTAGCGAAGGTCGGAACCACGTGCCGGGGCATTGGGGCCACGACGACGGCCACCACCGCCACCAAAAATATCGCCAAACACATCGCCGAATATATCGCTGAAATCACCAGCACCCGCGCCACCGCCACCAAAACCACCGCCTTGGCCGTCAACGCCTGCATGGCCGAACTGATCATAGGCAGCGCGCTTTTCGCCGTCGCTAAGCACTTCGTAGGCTTCAGACACCTCACGGAATTTTTCCGCTGACGTGTCATCGTCCGGGTTTCGGTCAGGGTGGAATTTTTGCGCCAGTCGGCGATAGGCCTTTTTGATCTCTTTCTGATCGGCCCCTTTTTCAACACCCAGGACTTCGTAATAATCGCGTTTGGACATAGGCCCTACGCCTCCTGGTTAGCTACGTACGTCTTGGCCGCGGAAACAGCAACGCGGGAGTTAGCTCCCGCGTCACCGCTTTCCTTGGCAGAAAGAGGTTAATTACTGCTTTTTCTGATCGTCGTTAACTTCTTCGTACTCGGCGTCAACGACGTCATCTTCCGGTTTGGTGCCTGTGTTGCCGGCACCGTCACCGCCCTCTTGCTGTGCCGCTTCTGCCTGCTCGGCGTACATTTTCTGCGCTAGCTGGCCGGAGGCTTCGGTCAAGGCATCCAGCTTCTTCTGGATGTCGTCGACGTCGTCGCCTTTAATCGCTTCTTCAAGCTCAGTGATCGCGGTCTGAATCGCCTGCTTCTCGTCTTCAGTCGCCTTATCGCCGGCTTCTTCCAGCGTTTTGCGGGTGGCGTGAATCATGCCATCAGCCTGGTTACGCAGCTGCACCAGCGCTTCGAACTTTTTGTCTTCTTCCGCGTGCGCTTCCGCATCGCGAACCATTTGATCAATCTCTTCGTCCGACAAGCCGCTAGAGGCTTTGATGACGATGGACTGCTCTTTGCCCGTGGCTTTGTCTTTCGCCGATACGTTCAAGATACCGTTGGCATCCAGATCAAAAGCAACTTCAACCTGCGGCACACCGCGCGGTGCAGGCGGAATGTCGGCGAGATCAAAACGACCCAGCGATTTGTTCTGCGCGACTTGCTTACGCTCGCCCTGCACGACGTGAATGGTCACGGCCGTTTGGTTGTCATCCGCGGTTGAGAAGGTTTGGGTCTTCTTGGTCGGGATGGTGGTGTTTTTGTCGATCAGCGGCGTCATCACGCCACCCAACGTTTCGATACCCAGGGTTAGCGGGGTAACGTCGAGCAGCAGTACGTCTTTAACATCGCCGCCCAATACGCCACCTTGAATCGCGGCACCAACGGCAACGGCTTCATCAGGGTTAACGTCTTTACGTGCTTCTTTGCCGAAGAAGTCAGCGGCTTTCTTCTGCACCATCGGCATACGCGTCTGGCCACCGACCAAGATCACTTCGTCGATTTCAGAGGCTGACAGGCCAGCGTCTTTTAGTGCCATTTTGCACGGCTCAAGCGAGCGCTGAACCAGGTCTTCTACCAGCGACTCAAGCTTGGCACGGGTCACCTTAACGTTAAGGTGTTTCGGGCCAGTGTTGTCGGCAGTGATGTACGGCAGGTTCACGTCGGTCTGCTGGGCGCTAGACAGCTCAATTTTGGCTTTCTCAGCGGCTTCTTTCAGGCGCTGCATGGCCAGGTTGTCGCCGGAAAGGTTGATACCGCTATCGGCCTTGAACTGGTCAACCAGGTAGTTGATCAACGCCAAATCGAAATCTTCGCCGCCCAGGAAGGTGTCACCGTTGGTGGCCAACACTTCGAACTGCGTTTCGCCGTCAACGTCAGCAATTTCGATAATCGAGATATCAAAAGTACCGCCACCCAGGTCATAAACCGCGATGGTTTTATCACCGCGGGATTTGTCCATACCGTAAGCCAATGCGGCTGCGGTCGGCTCGTTGATAATGCGCTTAACGTCTAGACCAGCGATGCGGCCGGCGTCTTTAGTGGCTTGACGCTGGCTGTCGTTGAAGTAGGCCGGTACGGTAATCACCGCTTCAGTCACCGTTTCGCCCAAGTAATCTTCGGCGGTCTTCTTCATTTTCTTCAGCACTTCCGCGCTTACCTGCGGCGGTGCCATTTTTTTGCCTTTTACTTCAACCCAAGCGTCACCGTTATCAGCTTCGGTGATTTTGTACGGCACCATCTTGATGTCTTTTTGAACAACGTCGTCTTTGAAACGACGGCCAATTAAACGCTTGATGGCGTACAGGGTGTTTTCTGGGTTAGTCACCGCTTGGCGTTTTGCCGCCTGACCGACCAGCGTCTCACCATCATCGGTATAGGCGATGATAGAAGGCGTCGTGCGGCCGCCTTCAGCATTTTCAATCACTTTAGCGCTGTCACCATCAAGCACGGCCACACAAGAGTTGGTGGTGCCCAGGTCGATACCAATAATACGTCCCATAGCCATTACCTCGAATTCGTTTGTTACAAAACTGAAAATTTGTTTATTAAAAAAGCATTAACAACATGTTTGCGGGCTTTCCCGCTGGGTTGCCCTTTATTTGGGGGCCGCCGCTAACTTTTCAAGGCTTTTTTTCACATCTTGTGTTGCCATTTTTTAATTGGCTTTCTGGCTAACCACGACCATGGCCGGGCGTACTAGACGGCCATTCAACAAATAACCTTTTTGCATGACATCCATAACGGTATTCGGGTCAAGATCCGGGTTGGGCACCATGGCCATTGCTTCATGCACCTGCGGGTCAAAGGGTTCGCCGTGCGGCTCAACGCTCTCAACGCCAAACTTGTTGAGCACATTTAGCTGCATTTTCAAGGTCATGGAAACGCCTTCACGGTGCGCGTCGGTGGCACCCTCTTCCATCGCCTCAAGCGCTTTTTCCAGGCTATCGACTACCGGCAGCAGCTCTTTAACGAATTTTTCCAAGGCAAACTTACGCGCCTTATCAACTTCCTGCTCAGCCCGCCGGCGCACGTTTTGCGCTTCAGCCGCGGCGCGTAACGCCTGGTCTTTGGCGTCAGCCAGGCTCTGTTCTAATTCGCTAACTTGGGCGGCCAGCATCTCTGCTTCAGGATTATCAACGCTGCCTTCAAGCGGCTCTTCGTCATTAATCAGCCCTTCCAGCTCGCCATTCATCAAGCGTTCTTCTGCAGCTTGCTCGGCTGCTTGCTCTGCGCCATTGGCTTCTTGCTCGTGGCGGGCCAGTTCGTTATCCAACGGAGTTTGCGGTTCTTTCGCCATGTTGTGCTCCTAATAAGTAGGGCGCTGCCACTTAGGGCTACGCGCAAATAAATAAGGCTATTAAGTCATTATGCGGCTTATATGGGGGTCATAAATTCCATCTCAAGAGGTGCATTGAAGTGAGTTATTAACTACTGTATAAATCAACAACGATTGGATACGTGCCCAGCTTCTATGCTGTACCGCCTCAGGAGGCGCTATGCTTACTCAGCTTGCTATTCAAGACTTTGCCATCGTCGATCATTTAGAGCTCGATCTAACCGGTGGCATGACCGCAATTACCGGGGAAACCGGGGCGGGAAAATCGATTCTGCTAGGTGCCCTTGGGCTGTGCCTGGGCGAGCGCGCTGATGCCGGTAGCGTACGCCATGGGCGCGAGCGCACGGATCTCTCTGCACGTTTTGATATTCAGCACCTGCCCGCCGCCATCGAATGGCTCAGCTCCCGTGAACTGCCTGCTGAGGAGTGCTTGCTGCGCCGCGTGGTCACCGCCAGCGGACGCTCCAAAGCGTGGATCAACGGCCATCCCGCGACTATTTCAGATCTAAAATCCCTCGGCGAACAGCTGATTCAGATTCATGGCCAGCATGCCCACCATGCGTTAATGCGCGAAGAAACACACCTGACGCTGCTGGACGATTACGCAGGGCTAAACGACGCCACTGACCAATTAGCGGAGACGTTTCGCGAGTGGCGCGCTGCGCGCCGCCAGCTGAAAAAGCTCAGTGAAGAAGGGAGTGAAGTAGAAGCCAAGCGCCAGCTGCTGCGCTATCAGGTGGAAGAGCTGGATCAGCTTGGCTTAGCGGAAGGCGAATTAAAAACCCTTGAGGAAGAACAGCACACGCTAGCCCATGCGGAAGAGACCCTGCGCGAAACCCAGTTTGCCGCTGATTGCTGCGCCAGCGATGAAGGCGGCGCGCTTTCGCTATTAAACCAAGCCTTCGCCCATTTAAGTGCGCTGCCCGGCAGCGACAAGGGCACGCTAGCCAACACGCTGGCCATGCTGAGCGATGCGCGTATTCAAGTCGAAGAGGCCTCCAGCGAACTGAATCGCCTCGCCAGCACCACTGAGCTAGACCCCGAGCGGCTCGCCTGGGTGGAAGAGCGCATGACCGACGTGCATCGCATCGCACGCAAGCACCACGTTGCCCCTGAAGAGCTATGCGCCCTACATGCGGACCTTCAGCGTGAAGTCGCACTGCTTGAAGAAGGTGGCGGCGACCTTGAGGCACTCAGTGCCCGCGTGGTTGAGCTACGCGAACACTATCGGCAAGCGGCTAAAAAAATCAGCGAGAGCCGTCAAAAAGCAGCCATTCGCTTAGGTAAAGAGGTGCAGCAGCAGCTGGGCTTTTTAGCCATGGGCAAAGCCCGCTTTGAAGTGGAGGTCACCGCGAAAGAAACGCCTGCGCCAGAAGGCCTTGATCGTGTGCAGTTTTTGATTAGCGCTAACCCCGGCCAGCCGGCACGGCCACTGACCAAAGTAGCCTCCGGGGGCGAGTTGTCACGTATCAGCTTGGCGATTCAAGTGGTTGCCGCAACGCATTCAACCGTGCCTAGCCTGGTATTTGACGAAGTGGACGTGGGGATCTCAGGTGCCACTGCCGAAATAGTGGGCCAGCTGCTGCGCAAGCTAGGGGAAAATGGCCAGGTAATGACGGTCACTCACCTTCCTCAGGTTGCCGCCCAAGCGCATCAGCACCTGCATATCGAAAAACAGGCAAAACGCGACACCACATTGACCCAAATGGCACTGCTTGATGAACGTGGCCGTATCAGTGAACTGGCGCGTATGCTGGGCGGTGTGACGCTTTCTGACCAAACCCTCGCCCATGCTCGGGAAATGCTGCACGCCAGCCAGCGCCCACCGCACTAGGCGTTACACAGAGCAGCGCCCTCGTTCTTGGGCGCTGCCCCGTTAAACTAATACTTGGCCAGCATAATCCATGACGGCATGCCTCAACGCCGTCAGCGATGCGCTCTCTGTTTGCCAGAAGTGCCAATAAAGCGGTACATCCAGTATAAATTCTGGCCCCACATCCACCAGCCGTCCGTTGGCTAGGTACTCTTCCACCTGAAGCTCTGGCAGCATGCCATACCCCAAGCCCTGCAACGCCATCCGGACAAAGCCCTCAGAAGAAGGCACGCGATGCTGACGGGCGGGCGGAGGCAGCCCCTGCACCTCTAAAAACTGGTGCTGCAGGCGGTCATCGCAATTAAAAATCAGGCAGGGCGCATCGACCAACCGGGCAGTGTCGATACGCGTTTGATAATGTTCAACAAATGCCGGGCTCGCTAGCGCCCGATAGCGTAAAACGCCCAGCGGACTCACCGCCCCCCCATTAACCGGCTGCGCTTCAGCACAGATGCACGCCATCACCTCGCCGTTACGCATTCGGCCAAGTCCCACTTCTTGGTCTTCCACCACTAAATCAAAGTCCATTTGGTGACTTAATGGGCATGCCGCTAGCGCCTGCGCCAGCCATGTCGCCATTGAATCCGCATTGACCGTCACACGCACCTTAAGTGGCTCGCCCTGCGCTTCGTCTAACAATCCCAACTCTAACTGTTTAACCTGCTGCAAGTGGTTATTCAAACGGCGTCCCAGCGCTGTCGCCACGGGCGGCGAACGCCTTAGCACCACCGGCTGGCCCAGGCGGTGCTCCAGCTGGCGAATACGCTGACTAACCGCTGACTGCGTGATATGCAGCTTCTGGGCGGCTTTTTCGAAACCGCCTGTTTCAATGACGGCACTCAGCGCTTCCAATAGCCGGTAGTCCAGCATTTCGTCATCTCCTTCACAGCACATTGAGAAAGCATAAATTCAGCACACCTTTTCGCCAGCTTGCTCACCGGGTACTCACACACTTAGTCACAAACTTATCCACAAACCGGTCACTGTATTGGGAAAGCTTTCGCAGGCATTACACATCCGCTTAAACCCGACCTGCCCGCTGTACTTACCCATCATTTCATGAGTAATGCTTATGAGGCATAAATATTATTCGTTAGATTAATAGACAAGCCCGCCTTTATTGTAAAAAGCTCATTTACCCGCACGAGAGGCACCGAGCATGACACCATCGCTACTGACGGGCTTTGGCATTTCTCTTGGTTTGATTGTTGCCATTGGCGCCCAAAACGCCTGGGTACTTAATAAAAGTATGCGCCGAGAGTATCCCTGGGTGGTGGCCGCCATTTGCGCCAGCATCGATGCCACTCTGATTACGCTAGGTGTTTATAGCATCGAGTCGATTCAACAACGGCTGCCCACGCTAGTCCCCGTCATGACATGGCTAGGCATCGCCTTGTTGTGCTGGCTGGGTGGGCAGGCTTTCAAACGCGCTTGGCAGGGCAACAGTGGTTTATTAACCAGCCAGCAGCGTAGCGTTTATAACGGGTGGCAAATTGCGGGCCAAGCCATTGCTATTTCGCTTCTCAATCCACATGTCTACTTAGACACCGTTGTGCTTATTGGCAGCGTCGGCGTCCAGCAAGACAACAAGGTTGCGTTCGTGGTGGGAGCCGCTTCTGCATCACTGCTGTGGTTTTTCGCCCTGGCAGGATTTGGGCGTTTCCTTGGCCCCAAACTGCAATCACCCCGCGCGTGGCGAATCTTCGACACACTGATTGGCATGATTATGCTGCTGGTAGCAGTATCACTTATCCCCGCCACCCACCGTTAAAACAGCCATTAAACGCTAGATATAAAAAACGCACCCAAGGAGCAAGTTTCACTGGCTCCCTGGGGGCGTTTTTAAGCGCGGCTAACGGCTATTTTTTATTGGCCGGGCCACTATCTTGGCGCGTAACGTCCGACCCACGAGGGCGCACGTAAAGCACAAGGGCGTGATCCACTAGCTCGTAGCCATGCTCTTGGGCTATCTCTTGCTGGCGATGCTCAATGATGTCATCAAGGAATTCGATGATTTCACCGCTTTCGAGGCACACCATATGGTCATGATGATCCTCTTGGGTCATCTCGAATACCGCGTGGCCGCCGTCAAAATTGTGACGAATAACCAAGCCCGCAGACTCAAACTGAGTCAGCACGCGGTACACCGTTGCCAAGCCAACATCTTCACCCGCATCAATCAGTGTTTTGTACACTTCTTCCGCGCTGAGGTGGTGCTGGCCCGAAACATTTTCGAGAATCTGCAGTATCTTGACGCGCGGCAGGGTCACTTTCAGACCAGCTTTGCGTAATTCATGGTTCTGATCGGCCATGGTCGCTCTTCGCAGTAACAGGTTAGGTCGGGTATGATCAACCGAAACCACGATAGTGAAGAACAGGCCCAAATGCAAAAATTGACTCAAATCATCACACTCTCCGTTGCCCTGACCGTTATTAGTGGCTGCAGCTACGTTGGTGTGTATAAGCGCGACATTCCCCAAGGTAACTTGGTTACCCAAGAGATGGTCAGCCAGCTTCAGCCCGGCATGACACAAGAACAGGTCACTTATGTGATGGGCAGGCCGCTGCTGGAGGCTCCTTTCGACGTTAGCCAGTGGGACTATGTGTTCCGTCTCGATAAAGCCTATGGCGGCGTGGAGCAACGCCGCGTCACGCTCACTTTCGACCCCCAGGGCCGTTTGGTGAACATTGAGCAGGAAGGCGATCTCTCAGCCGAGCTACCGCTAAAAGGTGAAAGCGGCATGGGGCCGGCAACGGAAGGCGTCGACCCAATGGATGCGCTACCGCAAGATGCGCTACCGCAATAAAAGCACTAACGCCCCTGATCGTTCGCTTGACGCCTTGCGCGCACTAAGCGAGCGGCCTTAGGGTCAATAGCCAACGGTCGATACACTTCCACCCGATCACCTTCGCGTAATAGCTGGGTCTCGGGGTCGCGCAGGGCTCTACCGAAAATTCCCAACGGCGCTTGCGTGAACGTATCACTAGGCAGTTCAGGAAAGAGCGCTGGCAAATCAGCCAGCATGACAGCTTGGCGGGCGGTGGTGCTCTCAGGCACGCTTAACGACACTAAGCGCTGCTTGTGTGGCAGCGCGTAGGCAACCTCAATAATGATACTCTCAGCGGCCATACAGCTCGCCGGCACGCTTAGTGAAGGCATCTACTAGCTGCCCTGCTATTTGCTGAAAGAGCTTGCCGAATGCCATGCTGAGCAAACGATTGGCAAATTCAAACTCCATTTCCAGGCTGACTTTGCAGGCATCCTCCCCCATAGGGGTAAACATCCAGCGGCCTTTGAGATGCTTGAAAGGCCCTTTCACTAACGACATTTCTATCCGCTCGGGCTCGAAGAGATCATTACGGGTAGTAATTGTTTGTTCAATACCAGCGCGACCTAGGGTCATTTCGCCGATTAGATGCACAGCATCATGCTCGACCAAGCGCGCCCGACGGCACCCTGGCAGGAACTCTGGGTAACGTTCGAAATCATTGACTAGGTCGAACATTTTCTGGGGGGTGTGCCGCACTAAGGCGGAACGATTGACGGTTGGCATTGACCTCTCCGCTGACTTCACAGTGCCCAAAGCGTATCATGGGAACATTTTTCAGACCCTAAATGGTATCACGCCTCCCCAAATAACAAAGGGGATGCCACTGACAGATTAACTATGAGGTTCCATGGCCACTAAAAAAGGTAAAAGCAAGGGTCCCGGCAGCAGCGTCATTGCCCAGAACAAGAAGGCACGGTTTGAGTACCATATTAATGAAACCTTAGAAGCAGGTTTGGTACTCGCCGGTTGGGAAGTGAAAAGCCTGCGCGCCGGTAAAGCCCAGCTCACCGACACCTATATCCTGGTTCGCAACGGCGAAGCCTTTCTGCTGGGCAGCCATATCATGCCGCTTAACACGGCCAGCACCCATGAAATTGCTGACCCAACCCGCACCCGCAAACTGCTGCTACACCGCAAAGAGATCGCCAAAATCTTTTCGGTCACACAGGATAAAGGTCACACCTGTGTGCCTCTAAAGCTTTATTGGAAACGCAATAAAGTGAAGTGCGAGCTTGCTTTGGTAACCGGTAAACAGCTGCATGACAAACGCGCCACGGAAAAAGATCGCGACTGGAATCGTCAAAAAGGTCGAATCATGCGGGAACATACCAAGGCTTAACTGGTCAATTAGTGGTGAGCACGTTAGAATGCTCACTTGTAATAAGGGGGCGACATGGTTTCGACGCCGGTGACAACCCTTGCGGTGCATGCCGAGAGCGTGATGTATCTCGTAAATCCCACATCACGAAAAATAGTCGCAAATGACGAAAACTACGCTCAAGGCGCGCTAGCAGCTTAAACACTGTTAGCTTCTTGTCTGGCTCCAAGGTGATGTGCCTATTCATCACTAAGGGGATATGAGCTAAAGCTGATAGGACCGCGGTTGGTGGTGTCTTCTCGCCAATCGTCAAACTTTAGAGGGCTCGCGTGGCTGAATCCTGATCGTCGGAGTCAGTTGCGTTAAAACAAATGACGAAATCTAAGCATGTAGAGCCAATAGGCGAGTGCTGGCGGACGCGGGTTCAATTCCCGCCGCCTCCACCACCTTACTATACAAATCAAGCACCTACGGGTGCTTTTTTTGTTTGATAGCCCTTCCTACCGCACCATCATCTTGCGCCTAATGAGCCCCCAGGCGCTTGCAGCAAGCCGTTAACTACTCTCTCACTCCTAGGAAGTTTGGATGTCCCTTACTATCAAAGCTCGCCTGATCCTTTTGATCGCCTTTTTAATTGCCCTGATCGCCGTTGTTGGCGGCTTTGGGATACGCGGCATGACCGCTATGGACGGCGCCATAGAAACCATTTATGAAGATCGGTTAGTTCCCGTGCAGCAGCTCACCCGCATTGATGAGTTAATGCGTGACAGCATCATCGAGCTCAACCAAATCAGCTTGACCCATGAGATCACTAGCGGTGAGCCTGCCAACAGCGCTAACCGTCAGTCCTACTTAGACACCGTAGCCGCTAACACTGAGACGATGGAGCAGCTTTGGTCAGCTTATATGGCTACCTTTTTAACCCCCCGCGAGGCCGAGCTGGCCGAGCGCTACACCAACCAGCGCCGCACCTTCTTCCAGCAGGGCATGGCACCAGCCATCGCTTTCTACGAGGCTGGCAGTATTGATCGCGCGACGACCCATATGGTTGAGGTAGCCCGCCCCGCTTTCATTTCCGCCAACCAAACGCTGCGCAATTTGATTGACCTGCAAAGCGAAGTAGCACGCGCCGAGTACGCCTCGGCAGAGTCGACGTTTAGTTTTATGCGCTTCCTAACCGCCACCATGATCATCCTGGCGCTGATCGTTGGCTCCCTAAGCGGCTGGAGGCTGATTCGCGCCATCACCCAACCCCTAGGGCGCATGATTGGCTACTTTAAGGCGATTGCCGCCGGCAACCTGAATAACCATATTGAGATCGAACGCCGTGATGAAATCAGCCTTGCCCTTGAATCGCTGAGCGAAATGCAGGTTCAGCAGCGCGAGCTGGTCGCGCGGATTCAGCACTCTGCCCAAGCTATCCATACCGCCTCCGGCGAGATCTCCTCGGGCAATCACGACCTCTCTCAGCGTACGGAAGAGCAGGCCGCAAGCCTTCAGGAAACCGCCACTAGCATGGAGCAGGTTGCCGCAACGGTTAAGCAGAACGCCGACAACACCCGCCAGGCAAACGAACTGGTGCGCAGCGCTCGTCAGCTGGCCGATAACGGTGGCGAAAAGACAGCCCAGGCCATGGGCAAGATGCATGAGCTTGAAGAGAGTGCTGCAAAGATCAGTAGCATTATTTCAGTCATCGACAGCATCGCCTTCCAAACCAACATACTGGCGTTGAACGCCTCAGTGGAAGCCGCCAGGGCAGGAGAACAAGGGCGCGGCTTTGCCGTGGTCGCCAGCGAAGTTCGCAACCTCGCCCAGCGCTGCGCCACGGCCGCTAAAGAGATCCAGACGCTGGTCACCCTCGACGGTGCGCTGGTCAAAGACGGGAGCACGTTAGTTCAGCAGGCAGGCGAAGCCATGGAGCAGGTGGTTGGCAGTGTGCGGCAGGTCTCCGAGCTGATGGCAGATATCAACGCTGCGTCAGAGGAACAGTCCCAGGCGGTGGAGCAAGTCAGCGTGGCGGTTAGCCAAATGGATCAGGTCACTCAGCAAAATGCCACCCTGGTGGAGCAGTCGGCAGCCGCCGCATCGGCGCTGAAGTCCCAGGCAGATCTCCTGGCCGACACGGTTAGCGCATTTCGCATGAATGATCACGCGACGGGGCTAACATCGAACTCAGTAATACCGCGCACCCTGGCCACTGCCAACGCCCCTGCCTTCCCGGTAGCAGCGGCTACCCCTGCGCCCCGCGCTAACCGCCAACGCAAAGCAGCAGAGGCGGAGCCAGAGTGGGAAGCCTTTTAGGCGCTAGCGGATTTAACACTGCCGATCCAAGGATACGCTAGCCTTTAGCAAGATTCGCAAGCACGGGGCTGACCCTAGGGGTTGGCCTTGCGGTCTGTATCGAGCAGGCAGTCATGGCAACGTATAGGCAACAGAAGGCTATCTGCTTAAAAAAGCGGATGAGCAATGCTAAATGGAAGGAATATGCCAAATGGAAGAAAGATGCTAAATGGAAGGAATATTTGCTGAAGTCACAAACGCATCGGGCCCCGCCTAAGCGGGGCCCGATCATCGAATCTAAGCGATTCGAGTACTTAAATAATCGCTAGGATTAAGAAAGCAGCTTGATGTTTGAAGCTTGAAGGCCTTTCTGACCTTGGGTAACGTCAAAAGAAACGTTAGCGCCTTCAGGCAGAGTTTTGAAGCCATCAGACTGAATTTCAGAAAAATGAGCAAAGACGTCATCGCTGCCGTCAGACGGTGCAATGAAGCCAAAACCTTTAGAATCGTTAAACCACTTAACTGTGCCAGTTGCCATGATATAAATCCTTTTCGCTAATCGCGAATTGTAAAATTCCTGGTATTACCCAGATAAATAGTGAGTAGAACAAGGAATACAATTACAGACTACCGAAAGAATTCGAATGCTTCTGAAACTATGCTTGCTTGCTAACTTACTAACTCGGTGCATCTTGCCATGCACGTAGCAGTAGGTCAAAGCTTTTCCGCTTTTAATTTATCGACTACCCCAGAGCAGCAGTAAAATTTAGCCATTAACCGTCGTATTGCGAGCGGCTGGGTGACCGTGTTTGGCCAGTGGGTACTGCCGGGCGCTGCCGCCTCACGGGGCTACGAAGCCTGTGATGAACTAATGCCTTCACAGTTACTATTACCTAAAGGATTAATTTACTAAAAAAATACGCAATCCATTTAAGAAGAACTACTTTCGTTCGTTTTTATAACGTATTGCATTGCAATATAGGCTGTTAAACTATTGGGGTTTTTACACCACTTCTGACAACTTAACCATGAGGAAAAACGTCACATGCCTACCTTGTGCCAACCCTCTTGCCAGCCTCGATTATGTCGTCGCTGGCTTTTTTTGTTAGCGGCCTTACTGCTGTGCGTAAGTCCTAGTGCTTTTGCTGTGACCGGTGACTTAGACCTAACCACCTCTGCGGTTGGCTTTTTCGCTGTGGCAGTTTTCGTCCTGGCCTATGCCTTGGTCATGGCGGAAGAAAAAATTCACATGCGCAAATCCAAGCCGGTGTTAGTAGCGGCCGGTATCATCTGGAGCCTCATCGGCTGGGTGTATGTCCAAAATGGCATGTCGGATGCGTCAGAGTACGCTTTCCGAGTGACGCTGTTGGAGTTCACCGAGCTGATGCTGTTCTTGCTGGTGGCCATGACCTACATCAATGCGATGGAAGAACGCCGCGTCTTTGACGCGCTGCGTTCATGGATGCTGCGCAAGGGGTTTAACTACCGCACGTTGTTTTGGCTCACCGGCGGTCTGGCGTTTGTGTTGTCACCCATTGCCGACAACCTCACCACGGCGCTACTGATGTGCGCCGTGGTAACCAAAGTAGCAGAGGGCGACCAGCGGTTTATTAATCTAGCCTGTATCAATATCGTCGTTGCCGCGAATGCGGGGGGTGCATTTAGCCCCTTTGGCGACATTACCACCTTGATGGTATGGCAAGCGGGCATGGTTGAATTCCAGGAATTCTTCATCCTGTTCTTCCCGTCTTTGGTTAACTTCCTGATCCCTGCTTCCATCATGAGCCTGTTTATTAAAGATGAGAAACCGGCCAGCGTATATGAAGATGTGTGGTTGAAGCGCGGTGCCCGGCGCATTGTGCTGCTGTTCTTATTAACCATTGTTACTGCCGTGTTGTGCCACGTTGTGCTCCACCTGCCGCCGGTACTAGGCATGATGACTGGCCTTGGCTATTTGCAGTTCTTTGGTTATTACCTGCGTCGCAGCCTGCCCCGCTCGCTGGAGCGCAAACGCGAGCGTTACAGTCGCCGAGGTGACAACCGCAAGCTTGAGCAGTTGGGTAGCGTAGTGCCCTTTGATGTCTTTAACCGCGTTGCACGCGCCGAGTGGGACACTCTGTTGTTCTTCTATGGGGTCGTCATGTGCGTTGGTGGGCTTGGGTTTATGGGCTATCTTGGCCTGCTCTCGGAAGCGCTCTATACCGGCTGGAATGCCACGGCGGCCAACATTACGCTGGGCGTTGTGTCAGCCGTGGTGGATAACATTCCGGTGATGTTTGCCGTGCTGACTATGCAGCCGGATATGTCCCATGGCCAATGGCTGCTGATTACCCTTACGGCTGGCGTCGGGGGTAGCTTACTGTCGATTGGTTCAGCGGCCGGTGTGGCGGTGATGGGCCAAGCAAGGGGGGCATATACCTTTATGGGCCACTTGCGCTGGTCGCCGGTTATTTTACTCGGCTACATCGCCAGTATTTTGGTACATATGTGGCTAAACGCTGAGAGCTTTGCGCTTTTCGGCTAAAAACCAACCTATAAGCAAGCAGCCCAAACCCCTTTTCAGCCCGCTGGAAAGGGGTTTTTAATATCTGAGCTAATGAAAACTGATCAACTCCCCGGCATGGTAAGCGGGCCCGCGCGCGTTACCACTCGCTGCCACGCGGCGTCTTGCTCAATACGAGACACAAACGCAGCAATAGCGGGATACTTTTCTAATGATTGGACAGCGGCGACCGCCTGTAGCGGGAAGCTCATTTGAACATCAGCGCCACTCGGCCATGGCCCAGCAAAAGTGCCGTGTGCTGATAAATGTTCGTTAATAAAGGTGAGGTGCTGTTTAAGCTGCGGCGCAAGAAAGCGCTTGTTCACCGTATCGCTAATCCCCTTAGCAAGCGGCTTGATGAACCAGGGTGACTGCTTGGGAATTTGACCAAAGACAAGCTGCATCACCAGCAGCGGCATCAATGAACCTTCGGCATAATGCAGCCAGTAACGGTAATCAACCCAGGCTCGCGTATCGTCTGGCGAAGGCTGGCAACGTCCTTGACTGTAACGTTGAATAAGGTAATCAATAATCGCCCCTGATTCAGCCACGGTGAGATCGCCATCGGTAATCACCGGTGACTTACCAAGCGGGTGGATCTTTTTCAGCGCGTCTGGCGCTTGCTGTGTCTTACCATCGCGCTGGTAAACAACCAGCTCATAGTCCAGCTCAAGAACTTCAAGCAGCCAAAGAATACGGTGAGAGCGGGACTTTTCCAGATGGTGAACGTAGATCATAAACACTCCATAGGCTGAGTTGTACGCCAGCTAAGTAGGAAATAACAACACTTAACGCCGAGTTAGCAGGGTAATGCTGATAAACCGACCCTGCTCAGAAAAATTCAATCGGTAAACGCCATGCACACCCTGACGTTCTACCACTCGGCGAATCGCCTCGGCGGGGAATATCACCCAGCGGCCATCCAGGCTACGGGCGCGCAGGTTAGCAATGCGCCCTTCATAATGTGCTAGGCATTCTTCATAGGTAAGCTCGATAACAACATCAATGGTTGGCATAACTCGGCGCTGTGGTCATAAGGTGCGTTAATTGATCAACTGTATGATAAAACTGATGCGACAAAGCTGAGACGGCACGGCTGAGACGACAAGACCGATAGTACTAACTTGCACTGTCAGCATTGCTCGCTAATACTTAATGATATCTCAACGCTAACTTCGTCGGTAATGACTTATGACTGCCTCTTCGATTACCCCAGCCTCTCTATCTGCCTGGGCCTTTGCTGGTGCCAGTGCAGGATCTCCACGCGTTGAGCAAACCGCTGAACAGAAGAATGCTACGGATAAAGATTCAGCGTCGCTCAACGACACTAATGGCCGCACAGAGAGCAATCGTACCGAAGGCAGCGAAGAAAGCACCGCGGCGGCTGGCCCCAAACGCGCTGACGGTACGCCCATGGCGCCGGAAGAAATTCAGCAGTTAGAACAATTGAAAGTGGTAGATCGCGAAGTACGCCAGCACGAGATGGCTCATCAAATAGCAGGCGGAGCCTATACGGGTGGTGCCAGCTATGAGTACGAAGTTGGCCCGGATGGTAAACGCTACGCAGTAGCAGGCGAAGTCCCCATTGATTATGGCCCAGTACCTAACGACCCCCAAGCCACGATCGAAAAAATGCAGACCGTAATCGCCGCGGCAATGGCACCTGCAGAGCCCTCACCCAAAGATCTCCAGGTAGCTGCCCAAGCCCGGCAGTACCTACTGGAAGCCAAGCTGGAAGCGGCTATACAACACAGTGAAATGGAGCAAGCACGCAGTTCTGGTGCAGCTACTACAACGCCTGACGAACCGGCCACTGCTTTACCGGCTGCTGATGAGCAAGCTGCTTAACCCGCAGGCTGTTTAACTGATAAACGTTTAACTGACAGGGATTGCCAGAGAGCCCCACTCTTTACGCGCGGGCCATTTCACTAACCAAGCGGGCAGAGAGTCAGCGGGCATAGGCCGTGCAATTCCATAACCTTGAGCTAGCTCGCAGCCCAGCGCCATCAACGCTTTGGCATGCTCAAGGGTTTCCACGCCCTCTGCCAGCATTGGCCGCTTGAAGCGATTCGCCATATAAATGACACTTTCCACAATCGCCATATCGTCGTGATCAATAAGCATGTCACGCACAAAACTCTGGTCGATTTTAATCAAGTTAACAGGCAGTTGGCGCAGATGCGTAAGCGACGAAAACCCAGTGCCAAAGTCATCAATAGCAAACGTCACTCCCAGCAGCTGGCATCGGGCCATATTTTTTAGCGCTGCTTGTACATCATGCATCGCGGCGCTTTCTAATACTTCTAACTTTATCAATGACGGTGATACGTCCGGATGCGTAGCCAATAGCTCGCTTAATCGCTGGCTAAAATTACTGTTCAATAAGTGGGTAGGGCTAATATTGACGTTAACGGGTAATCTAATATCTTGTTTTTGCCACTTGGAAAGCTGGCTTAGCGCCTCTGTTAATACCCACTCCCCTAAGTCGACTTCTAATGTAGTAGCTTCAATGATGGGTAGAAACTGCGCTGGAGAGAGCAGCCCATGCTCAGGATGCTGCCAACGAATGAGCGCCTCTACCCCCACCACTTTCCCCGTTCGCATATCCACTTGCGGCTGATAGTGAAGCCTTAATTCCCCGTCATTAAGCGCATCAATAAAACGCTGACGCTGCTCGTGACGCACCTGTAGCTGCCGGTCGTGATTAGGGTCAAAATAGTGGAAAGTGTCACGGCCACGCTGCTTAGCGCGGTACATCGCCTGGTTGGCATGACGAAGCAGAAGATCGCCCTGTACCTGGTCATTCGGGTACAGCGTTACTCCAAGGCTTGCGGTCAGATTAATCGTTTGGCCTTCAATCAATAGCGGCTGACGAATGGAGGTCAGCAATTTCTCAAAGAAATCATCGTCAACACCATGATGAAGCAGCAACACAAACTCGTCGCCGCCCACGCGCGCCAATACATCATCACCAAATAACAAATGGCTTAAACGCAGGGCAAAGGTAGAAAGCAGCGCATCACCCACTGAGGAACCCAGCCGGTCATTAATGTTTTTGAAGAAATCGATATCTAATGAGCACACGGCCAGCGGCAACTGCTTTGCATCGGCGTGCTGCATGGATTCTTGAATCAATTGCGTGAGCAGTTGCAGGTTAGGCAACCCTGTCAGGGCATCAAAATAGACTTCACGGTTGAGATGGCGGGTATGAGCAGGAATGGCGGATAGATCAGCCAGTACAACGACATGGTGATTAACCTCACCGTGCTCATCGCGCACGCGATTAATCGACATCATTCCAGGATAAAACTGGCCATCGTGGCTACGATAGCTCACTTGGCTTTTACTACGATCACGTAACGGCAGCTCTTCACACACTAATCGCGTGTTACGGCTATTATCCAACGGCAAAATACTAAACGCTTCTGGCGTTTTACCCTGCACATCTTCCAGTGAAAACCCGGTGAGTTCACAAAAAGCGGGGTTAACTTCCAGCACCCTATTGTCCGCATCAGTAATAATAATCGCCTCATTAGCATAGCAAAATGCTGATTCAGCAGGAGACGCAGCATGGCTAACAGGCGCAGCCGCCATCGCGTTCGAGCAGAGCAGTGCAGATGGCCGTTGGGAAGGTGGCAATTGAGAAGATGGTCGCTGGGAGGCTTGCCGAGACAAAGACGGCTCCTTTGGAACACTCAAGGACTGATACATACGTCTCTGCTCTCCTTGATCAATTTACGAAAAAACGCCTTGAGCGCCCAGGCATCACCTTGACTGCACGCACATAAACGGTGACTTTTTAACATGTTACCACTGTATCGCGGCCGAGGTGTTTGGCGGTATACAGCGCCTTATCAACGCGGCCGATGATATTGTTGTGCTGCTCCCCCAAACGATACTGCGCCACGCCAACGCTAACCGTAACCTTCTGATCACAAAATGTTTCTTCCCTAATCCGCTGACGCAGCCTTTCGGCAAACACGCCGGCTCCATCAAGGCTGGTATTCGATAATAAAATGGCGAATTCCTCGCCACCCCAGCGGGCAAGCAAATCGCTTTCACGCAAACAACCTTTTATATAGTTCGCCAGCTGTATAAGGATTTCATCACCAATATCGTGCCCGTGCTTGTCATTGATCGCTTTGAAGTAATCAATATCAAACATCAGCAACACAAAAGGCGTTCGAGTATTCGTCGCATCGCTTATACATTTCAATAACGCATGGTCAAACGCGCGGCGGTTATACACCCCCGTGAGATGATCTCGTTTGGCATGATTTTCCAGTTCAAATTCAATACGCTTTCTTTCGGCTATATTGTGAAAAACGGAAACGTAGTGACACACCTTGCCGTTTTCATCGACCACGGCACTGATCGACTGCCAGAGTGGGTAGGTATCACCATATTTATTAAGATTCCAAACTTCTCCTTGCCAATGGCCGGTATCCTGCAACGCTTGCCATAATTTCCGGTAGAACTCTTTATCATGACGGCCGGACTTAAACATTCGGGGCGTTTTGCCTATTACTTCGCTGCTGGTATACCCCGTAATGTCTGAAAAAGCTTGATTAACGCGCTTAATGATCATGTCAGCATCGGTAATTAACGTTGCCTGCCCCGTTTCAAACGCCGTGGCCATCAGCCTAAGCTCATTCTCCTGCTGGCGCCGGTGGGTTATATCTTCTTTTGTCGCTACGAAATTAGTGATCTCGCCGGCTTGGTTTTTGACCGGTGTAATCGTTTCGGACTCCCAATAAAGGTCACCGCATTTACGCCGATTAAGCAGCTCACCTGTCCATACCTTACCGCTTCGTAGCGTAGCCCATAGCTCAGCGTAAACCGCATTCGGGGTCATCCCCGATTTTAGCAGTGCGGGCGTTTCCCCTAACAATTCATCGCGCGAGTAACCGGTGATAGCGAGAAATTGCTGATTGACGAATTCAATACGCCCCAACGCATCCGTGATAGCCGTCGCCACAGGACTTTGCTCCACGGCTATATAAAATTGTTCAAAACGTAGCCCCGTCGAACCCTGCTGGTTAACCAGCATTGGGGGACGTTCTTGTGGTGCCTCGGCAATTCGTGGCTGATTCATTGCTATCTCTTTATATTGTTTTTAGCTATGAAACGATGGTGACGGTGCTTCTCAACTATCTTGCTAACCCGTCATCATGAGTTAGCAAGATAATAGCTAAATTCCCCTTTTTATAAATACTGACTAATACTATTTAGCAGTAAGAGCGACCATAGAATTGATACAGGTCAAATTAACCCGTTGAGCTAACAGCGCCGCCAATACAGCCACCAGCCACCCTTTTTGCATCAGGAAAACGCAGGCGTGAAACCTCACTGGCTTGTCCAACGGGCAACGTTAAATAATCGCGTGCCGAACCCGCGCAGAAATCCACTCCGACACCAGCACGGTGGCGAAAATCATCATAAAAATGACGCTGACCTGATCCCAAGCGAGGCTATTGATTGAGGCATTCAACTGCAGCCCAATGCCACCGGCACCGACCAAACCCAATACCGTCGATTCGCGGATATTAATATCCCAGCGGTAGACACTAATGCCCGCAAAAGCCGGCATTACCTGGGGCAGTACGCCATAGTTCATTACTTGCATGCGGCTTGCGCCGGTCGCGCTAATCGCCTCAACTGGCGTTGGGTGAATCTCTTCAATCGCTTCGTAAAGCAGCTTACCCACAAAGCCGATGGAGCGCAGCGCGATGGCGATAATCCCTGCCAGCACGCCGGGCCCAAGAATGGTCACCAGCAGCATCGCCCAGATAAGCGAGTTAATGGAGCGCGATGAAACGATCACCATCAGCGCCACACTGCGCACCAGCGGGTGCGGCGTGGTATTGCGGGCGGCCAAAAACGCCACCGGAAATGCCATCACAATCCCTAGTAATGTGCCTATCGTGGCGATATTCAGGGTGTCCCACATGGGCTTCCAGAGCACACTGGCATAGCTCCACTTCGGCGGGGTCATGCGGCTAATCAAATCCGCCCCTTGCCGACCGGCATCTTCGACAAATACCCACATGGTATTGTCGGAGATGACCTTCCAGCAGAGCAGAAATAGGCTGACACCCGCCAGCCACGCCAGGTAATGCAACCATTGGGCGCGCGTGGTGCGCCTGCGCCAAACAGGCTGCCCCTGGGGTGTAGTCAATACAGGCATAAGGTTCTCCATTATTACGAGCCGGCGTTGCTAAACCAGCGTTTACTGGGTCCAGCGGCGGACATGGCTTGAGCTGTACTCGCACAGCAACACGATGGCGATGATAATCAGCAGAATCGCCGCAGAGGTGTCGTACTCATAGCGGCTTAGTGACGTATTCAGCGTGGCACCGATACCGCCCGCACCGACAATGCCGATCACCGCCGATTCCCGGAAGTTGATGTCCAACCGATACACTGAAAGCCCGATGAGGCGCGGCATCACCTGTGGCTGAACGGCATGGTTCATGGTCTGCCACCAGCTGGCACCGGTGGCGCGCACCGCTTCCACCTGACGCCAATCCAAATCCTCGATGTCCTCGGCCAATAGCTTGGCCATAAAGCCAATGGTCGCGAATGCCAGCGTGATCATCCCGGCCAAGGGGCCAAAACCGAACATCACCACAAACAAAATGGCGATGATGATCTCCTGGAACGTGCGAGACACGGCAATAATGGCGCGGCACACCAAGTAGATCGGTAGCGGCGAAATATTACGCGCCGCCCCCAAGCCCACGGGAATCGCCAGCAAAACACCCACTACCGTGGAGGTGAGCGTCATGGTCAAACTTTCTAACAGGCCCGCGACAATATCGTCGTAGCGGCTAACAAAATCGGGCTGCATAAAAGCGCCCAAAAAATTAACCGCCCGCCCTGCTCCTTCGGCCACCCGTGCCCAGTTCACCTCTACCGAAGCAAGCGCCAAGGTAAGATACACCACCGCTCCAATGGCAAGCCCCCAGCGCACGCGTGGGTTTTCGATCAGCGGTAGCCGCCGCCACTGGCCGCGCTGCGCCGCCTGCTGGCGTGCCTGTGCCTGTTTTTGTGCCCGCGCCTGCGCCTGTATTAGCGGTGCCTCAGCCTGCTCGCTCATCGTGCGCTCCCCGCCGCCAGTGGCGTCACTACACGCTCATAAGCCGTGTTCAATGGCGCGTCGTTAGTAACACCATCGCTGGTGGCTTCATCGTCCATCGGCTCTGGCGTGGTATCCCAATCTTCCTCACCGTAAATTGTGGTGAGTATCTCGCTGGTGAGTTCGCTGGGAAGGCCGTCAAAGACAATTTCACCCGCCCGCAGGCCAACAATACGATCCGCAAACTGCTGCGCCAGCGCCACATCGTGAATATTGATAATCGCCGCCAGCTCGCGCTCAGCGCATAGCTCACGAATCAAACGCATGATTTGGCGGGAAGTCTTCGGGTCGAGGCTGGCGGTTGGCTCATCCACCAGCAGCAGCTTGGGGCTTTGCAGTAGCGCCCTGGCAATGCCGACCCGCTGGCGCTGGCCGCCGGAAAGAGCATCAGCGCGTTTATCAATGGCATGCGTCAGCCCTACCCGCTCCAACAGGCGAAAAGCTTCGACCACTGCTTCCTGAGGGTAACGGCACAGGAAGCTGCGCCAAAAGCCGACGTAGCCGAGCTGGCCGGAGAGCACGTTTTCCATCACGGTTAAGCGGTCTACCAGCGCGTACTCTTGGAAAATCATGCCCATGGAGCGGCGGGCATGGCGCAATTTATGGCCTGAGAGCTTAGTGAGTTCCGTCTCTTCCAAACGAATGCTGCCTTGCGTCGGCTCAACCAGCCGGTTTACGCAGCGAATCAGCGTACTTTTACCCGCGCCAGAAGGCCCAATCAGCGCCATTACTTGGCCCTTGGGCAAGGTGAGATCAATATCGGTCAGCGCTCTGTCCCCAGTGGGGTAGCGCTTACCTACGCCGCTTAGTGTCAACATTTCCCTACCTCGTATGTATAACGAAACGGCCAGAAAGGGAGCCTTCCTGGCCGAGCAGCACTGTTTATCTGTCCAATCAACCTATCTGTCCAATCAACCTATCTGTCCAATCACACCCACCTAATCGATCAATCGCAGTCGTAAGTCACGCCGTTGGCGTCAGCAATAGTACGAATGACCGACCAATTTTCCTGGTAGCTAATCGGGATAAACTGCGCTTCGCCAGAGTTGGCAAATTCCGCTTCAAGAGGCGTGCCTTCCCAGTCGTAGCTAAAGAACGCGTTCTGAATGTTTTCGGCAAGCTCAGGGTGTAAGTTATGTGCCAAACCGTAAGCGGTGGTGGGGAACGTTTCTGAGGTATAGATGATGTTGTAGTCGTTCTCGCTAACCACATCGCGAGAAACCATGCGCTTTCTCACCGAGTTAGCAATTGCTGCCGCGTCGTAGTCTTTATTGACCACGCCTAAAATCGAGTTGTCGTGAGAGCCAGAGAAAGCCGTTTCAAACTCTTCGCCCGCTTCCATGCCGTACTCAGAACGCAGCAGCGCAGAAGGCGCGCGGAAACCAGAGTTAGAGGTTTCTGAGGTAAAGGCGAGCTGGCGACCTTCAAGGTCTTCAACAGAGGCAATACCGCTGCCCGGGTACGTGATGATCTCCATTTCGTAACCGAAGCTGCCGTCTTCAGAGGCCATCATGGTAAAGGGGCGCAAGCCACCACAGTTCACAGCAACGGGCGTACTACCGGTATTAAAACCGGCGACGTGCAAGCGGCCTGCACGCAGCGCTTCCAGCTGTGCAGCGTTAGACTGCACTGGGAAAAACTGAACCCGCTTACCTGTTTCTTGTTCCAGATAACGAAGGAAATCAGACCATACGTTGGCGTAAACAGCCGGGTCTTCTACCGGCGTGTAAGCAAACACTAGCGTATCGGGGTCGACCCATTGAGACGCGTCGCTAGGCACGTCAGCGACCATATCACCATCGTTATCGACATAGCGCGATGAGAGATCCGCAGAGGCATTCACCGCAGCCAAAGCGAACACACTGGCAACGGCAGCGCTGATAGCAGTACGTGGAGTGAAAGTACGTGGAATAAGAATACGCGGAAGCGCAAGGAAAAAAGAGGAGGTCTGCATGGGGCACCTAAAGCGTTGTTAAAAGATAGCGACAATCTTGATCACTTCAGATGACAACCTCAGGGCATATATATGATCACTTGGTTACATGTTTGATCGCACTACCCTGCAGCCCTGGCAGTGCAGCAACCACGGCGCTCCACAAACAGGCTATTGCCCTGAATTTTCTTGGCTTGGTGCTTTAACTCTGAGAGTTGGGCGGCGATATCAAGGGCCTTACAGGTCGTGGTGTCGAAAACGGGTTTTACCGCAATCGAAACACTCACAAAGGGGTAAAACGTGACGATATTTTGACGATTTTCAATATGAATCCCCCCCTGTGCGCGGTCAGCCTCCTCGTAAAAGCCTGGTGCCATTGCCTCGAAAGAATGCAATATTTGTCGGCAGACGTTCTCCCAATGGCCTAGCGGCAACAGCATCATAAAGTCATCACCACCTATATGGCCGATAAAGCCACCGGCACTTTCTACTTGCGCTTGCAGCAACCGCGAAAGCGAAATGATAATGTGATCACCTCGGGCATAACCGTAAGCATCGTTAAACGCTTTAAAGTTATCCAGATCAACATAGGCGGCAGCAAAACCCGCTTCCGCGGCTAAGTAGGTGGTGAGCGTTTCGTTAATCAAAATATTGCCCGGCAAGCCGGTAAGCGGGTTAGCGTGACGCGCCTGGCGCACTTGGATCGCAGTAATCTCACGCAACAAGTCAACAATGTTGCCCATGCCCAAGTAGTTGCCATCAGCGCTGACAATGGCAAAGTCTTCCTGCTCAATATCCTGGCTGTCGGTCAGTTGCTGGCTCAGCACTTCAAGCGGCGTATTCGCCTCTGCTACCAGCATGCGGGTATCAGCCACGTCCAACACGCAGCGTTTGGCATACAGGGCATGGCTATAGCGGTTGGTAAAAAGCGTCAAAAACGCATTGCGGCGCACCACTGCCACAGGCTTACCGTTATCCAACACCGCGACACAGCGCAAGTTGGGGTATTGGCGAAACCGCTCGGCCAGCAACATCACCGAGTAATCCGACGTTACCGCGTCAATAGCGCGCAAAATGGAGCGCGCGGTGCGCCCGGCGACGCTTTTTAATTCTGTCGTTGCAGGCAGCAGCATATTGAGCTCCAGCAGCGGTTGCTCGCTGGGGCGGGCAAAATAAAAGCCCTGCAGCAGCGCTAGGCTGCGGTCAAGCTCCCACAGGCAAAGGTGCTCGGCGGCCGTTTCGACCCCTTCCGCAATGATTTGGCAATCCAAACTACGCGCGACATCCAGAATCGAACGCAGAAACTCCCGCTTGGCAGGCTCCTGGTCAATCCCCGAGATAAAACTACGATCAAGCTTAACGAAATCAGGCCGTAGCTCCGACCAGTGGCGCAGGCTGGAATACCCGGCCCCCAGGTCATCCAGCGCCACTTGAAAGCCCATATCGCGGTAGTGAGCCACCGCTTGGCGCATCAGGTGGTAGTCGTTAATCGGCACGTGCTCGGTCAGTTCGATCACCACCCGCTCTGGGGGCAGGCCGCTTTCGCGAATAAAACCGAGCGTTAACCCTTCGCGAAAGTCACGCTCTACGATGGTCAGCGGCATGACGTTAAGAAACAGCAGGCCAGGCAGGTCGAGCGCTGCAAAGCGATTAATGGCTAACCGGCGGCAGAGTAAGTCCAACTCCACCAACAGCCCCGCCTGGGTCGCCACATCAAACAGCCGTAAGGGGGAGTGCAGTGGCGATGCTTTAGGGCCACGAATTAACGCTTCGTAGCCATAAATCGACTGCTGACTAACATCCACAATGGGCTGAAACAATACATGCAGCTCTTCTGTTGCAATAATTTGGTTAAGCCACTGTGCTTCTTGTGCGGTCATGTAACGGCGGTCCTATCCCTACGTCTTGTTTACAAGCGCTGTCTGTAAGAGCTGTCTCTAAGAACTGTCTCTAAGAACTATCTGCCCGCTCTGCTGACAAGCGCTATTAAACAGAAATGATGTTAGGGATATAAGCGTGCGTTATTTTCATGACACTTACATGACAACCAACGGAAGAGCCATGTGGCCAGCAGCGCACTTAACCGTGCAACAAGTTAAAGCACTACCTCATAGCCTTCAAACTTAGGCGGGCCAAGATAGATACCTTCTGGCGCTTTAGCATTGGCATGGGCCTTGCGAAATGCCTCTGATTTAGTCCAGGCGCGGAAGGCCGCTTCCGATTCCCACACGCTGTGGGAAATAAACACGGTGTGATCTTCCTGGCTTTCGCCCTGCAGCATATTGAATTGTTTAAAGCCTGGCACTTCCTCCAGGTGAGAATCGCGGTTGCGCCACACTTCTAAAAAATCCGCTTCGCGGCCTGGGGTAATCCGAAAACGGTTCATGGCGATATACATGCACTCTCTCCTACTGGGTTGATTACGCAAACGCTACCTTGATGGTAACGTCATGGTTTAGCGGCGAATAGGCTTTACGGCGAATAGCCCTCAACCGCCAAGGTACGGTATGGCTAAGGCACCCATCCAGGTCGTTTGGTTCAAACGCGATTTACGCATACACGATCACGCGCCGCTTGCTAATGCCGCCGCGGCTGGCCCCGTGCTGCCCGTATTCGCCATTGAACCGGGGCAATGGCAGGCACCCGACAGCGCCCTTCGCCATTGGCAGTTTGCCGCAGACTCGCTTATTGATCTTTCCCACGCGCTGCAAACACTTGGCCTGCCGCTATGTATTTGGCAGGGCGATATGGTCAATTTGCTGAACGCCCTGAAAGCCCGCTACGGCCGCATTACCCTTCACTCCCACCAGGAAACCGGCAACGCCTGGAGCTTTGAACGGGATAAACAGGTACATGCTTGGTGCAAAGCCAACGCTGTCACTTGGCAGGAAGCGCGCCAGCAGGGCGTTATTCGCGGGCTAAGTCGCCGCACGGGGCACCAAACCCGCTGGGAGGCCCACTGGGAAACACTGATGGCCGCGCCCACCTTTCTAGCCCCGCGAAACGCCCAAGTGGCTGAGGGCTGGCAAGCCTTCCATCACCTTAACGTTGAGCAACTACACACCTTAACGCTGGGGTTTGATACCACACCCTGCCCCCAGCGCCAGCAGGGCGGGCGCAGTGAAGGCCGCGCACTGTGGCGCAGCTTTGTGGGCCAGCGCGGGCGGCGCTATCGCGGCTCGCTTTCCAAACCGCTGCTGGCCTGGGAGTTTGGTTCGCGGCTGTCACCGCACTTGGCCTGGGGCACGCTCTCCATGCGCGAAGTGGTGCAATCCCTGCGCCGCCAGCGGCAAAAGCACGCCGACGACACCGCCTGGGCCCGCTCACTGCGCGCCTTTACTTCACGGCTTTACTGGCACTGCCCCTTTATTCAAAAACTTGAGAGTGAGCCGAGTATAGAATCGCAAACGCTGCACCCGGCGCTGCGCGGCCTGCGGGAGCGCGACCCGGAACACCCCCACCTGATCGCCTGGAAGCAAGGCCAAACCGGGGTGCCGCTGGTGGATGCCTGTATGCACAGCCTGATCGCCACCGGCTGGATCAACTTTCGCATGCGCGCCATGCTAATTTCCCACGCTACCTTTGGCCTGGGGCTGCATTGGCGGGAACCGGCGCTGCACCTAGCGCGGCTGTTTACCGACTTCGAACCCGGCATTCACTACCCCCAAGTGCAGATGCAGGCAGGGGCCACCGGCACTAACGCGCTGCGGGTGTATAACCCGATTAAACAAGCAGAAGATAACGACCCCACAGGCGAGTTTATTGCCCGCTGGGTGCCGGAGCTTTCAGGCCTGCCCTTAGAATGGCGCGCCAAACCCTGGGCGCTGCCCGAAAGCCTGCGCCAACGGTTCGGCTTTCAGCCCGGCGAGCACTACCCCATCCCCAATGATTTCGAAGCCGAGGCGCGCCACTGGAAGAAACTGCTGTATGAGCTGCGCCGCACGCCGGAAGCAAGGGACGCCAGCCAAGCCATTGTGGATAAGCTGGCTAGTCAGCGGCGGCCTTCTGCTCGGGGTGCTAGAAAAGCGAAAGCCGATAATCGGCAGCAGCTTTCGCTGTTTGATGAGGGCGTGAAAAACCATAACGGCTAAACCCACACAGCTCTTAACAAACCTGCACGATCTTACAATACACCTATCCACCTTTCACATATGCTTCCAGCAAAGCAGCCGCCTCACGGCTCTGTAGAAAACCCACTAATCAAAACTAAAACAGATTAATATCTGGCGAGAAAGCGACTGGCAATGATGAGTAAGTATTTAAACACCAAAAAAATGCTCTCTGCTTCAAATACAGCGGATTATCAAGCTCTGCTACCGCAGCTATTGATGGCCATTTTTGCAATAGCTCCAGTAAGTATGCTGTTCGGCTTTACTGCTTATCAAGCAGACTGGAGCATTGTTGAAATTTTTCTCGTAAGTTTACTAGGCTTTTCTGGAAGCGGGCAGTTTGCCGCTCTACCTCTATCTGAGACTGGTGCCAGCCTTTTAACTATTGCTTTCGTTACCACTATGATCAATAGCCGATATTTTGCAATTTCGCTTTCATGCTCAAAAAAATTACCAAAAAACAAGCTGCTTAAGGTTTTTGCCTCCCATGCACTCGGAGACGAAGCCTATGCAATTGAGCAGGGGCATAACCAAAGAGCCATGCTGATAATTCGCTTCACTATTTTCTTGTCCTGGATACTCTTTGGGGTAGCAGGCGGCATTATAGCGGGGCTGTTTCCAAACCTTTTACCTGATGACATCAATGCCAGTATTCCTGCGAGCTTGGTACTTCTGTTTCTTGCCATCTCTTATCTTCAAAATCGACCTTATAAAAGTGGTTTGATAACTTTTCCAAAGGCAACGTTAGGCATTTTAATAAGCGGAATTTTCTACTACACCCTTGGTGGCATCTACTTTTGGATCCCCTCCATCATTCTATTATCCGCCATCTTCTATTTAATGAAGAGAAAATATTGAGGAATAAGTATGGCAGATAATTTTTTGGTGATTTTTGCTCTTCTACTTACAAGTGTCATGGTAAGAGTTCTTCCCTCTTTGCTCACGATTAACTTCGGTGCTAAGGCCCAGCATCTGATTGATGAGGTATTACCTACTTCTATTTTTATTTGTTTCATTACTTATATTGTGATGCCAGAGATTACTAACGGGCTTAATCTGTCTATTTTTTCTTTTATTGCAGTAGGTATATTGGCAGTTATATCAAAAAGTGGACTGATCCTAACGACAGTCGTCGCCACTACTCTATATTACGTATTGAGCTGAATAGCCCGCAATACGAGATCGCGTCAAAGACAGGCTATATAAACTGTCAAAACTGGATCACTAGCTTTACTTAACATATATTCCACTGCATGATAATCCTGCATTCAGACAAAAGCCGATAACTTACCGCATATGCTAAACTCTTTTAATACACAGATAGAAAGATTTGAAGCCTTTTTTTCTGGCGTCGCCTTTGAGCCCCACCGGCACGATACGTATGCTGTAGGTAGAACCCTGACAGGGGTTCATTGCTTCAATTACCGAGGTGAAAAAAGAACTAGCTTACCTGGCAATACCATTGTGATTCATCCTGATGAACTTCATGATGGTGAGGCTGGTACGAATGACGGCTTCCACTACCGCATCATGTATATTGAGCCCTGTGCTCTTCAAGCGGTGCTTGGTGGCCGCACATTACCCTACATAAAGGGAGGCGTTAGCACAGACCCTCGACTTCATGCCGCCACAGAATTTCTTATGAATGACCTTCAAGCTGCTCATGAGCAGCTTGAAGAGGAAGATATCGTCTTCGAATTAGCCAATGTTCTCTCTGCTGTTGCCGGTCACAAAAGAGGTAGGGTGGCATACGACTATAACGCTGCAGAAAAGGCTAGAGAATATATCCACTATTCGTTAGATTCTCAGATCACACTGGATGATTTAGCGTTAGTGAGTGGCCGTGAAAAGTGGAGTTTATCAAGAGATTTCAGGGCATTATATGGAACAAGTCCATACCGTTACTTGACCATGCGGCGTCTTTCGTTTGTAAAACACTATTTGACCCAAGGCTATTCGTTGTCGTACGCCTCGGTTTCAGCTGGTTTCAATGACCAGAGCCATATGACAAACCACTTTAAGAAAGCCTTCGGTCTTACCCCTACTCAGTGGTTGTCTAGGTTTAAGAAAGGCTGGAGGGCCAGTGGCGACTAATCACCGGCAACTCAAAAACATTCAAGTTTCCTCTATGGAGCCCAAAACCCGCCAATCGCCAACAGCTTTCGCTGTTTGACGCTGGCGAGTAGAATTCACACTAGTCAGCGCCGATTCAGTTCCGCAAGGACTTTTGTTCCACAAGGACTTTTATGCGCCATCCTGTTGATCGTTTCGCCACACGCTCTTCTTCTGTGCCCACCACGCTGCGGCGATGGGGAATCTTGAGCGTTGCGCTGCTGCTCTCTGGCTGCGCCACGTTTGCGCCCAACCCGCCGCAGGATCAAAGCAATATCTGCGAGATATTCCGCGAGCAGCCTAGCTGGTACGACTATGCCCGTGAGTCACAAGAAAAGTGGGGCACACCGATTGCAACGCAAATGTCGTTTATCCAGCAGGAGTCTTCGTTTCGCAGCCACGTGCGGCCTGATCGCAAGCGCTATCTAGGCTTTATTCCTGGCCCACGGCCCTCTTCCGCCAAAGGCTACGCCCAGGCTCAAGACCCGGTGTGGGGCGAATACCAAGACCAAGCCGGCAGCCTGTTTGCCCGGCGCACTCATATGAAACACGCCACGGATTTTATCGGCTGGTACAACCGAAGGCGCAGGCGGCTACCAACGGGGCACTTACCGCAATAAACCCCATGTACTGCGGGCGGGCAGCCAAGTGTCAGCCCGTGCTAACCGCTACCAAGCCCAGCTCAACAGCTGCGAAGCGGAGTTTCAGTGCCGCAAGTTTTATCAGGTATGGCCGTTTTGTCGCGGCGGTTGAAAGGCCGCCCCTCTGCAGCTGTTTCTATCCTTCCCACTTCATCTATAACTACTTCACCTATAACTACTCCACCTATAGCTATTAGCGATAAAGGTGGTTGGCACTCACTAGTAAACTGGTCTATTCTGTTTGCCATTGTTCAACTGACCGCATTCAAAAGGAGCTTACTTGATGGCTTTCGAAACACTGTTTACCCCAACCCAACTGGGTAGCCTATCCATCCCTAACCGCGTGATTATGGCGCCGCTGACCCGCTCGCGCACGCCAGATAGCGTGCCGGGCAAGCTGCAGGAAGCTTATTACGGCCAGCGCGCGGGTGCTGGGTTGATCATCAGCGAAGCCACTAACATCTCCCCGACCGCCCGTGGCTATGTGTATACGCCCGGCATCTGGACCGATGAGCAGGAAGCCGGCTGGAAAGGCGTGGTGAATGCCGTACACGCCAAAGGCGGCCGCATTGCCCTGCAGCTGTGGCACGTGGGTCGTGTTTCTCACGAAATGGTTCAACCTGAAGGCCAGCAGCCGGTCGCGCCCAGCGCGCTAAAAGGCGAAGGTGCCCAGTGTTTCGTAGAGTTTGAAGATGGCACCGCAGGCCCGCACCCCACCAGCACCCCGCGCGCGCTGGAAACCGACGAGATTCCCGGCATTGTCGATGACTACCGCCAGGCCGCCGTTCGTGCCAAGCGCGCTGGTTTCGATATGGTCGAAGTTCACGCCGCTAACGCCTACCTGCTTAACCAGTTCCTGGCCACCGGCACCAACAAGCGCACCGACCAGTACGGCGGCTCGCTGGAAAACCGTGCCCGTTTCCCTTTAGAAGTGGTTGATGCGGTCATTGACGTCTACAGCGCTGATCGGGTTGGTATTCGCTTAACGCCGTTTATCGAACTATTCGGCCTAACTGACGACGAGCCAGAAGCGATGGCGCTCTACATGGCCGAGCAGCTTTCTAAGCGCGGTCTTGCCTACCTGCACTTCAACGAACCCAACTGGGCGGGGGGCGATATCACTTTCCCTAACGGTTTCCGTGAGCAGATGCGCGAGCGCTTTAGCGGCAGCCTGATCTACTGCGGCAACTACGACGCCGAGCGCGCTGAAGCTCGCATCAATGAAAACACCACCGATGCCGTTGCCTTTGGCCGCCCCTATATCGCCAACCCGGACCTGCCGGAACGTTTCCGTATTAACGCGCCGCTGAACGAGCCGAACCAGGAAACTTTCTATGGCGGTGACGAGAAAGGCTATACCGATTATCCATTTATGAATAACGGCTACGATCGTATGAGCTAATCCGGTACGTTTTTAGTTGCCAGTTCAAGCCGGTCAAATCAAAGAAGCATCACTTAGCAAAAGTCGCGTAAACCCTCGCCCAATCGGGCGGGGACAAAAGCGGGCAGCGCGCTAGCGCTGCAGGGGTTGATCTTCGCCCCTCATCGTCTACTATGTATAAATACACAGTTAAGAGCCGGTGCGCCATGCTGAAAACCACCAAAGTCCGCCTTTACCCGACCCCTGAGCAGGCTGATTTCTTACAGCAGCAGTTCGGCGCAGTGCGGTTTGCGTACAACAAGGCACTGCACATCATCAGCTCGCAGTACAAGCGGCATGGCACTAAACTCCGCGCTAAAAAAGACCTCAAGCCGCTACTGGCGGTAGCGAAGAAATCCCGCAAATACCATTGGCTTAAAAACTACGATTCCATTGCGTTGCAACAGTCGTGCATTCACCTGGATCGTGCCTTCCAGAACTTCTTTAACCCTCAGCTGAAAGCCCGCTATCCCACGTTCAAGCGCAAGCACGGCAAACAGTCGAGCTATCACTGCACTAGCATTAAAGTCGGCGATAACTGGATTAAAGTGTCGAAGCTCACGCCGATTAAGGCGCGGATTCATCGGGAAATCACCGGCACGCTGAAAAGCATCACCTTAACCCGCACCACCACGGGGAAGTATTTTGCCTCACTGCTGGTAGACGATGGCGTAGAGGCACCCGCACCGCTGCAAACCGTCAATTCGGTGCTGGGGGTCGATATGGGCTTAACGCATCTGGCTATTGACTCCACTGGCCGCAAGGTGGCCAATCCTCGCTTCTTGAAGCGGGCGCGAACGAATCTGCGACGCAAACAGAAAGCGCTCTCCCGCTGCCAGAAAGGCAGCAAAGGCCGTGCAAAAGCGCGGCTGAAACTGGCCAAGGCGCACGAGCGGCTCGCCAATGCCCGTGCTGACTTCCAGCACAAACTGTCTCGGCAACTCATTGACGACAACCAAGCGGTGGTGGTCGAGACCCTCAACGTCAAAAACCTGCTAAAAAACCGCAAGCTGGCCAAGCACATTGCCGATGCCAGTTGGTACAGTCTGATCGAAAAACTGGACTACAAAGCCAAGCAGCAAGGCAAGCATCTGGTTAAAATAGACCAGTGGTTTGCTAGCTCCAAAACCTGCGCGGGCTGCGGTCACAAGGTCGAGTCGATGCCGCTCAGCGTTCGCACCTGGGATTGCCCAGGCTGCGGTACTCAAGGCATCGACCGCGATGTAAACGCCGCGATCAATATCCGCCAGCAAGGCATCTTGCACCTCAAGGCCGAAGGACTGTCGGCCTCTGCCCATCGAGGCCTGTGTAAGCCCGGTCACGCACCGGCAACGGCCTGAGACGTGGGAAGCCTTGCCCGTGGTCGCGTAGCGACTCAGGGCGGGGAGCAGTCACGTGGTGCTTTTTTACTGTATACGCTTTCCCAAACGCTGCTAGGCTATTAGCCCTTTCATTTTCAAACAGCCGACGAGCGCTTGATTCGCTGCTGGCGCTAGCCCTTAATGTCACTGTATTGCGGTCAAATAACGCCTAGATTTATGGTCAAAGAAGCTTAAGTGGTCACTCAGATAAAGGGTTCACTCTATGGATTACACATCGCTTGCCATTGTGCTTGCCAGCTTATCGCTGCTGTTGGGAGTAATAGCAGCCTTCATCTTTGTTTACATTATTATGCCCAAGCGGCGGCGGGCGAAGGCAAAGGCTGCAACGCCACCTACGCCGCCGGTCACGAAAACATCTTCTACGCCAGCACCACCGCCAGACGCGCCGAGCGCTAGCGCTAGCAAAACGTCGAGCAAGACCAAACAGCACGCACTGTTCGTTATTTTCGCCCACCCAGATATGACCACCGATGAACGCCTGACCGAATGGTTAAGGGGCAAGAGCGCCCACTACGACGCTCTCAAGAAGGTGTTTTTAATCGATGGTCAGCAGCCGTCTAACCCCATCACGGTGGCCAACGCCTTTCCGCCGGGTGAAATGCCAGACCTGCTGCGCGGGGAAACCCATAAGCCCATTCAAGGTATTAGCCTGTTGGTGAAACCGCCGCTACGTAAGCGGCGCAATCAACAGATGCATGTCTATGTGGAACTCGCCAAAGAGATGCAGGCGCTGTTTAGCGGTGAGATGCTTGATGCCGAGCGCGAACCCGCGACCGATGTCACCTACCAACGCATTATCGGTTAAGCCCGTTTGGCTTATACGATGCCTTGGTTAACCGACGCCTTGGTTAACCGATGCCTTGGCTGCGCAGGTAGTCGTCGTAGCTGCCGCTGAAATCGACAATACCTTCTGGCTGCATATCGATAATGCGCGTGGCTAGCGATGAAACGAACTCGCGGTCGTGGCTGACAAACACCAGCGTGCCGGGGTAGTTTTCCAAGGCCAGGTTCAATGCCTCGATAGATTCCATATCCAGGTGATTGGTCGGTTCATCCATCAGCATTACGTTGGGCTGAGTAAGGATTAACTTACCAAACAGCATGCGCCCCTGCTCGCCACCGGAAATCACCTTCACCGATTTGCCGATGTCATCGCTGGAAAACAGCATCCGCCCCAGGGCACCGCGCACCACCTGTTCGCCGCCGTTGGTCCAGCCCGACATCCATTCAAACAGCGTGGCGTCGACCGCAAAATCATCGCTGTGATCCTGAGCAAACACGCCTACCTCAGCGGCTTCGGTCCACTTCACTTCACCGGCATCCGGGTGTAGCTCGCCCGCCAAGGTTTTCAGCAGCGTGGTTTTGCCAATGCCGTTGGGGCCGATAATCGCAATGCGCTCGCCGGCTTCAACGGTCATGGATAACCGCTCAAACAGAGGCTTCTCGCCGTCGTAGCTCTTGGTAATGGCGTCCACATTCACCGCGTTACGGTGAATTTTCTTGGCCTGATCAAAACGAATAAACGGGCTAACGCGGCTAGAAGGTTTGATATCTTCCAGCTTGATTTTATCGATTTGGCGCGCCCGCGACGTGGCCTGCTTGGCCTTCGAGGCATTGGCGCTGAAGCGGCTAACAAACTGCTGCAGTTCGGCGATTTGCGCCTTTTTCTTGGCATTATCCGAGTGCTGGCGCTCGCGGGCAGCGGTGGCGGCCATCATGTAATCATCGTAATTGCCGGGGAACAGGGTAATTTCGCCGTAGTCCAGATCCGCCATATGCGTGCAAACGCTGTTCAGGAAGTGACGGTCGTGGGAGATGATAATCATGGTGCTGCTGCGCGCTTTAAGAATATCTTCCAGCCAGCGGATGGTGTTGATATCCAGGTGGTTGGTCGGCTCATCCAGCAGCAGGACATCCGGGTCAGAGAACAGCGCCTGAGCCAGCAGCACGCGCAGTTTCCAGCCGGGCGATACTTCGCTCATTGGGCCGGTGTGCTGCTCAATGGGAATACCCAAGCCCAGCAATAGCTCACCCGCGCGGGACTCAGCGGTGTAGCCGTCAAGCTCGGCAAAGCGCACTTCCAGATCAGCAACGGCCATGCCGTCTTCTTCGCTCATTTCTGCCAGCGAGTAAATGCGCTCGCGCTCGGCAGCGACCGACCACAGCTCGACATTGCCCATGATCACGGTATCGATCACGCGCTCATTTTCAAACGCAAACTGGTCCTGGCGCAGCTTACCCAACCGCGTGCTGCTATCCAGCATCACCTGGCCGGAAGAGGGCTCCAAATCGCCACCAAGAATTTTCATAAAGGTGGATTTGCCGCAGCCGTTC
This sequence comes from Halomonas sp. 54_146, assembly GCF_001507855.1. Taxonomy (GTDB): domain Bacteria; phylum Pseudomonadota; class Gammaproteobacteria; order Pseudomonadales; family Halomonadaceae; genus Vreelandella. The sequence continues at coordinate 36,117 of NZ_LGEN01000034.1, forward strand.
GCGCCGATCAGGCCGTAACGGTTGCCGTTATTGAATTTAACAGAGACATTTTCAAACAGGGGCTTGGCCCCAAACTGCATGGTGATATTGGCGGTTGCGATCACAAAAGGAGCCCTGGTTAGCGCGTAGCTTATAACAAAGAAGCTTATAGCAAAGAGGTTTATAACAAAGAGAAAGGTTGGCGATTCTACGCGCTATTTGGCCTGTATTCACCCATCAGACTTTAGTCACATCCAGTGATTGCGGGGATATCGAGCAGAAAGCGTTCACCATCAAGCGCTTGGCGCAAACGAGAGTGCAAAATATCGACAATCCCCGGATGCTCGCCTACCAGTTTGGTCGTAGTAACCGAAAGCCCAGGGTGCTGCTGTTCAGCGGCCGCGCAAATCTCGGCAATATCACCGCCTTCACCGGCATGGCGACCCGGCGACAGAAACAGCATCGCCAGAATAACCGAGCCTGCGTTGAACTCAGGCAGCGCCAGCAGGTTTTCCAACAGCGGCTCATTGAAACGGTATTCATCGCCCTCGCGGCGTTCCATAGAGGCCGCGGCAACACACGCTACATCATCGCCCAGCAGCACGCTCAGCTGCCCCGCCAAGCGGTTGCGCACGGCGGTGACGTCAGGAATCGGGCTGCCGTGATCGACCAGCGCCACACGCGGTTTAGTGCCTGGCTGAAGCTTGTCGCGCACGTTGTCGGCCAGCAGATGGGCTAAACGCAGGTCATTGTTGCCTAGCTCATCTACCAGCGGCTGCGCCACGCGCACTTTTACATGGGGAAAGCGCTCCTGCAGCGCCGCCATGCGTTCAGGCAGGTAGCCGGTCAGCGCTTTGCTAGGGCCGAAAAACAACGGCAGCACGATAATTTCCGTTGCCCCCTGTTCGGCGCTGCGTTCAGCGGCAGGGCCAAGCGTAGTGGCGGGAATGCCACCCACCTCTTCCGCGGGAATTTTATTGGCGTGCAGCAGTGAAGCCGCCTGCACGGTTTCGCCTAACAACTCGCTGAGCGATGCCGCCACGCGGCGCAAGTTCAGCGTAGCCTGCGCTCGTAGCGAGCCGTTATCCACTAAAAAAATTGCGCGCACGTCTGTCTCCCAAGTGACCGCCCATGCCATGATAAGATGAGCATTTTGCGAAGCTTAATACCGATGCTTGATACTGATGTTTGATACCGATGCTTGATACTACAGCGCTTAACCAGCAAAGAAACTTCTTCGATGGCCATGCGGAGATTTGGCTATTTGGCTACGGTTCGCTGATCTGGAAGGCTGATTTTGCCTACCTAGAGCGCCGCCCGGCTTATATACACGGCTGGGAACGACGTTTTTGGCAAGGCTCCCATGATCACAGAGGCACCCCTGAAGCGCCTGGGCGGGTGGCCACATTAATTCGCGCACCAGGTGCCGTGTGCCACGGCATGGCCTACCGCATTACCCCGGAAGTGCTGGCACCGCTGGATGTGCGGGAGAAAAACGGCTATTTGCGCGAAAAAGTACCGCTGACGTTTGTTGATGACAATGGCGATGCGATTAAACAGAGCGAAGGGCTTATTTATTTAGCCAGCCAAGACAACCCGGCTTTTCTAGGCGACGCGCCCCTTACTGACATCGCTTGGCAAATTGCCAACGCCCACGGCCCCAGCGGCCCCAATCGCGACTACTTGATCAACCTGGCCAAGGCACTTCGCGAGCTAGGTGCCAAAGACGCCCATATCTTTGCGCTGGAGCAGCAGCTGGAGCGTTTTTAGTTCACCAGTAGCGGGGATAACGGCGGTGCCGGGCAAGATTATTGACCAAAATGGCGATGACCAGCATCACCGCACTGCCTGCACCGATGGGTAAAAGTGGATACCACCAGCCCAGCTGGTGAACGCTGGAGCCCCCCGCAACGGCAATCAGTGCCGCGGCCGCCCCTGGTGGGTGAACCGTATGGGTCAACTGCATACCCAACACCGAAAGCGATACTGCCAGTGACATTGAAAGCGGTGTCGCCCCCAACAGCTGGTAGCACGCAACGCCAATAGCGGCAGATAACATGCTGCCAAACAGCACGTGGCTTGGCTGGGCAAAAGGGCTTTCAGGGGCGGCATAGATGAGTACGGATGTTGCACCGAAGGAACCTACGATAAGCAGCTGCTGTGATAGCCACGCCGAGCTTAGCCAGCAGATGACCGCCATGCCAGAAAATGCGCCAACCCATGACCACACCGCATCTTGCCAGCCCACCCGAACGCGCTTAACTCGCTGCCCTCGCATCTTGCCAAGATAAGTTTTCATTGCCTTCGCTTTGCACAAAATGAGTGCAAATGATGACAAGATGTACTGAATATGCAAATGACTATCGATCATGCCTGAGATGAAACTGGCTCAAGGACGTTAGCTCAAGAACGATATGACTCAAAAACGGTATAGCTCAAGAACGACAGCTCAGCGGCAAGAGCACCCTTAGTATTCGTTACATCACAGTATTCGCAACATCACAGTATTCGTTACATCATCAGCCACGAGAGAATAAACAGCCCCAGCACGGTGCGGAAAATACCGCCAATCAAAGAGCCGCGCAGAAACGCACGCAAACCGCCCCACAGAATAAACAGCCCAATGACTAGCAGCAGAATGCTAAAAAACGAATCGCTGATTCCCAGTGAACGGGTTAGTCCGTCAATAAAATCGCCGAACGCACCAAAGAAGTTGGTGAAGATACCTAACAGAAACTCAACCACCACGCGGATTGCTTCGCCGATAGTCTCGCCAATGTCGTCAAAAAAGCCGTTTGTCTGCATCGCGTTTGCTTGCATTAATAGCACCTAAATTAGCACTCAATACTGAGAAGAATAAGCGTTCACGACCATGGTCGACTTTCATGCTAAAACTGACAGCGTTCACTATAGCCCGTTTACCTGATAATCAGGTTTTATCGCCTTCAAATATTTTGCATCACATGGAGATACTGCAATGCCTAGCGTACTTATCACCGGAGCAACGTCAGGGTTTGGTAAAGCGGCGGCTCAGCGCTTTGCCAAAGCGGGTTGGTCGTTGATTTTAACGGGGCGACGCCTAGAACGCCTCAAAGCACTAGAAGAAGAGCTTTCCCAACAGGTGCCCGTACTCACCTTGGCGCTGGATGTTCGCGACAGCGACGCCGTCACTAACGCCATTAGCAACCTGCCGGAAAGCTTCCTGCCATTGACGTGTCTGATCAACAACGCCGGGTTGGCGCTAGCACCGGAACCGGCACAAAAGGTGGCGCTGCAGGATTGGCACACCATGATCGACACCAACATCACAGGCTTGGTTAACGTGACGCATGCGGTGCTGCCGTTGCTGCTTAACACCGGCGAAGGTGCCAGCATTCTCAATTTAGGCTCGGTGGCGGGGCAGTGGCCCTACCCAGGCGGGCATGTGTATGGCGCATCGAAAGCCTTTGTTCAGCAGTTTAGCTATAACCTTCGCTGCGACCTGTTAGGAACCGGCGTGCGGGTCACCGATTTGGCACCGGGCATGGCAGAAACCGAGTTTACTCTGGTTAGAACCAAAGGCGACCAGGCCGCCTCAGATGCGCTTTATCGGGGTACGACACCTTTGCAAGCGGAAGACATTGCCGAGCAGCTTTACTACCTCGCCACCCTGCCCGCTCATATCAACATCAATCGTTTGGAAATTATGCCTGTTCGCCAGGCGTGGGCTCCGTTTGCGATTAACCGCGACCCCGCTTAAAGCAAAAAAGGCCTGGCTGCATTTTATATGCCGCCAGGCCGTTTATTTGCTCAATCCTTGTTGCTAAAACCTTTTTTTCTAATTCTCTTTTTCTAACCCCCCTTTTCTAAACCCCTACCGGCCCGCCGTCACGTTTCTGAATCACAACGGTAGATGCCCGAGGGCGTACCTGGCCGTTGGCCGCCACGGTGGCGTCTTGCGTTAATGCGCCACCATCGGCCGGCCAGTTGCCGGGGTGCTGAATATTGATAAACAGCGCGGTTTTGTCCGGTGTGGCAAAAATACCGGTCACTTCACAACCGTTTGGCCCTACCGCAAAGCGTTTGAGCTGCTGCTGGTTACTGCTGTTAACCACCGGGCCGGTACCCTGAATGTCGTCTAACCCATTAGGTACCACTGCAAGCAGCTGGTCGTTGGTGTACTCGGTAATGCCGTCATAACCGTTATCGGTTTGAATCCAGAGAATGCCTTGACCCTCATCGCGCTGGTCAAACCAAAGCCCATCAGGGCTGGCAAACTGGTTCATTTCGGTTAAGCCCGAATGGTTATCTGCATCGTTAGCGGCTGCGCCAAACACAAACACTTCCCAGCGAAAGGCGTTCGGCAAACGGCTTTCCCGCCAGCGAATGATGTGCCCCGCCTCGTTATTCGCACGTGGATTAGCCGCGTTGGTTGGAGCCGTCTCGTAGCCAACCCCCGCCTGGGCAATCGCGTCGCCATCATTGGTGAACGTAGGCGCTGCAGCCTCTTCGCTGCGCTTGGAATTATTGGTCAGCGTTAGGTATACATCACCTGAAGCCGGGTCTACCGTTGCCCATTCGGGGCGGTCCATCGGCGTGGCACCCATCAGGTCTGCCGCATCGCAGGTGTTAATAATCACTCCAGCTACATCGTTCTCTGCCAGGCCAAGCGCTGCTGCCAATGTGCGGCCATCGCGCGTTTGGGCGCCAGGCGTTAGCGGCAACCACTCACCGCTGCCGTCGGCGTGGAAGCGGGCGACATACAGGGTGCCGTTATCCATATATTTATTGCCAATAGCAAGGCGGTCGTACTCCTCGCCGGGGCGGTTGGCATCGGCTGGGTCCCAGGCAGCATCAGAAACGTATTTGTACACGTACTCGTTGCGCGCATCGTGGCCTGAGTAGTAGACAATCGGCTGGCCTGCTTCCAGTTTGCCTAACCAGCATCCTTCATGGCGAAAGCGCCCCAGTGCCGTGCGTTTAATTGCGTGGGCATCGCTGTAGGGGTCGACTTCTACCTGGTAGCCAAAGGTGCGCGCTTCGTTGCGATAATCATCTTCGGCGCGCTCACCGCGTGGCGTGATATTGAAGCGGGCAAACTCACCGTTTTCTTCAGAGGCATCACCCGCCGAGGTATCCCAGCCATAGCGGCTTTTGTCGGTGGGAATACCGATGCGCGCGTCGTCCTGGAAGAGCTCGCCATGATTAACGAACACATTAGGCCAGTTTTCTTCGCAGGCGATATAGGTGCCCCAAGGGGTTGTTCCATGACCACAGTTGTTATTGGTTCCGCGAGTTTGCATGCCGGTTGGCGAAAAGCGCGTTTTTACGTAGTCACTGCCGGCCACCGGGCCAGCAAGCGCCATGACGGTGGCGCTGGTCAGGCGGCGGTTATAGCGTGAACCCGGCACATGCGACCAGTGGCCGTTAGTATCTTTTTCCACTTCAACAATGGTGACGCCGTGGGCATTGATTTCAGTACGTGACTCCTCAGCGGGGCGCTTGCCGCTAGCATCCGTGGGGCCGCCCTGGGGTGCCCAAAGCGCGTCTTGTTCGATATATTCGTTGTTGAGTGCCAGCAAAAAGCGCCGCGAAGCGTTGTCGGCATCCAGCGGGAAGGCATCCATACCATCGTGGTTCATGCCCACACTTGCGGCTTGGCGCTCGGCGGTCATCGGCTGGTCAGGTTGCCATGAATCGTTTTGATTCAGCGGCGTTCCCCACGGCACCAAAATTTGCGCAACATAGCCTTCTGGCACCACCACGGCATCGGTCAGCGAGCCTTTTACGGCCTCAAAGGCCAGCGTCAACGGCGTTTTTTGCGCCCCGTTTGAGGCCAGCGCCTGTGCAGCGCCGCCAAAGCCAAGCATTGAAGCAGCGGCCAGACCTAAGCCGCCACGCATTACCGCCCGCCGCGAAACATGCTGCGCCAGCACGTCTGTAAACGGCTGGTTGCCGCTGTGGTTAAACAGGCGATGATCTTCGATCTCTTTACTCATTTTGGTCTCCCCCTGCTTGCTTGCAGGCCAACGATTAAATATCGGAAGACACTAGCAGCGCTAAATGACAGCACTATGACTGCCTGAACCTTGCACGCACTTTCAGACAGAGGAAAGCTAACCACCAACGATTGGAAACAGGCCTTTGGCATAGCCCTTGGAAAGGGCTGTACAAATGAAGCACAGCCTTTAGTCTTGGCGTATAAGATTACTGCCGATGAGGATTACCCCATGCCTTCAGCCCTTCCCGCTCAGCTCACCCTTGATGAACTTGCACAGCGCACAGCGCCACTGCCCGATGTAGAGGTACACGGGCTCGATATGGGGTGGTATATCGTTCGCCTGCACCAGGATAACGCCGTCAGTGTGCTGACCGATCAACATGGCGAAACACAGCGCTTTACCGGCACGCAGTGGATTAGCCGCGCACTGGCTCCGCTGGGGTTTACCCACGGCATTCTCACCTGGGCCGATGCCGCCGATGAGATGATTGGCTCAGATGTAGCGCCGATCTCTGCCCAGCAACGCTTGGCCCACGGCGTTCGCGTGGCTTTCAACTCAACCAATCGATAACATTAAAATAAAAGGCGGATACTATGCGCGATGATGAAAAACATACTAACAACGAAGAACAGCTACTATATCTTCAGAAGCTTTTAGACACGCCAGATACAACAGCGCTGAAAGCATTTTTCGTTGAATTAGATATTTTAGCCATTGCGCGAACACTTGAATCTTTTCCAGCTAAAACCCGCGACTCTCTCTGGGAATTTATTCCTGAAGACTTACTAGGCGAGGTGCTCGCTGAAGTTGACGAAGATATTCGTGCTGATTACATCGAGGATTTATCGGCCAGCGATGTAGAGCAAATTGTTAAAGGCCTGGACGCTCAAGAAGTTGCTGAAGTGCTGGATGTGGCTGACGAGGCCATCAAAACCAGCGTTTATGCCAGCCTAGACCAGGATATTCGCGCGCAGGTTGAGAACCTTCATGCCTATGAAGATGATGTGGTCGGGCGCTACATGGACCCCGAAACCGTTAACGTCAAACAAGGCGTTTCGTTAGAAGCGGTGCAACGCTATATTCGCATCCATCGCCTGCTTGACGATGAGTCGCAGCAAATCATGATTACCGATAAAAATAAGCGTTTGCTCGGCACCTTGACCCTAATTGATTTAATCAAACAACCACAAGACGCCGTGGTTGATGATTATATGGATGATTTCTTTACCCTAAATGACCAAATGAAAGTCAGTGATGCCGCCGTATTATTGCGCTCTAAAGAACTTCACTTTGTGCCCGTATGCGATAGCGATGGGTTATTGGTCGGGCAGCTCAACTCTGCTGACGTATTAGAAATCACCCAAGATAATGCTGACATGACGTTAAAGCATATGTCGGGCGTCAGTAATGAAGAGGAAGTCTTTACCCCCATTACCCGCAGCGCAAAAAGTCGCGGCGTTTGGCTGGGCATTAATTTACTGACGGCCTTTTTAGCGGCCTTCGTGATTGGGCAATTTGAAGCCGTGCTGGATCAAATTGTTGCATTAGCCATTTTAATGCCGGTGGTGGCAAGCATGGGGGGCATTGCCGGCAGCCAAACCTTAACAGTGGTCATACGCGGTTTGGCACTTGGCCAGCTCGCTGGCAACAACAAACGGTGGCTTTACAATAAAGAGCTGTGGGTGGGTATGAGCAACGGTTTGGTTTGGGCGTTAGTGGTCGGCTTAATTTCCTATATCTGGTTTAGCGACCCCTTGATTACGCTGGTGATCACCCTGGCTATTTTCATTAACATGAGCCTTGCCAACTTATCTGGCGTGTTGATCCCCATGGTATTAAAAAAGCTGAAGATTGACCCTGCGTTATCTGGCGCGGTGATTTTAACCACGGTTACCGATGTGGTCGGCTTTCTGTCTTTTTTGGGACTGGCGACGCTGATTATTTTATGACCAACCCACATTATCGAGGCAGGTGAGACACCGCTCTATTCGCCCGCTAACATTTAACCGATGCTATGATATTGCGCCCCGCCTGTGCGGGGCTTTTTTATGTTGCCCGTTTCCCATATTAATAGAGGCTCGCATGCTCCCCGATTACTCCGCCACTGCTTGGGTACTCATCGTATTTGCCGTTTACCTGACCGGCGTTTCAAAAGGTGGCTTTGCGGGCGGTTTTGGCACACTTTCCGTACCGCTAATGGCGCTGGCGATTAGCCCGACCCAAGCCGCAGGTTTATTGCTGCCGCTGCTATTGGTGATGGATGTGTTTGCAGTAAAAGCGTGGCGGGGAAAGCAGTCAAATGCCGAAATCTGGCGGTTTATTCCAGGGCTTTTCATTGGTGTCACGGTCGGCACGCTGCTGTTTGGCAGTTTAAGTGAGCAGGGTGTTCGGCTGGTATTGGGCGTGATTTCCATCGTTTTTGCAGCCTATATGCTGCTCAAACCGGTCGCTAAAAAGCCCATCTCTACCCGCTGGGCACTGCCAGCGGCCAGCGTCTGTGGCTTTACCAGCTTTATTGCCCACGCAGGCGCGCCGCCAATGAACATGTACTTAATGCCGCGCAAACTTTCTAAAGAGACCTTTATTGCCACCTGCACCATTGCCTATGCCGTGGTCAATGTCATTAAACTGGGCCCGTACGTGTGGCTTGGCGAGGTGAATATGACCAGCGCCTGGGCGTCGCTACTGCTGGTGCCCATCGCCTGGATCGGTGTGCGCAACGGGCTGTGGCTGCAAAGCCGTGTTAACGAGGCGCTGTTTTACCGCCTAGTGATCCTGGCCATGTTTGTGGTGGGCGTTAATTTGATCTGGCAGGCGATCTAATTCGCTTGGGGAAACGGCCTGCTTACGGGTTTCTCGGTCGCCAGTCTAAGCGCTGCCAGCCTTCAACACTCGCCACTTCCGCGAGCACTGGGTCCGGGTTGACCGCCACCGGGCAATCCACATGCTGCAACAGCGGTAGGTCGTTGCGGGAATCCGAGTAGAAGGTGGTGTGGCTAGGGGTGATCTGCTGTTCGGCCAGCCACTGTTTTAAACGCAGCACCTTGCCGCCACGATACGAAAAAATGCCTTCGCTGCCGCCGGTATAGCGTGCGTCTTCATTAACGCCATGCTCCACGCTCAGCTCTACCGCCAGCACGTGCTCAATACCCAGGGTAACGGCAACAGGCTCGACTAAGTGGCGAGACGAGGCGGAAATAAGCACCAACGTATCACCCGCCTGGCGGTGGGTGTCCAAGCAGGCCCAGGCTTGGTCAAAAATGCGCGGCTGCAGGTGGGTGGCGACAAAGCGCTCAACCTCTTTTTGCACATCTTTCACCCTCCGCCCCCGCAGCGGCGCTAGGGTCATGGCTAAATACTCTTCCAGCTTCAGCTTGCCGGCGCTATACGCCCGCTGCATCTGCTCTGCGCGCGCCATAAAAGCCTCGGCATTGCTGACCCACCCTTGCTCTATCATCCATAAATTCCAGCGGTCGCTGCAGTCTCCATCCAGCAGGGTATTATCAAGATCAAACAGGGCCAGGCGCATGGTGGCACTCCTTTCATCGCGGGTTGGCGGCGCGTAGAGTATGCCAAAGGTGATGACAAGACGATGACGCAGACCAAAATCACCGCGCAAAGGCGTTAACATCGCCATAAGTTCATCTGCCAATAGAGACAGGAGTCGTTATGGCCATCCCAATCCCACTGCTCAACTGCGATATGGGCGAAAGTTTCGGCAACTGGACCATTGGGCTAGATGCTGAGGTGATGCCCTATGTTGACTGTGCGAATATCGCCTGCGGCTTCCACGCCTCTGACCCCCACGTAATGCGCCGCACCGTCAAGCTGGCCGTGCAGCATAATGTGCGTATTGGCGCGCACCCTGGCTACCCGGATTTGATGGGCTTTGGGCGGCGCTCAATGGCCTGCTCGCCGGAAGAAGCGGAAGATATGGTGCTCTACCAAGTGGGTGCCTTGGCGGGCATTTGCCAAGCGGAAGGCACCCAGCTGAGCTACATCAAACCTCACGGGGCGCTGTACAACGACATGGCCGCCAACCCGGCGCTACTTGAAGGCGTCATGCGCGCAGTGCGGGCTTACGACCCCAGCCTGCCGCTAATGATGATGTCTACCGCCGACCCCGAGCCGCACCGCGAATTAGCGGCCAAGATGGGCATTACCCTGTGGTTCGAGACGTTTGCTGATCGCGCTTATGACGCTAACGGCCACCTGGCTTCACGGCGTTTACCGAACGCCGTGCACCACGACCAAAACACCATCGTCAATCAGGCCATTATGCTGGCCAAAGGTGAGCCGCTCACCGCACTCGACGGCACGCCGCTGCCGTTAGCCTGCGACACCTTATGCGTTCACGGCGACAACCCAGAATCGGTGGCCGCCGTGCGCGCCATTCGCGAGGCCTTTCAGGCGCTGGAGCAGGCGTGAAACCGACACCACGTAATCAAGAAGTACGCATTAAAATACGTATTGAAACCGCCGCCATGGACGCCCTGATGGTGCGTTTGTTCGACACTATCGACGAAACCAATATGGCCTGGGTCATCGCCGCCGACCAAACGCTGCGCAAGGCCTTTGGCGCTGCATTAATTGACCTAGTGCCCTCTTACACCACGTTATTAGTGCATTACGACTGCCAGCAGATGAACCACACTGAGGCTCTCAAGCTGATTAACAAAACGCTTTCAGGCCTCACCCCTGCGGATACCATCGACAGCACCCAGGCCGGTGAGCTGCACGAAATTCCCGTGTGGTACGACGAAAGCGTCGGCCCCGAACTGCCCGTGGTCGCCAAGCGCGCAGGCGTAAGCGTCGGCGAGCTGATTCAGCAGCACTGCAACCATGATTATTGCGTGTTCGCACTGGGTTTTGCCCCCGGCTATGGCTTTATGGGTTTGGTGGATGAAGCCATCGCCACCCCACGCTTGAAAACACCGCGCCGCAAAGTCGCTGCCGGCAGCGTAGGCATCGCCGACCGCCAAACCGCGATCTACCCGCTGCTTTCACCGGGCGGCTGGAATATTCTAGGCCGCACCCATGTGCCGTTGTTCGAGTACGCCAAGCGCGGTGATCCGCTGTTTCGCCCCGGCGACAAGGTGCGCTTTAAAGCGATCTCCCGCGCGGAGTTTGAGGCAAACGGCGGTGATACCACGCCAATGGAGGAGCGCCCATGAGCCAAGTTGCCATAACTGAAACGCGCAAAGGCATGGTGGTAAAACAAGCGGGGCCACTGGCGTTGATACAAGATGCCGGGCGCTTTGGCGTCGGCCATTTAGGGGTGACTCAGGGCGGCGCTGCAGACTGGATTTCTTTTCGCTGGGCCAACTGGCTGCTGGGCAACGCGCTAGACAGCGCCGCTTTAGAAATCGTCATGGGCGGCGGCTTAAGCTTTGAAACCGAAAGCGAAGTGCACCTAGCGTTGGCCGGCGCTGATTTAGACGCCCAGCTGGATGGCAAGCCACTCGCTCCGAACGTCAGTTTTCAACTGCTGCCCGGCCAGCGCCTGGTGTTTCGCCAGCCGCGCCACGGCCTGCGCGCCTACCTCGCCTTTCCTGGGGGGTTGAATGCGCCGGAAGTGCTCGGCAGCCGCGCCTGCACCGCCCGCGAGCAATTAGGCGGCCTGCATGAAGATGGCAGGCCATTGAAAGTGGGCGACCGCCTAACCTGGAAGGGCACTGCCCCGGCGGTGCGGCGTCTTCCTGAAGGCCAAGGCCCGCACATGCCAGCGTCAGGCTGCCGGTTACCCATCGTGCTCGGTTCGCAAATCGCCTCCTTCAGCGGCCGCACGCTTTTTCAAGCGTTCAATCAGCCCTGGAAAGTAGATAGCCGCGCTGACCGCATGGGCGTGCGGCTCACTGGCCCCGGCCTGCATGGCTCACTCACGGGCATTATTTCGGAAGGCATTCCGCTAGGTGCCGTACAGATACCGCCAGACGGCCAGCCCATCGTGCTGATGAACGACCGCCAGACGATAGGCGGCTACCCGCGCCTAGGTGCCCTCACCCCCATCGCCTGCACCATGCTTTCCCAGTGCCTGCCCGGCACCGAGGTCTGGCTAACGCCCGTTAGCGCCAGCCAGGCACAGGATGACTACCGAAAGCAGCTAACGGTTTGGCGTTAAAGGACGACGCCTTTTGCTCAGCTCTTCTGAGATGGCCGATAAGAAAGCATCTGCCGTGGCTTCATGCGGTTTAGTCATCAGGCTAACGCCGACAAATAGCGCACTTGCCACCACAATGCCCCACACGCCTGCGGGTAATCCCAGCAGTGAATTACCCGTCGCGTACATCAACAGCACAAAGGCGCTGGTGCCCACCACACTTACCAGCGCCCCGGCAGCGGTGCCTCGTTTCCAGTAAAACGCGCCGATAATGGCGGGCACCATGGCCACTAAGCCCGACGATGCCGCAACAGAGAGCACGGCAATAAGGTCTAACTGCAGCTCGGCAAACCCCAGTGCCATCAGCGCAATCACGGGCACAACAAACTTGCCCACCAGCAGTTGGCGCTTTTCACTGACATTAGGTTTGATATTGGCATAAACATCGCGGGAGACCATGGAGGCTAACGTCAGCATGATCGAATCAATAGTAGAGATAGCCGCTGCCATAATGCCGATCATCACGATAACGCCTAACACGGGTGGCACAAACTCTGATGCCAACAGTGTGGGCGTGGCTAAATCGGCACGTTCAAGGCTGGGAAAAGCCGCCAAGGCAGAGAAGCCCCACAGCACAGAGACAAAGGTATAGATAAACCCAAACACCAAGAAACCAATCAGCATTTGACGCATTGAGCGCAGCGAAGCAGGCATAAACAAGCGCTGGCTAACTTGAGGGTTAGAAAGGCTAAAAAAGAACCACGGAATGGTTAACCCAAGGAAAGTAACGAAACTGAACAAGCCTGAACCTGGCACCGTTAATGACTGAGGATGCTCCGTTGCCAGCGTATCGAATAACGCGCTAAAACCACCCAGCCCCTGAATGACCAAAAACGCCACCAGCGTTGAAGCCACAATCATCATGATGGCCTGCAGCGAGTCGGTCCACATGACCGAACGAATGCCCGCAATATAAGAGAAGAAAATGGCGATCACCGTGGCTAGCACCACGCCGGTGGTAAAAGTCACCGCCCCACCGGTAATGCCTTGCAATAGATAACCGACCCCCGCGAGCTGAACCGCAGAATAGGGAATCAAAAAGATACAGCTAGCCATTGAGACAGCCATGGCAACCTGCTTGCTATGGTAGCGGTGGCCCAGCATCTCGCTTGGCGTCACATAACCAAATTTCTTGCCCACCGCCCAAAACTTAGGCCCAAAGATCGCCACCAGCGAAACACCAGCAAAATAGATAATTTCAAACCCGAGCGCACCCACGCCACCGGCATAGGTCAGGCCTGCCAAGCCCACCATCATAAACGCGCTGTACGTGGTGGCACTGTAACTCAGCGCTGAGACAAAACCGTTCATCTGACGGTTGCCCAAAAAGTAGCCCGACATACTTTTTGAAGCACCTTCTGAAGCGCCTTGCCGCGATAGGATAGCAATGCCTAGGGCAATCACTAAGTAGATGGCAATCGACCACCAAATTAGCGACTCAGTCATCGCTGTGTTCCTCAAAATCTTTAGTGATAAACACATTCAGGGCAATCACCGCTAACCCGGCACACGCCCAAAACAAAAAACTGCCATACCAGCGCGCCACGTCGCTCAACAGCGTGTAAGGCACCAAATAACACAGCAAAACCACCAGCCATACTAACCATATCCATTTACTGCGTTTCACTTTTGCTTCCCCTTCGTTTCACTTTCACCTCCTTTATACAGCAAAAAAACCCGCATCCTAGGATGCGGGTTTTGCGGCGCTTATAAAACAGAAGAGCTAATAAACGCGATTAAGCAATGTCATCAAGCAATGTCAACGCCGTTAAGCAATGTCAAAGCGGTCCGCGTTCATCACTTTTGCCCAGGCAGCGACGAAGTCTTTAACAAACTTCTCGCCGTTATCATCCTGAGCGTAGACCTCTGCATAAGAGCGGAGGATAGAGTTGGAACCAAACACCAAGTCAATCCGGCTGGCGGTCCACTTCACTTGGTCAGTCTTACGGTCACGAATCTCGTAAACGTTGTCACCCGCAGGCTTCCAGGCGTTGCCCATGTCGGTCAGGTTAACGAAGAAATCGTTGGTCAACTGGCCTTCACGGCTAGTGAATACGCCGTGCTTGGTGCCGCCATAGTTGGTGCCCAGCACCCGCATACCGCCTACCAGCACGGTCATTTCCGGTGCGGTCAGCCCCATTAGCTGAGCGCGGTCGAGCAGCATTTCTTCCGGCTTAACGATGTAGTCTTTCTTCTGCCAGTTGCGGAAACCGTCAGCCAGCGGCTCTAGCGGCGCAAATGAATCAGCGTCGGTCATCTCGGCTGACGCATCGCCACGCCCTTTCAAAAACGGCACGCGAACGCTATAACCGGCCGCCTTGGCCGCTTGCTCAATACCGACACTACCGGCCAGCACAATCACGTCAGCAACGCTTGCACCGGTGTCAGCAGCAATCTGCTCATACACGTTAAGCACGTTGGCTAAACGCTCTGGCTCGTTACCTTGCCAATCCTTCTGGGGCGCTAAGCGAATACGCGCACCGTTGGCACCGCCGCGCATGTCAGAACCACGGTAAGTACGTGCGCTGTCCCATGCGGTGCTGACCATGTCGCTAATGCTCAAGCCGCTGGCAGCGATTTTCTGCTTAACCACTTCTTCGCAGTAATCAGTGCTGCCAGCCGGCACCGGGTCTTGCCAGATCAGGTCTTCAGACGGTGCTTCCGGGCCGATATAGCGGGCTTTCGGGCCTAGGTCGCGGTGGGTCAGCTTGAACCAGGCACGGGCGAAGCAATCCTTGAAGTACTCCGGGTCGGCCATGAATTTTTCACAAATAGCGCGGTACGTCGGGTCCATCTTCATGGACATATCGGCGTCGGTCATGATCGGGTTATGACGCTTGGACGGGTCGCTGGCATCCAGCGGCTTGTCCTCTTCTTTCATGTTCACCGGTTCCCACTGCCAGGCACCGGCGGGGCTCTTCTTAAGCTCCCATTCATAGCCGAACAGCAGCTCGAAGTATTCCATATCGAAACGGGTCGGGTTGGTCGTCCAGGCACCTTCAATGCCGGAGGTCACCGCGTTGGCGGCCTTGCCCTTCATGTTCGGGTTGCTCCAACCCATGCCTTGCTCGGTCACATCTGCTGCTTCCGGCTCAGGGCCTAGCGCGGCCGCATCGCCGTTACCGTGACACTTGCCCACCGTGTGGCCACCGGCGGTCAGTGCTGCGGTTTCTTCGTCGTTCATCGCCATGCGGGCAAAGGTTTCACGCACCTGCTCACCGGTTTTGATCGGGTCCGGTTGGCCGTTAACGCCTTCTGGGTTCACATAAATCAGACCCATCTGAACCGCGGCCAGCGGGTTTTCCATGGTGTCTGGCTTGTTCACATCGCCGTAGCGCTCATCAGAAGGTGCCAGCCACTCTTTCTCATCGCCCCAGTAGATGTCTTTTTCCGGGTGCCATACGTCTTCGCGGCCGAACGAGAAGCCGTAAGCAGGCAGCCCCATGGATTCATAAGCCACGGTGCCGGCCAGAATAATCAGGTCAGCCCAGCTAAGCTTGTTGCCGTACTTTTTCTTGATTGGCCACAGCAGGCGACGCGCCTTATCAAGGCTGACGTTGTCCGGCCAGGAGTTAAGCGGTGCAAAGCGCTGGCTACCGGTGCCGCCGCCGCCACGGCCGTCAGCAATGCGGTAAGTACCCGCCGCGTGCCAGGACATACGGATCATCAGGCCGCCATAGTGCCCCCAATCGGCTGGCCACCAGTCCTGGCTGTCGGTCATCAATGCGTGCAGGTCTTTCTTGACCGCTTCGAAGTCCAGTTTTTTGACTTCTTCGCGGTAGTCAAAGCCAGCATCCATCGGGTTTGTTTTGCGATCATGCTGGTGGAGGATGTCGAGGTTCAGTGCTTCCGGCCACCAGTCCATGTTGTCGTGGCCCACTGCAGTATTGCCACCGTGCATTACAGGACATTTACCACTCATAGCGTTCTCCCCTTATTGCTTTATCTTGGCTGTCTTGGCTGCGTCCATCTTGGCTGCTTTACCAAGACAACTGACGATGAACGTCCTTAGCTAATGTCGTGCGTAGAAGTGTCGTTCGCAAAACAAAGGACGCTTCACTTCTTCATCTAATCCTTTACTTACCCATCTATTCTTTCGCTTACTTATCTACTCTTTCACTTACGTATCTAATGCTTTTCTTACTAACCTAATACCTTTTTAAAGCAAATACGCCATAAGCACAATTTGCATTTTGCCACTGCTTCAATAGTTTTTTTACATCAAATATTCCGATCTGATAAATTTTTCGGTGTCATCATGGCATCCAACTGCTGCAGTGCAGTGACATCTTATCGAACCGCGCCGAACTGCAACGCGGCTAAATGACGATAGAGCGCGCTGGTAGTAATCAATTCAGCGTGGCTGCCCGCCGCTACCAGCTTCCCACCCTCAAGCACTAGCAGGCGGTCAGCGGCAACGACCGTGGCCAGCCGGTGGGCGATGACAATGCTGGTACGCCCAACCATTAGCCTGTCCAGCGCCTGCTGTACCAGCCGCTCGCTTTCTGCATCCAACGCGCTGGTGGCTTCATCTAACAACAGCACGGCAGGGTTTTTCAGCAGCGCCCGGGCAATCGCCAGCCGCTGGCGCTGGCCGCCGGAAAGCTGCACGCCACCGGGGCCAAGGGGGGTATCAAAGCCTTGGGGAAGCGCGTCGATAAAGTCTAGGGCGCTGGCATCCTGGGCGGCCATGCGCAATCGATCAATATCAGCGTCGGGGTCGCCGTAGCGCAGGTTGTCAGCCACCGTGCCGCTGAACAACACCGGCTCTTGCGCCACTAGCCCCATAACACCGCGCAAGGCAGCCAGGTCTAAGGTGCGAATATCACTGCCATCCAGGGTAATGCGCCCTTGGCTCGGGTCATAAAAGCGCAGCAGCAGCGCCAAAAGCGTACTTTTACCTGCCCCTGAAGGCCCCACCACCGCCACCCGCTCCCCAGGCTGAATATGCAGGTCAAACCCTTCAAGCGCTGGGGTTTCACGGCCGGGGTAGGTAAACGTGATGTTCTCCAGGGTAATTTCGCCGCGTGATGGCATGGGTAAGCCGTGTGGGTTCACGGGCGACTGAATAGCAGGCTGGGTATCGAGCAGCTCCAATAAGCGCTCCGCCGCCCCCGCTGCGCGCTGCACATCCCCCGCTACTTCGGCCAAGGTAGCGATGGCCCCTGCCGCCAGCACGGCGTAAAAAATAAACGCTGAAAGCTCGCCCGCGCTCATGGTGCCGGCCAGCACCGCCTGACCACCCTGCCAGAGCATTAAGCCAACCGCTGTGAACACCACCAGCATGGCGATACCAGTCAACCACGCGCGCTGCTGAGTGCGCTCTACGGCGCTGCCAAAGGCTTGCTCCACGCGCTGACCGTAGTGGGTTTTATCGACTGCTTCGTGGGTAAAGGCTTGAAGCGTTTTAATACCGCTTAGCGCCTCTTCCGCATAGCGGCCAAGTTCGGCCACGCGGTCTTGACTGGTACGCGAAAGCCGCCGCACCCGGCGGCCGTACCACACAATCGGCAGCAGGGTAGCGGGAATGCCCACCAGCACCATCGCCGAGAGCCACGGCTGGGTCACCAGCATGAGCACCACCGCCCCCACCAGCATGACCAGATTACGCAGCGCCAGCGAGATTGATGAGCCAAACAGGCTTTGCAGTACGCTGGTGTCGGCGGTCAGCCGTGAGGCAATCTCGCCTGCGGCACGGCCGGCGCTTGCGCTTTCAAAAAAGCTGGGTTCCAAGGTGAGCAAATGATCAAACACGCGCTGGCGTAAATCTGCAGCCAAGCGCTCGCCAATCCAGGTCACTTGGTAGTAGCGCAGCGCGGAGGCAAACGCCAGCACGGCAACAACAACCAGCATCAAACCCAGCGTTTGGGCTAACGCCTGCTGATCCGCCGCTAAAAAACCGCGGTCAATCACTAGGCGCAGCCCATTGCCCAGCAGCAGCACGCTTCCCGAGGCCAATAGCAGCGCCAGGCCAGCCAGGGCTAACCGTAGCCGGTAAGGGCGCAGTAAACCCAGCAAGCGCAGCAGCACCCGGGGGTTGGGGCGTGGATTCATAGCGAGTGCTCAACAGAAAAGGGAAATTCGACCATAGCAGGAGTGCTGGCGGCGTGCACAGAACGCCATGTACAGAACCAAAACAGCCCACGATCTCTCGCGGGCTGTCGATTTAGCTGTTGCTATGAACGCTAGCCATAAACGCTAGTCGACTAACGGCAGCAGCGTGGTGAGGCTGTCGCGGGCATCACCGTAGAACATGCGCGTGTTGTCTTTGAAGAACAGCGGGTTTTCGATACCTGAATAGCCGGTACCCTGGCCGCGCTTGCTGACAAACACCTGCTTGGCTTCCCACACCTTCAACACCGGCATACCGGCGATGGGGCTATTGGGGTCTTCCTCAGCGGCCGGGTTCACGATGTCGTTGGAGCCAATCACGATCACCACGTCGGTAGTCGGGAAATCGTCGTTGATTTCATCCATCTCCAGCACGATATCGTAAGGCACCTTGGCTTCTGCCAGCAGCACGTTCATGTGCCCTGGCAAGCGCCCCGCGACCGGGTGAATACCAAAGCGTACGGTTTTACCCGCTGCGCGCAGCTTGCGTACTAAATCGCTGACCGCGCCCTGCGCCTGGGCGACCGCCATGCCGTAACCCGGCACGATAATGACGCTATCGGCATCGTTTAAGGCACTGGCTACGCCGGCGGCATCAATGGCTACTTGCTCGCCCTCGATTTCCGCTGCTGGCCCTGTGCTTCCGCCAAAGCCGCCCAAAATGACGTTGATAAAGTTGCGGTTCATCGCCTTACACATAATGTAAGAGAGAATCGCACCGGATGAGCCCACCAGCGCGCCGGTGACAATCAACAGGTCATTAGAAAGCGTGAAGCCGATCGCCGCCGCGGCCCAGCCGGAGTAGCTGTTAAGCATGGAAACCACCACCGGCATATCAGCACCGCCAATGCCCATGATCAGGTGATAACCGATAAAGAAGGCAAGCGCCGCGAGCAGAATCAACGTCCAGAAGCCCGCGCCATTAAGGTACAAAATCGCCAACAGCAGTGACAGCACCGCCGCCCCGGCATTCAGCATATGCCCACCGGGCAGCTGGCGTGGCTTGCCATCTACTTTGCCTGCCAGCTTGCCAAAGGCAATCACCGAGCCGGTAAAGGTCACCGCACCGATAAAGATACCCAGCACTACCTCAATTTGCAGGAACATCAGCTCGTCGGGGGCTTTAGTGGCCACCAGCGCCGCAAAGGCAGAAAACTGATCCAAAGACGCTTCAGCGGCACGCGCAGCCATCACGCGGCGGCGTTCCAAATCGGCGCTCCAGGCAACAAACACGGCGGCCAAACCCACAAAACTGTGCAGCGCCGCCACCAGCTGGGGCATTTCGGTCATTTCGACCTTGCCCGCCACATAGGCGCCAATACCCGCGCCAATCAGCATCATCGGGATTAGCCACCAGTAGCCGCCAATGCCTGGGCCGAAGGAGGTAAAGAACACCGCTACCGCCATACCCACGATGCCGTACCACACGGCCCGTTTAGCTTTTTCTTGGTTGCTCAAGCCGCCTAGCGACAGAATAAACAACACACTTGCCGCGATTGCCGCGGCAGATACGAATCCTTGACCTAACATATCGTCTCTCCGCCGCTTAGGATTTTTGGAACATGGCCAGCATCCGGCGTGTCACCAGGAAGCCACCCACGATATTAATTGACGCGATAAGCACCGAGATCGCCGCCAGCACGCTAACCACCGCGCTACCCGAGCCAATCTGCAGAATCGCCCCCAAAATAATGATGCCCGAAATCGCGTTAGTCACCGCCATTAAAGGCGTATGCAGCGAGTGGCTGACTTTCCAAATAACCTGGAAGCCGATAAAGCAGGCCAGCACAAAGACAATAAAGTGCTGCATAAACGACGCCGGTGCCACTTGGCCCAGCAGCAGCATCAGCGCGCCACCCACGGCCAACATCGTCACCTGGCGCTTGGTTTGCGCTTTAAAGGTGGCAAGTTCTGCGGCTTTTTTCTCTTCTGGCGTGGGTTCTTTTTCTTTCTTCTTTGGCTTAGCGGCAGCAATCGCCTTCACTTTGGGCGGCGGCGGTGGGAAGGTGACTTCGCCCTGGTGAGTCACCGTGGCACCGCGAATCACGTCGTCTTCCATGTTGTGATGAATCACGCCGTCTTTTTCGGGCGTCAGGTCAGTCAACATATGGCGAATGTTGGTGGCGTAAAGTAGCGACGCCTGCGTTGCCATGCGCGAGGGGAAATCGGTGTAGCCGATAACCACCACGCCGTTATCGCTAACGACCCGCTCGTCTGGCTTGGTCAGGTCGCAGTTGCCGCCCTTCTCGGCGGCTAAGTCGATCACCACCGAACCTGGCTTCATCGCCGCGACCATATCTTCCAGCCACAGTTTGGGCGCGGGACGGCCAGGAATCAGCGCCGTGGTAATCACGATATCGACATCGGCTGCCTGCTCGCGGAAGCACTCAAGCTGCTTTTCGCGAAACTCCGGGCTTGAGGGCGAGGCGTAGCCACCGCTTTCAGCGCCGTCCTGGCTGTCTTCGAAATCGAGAAACAGGAACTCAGCGCCCATGGACTCAATCTGCTCAGAGACCTCGGGGCGCACGTCGAAGGCGCGTACTACTGCGCCCAGGCTGGTCGCGGTACCAATTGCGGCCAAGCCTGCCACACCGGCACCAATCACCAGCACTTTGGCGGGGGGCACTTTGCCGGCAGCGGTTACCTGGCCGGTAAAGAAGCGGCCAAAGTTATTGCCCGCCTCAATTACCGCGCGGTAGCCCGCGATATTGGCCATTGAGGAGAGCGCGTCCATCTTCTGCGCCCGGGAAATACGCGGCACCATGTCCATGGCGATAACGGTAGCGCCCTGAGCCTTGCACTTTTCCAGCAGCGCTTCGTTTTGCGCCGGCCAGAAAAAGGCGATCAACGTTTGGCCTTTGCGTAGCCGCTCGGCTTCTTGATCAGAGGGCTCGCGGACTTTAATGACCACCTCAGCGTCGCGCCAGAGCGCGTCGGCACCGTCTACAACGGTAACGCCGGCCTCACGATAAGTGTCGTCATTAAAGCCCGCCGCGAGGCCAGCGCCGGTTTCCACCAAGCACTCGTGGCCCAGCTTTTGCAGCTGCTTAGCGCTCTCAGGGGTCAGCGCGACACGCGCTTCCCCCCGAGCACTTTCTTTCGGTGCACCTATTTTCACTCGTGTTCTCCTTTTATTAATTTTTCTGACTCGCCCAGGCCAAGCTGTGCGTTCAACACCTTTCGCGGCGTCATACGTTTAGCAGTCTAGGATCTAACGGGGTACCCGCCAGTGACCATTCAACCTTTGATTGCACTAGGTTGTTTAACTACTACATAACTTACATAGCTACATGTCTACCTAGCGGTATGGCTACACGAAGGCATAAACACACAAGTACACACGCTGGCCTGTGCAGTATCACGCCTGATGATTAACTCCCCCTTAATGGCCATAGCGCTTTTAGTAGTCAAACCCTTTGATGACCAAACTCCCTGGCAAACTCAGTCAGTACATCATAAAGCCATACGTTGGCAGGGTCATTGGCAAACAGTCCATGCTGAATCAACGTCATTTTCAGCGCGGGAAGCGCCAATGGCGGCTCCACCATGCGTACCGGCAACATCATCACAAAACGCTCCGCCATTTGCCGTGGCAGCGTCATGATCGCCTCGGTCAGCGCGACCACCCTGGCAGCCGCGATATAATTGAGGTTCTTGGAAATCACGCGACGGGTTAAGCCGTGCTGCACCAAGCAGCTATCAATATTGCTAGGCCGCAGGCCGCTAATGTCCGCAAGCTCCACGTGAAGCTCCCGAGCAAACTGGGCAATATCCAGCGCATCGCCTACGCGTTCATTATGAGTAGCCACCAGGCAGACCAATTCCTCATCCATCCACGGTGTTTGTATCACCCCGCTGGGCAGGGTGCTTTGGCTGTCTAGCCCGACCACCATATCGACCTGGCGCTGCTCTAGCCCTTCGCTCAATACATCGGGGGTAATTAACTCAATGGAAAAACTAATCCCCGGCGCATAGGCCAACAGCTGGCTGAGAAAAGGCGGGTACATCACCTCTTCAAAGTAATCCGTGGTGGCGAGCGTAAAGCGGCGCGTGCTGTTGGCGGGTGAAAACGCCGCCGGCGGTGCAAGCCCCTGTTGCAGCTGAGCAAGCGCCTGTTGCACCACCGGCAGCAGCGCCAATGCACGGGGCGTTGGCTGCATACCGTTTTCGGTACGAATCAGCAGCGGGTCATCCAGCGATTCCCGCAGGCGTTTAAGCGCATGGCTTAAGGCGGGCTGGCTTAAGTGCAGCTTTTCTGCCGCCCGCGTTACGTGACGCTCGCGCATCAGCGTTTCAAACACCAGCAATAAATTAAGATCAAAATGACGTAGCGAGCGCATAAACCCTCATCATTCATATCACGAATGATTAAATTCTAAACATTCATTTAATTAATCACCAGGAATTGCTTATTGTCTGCCGCTTATTCGCCCACCCGCGACTATCCGCGGCTATCCGCGACAGTCCAGCACGCAAGGAGAAACACGACGGTGACCCACCCACACGCAGCCACTCACACCATGCCCAGCCTTTATGGGGATGTGATTTCCACCTTTATGGGCGTTGCGAAAGCAACAGACCCCAAGGCAACCGACGCCGATGTGGTGGTGAGTGGCGTGCCCTTTGACCTTGCGTGCTCTGGCCGTGCGGGCACCCGCATGGGGCCGAATGCTATTCGCCAAAGCACCGCTAATTTGATCTGGGAAGGCAAGCGCTGGCCGTGGGATTTCGCCTTAGAAGAGCGCCTCAAGGTGTGCGATGCAGGCAACGTTGATTACGCCTACGGCGAGCCGGAAAGCCTGGTCGATAACCTGGAAACCCACGCCAACCGCTGGTTAAAAGCGGGTAAAAAAATGCTGACCCTGGGGGGCGACCACTACATCAGCCTGCCGCTGCTGCGCGCCCATGCCCGCGAGCACGGCCCGCTGGCGCTGATCCATTTTGATGCGCACACCGACACCTACGAGCAAGGCACGCGCTTCGACCACGGTACGATTTTCTACCACGCCTTGAAAGAAGGCTTAGTAGTGCCGGAGCACTCACTGCAAATTGGCATTCGCACCAGCTACGACCGTCACAACCACCCCTATCCAGTGCTGGATGCAGATTGGGTTAACGACCACGGTGCCGCTGCGGTGCTGGAACGCATTCGCGCCCGCGTAGGCCATCACCCGGCCTACGTGAGCCTGGACATCGACGGCCTAGACCCCGCTTACGCCCCAGGCACCGGCACACCGGTGTGCGGCGGTATGTCGACCGACCTGATGCTGAAAGTAATTCGCGGCATGGTGGGCATGGAGCTGGTCGGTATGGATGTAGTGGAAGTGAACCCCGCCTATGATCACGGCGACATCACATCGCTTGCCGCAGCCACCCTGGGGCTGGAGTTTTTGTATACGTTGGCGGCGTCTAAAGTCTAAATAAGCATAGCAGTGCTCATGAACATAACAGTACTCGTAGACATAGCAGCGCTCATGAGCACTATCGTTTATTTATCGTTTAACAGCAATTTAAAGGAAATAGTGATTAAACCTCTAAATTTAGACTTTAGTCTGAATTTTTTGTGATTTTTTCCTATACCGAACCGGCATAGGCTATGCAAAGAAGCGTGTTGACCGTTAAATATTGCAAAAGCTCTGGCCAGCAAACACTTTCTCAATAGCGATGATGATACCTTCCCATGCCTTATGTTCACGACACACTGACACGACTTAAGAAAAGCAGCCCGGCGCAATCAGAGTTTTATCAAGCCACCGAAGAAGTGCTTGAATGCCTGCGCCCGCTCTTCCAGCAGAACCCTCGCTATCATCAGCACAGCATCATTGAACGGATCGTCGAGCCCGAACGGCAAATCATGTTCCGCATCAGCTGGATAGATGACGCCGGAAACGTAAAAGTCAACAAAGGCTATCGCGTACAGTTCAACTCAGCCCTTGGCCCTTATAAAGGCGGCTTGCGTTTTCACCCCAGCGTTACCTCGGGCACCATAAAGTTTCTCGGCTTCGAGCAAATTTTCAAGAATGCGCTAACCGGTTTGCCTATCGGCGGCGGTAAAGGCGGTTCTGATTTTGACCCAAAGGGAAAATCAGACAACGAGATTATGCGTTTTTGCCAAGCCTTTATGAGCGAGCTGCACCGTCATATTGGCCCCCACTCCGATGTGCCAGCAGGCGATATCGGCGTGGGTGCGCGTGAAATTGGCTATCTCTTTGGTCAATATAAGCGCCTCACCGGCCGCTATGAAGGCGTGCTAACCGGCAAAGGCCTTAACTGGGGCGGCTCGCTTGGTCGTAAAGAAGCAACCGGCTACGGCGCGGTTTACTTTGCACAAAACATGCTGGCGGCTCGCAACGAAGAACTTAACGGCAAAACCTGCCTGGTTTCCGGCGCTGGTAATGTCGCTATTTATACCATTGAGAAACTTTACGAGCTGGGCGCAAAGCCAATCACCTGCAGTGATTCAAGTGGCACCATTCACGACGCAAACGGCATTGACCTAGCCCTACTCAAGCAGCTTAAAGAAGTGCAGCGCACCTCCTTAGAAGCTTATTTGAATGAACATCCTGACGCGCACTATATTTCTGTGCGTGACTACCCCCAAAACGGCAACGCTGTATGGCGCATTAAAGCCGATGCGGCTTTCCCTTGCGCCACTCAAAATGAGCTGACTGAAAGCGATGCCAGCGCCCTGCTAGAGAACGGCGTAACGTGCATTAGTGAAGGTGCCAACATGCCTTCCACCACCGAGGCCGTCGACCTCTTTTTAGCCGCTAAAATTGCCTATGGGCCGGGTAAAGCCGCCAATGCCGGGGGCGTTGCCACCAGCCAGCTAGAAATGGCGCAAAACAGCAGCATGGAACAGTGGTCACTGGAAAAAGTCGACAAAAAGCTAAAAGAAATTATGGCGAATATTCACAAGCAGTGCGCAGACACTGCCGAGGAGTTCGGTGAACCGACCAATCTGGTGCTAGGCGCTAACATAGCAGGCTTCAGAAAAGTCGCTGACGCCATGATTGAACAAGGCGTCACCTGATCGTCTTTATTTTGTAAATCGTTTATACTGCAACAAGCACGCAGTCCTTCCTTTATTGGGAAGGGCTGTTTTTTTATTGGTTAAAACTTATTGCTTTCTAAGGAGAGTAACCATGGGACAACGTCCTGCTATTATTATTAATCGACTTGATGCCGATCGTCTCCAGCGCTTGATCGACAGCGCCTCCGATAAAGACCTGGCCGTGGCTGAACTGCTTGAAGAAGAGCTATCGCGAGGGGAAATTCTGGACCCTGAAGATATGCCCGATGACGTAGTCAGCATGAACAGCCAAGTTCGCTTCACCGACCTTACGCGGGGGCTTAAGATGATCCGCACTTTGGTCTACCCGCATGCCCTGGAAAGCGTGCCGGATGGTATTTCGGTAATGGCACCCATTGGTGCTGCGTTAATCGGCCTGAGAGTCGGCGACATCATTGAATGGCCCTTGCCCAATAACACTGAAGCCCATTTACGCATCGATGCCATTTATTGGCAGCCCGAACGCGAAAAACAGTTCCACAGATAACGCGCGCAACCGGATAAGCCGCCCTCCCCTGGTGAACAGCAATGGTTATGCCTTATGCTAAAAGTTGCGATTTTCGTTGATGTTAACAATGTTTATTACACTGTGCGCGAAGCCTATCGTAAAAACTTTGATTACAATAAATTTTGGGCAAAAGTAACCGCTAATAGAGAAGTCGTACAAGCCTTTTGCTATGCCATAGATAAAGGCGACCAAAAGCAGCGGGAGTTTCAAAATATCCTCAGGGCTATTGGTTTTAAGGTGAAGTTAAAACCGCTTATTCAGCGTGCAGATGGTTCCGCCAAAGGTGATTGGGATGTTGGCATCGCACTTGATGCCATGGAGCACGCTGAACAGGCGGATATTATCGTGCTGGTTTCTGGCGATGGCGACTTCGACCTTCTAGTCAATAAAATTCGCGTTAAGTATGGAAAGAAGGTTGAAGTTTATGGTGTTGCTCAGTTTACAGCAGCGTCACTCATACATGCATCCAGTGAGTTTATCGCGATAGATAACCAGCTTTTGCTGGAGTAAATAACGGCAAACTCGAATAAAAAAGCACTGAATGGGTGGCGCTATCCACTACTCCATGCCCTTTACATTAAAATAATGCCTGCCAGCACTTACACACCCCTTCATTCTACTTACTAATTTAGCCATCTATTTACCAACCAATTACAAGTTAGTTGTCAATTGCCATGGACTCGGCTAGCCTGAAACCAAATGTAGGCGTGATGCAAAGATATTGATAAGCGCTTGTTTAGCTGGTGCGTCTCACTATCGGCGGCGTCAGTCTGGGTTAACCAGTCAAGGAGAACACCGCATGTCGATAACATCAGAAAAGCAATTACCCGAAGCAATAGCGGCCTGGCTCGATCCTGAAATGGATTCGGTGAAAGGCACCGAAACCCCGAAAGACCCCAACAAGGGCTATATCGCACTGCTTGGCTGGAGCGTTAATGCCATCAAAGCTGCGCAAAAATTTGACCGTCGTTACATCGTCGTTGCCCCAGAATGGGCCGCAGATTTCTGTACCGCAAACAAGATACCTTTTATTCCGTGGGACTTTATCCGGCTGAATGATCGCTCCATGGAGATTGCAGAAAAGCTAAAGGCGGAAGGCGTCGATGTTGCTATCCCACTATTCGAGGAAACCGTCGAGTGGTCAGGGGCGATCAACTCTGTCCTTCTCGACAACCCCCGCATGTACGGGCAGTCCATCCTATTTCGTGACAAGGCCTTAATGAAGCGCCGTGCCCAGCTTGGCGGTATTCGCGTCGGGATCTTCGAGGAAGCGCATGAAAAAGAGGATATCGTCCGCTTTATGAAGCGCGTCAACCAAACGCTGCTCAAACTCGACGGTGACCCGGATGACCCCATTCACGTCAAGGCATTCGATAAAGCCGGCTGCCTCGGGCACCGAATGATCCGCAAGATAGAAGAAATCGACAACATTCCGGCCGAAGAATATCCGCTGCTGATGGAAAGTCACTTGGATGGCTGGGAGTTTGCCGTTGAAGCCTGGATTCACGATGGCAAAATTCAGTTCCTGAACATCTCTGAATATGTGACGTTGGGCTATTCGGTATTCGTGCCCGCTACTGCGGAGCTCGAAAGCTGGCGTCCCGCGATCACTAAGCAGATCGAGTTACTGATCAAAACGTTCGATATCCAGTTCGGCTTGATCCACCCCGAGTACTTCGTCACCGCTGATGGTGAGATGTACTTTGGCGAGGTCGCCTACCGCCCACCGGGGTTCAAGGCTTTCGAGCTGATCGAACGAGCTTATGGCTTCAATGCTTACCAGGCATCCATGCTGGTGTTCGATCCGAAAAGTACCAAAGAGGAAGTGGCTGCCTTCTTCCCCCGTGAAGTGGTTGATGCTAAGGGCTACGCCGGTTGCTTCGGTGTTTACCCAAGGCGCCGGGTGGTCAGCAAGCTGGAAATGCCCAAAGAATGCGTTGACCACCCCTATTTCGAGTCACATGAACTGGTCGCGCCAACAGAAGAAACCGTGCCTGACCGTGCGGCTTTTGGTACCCATTGGGGCTTGGTCTTCTTCTTTGGTGACGACCCCATTAAGATGCGGGACCTCTTAAAAGCTCAGGAAGAGCTGGACTTCTACGTCTAGAAATCCAACAAATAAAGGCTGAGTAAGGTAAAACACGGCCACCTTTAGCGGGCTGAATACTCATACCGCTAGAGGTGGCCGTGTTTGCCATTGTTAAAAATTTCGTTTTCACCGCTATTATGTTAAAAATAGTA
The DNA here is from genome assembly GCF_001507855.1 of Halomonas sp. 54_146. Classification (GTDB taxonomy): domain Bacteria; phylum Pseudomonadota; class Gammaproteobacteria; order Pseudomonadales; family Halomonadaceae; genus Vreelandella. The sequence goes on from NZ_LGEN01000034.1 coordinate 64,169, forward strand.
GGAACATAAAGGAGCGTTTAAGGAGAGTTTTATGCCCACTATTTTGCAAGTTCACTTCCCTTTTGAAGGCCCTTTCGGAAAAGCGATGACTGATGCGATGGCACCGCTGGCTCAATCCATCAACGATGAACCCGGCCTGCTGTGGAAAATTTGGACTGAAGACCCGGAAAAAAAGCGCGCGGGGGGTGTTTACTTGTTTACCTCACAAGAAAACGCAGAGGCTTACTGCAAAATGCATACTGCCCGCCTGCAAGACCTAGGCGTTACCGACATTGATGCACAAATATTAGCGGCCAATGAGCCACTTTCAGCGATAAACAACGGCCCTCTTGGCAGTGTTCGATAAAGCTTCTGCGCTTGTTGAAATAAGCGGCTGAAATGGGCGGCTGAAATAGCCGGTTGAAACAGACTGTTAAAATGCTTAAATCGCCCCGTGCCAGTGCGCCTGACACGGGGCGATATTGTTATTAGCGCTACTCAGCGCCGTTTATTAAAAGCACGTCTAACTGATGAATCCTACGTTAATAAGCAGGCGTCCTCACACTATTAATCTGACTGTTTCTTTCCTTTCTTTTCCATACGTTTTTCCTTTAGCGTTTTCTGTGGCTTTTTCTTTTCTTTCTCTTTACTCATTTTTACACCCTCAATCGTCATGCCGCTTCATGATTAATACTTTTATTATTTATCATCATTTTTACTATTAAAAACGATAATATTTTTTTTATTTTTAAAAGGCAAAAACAACCATACCTTATAAAAAATAAAAGGCAAGTAACGGGGGTTAGTAGAAAATATTAAAAAATTATGCGTCAACTAAATCATCAGCATGGCAACAGCGGCGCACTACCCCATAGCATTCAAAAAGAGTGGCTCTGAGCGCTTTATAACGTCTAAGATTAGGGCGACACCTTTCTATTACGAGCCGATTATATGAAACCTGAAACCATTGCCCTTCACCATGGCTACGCGCCGGACTCACAACATGCCGTTGCCGTGCCCATTCATCAGACCACCTCGTTTTCGTTTGACAGCGCCCAGCAGACTTATTTGATCTGAAAGTGGAAGGGAATATTTACTCGCGCATTATGAACCCGACCTGCGCCGTGCTGGAGCAGCGGGTAGCCGCGCTAGAAGGCGGCATTGCAGGTTTGGCAGTGGCTTCTGGCATGGCAGCGATTACCTATGCCATTCAAACCATTGCCGAAGCAGGCGATAACATTGTATCGATTAGCGAGCTGTACGGTGGCACCTACAACCTGTTTGCACACACGCTGCCGCGCCAGGGTATTCAGGTACGCTTTGCCGATAAAGACGATATTGCCGGCATCGAAGCGTTGATTGATGAACGCACGAAAGCAGTGTTCTGCGAAAGCATCGGCAACCCCTCCGGCGGCGTCGTCGATCTGCGTGCCCTTGCCGATGCCGCGCATCGTCACGGGGTGCCGGTCATTGTCGATAACACCACCGCTACGCCGTTTTTATGCCGGCCAATTGAGCACGGGGCGGATATTGTCGTCCATTCAGCAACCAAGTATATCGGCGGCCACGGCACCACGGTGGGCGGGGTTATTGTAGATTCCGGCAAATTCCCGTGGGCGGAACATGCCAGCCGATTCCCGCTACTCAACGAGCCGGATGTCTCTTATCACGGCGTTAACTACACCCGCGACGTTGGCGATGCGGCATTTATTACCCGCGCCCGGGTAGTGCCACTGCGCAACATGGGGGCGGCGCTTTCTGCCCAGGCGGCCTGGAACCTTCTCCAGGGGCTGGAAACGCTGTCACTGCGGATTGAACGCATCTGCGCTAACGCGCTGGCGGTGGCGAAGCACTTAGAAGAACATCCCTTGGTGGCGTGGGTGCACTATGCGGGGCTAGAGAACCACCCAGACCACGCACTCACGCAGCGTTATATGCACGGCCAGGCCTCGGGCATTCTCAGCTTTGGTATTAAGGGTGGCCAAGCGGCAGGCGAGCGCTTTTATGATGCGCTGGCGCTCATTCTGCGGCTGGTGAACATCGGCGATGCCAAGAGCTGCTCCTCTATTCCGGCGTCTACCACGCACCGCCAGCTAAATGAACAAGAGCTAAAGGCCGCAGGCGTCACCCCGGATATGGTGCGCCTGTCGATTGGCATTGAGCATATTGATGACCTGCTGGCAGATATCGATCAGGCGCTAGCCGCCTCCCAAGGCTAACGGCGCGTTTTAAGCCGTAAGCAAATGCTGACCCATGCTGAATCTGCCTTGTTTAACCAAGGAACCACAGGCTGCATGGGTACTTAAGCCCAGTATCAACATCAGGATGCAGCTGGTTAATAACAGGAGGCTCATAGTATTTAGCGGCTTCTAATCGAGAGGCTCCTGCTTCCACTGTTACTGGGCAGAATCAATCAAACACATCAGGATACTTACGCTTTGCGCGCGCTAAGCGAATGATAGTAATGATATTTGTGACCACAATCAGCCCTTCTGCCAAGGTGCCACCAACGGAGCCAATGACTACGTTGTTCAGCATCCATAGCGTCGCGGCTAATCCCAAAAACACCCGCATGGGTATTCCACGCAGCAGGAACATGGCGAAAGTACCGAGTACCATGGCGGCCATGGGTAGGAAATCCACCCAGCTTTGCCAGGTGAAAAAGGCCGCGATACCGCTGGCCAGCAGCACGCCAACCATCACAGCTTTACTGCCCATATAACGACGGGCCAAGATAATGCGCACAATCACCAACATGGTCAGCACGGCGGCGGTCCAACTACCGAAAAACACAAACTGCAGAGCAAACGCCACATTGGCGGAAATCAGCAGCATCAATAGCCGGTCGTCACTCTTACTGGCGAAAGCCGCCACACAAATCACGAGCGCCACCAGGCCAAACACTTGGCCAGCCAGGGCGCTGTAGCTAAGGTTTTCTAGCATTGTTAACGGTTCTCCTTTATATCTCCGCTTAGCGTGACCTTCACCGCAAGCGATTTCCAAGAGTAGAGATGACGACCATGCCCCACACCGTGCCAGCAAGAGCAAGCGCCGCGCTTAAAAACTTGTTTATTGGTGATGCACTGGCGATGCCCGTGCACTGGTTCTACAACGTTCACGATATCGACCGCGCGTTTCCAGAAGGGATCAACACGTTTGAGGCGCCGCCTGCGTTTCACCCTTCATCGATTATGTCGATGCATTCAACCAGCGGCGGTGGCCGCAAGCGTGCAGGCAGCCAACCGCCTGAGGTTGTCGGCGGTGTCATTTTGAAAGGCAAGCAGGCCTACTGGAATCGCCCGAACGTACACTACCACCAGGGCATGCAGCCCGGTGATAACACGCTCAACGCCCACTGCGCGTTAACGCTGATGCACACCATGGCAGAAACCGGCCAGCATTATGATAGCGATGCCTTCTTGAAGGCTTATATCCAGCTAATGACGGCTGAGACGCCCGCCCACCCAGATACCTACGCCGAATCTTACCACCGCGGCTTTTTTGCTAATCTGGAAAAGGGGTTGCCGCCCAAACAGTGTGGCGCAGTAACTCACGATACGCCTTCGATTGGTGGCTTGGTGACCATTGCCCCACTGGCGATTGGCGAACGCCTGAAAGGCACCTCCCTGGCAGATACCCGCAAGCTCTGCCGCCAGCACCTTGCTTTGACTCATCCTGATAACTTTCTGGCGGACGTGTGTGACGCCTATGTCGAACTGATCGACAGCCTGTTGTTTAGAGACAATGACAACGCGGTAGAAGACACCCTGCTCAAGGCCACCCGAGGCCTCTCAAAACGAGAGCTGACAAAACTGGTGGAAAGCCAATACAGCGAACGTGAGGTGGTAGGCAGCGTTTTATCCACCGCCTGTTACATCACCGATGCCTGGCCTGCGGTGCTATACCTTGCCTGCAAACACCACAAAACCCCGTTAAAAGCCTTGCAGATTAATGCGGAAATTGGCGGTGACAACGTTCACCGGGGGGCGGTGTTGGGGGTGTTGCTGGGGTTGATCAACGGCGAGGCGGATGAAGGCTTATTTGCCCGGTTAACCGAACACGCGTCGATTAACCGGGCTATTGAGGGTCTGGTTGGCTAAAAGCCCATCAGGTGCTTTAAGAGCGCCGCTCCCACAGGGTGACTTCCGAGAGGCTGTGCTGATATTTATGCATGGTCTCGCGGATCACAAAGGGCACTTTTTCAGGCTCGCTGATCATCTGGAAGTGAGGTTCCAACAGCTCCTTTAAGCCATCCAGGGTAGTGACATTCTCCCCGTCTCGCTTGAACCCACCAATCCACTCCTCTTTCGGCGTGTACTCTTCCAGCCAGGTATAGGGCGAGGCGATCATCAAAATACCGCCAGCGTTGATGCGCTCATGAATGGTCTGCAAAAACTGTGCAGGTTTATAGAGCCGGTCGATCAGGTTGGCCGCCAGCACTAGGTCATACTGGCTGAACTGCGGCTTGAGGTTGCAGGCATCGCCCTGGTGGAAGCTCACCCGGCTTGCCGCCTCTTCCAGCCCTAAACTCGCCAACGTGCGCTCTTGGTAGCTGACCAGCTCGCCCTCTTCCACCCGGGTATAGCGCAGCACTCTCTGCTCAGCCATTTCAACGCCCTGGCGAATAAAGTTGGCCGAGAAGTCCACGCCGTCAACGTGCTCAAACTCACGGGCCAGCTCAAAGCTGGAGCGCCCGCTGGCGCACCCCAGATCCAGGGCGCGCTTCTTCTGCTTGCCCGCCATGCTTGCCAACGCCCGGTTAGCCAATGCCTGCGGGAAGTTGGCAACGCCAAACCACTCATCGCCGTAATGGAATTCCGCGTACTCCGCCATGCGGGCATCGCTTTCGTAATAGGCGCTGGGCATTTTGACTTCAGCATCCGACACCACATAGCGGAAGCCCGCATGCTGGAAGAAATGACGGCGAAACGCATAGCGGGCACTGAGCCGCGTTTCGTTACCACAGGATATCCAGGAACCACCCTTGATCAGGTTATGCTGGTTATCAAAGGTCGGCGTGGTGAAATCGTCGTATAGCGGATGCACATCAAAGCCTGGGAACGGATAGGTGGGGGTTTCCACCCACTGCCAAACGTTGCCCACTACATCAAACCACTGGCCGTGCTGGAAGCGGGTGACCGGGCACGAAGACGCGCCGTGATCCAGATGCAGGTTGGCGTTGGCAGGCGTATCGCTTGCAAGCTCGGAAACCCCCGCCTCCTCCACCAGACGATGCCACTCATCTTCTGTCGGCATGCGCACCGTCTGGCCGGTCTGCTCGCTTTTCCAGTTACAGAACGCTTTGGCCTCGTGGAAGTTGACCTCCACCGGCCAGTCCCAAGGCATTTCGGCCTCTTCGGTCATCAAGCGCAGAAACCACTCGTTTTTCCACACCCAAAACGTCGGGTGCGCTGCCTTGGCAAAGTTGCGCCAGCCCAACCCCTCTTCCGACCAGAACGCATCGGTCAAATAGCCACCGGCCTCAACAAATTCAAGAAACTCACTGTTGCTGACCAGAAACTGGCTCGCCTTGAATTCATCTACCTCAGCCTTGTGATGGCCGTACTCGTTGTCCCAGCCGTAGAAGGGGTCGTCGAAGGATTTACCTAGCGTCACGTCCCCTTTCGGCACCGTAATCAGGCTGTTTTCCGGCGGCTCGCCGGTCGTGCGGATAGGCTCCCAAGCCGCTTGTGGCGTGACCAGGTGTAGCTGCTGCTGACGAATCAGCACCGACGAGGTTTCCAAATGAATCCGCTCGTGCTCGATACCCATCACGATGGGCCAAAACGGGCTATCCCAACCCACGGGCAGCGAAAGCGGCAACTCGCGAATCAGGCTAAGCACTGCCGCGCGAACCTTGCCGCGATACGCCATCACCTCACTGACCGACGGCCACTCGTAGTGGTCATCGTTCAGGTCATCCCAGCTCATTTCATCGACGCCAACCGCGAAAATAGACTCCATATTCGGGTCTATGCGCGTCGGCAAAAGCTTCGCCAGCACCAGCTTATTGACGAAAAAGGTCGCGGTATGCCCAAGGTAGAAAATCAGCGGGTGCCTAAGCGGGATAGACTTGCGAATGTAGGCTTCTTCACTGGCAAGCGTGGTAAACAGCGACTCGTAACGGTCAAACGTCGCGGTAAAACAGGCCTCAATCTCTTGGCGTGTTGCGTCAGGGTCATTACCTGCAAGCATCACCGTGCGAGGAAAAAAACCGGACGATGTCGATTCCTGCAGCCCAGCAAGCGAAGTGGTGGAAGTCATAGTGTTGAGCGCCTTTTATCTTGAAACGACGAGGGTTCGCCTAGGTAAACATGTAAAGGCATTAAAAACCAGAAACTCATACAAAAGCTACCATTAGTTGTACAAAACTGATCAAGCAAAGCCAATTCACGGCTCTCTATGATAGGTACCCAATAGGACAAAATGCCTATGGCTTTTTTAGGCGTTACCACCATAATTGAATAACGATATATCTAAAAAATATAGGTTAGCTTTCGCTTAAGGAGTACGCCATGCAAAAGCCACCGTTATGGACACAGAAAGTAACGCGAAGAGAGCTGTTAAAAGTGGGCTCTGGCCTGAGCATTGGCAGCCTGCTGCCACTCAGCGCGGTATCTGCTAACACGCTGCGAACGCAGGCACGCATCGTGATTCTTGGCGGCGGTGCAGCGGGCATGGCGATGGCCAACCGGTTAGCTAATCGCCTGCGGGGTGGCACTATTACGTTAGTGGAACCACGCGAGACGCACCACTACCAACCGGGCTGGACACTGGTAGCCTCTGGCGTTTGGAACGCGGATAAAACCATGCGCCCTAACGCCCAGTTTCTGCCGCGGGGAGTCAATTGGATTCGTGAACACGCGGCTAATATTGATGCCGACAACAAGCGTGTCGCGCTCGCCAATGGAGCAACCCTTGAATACGATTTCTTGATTGTTGCTACCGGCATTCAGCTCAATTACCACTTGATTGACGGCATGTCGCCCGCGCTGGTGGGGCAGCATGGCATTGGCAGTGTTTATGCCAGTATTGAGGGTGCCTCACGCACCCATCAAGCAATTCAGGCATGGCTGAACAGCGGCCAAGGAAAAGGCATTTTTACCGCCGCCCCAACGCCGGTGAAGTGCGCCGGCGCGCCGTTAAAAATGACCTTCACCACGTTAAGCCGGTTAGAAGCCTCTGGGCAGCGCGATGCGTTCAATGTGGACTATATGGCGCCTGGCACCAGTCTTTTTTCTCAACCGTGGGTTGATGAGTTCGTTAAGCAGCGCTTTGATGAGCAAGGCGTTAATCGGCGGCACCACTATCGACTTTCCGCCATTGACCCTCAAGCCAAACAGGCTGAATTTACCTTTGTGGGGCCGGAAAGCGAGTTTACCTCCCACCATCAACTACGCGAAGCTGAGTTCAGGCGCGAAGGCCAGCCAACCGTGATTGCCGACTACGACTTTATTCACGTTGTGCCCCCCCATGAGTGCCCACGATTTTGTCAAACAGAGCGCGCTTATCGCGCAAGACGGCCCGTTCAGGGGCGAGTGGCTAGATGTCGATATTCACACCCTGCAGCACACCCGCTACCCAGAAGTGTTTGGCATTGGCGATGTGATTGGTGCCCCGATCATTGACATCCTCCGACCACTAAATCAGAGATTGTAGTGGCGGATTCCCAGGTCGTTACCTCCCTGGTTTCTGCTTCCAAGACGACTGCCCGAGGGAATGG
>NZ_LGEN01000035.1 GCF_001507855.1 Halomonas sp. 54_146
GAACGTGACCGATGATTCCGGCAACGTGACCGGCGATTCCGGAAAACTGCCCAAAATCGGTCACGATAAAACGGAATGCGCGGTCACCATCATCCAGAATAGACGGTCACGTTCAAACGGAATGGGCGGTCACGATAGGGCGGAATACGCAAAAGGGGCTAATAAAGACAATGCCCTTTCACACAAACACAAAGAATTAATGGCGTTGGCGATTGGCATTAGCATTCGCTGCGATGGATGCATTGCGTTTCATGCCAAAGCCGTTGCAGAGCTTGGAGCAACCCGCGAAGAAGTAATGGAAATGCTGGGCGTTTGTATGTACATGGGCGGCGGGCCGGCCTTTACGTATGCCGCCCAGGCGCTTGAAGCATTTGATAGTTTTGCCAACAAAAGCTAAGCAGTTCGTTGATTTGAAGGCTTATTTCTCCGGAGGATTGTCAATCCTCCGGAAGATGCCTATCAACTGGTCAACAAGGCAGCAAGAGCCCGAGCGACACTCACACAGTGCTCACTCATATTCGGCTCTTGCTTAAGCAGTAATCTAGACAAACGCCGATCTAAACAAAAACCTTAATCCCAAGCGGCGCCCTCTAACGCATCCAGTGGAATTTTTAAGTAACGTTTACCGTTAGCTTCTGGCTCAGGCAGCTGCCCTCCGCGCGCGTTAACCTGCAAAGAATGCAAAATTAGTTTAGGCATTGGTAGTTCACTATCACGTTTATGGCGCAAAGCGATGTACTCCGCCTCACTTACGCGGGCTAAGTGCGGGTTACGCTCGCGCTGCTCGGCCACCGTACTTTCCCACTGCGGCTCTCGACCATTGGGCATATAGTCGTGCCCGGTAAACACGCGGGTGGCGTCTGGTAGCGCCAGAATTTGCTGAATAGAGTTCCACAGCACCTTGGCATCTCCCCCTGGGAAGTCTGCCCGTGCGGTGCCAAAATCAGGCTGAAAGAGCGTGTCGTGAACAAACGCCGCATCACCAATCACATAGGTAATAGACGCCAGCGTATGGCCTGGGGAGTGCATCACGCGGGCTTTTAGCTCGCCAATGGTGAAGGTGTCGCCTTCTGCAAATAGTTTATCCCACTGGCGTCCATCAGTCGGCATATCAGGCCAGTGGTAAATCTCTTTCCACAGCGCCTGCACTTTCGTTACGTGCTCTCCAATCGCGGTGGGCGCGCCGGTTTTTTCTTTCAAATACTGCGCTGCTGAGAAGTGGTCGGCATGGGGATGGGTGTCGAGAATCCACTCGACCGACAAGCCTTCTTTATGGATGTAAGCCAAATGTGTGAGTGGATGCTGTCGATCGACAAGCCTAGCAGCTCTGTATTCACCGCTTTGAACTGATCAGCATAGTTCGCAAAGGCCGAAAATTCTGTGGTGCATACCGGGGTAAAGTCGGAGGGGTGGGCAAAAAGCACCAACCATTTGCCACGATAATCGCTCAGCGACTTTTCGCCGTGGGTGGTTTTGGCAGTAAAGTCAGGGGCTGGGCGGTTAATCTGAGGCATCATCGGCTGAATAGTGTCGTCTGGCATGGTGAACTCCTGTCGTTAACTTAACTACAGGAATAACGATAGTCTTTTTTGTTATATAACGCGAATAGCCATGCCCTATAGCAGCAATAGTGATGATCAGCTGTCATGCGCGTATTCCAGTAATCCTTTTTGCTCACCAAATGCAGCGGGTTTACGCTGAACAGCTCAAGACACTTGCTTTCGATGCTCGCTCGCGTTCTGCATAGAGCGATAGTTCGTCTGTCACCTGGGCACCCAATGCTTTTTCAAAGGCATCGCGATTGGCATTCCCGGCATAGGCTTCGCTCTCTGCACCGCCCAGGTTCGACTGAAAAATACCCGCCGCGCTGACCGGTAGAAAATCTTCATAGGTAATCGGCTGGGCTTCCACTAGGCCCTGTGTGATTAACGCCTCAATATCGGCACTGGCTGCGCCTTTAGCGGCCTGCCCTTTCTCGGTCAGATGATAGTGAAAATACGCTAACGCCTCACGGCGCATGGCCTCGTCGTTATCGGGGAACTTGGCAAAGACGTTTTTCATCACCGTTTGGTGTGCGTCGTTATCTAACCCTGCGGTTTGCTGGCGGCCTTCATTAAGCAACTGGTCATAAAGCGCCCGACCTTTCGGCGTTAGCGCCACACCACGCTGTTCAATTTCACCAAAGCGAGCGGTGTGGGTTCCTTGGGCATCACCGGCAAAGCGAATTGATTCTTCTAATGCTTTAAAGCTGGTTTGGCGCAGCAAAATGGGGCACTCGCGGCGCGGCGGCCCTTCAATGACAGCTTTGGGGTTCATGCCCATTTCAGGCATGCGGCGCTGCACTTCGTCAATATCCAAGGTGCGCGGCGTCAGGTGATTAATATGCGGCCCACGGAAGCACACCACATCGGCAATCAAACGGTGCTCATCATGAAGCGCTTGATAGGTATCCAGATCGACTGTCGCATCCTGGTGCCAACGGAAGGTTTCCAGGGCTTCTTTTACGAACTGATCGGCCTCTTCGCTGGTTAGTCCCCCCTGGGTTTCATGGCGTTCAATAAGCGTGCGCGCCCCTGGGGTAAAGATATCGCGCTTGGCCAGAATCTCTTCTGCACGCTGGCGCAGCGCCTCACTTTCAATCAGCTCTAAACGCAGCAGCGAGGTAAAAACGCGGAAAGGGTTCATCGCCAACGCATCATCATCGATGGGCCGGAAAGCGGTTGAGTGAACCGGCACGCCCGCTTTAGAAAGGTCGTAATAACCGACCGGATACATGCCCATGACGGCGAACAAGCGCCGCAGCATAGAAAGTTCAGCGGCGGTTCCCACGCGAATCGCCCCGTGGCGCTCTACGCTCAAACGCGCCAATTCACCCTGTGCTTCCAAGCGGCGATGCAGCTCTGGCTGCTGGCTAAGCGTTTCTTGGTTAACACGCTCGACAAGTTCAAGCAGCGTGCCGTACTGCGGCACTTCGGCTTGGTACATAGCCGACATCGCCTTAGAGAAACGGTCGCGAACATCATTGGTTGAAAGAAGGTTCGGTTGAGTCATTTCGTTGCTCTCTCTGCCTATTGTTGGGATAAGGGTAAGATACCGACGTCAATTGCTAACGAGTCTCGACGTGCGATTGATCTGCGACTCAGGCCAAATCACAAACAAACGTGATACGATAATCTTTCATAGTATTTACATTTTCTGTCATCTTTACTCGCAGAATCACCGTTAAGGGAATCAATTTTAACCATGTCGTCAGCTACAGACTGCGTCGCTACGCTTATTGATGACTTCCAGAAGCGGCGGCCAATTCGCGCCGGTTCGCTGATTATTACCGTCTATGGTGACTCTATCGTCCCACGAGGCGGTACCGTGTGGCTTGGCAGCCTATCGAAATTGGTGGAGCCAATCGGTATCAATGAGCGGCTGGTGCGTACATCCGTTTACCGGCTGACTCATGAAACTTGGCTAAGGGGTGAGAAGGTGGGTCGTCGCAGCTACTATCGGTTGAGTGGCCCTGGGCGGCGGCGCTTCGAACAAGCCTTCAAGCGCGTCTATTACGGCTCCCAACTGCCTTGGTCAGGCCAATGGACATTGGCATTACTAACACAGCTACCTCCAGACCGACGCCAACAGATTCGTGATGAACTCGAATGGCTAGGCTTTGGTAGCTTTGCCCAGGGTGTGTTGGCGCATCCCACACTGTCATGCGCGGAAACCATGGCGGCCTTGCAAGAACTTGATGTGGCAGACGACACGATCGTGATGCAAACTCAAGCCATGGAACCCACCACCAGCAAACCACTACGCCTTCAGGTTAGAGACAGCTGGAACCTCGATGAACTAGCCGAGCTTTACCAGCGGTTCCTCGTTAAATTTCGTCCGCTCTGGAATGCACTCAACGCAGAAAACAATCTGGGGCAAGAAGAAAGCTTCATTGCTCGCACTCTGTTGATTCATGAGTATCGCAAAGTTCAGTTACGCGACCCGTTGCTACCTGACGAGCTACTCCCCACGGCATGGGAAGGTCGCTACGCTCATCAGCTCTGCCGCAACCTCTACCGTTTACTCTACGAACGGGCAGAGCATTGGCTAGACCGCCACTTGGAAACGGCCGAGGGCCCATTACCAGCCCCTGGCCCAAGTTTCTACCAGCGTTTTGGGGGGCTGAAATGAGCATTAGCGGCGGTGTTATTTATACAAAGGCCCGTATTTATACAAGGGCATAGGAAGCACAAGGCGTCCTAGCGGACGCCACGCTTTTAAATAAAGTTTATAGCTTACAATTATGACGACGACTCTAAGGTCTGCTGCTTGGGCTGGGTGTCACCGGCTAGCAAAGCTGGGCGGTCTGCATCGATTTCATCCAACGGCTCGCAAGGCTCCAGGCTATCACGGCAGCGGGTCACTAAGCGCTGATACTCTTGAGTGCCCTGCTGCTTCCATGCAAACTCTTCGTCGCTCAGCGCGCGTTTAACCTTTGCAGGCGCTCCCATTACCAGCGACTGAGGCTCACACTCGAAACCCGCCTTGACGAAGGCTGCCGCCGCAACAATAGACCGCTCAGCAATGTGGGCACCGTCCATCACCACGGCGTTCATACCCACCATGGCATCACGCCCAATCACGCAGCCATGCAATACCGCACCATGGCCGATATGACCATCCTTCTCAACTTTAGTAACGCAGCCCGGAAAGCCGTGCATCACACAGGTATCCTGAAGGTTCGAGCCCTCTTCCAGCACCAAGCGGCCAAAATCACCGCGCATCACCGCGCCGGGGCCGACATAACAACCAGGGCCCACAATCACATCACCAATCAACACCGCTGTGGGGTGGACATAAGCCGTCGGATGCACCACCGGCGTTACCCCTTCAAGTCGATAGTAAGGCATTACATTCTCCGTTAGTTTGATGGACTGTGGCGGCGGCTTTGCACCACCACGAAGCGGCTGGCAACAAAAGCTTGGTTGCATAAAGAAGCATTGGCCGCCGGGTTACCCCCGGTCGCGTGAAAGTCACTGAAAGCCGCTGACTGGTTGACGAATATTCCCCCATCCAGGTTCAGCGAAAGCGGAGTCGCTACCTCGATAGCCAGCTGCTCGAACTGATCAGCCACCGACTCATCAGTCGTGTAGGCACCGAGGGTTATCGCACCCTTTTCCCGGATCACATCACGCGCCAGTTCAATGCTATGCGCGGTGTTCTCAGTCGCAATAACAAAGCTGATCGGGCCGAAGCGCTCCTCACTGTAGGCCGCCTTCAGCGCTGCATCCACCTTGAGGATAAGCGGCGTATGAATGCGGGCGTCAGGGTATTGGGCGTGTTTTCGTGACTCGCTATCCAGTACTATTTCGCCCAAGTTGCGGCATTCGCCAATCCGTGCTTGCGTCTCCAATGACTGAAGGGCACCCAACACCGTGCAGGCTCGATCGTTGTCACTCAGAAAGGCTTGAACGGCTTTCGCAAGTGCTGCTGCCACATCGTCAAAACTTAAATGGCCATCCGATGTTTCAATACCGCTTTTGGGCACATAAATGGCCTGAGGGGTCGTACACATCTGCCCGGAATACAGGCTCAGCGAGAAGGCAAGGTTCGCCATAACCGCTTTAAGGTTATCAACGCTGTCGATAATGACCGTGTTAATGCCGGCTTTCTCGGCAAACACCTGAGCCTGGGTGGCGTTCTTAATCAGCCAGTCACCGAAGGCGTTGGAGCCGGTGAAATCGATCAGTTTGACCGCAGGGTCAAGCGCCAGCGTTTTAGTCAGCGGCGCATCGGCTGTGTCGGGCACCAAACTCACCAGGCAAGGATCAAAGCCTGCTTCCTCAAGCACCTGCTGAGCAACGCGGGTGGTCATCGCCACGGGCAAAATAGCGCCAGGGTGCGGCTTAAGAATGACCGGGTTGCCGGTTGCCAAGCTGGCAAACAATCCAGGGTAAGTGTTCCAGGTGGGGAACGTGGAGCAGGCCACCACCAATGAGATGCCGCGCGGCACAATATGGAAACGCTTATCGATCACCAAGGGGTCATGCTTGCCCTGGGGCTTAACCCACTGGGCAGTAGCGGGAATCTGAGCCATTGATTGCCAGGCATACGCCACTGCTTCAAGACCGCGATCCTGAGCATGCGGCCCACCCGCCTGAAACGCCATCAACGGCCCCTGGCCGCTGGTATGCATCACCGCCTGAGAAATCTCTGGGCTCATGGCATTAAGGCGCGACAGGATTTCCAGACACACACCCACACGCGCTTGCGCCCCGGCATCTCGCCAGTCGCGCATTGCAGTGTGCATGGCTGATATCAGCGCTTCAGGATTTGGCTGGTCATACGTAATGCCGAGAGCAAAGCCAAAAGGAGATACTTCGCTACCCACTTGCTGAGTGCTGCCAACACTATTAAGCCTAAATGGCTGATTACACAGTGATTCGAACCTCGAAGGTGCCGATTTAACGGCCTCCTCTGGGTATTTCCGCATGCTTTCTGGATAGGGCGTCCAAAAATTACGGCTAGAGATAGCGTCGACAGCCTGGTCAAGCATCTCACGATGAAGGTCAAACATCTGCTGCGCTGATTGCGTCATGGGGGCGCTCCTACACTTATTTTTTTGATACGCTATATTCATTAAGACTATATTTCACGTAACAAAACATCAAATACTTTCCCCGTCACTGTTTACTTTATGACTGGCTAAAAAATTCCAAAACCCTTTGCCCAGTGGCTAAAAAACACTTTCAAAGCCAAATACCTACCTTTTAATACCATGGTCTAATAACCGTCTTTTATGCATCAAATATCTCCACAACTCTTTGTTAAAAAACAATAAATAATCAAAATCAGCAGTAAGTGACACATTAAATACAACCAATCAATATTGATGCGTATCAAAATAAATCTATACTCGGCGGATATTCATCCAGTGCACTACAGGCAGAACTGAGGAAAAAATGCTCACTACTCTAAAAATAACCCCACCCCTGGAAGGCGTTTTGTGTATCACGCTGAATCGCCCAGAAGCACTGAATGCCCTTAATACACAGCTGCTTGGCGAGCTCGCTGATACCTTGCGCGACGCTGATAGTGACAACAACATTCGTGCCGTGGTGATTACTGGCAGCACGAAAGCGTTCGCCGCCGGTGCGGATATTAAGGAAATGGCTGAACGCGACCTGGTCGGTATGCTGGAAGATCCTCGCCAGCACCACTGGGCGACCATTACGCGTTTTCGCAAACCGATTATTGCCGCCGTCAACGGCTATGCGCTGGGCGGCGGCTGCGAGCTAGCCATGCATGCGGACATCGTTATTGCCGGTGAAAATGCCCTGTTCGGCCAGCCAGAAATTAACCTGGGCATCATGCCCGGTGCCGGCGGTACCCAACGGCTACTGCGAGCGGTGGGTAAATCATTGGCCAACCAGATGGTACTGACCGGCGAGCCGATTACCTCTCGCCGTGCACTCGATGCTGGCTTGATTAGCGAGATTACCCAGCCCGAATTGACCCTTGAGCGCGCCATGGCGATTGCAACGCTCATCGCCTCCAAAGCACCGCTGGCAGTGCGTTTGGCGCGGGAATCGCTACACAAGGCGATGGATACCGATCTGGCCACAGGCTTACGCTTTGAACGCCATGCGTTCACTCTACTGGCGGGTACCGCCGACCGTGAAGAGGGCATTAACGCCTTCCAAGAAAAACGACCTGCCACTTTTCAAGGGCACTGACACAAGGATATACCCCATGAGCCAAGCGCCCCTGCTGTACACCGTGGAAGACGGCGTCGCCCGTATCACGCTGAACCGCCCCGACAGCCTAAATAGCTTCAATACCGAGATGCACGCCGAGATGCGCAAGACGCTAAAGGCCGTGCGCCAGGACCCAAGCGTCCGTGCTCTTCTGCTGACCGGCAACGGCCGTGGGTTCTGCGCCGGTCAGGATCTTTCCGATCGTAGCGTGGCGCCCGGCGAGCAAGCCCCCGACCTCGGCGAGTCACTGGAGAAGCGCTACAACCCCATGCTGCGCGCCCTTAAAGACATGCCGTTCCCCACCATTTGCGCGGTGAACGGCGTGGCCGCAGGCGCTGGTGCCAATATTGCACTGGCCTGCGACATCGTGCTGGCGGCTCGCTCGGCAAGCTTCATTCAGGCCTTCTGCAAGATTGGCTTAATTCCGGATTCAGGCGGCACCTGGACCCTGCCTAACTTAGTGGGCATGGCGCGCGCCAAGGGTCTGGCGATGTTGGGTGATAAGCTCCCCGCCGAAAAAGCCGAGCAATGGGGCATGATCTGGCGCTGCGTTGATGATGAGGCGCTTCAAGAAGAAGCCATGAACATGGCTCGCCACCTGGCCACTCAGCCCACGCGCGGTTTAGCACTGATCAAACGTGCCCTGCATGCCAGCAGCGATAACAGCTTCAATGAGCAGCTCGACCTGGAACGCGACCTGCAGCGCCTTGCCGGGCGCAGCGAAGATTACCGCGAAGGCGTCAGCGCTTTTATCGAGAAACGCCGGCCCACCTTCAAGGGAGAGTGATATGTCAGCCCTTCCCACGTCCGCCGTTATTGGCGTGATCGGCGCAGGTGCCATGGGTGCCGGTATCGCTCAGGTGGCCGCCCAGGCTGGCCACTCAGTCATCCTGCATGACAATCAAGCGGGTGCTGCCAAAGCAGGCATTGATAACATTCGCCGCCAGCTGGAAAAGCGTGCTGCCAAGGGCAAGATGACCCAAGGCGATGTGGATAACATTATCGCTCGCCTGCAGCCCGCCGACGCTATCGATGCCCTGGCTGACAGCCGCTTGGTTATCGAAGCCATCGTCGAGAATCTTGAGATCAAACGTCAGGTGTTCGCCCAGCTCGAAGCGCTATGCTCGCCGGACACCTTACTCGCCAGCAACACCTCATCGCTATCGATCACCTCTATTGCTGCGAACCTTGAACGCCCAGAGCGCATGGCGGGAATGCACTTTTTCAACCCCGCGCCCGTCATGAAGCTGGTCGAAGTGGTGTCCGGCCTGGCGACCAGCACCGAGGTCGCCGAGACCCTTTACGCCACCGCCACTGCCTGGGGCAAGGTCGCCGTGCATGCCAGCTCTACCCCGGGTTTCATTGTCAATCGGGTAGCCCGCCCCTTCTATGCCGAAGGGCTACGCCTGCTGCAGGAAGGCGCTAGCGATGCCGCCACCTTGGATGCGTTACTACGCCAGGCCGGCGGATTCCGTATGGGGCCTTTCGAGCTAATGGATCTGATCGGCCATGATGTTAACTATGCGGTGACCCGCTCGGTGTTTGATGCCTACTACGGCGATACCCGTTTCGAGCCCTCCTTAGTACAGCAAGCGCTGGTTGAAGCCGGACGCCTGGGGCGCAAGTCCGGCCAGGGATTCTTTGACTACTCTCTTGAAGGGCATCGTGAAGGGCAGCGTGAAGGCACCGCCAAGCCTCAGCCCAAGTTTGCGGCACCGGCCCAGGCCGAATTACCCCCGCTGGTGGTACAGGGCGATTCCGGGGTAATCGCTCCGCTATTGGAACGCGCTCAGGAAGCCGGGCTTGAGGTGGTTCGTCGCGAATCGCTGCAGCAAGACGGCACCGCTCGCCTGTACCTGGGCGATCTGGTGCTGGCCCTCAGCGACGGGCGATGCGCCGCCGAACGTGCGGTCAATGAAGGGCTCGAAGCCTTGGTATTGTTCGACCTGTGCCTCGACTATCGCAGCGCCAGCGCTATTGCACTTTCTGCCAGCCATACGGCGTCTCCCGAGGTCTGTAAGCTTGCCACCGCCTTCTTCCAACGCCTGGGAGTGGACGTCGTCTGGCTGACCGACACACCGGGGCTGGTGGTATTGCGCACCGTGGCCATGCTAGCCAATGAAGCCGCCGACGCTGTATTACAGGGTGTATGCAGTGCCGAGGATGGTGACCTGGCCATGCAGGCCGGGGTCAACTACCCCCGCGGCCCCTTGGCCTGGGCGGATGCCCTAGGTGTTCCCTTCATCCACCGCACCCTTACGCACCTACAGCAGAGCTACGGCGAAGAGCGCTATCGCAGCTCTTTCCTGCTGCGTCGCAAAGCCCTGACCGAGGAAAGTTTCCATGAGTGAGTCTCAACTGACCCCGCAACAACTGGCCGAAGCCTGTGCCGAGGCGATGTTTTCCCGCGACCATGCTAGCCAAGGCTTGGGTATGCGCATCACTCGCATAGCACCCGGCTATGCCGAACTCACCATGACCGTGCGCCAAGACATGGTGCAGGGCCATGGCAACTGCCATGGCGGATTTCTGTTTACCTTGGCCGACTCCGCCTTTGCGTTTGCCTGCAATAGCTATGATGAAGCCACCGTAGGCGCGGGCTGCAGTATTGACTATCTCGGCCCCGGCCAGCTCGGTGATGTGCTCACTGCCACCGCCGAAGAACGCAGCCGCCGCGGCCGTACCGGCATTTATGACATCACACTGCGCAATCAGCACGGTGACACCATTGCCCTATTTCGCGGGCATTCCTATAAAGTTCGCGGCACCGTAAGACGCCTGGAAAATACTGCTACTGGAGACAACCAATGAAAGACGCGCTGATAATTGATGCTATTCGTACCCCAATTGGTCGCTACGGCGGCGCGCTTTCAAGTATGCGTGCCGATGATCTCGGAGCCGTCCCCATGCGCACCCTGATGGAACGCAACCCGAGTGTCGACTGGTCACTGATTGACGATATTTTTTATGGCTGCGCCAACCAAGCTGGGGAAGATAACCGCAACGTGGCACGCATGTCTGCGCTGCTTGCTGGGCTTCCAGTCGAGGTGCCTGGCACCACTATCAACCGTCTTTGTGGCTCTGGTATGGATGCGATAGGCAATGCCGCCCGCACCATTAAGACCGGCGAAGCGGGGCTAATGATCGCCGGTGGTGTGGAATCGATGTCCCGCGCGCCCTTTGTGATGGGCAAGGCCGAACAGGCCTTCTCACGCCAGGCCAATATTTTCGACACTACCATCGGCTGGCGCTTCATCAATCGTGCCATGAAAACCCAGTTCGGGGTGGATTCGATGCCCGAAACCGCCGAGAACGTGGCCGAGCAGTTCGGTATTTCTCGGGAAGATCAGGATGCCTTTGCGCTACGCAGCCAGCAGCGCACCGCGGCTGCCATGCAGGCTGGCCGTCTGGCTGAGGAAATCGTTGCGGTCGAAATACCCCGCCGCAAACAGGACCCTCTAGTGGTGGATACCGACGAACACCCGCGTGCCTCCACCACCGCAGAGCAACTTGCTAAGCTGCCTACTCCCTTCCGCGAAGGCGGCAGCGTCACGGCAGGCAATGCCTCCGGTGTTAACGATGGTGCCTGTGCGCTATTAATGACGTCTCCCGAACAAGCGGAGCGCTTCGGCTTAAAAGGCCGCGCCCGTGTGGTGGGTATGGCTACTGCCGGGGTGGAGCCCCGCATCATGGGGTTCGGCCCTTCACCAGCCACCCGCAAAGTACTCGCACAGACTGGGCTAACCCTCAGCCAGATGGACGTTATTGAACTCAATGAAGCCTTCGCTGCTCAGGCCTTGGCCGTCATGCGCGACCTAGGCCTTGACGACGATGCCGAACACGTCAACCCAAATGGCGGCGCCATTGCCCTGGGGCACCCACTGGGCATGAGTGGCGCACGGCTGGTCACTACCGCCCTGCATGAACTCGAACGTCGGCAAGGACGCTTTGCGCTATGCACCATGTGCATCGGTGTTGGCCAAGGCATTGCTCTGATCATTGAGCGTTTATAAATCTATTACTCAAATAATAGCTCGTATTGACATTCGTCCAATAACAACTTGCTTCACCGGAGATCCCTGATGAATCACCCTGCAACGCATATCGACACCGCAACGCTCGACCCCCTAGAAACTGCCAGCGTTGATGAGCTGCGCGCTACTCAGCTCAAGCGCATGCAGTGGAGTCTGAAGCACGCCTACGACAATGTTCCGTTCTATCGCCAGTCGTTTGACAAAGCTGGGGTGCATCCTGATGACATACAGACGCTAGCGGATCTTGCCAAACTGCCTTTCACCACCAAGGCCGATTTACGCGACAACTACCCGTTTGGCATGTTGGCCACGCCGATGAGCGAGATTGTTCGTATACATGCCTCTAGCGGCACCACCGGTCAACCCACTGTGGTGGGCTATACCCAGAAGGATATTGATATCTGGTCTGATGTGGTGGCGCGCTCAATTCGTGCCGCTGGTGGCAGCCGTAACGACAAAGTGCATGTGGCGTATGGCTACGGCCTGTTTACCGGTGGGATGGGAGCCCATTATGGCGCTGAACGCCTTGGCTGCGCGGTGATTCCCATGTCTGGTGGTCAGACTGAAAAGCAAGTTCAGCTGATCCGTGATTTCCAGCCGGACATCATCATGGTCACCCCCTCCTATATGCTTAACATTGCTGATGAAATGGAGCGTCAAGGTATTGACCCACATACGCTTCCTCTGCGTACAGGCATCTTCGGCGCTGAGCCCTGGACTGACAGCATGCGCACCGCCCTCGAAAACCGTTTGGGTATCAATGCGCTAGATATCTATGGTCTATCAGAAGTCATGGGGCCAGGCGTGGGCATGGAGTGCTTGGAAACCAAGGACGGCCCGACCATTTGGGAAGACCATTTTTACCCTGAGATTATCGACCCCGTCAGCGGCAACGTTTTGCCAGATGGTGAATATGGTGAGTTAGTATTTACAACACTCACTAAAGAAGGCCTGCCGGTCATTCGCTACCGCACCCGTGACTTAACCCGCCTGCTGCCCGGCACCGCACGCCCGATGCGGCGCATTGATAAAATCACCGGCCGTAGCGATGACATGCTGATCATCCGTGGGGTCAATGTGTTCCCTACCCAGGTCGAAGAACAGCTACTCAAGATTGCCTCTCTTTCTCCCCATTACGAGATCGAAGTCA
This sequence comes from Halomonas sp. 54_146, assembly GCF_001507855.1. Lineage (GTDB taxonomy): Bacteria > Pseudomonadota > Gammaproteobacteria > Pseudomonadales > Halomonadaceae > Vreelandella. Next base: position 12,921 of record NZ_LGEN01000035.1, read on the forward strand.
GCCGCCAAGGCAATATGGATATGGTGCTTGTTCGTGTGGAGGCAAGTCACCCTGATATTGCCCGAGACCCTACCGCCTGTGAGCAAGCCGCTAAACAGCTACAGCACGCTATCAAGACTTACATTGGTATCAGTACTCAAGTTGAGGTCTGCCAAGTAGAGAGCGTCATGCGTTCACTAGGCAAGGCTAGACGCGTTAAAGATCTACGCTGATTCAGCCTTCGAGCATCTAACCGCTCTTAAAAGCCCCTAAAGGAATCCTCCTTAAGGGGCTTTTTTATTCACAAGCAGTCAATTTCAGCCAAAAATAAAAACCATTAAGAATCACTTACTTTTAGCCATTTACCCCTTAAAGGCCATGATTATTGGCCTTACCTGTTATCACAAAGTCTTAAAGTGACACGCAAAATACTTGTTGATAAAATATTTTGTGTCACTATACTTTAAGTAAGAAAATCACACTCCTTCTTGTACCGACGCCGCGGAGGTCTCTATGTACGCGCAGCTCGTTGAAACCGGTTCCAGCAAACTCAAGACACTTGACGAAATGGGCCCTGAGGAACGCCAGTTCCAAGAGCGCATCAATGATGAAATTAAGATTGAGCCGAAAAATTGGATGCCAGACGCCTATCGCAAGACATTGATACGCCAAATATCCCAACACGCTCACTCTGAGATCGTTGGCATGCTTCCCGAAGGCAACTGGCTAACACGGGCACCAACACTAAAACGCAAGCTACAGCTGATGGCCAAAATTCAGGATGAGGCAGGCCACGGCCTGTACCTTTATAGCGCGATGGAAACCCTGGGTGCCGACCGCGACGAAGAGATCGACAAGCTTCACGACGGCCGTGCCAAATACTCCAGTATCTTCAACTACCCAACGCTCAACTGGGCAGACATGGGCACTGTCGGTTGGCTTGTTGATGGCGCAGCCATCGTTAATCAGGTGCCGCTACAGCGCACCTCATATGGACCCTACTCACGAGCCATGATTCGCGTGTGTAAAGAAGAGAGCTTCCATCAACGTCAGGGATATCAGATTCTGCTGACCATGATGCAAGAAGGTACTGACGACCAGAAGGCCATGGTGCAGGACTCTATTAATCGCTTCTGGTGGCCAGCGTTAATGATGTTCGGACCCTCCGACGAAAATTCTCCTAACAGTGCCCAGTCAATGGCCTGGAAGATCAAGCGCCACAGTAACGATGAGCTGCGCCAGCGTTTCCTCGACCAAACCGTACCGCAGCTAGAGCTTTTGGGCTGCACTGCGCCTGACCCGGATCTCAAATATAACGAAGAGACCGGTCACTATGAGTTTGGTGAAATTGATTGGCAGGAATTCTTCGACGTAGTCAAAGGCAACGGCCCCTGCAACCGCGAGCGCATCGAAGCACGTCGTAGCGCCATCGATAACGGTGCCTGGGTACGTGAAGCCGCCGTAGCTTACGCTGCAAAACGTCAACGCAAAGCGGCTTAAGCTGGCAGTGATGCTTAAGCACCGATAAAAGCAAGACCCTGATTTCTCAACATACGATTTATTCAAATAATACGGAGTCTCGTAAGGCGAGGCTCCTTTGACCAACGAGGCTTCTCCCATGGCTGACTGGCCCCTCTTCGAAGTTTTTATACGTAGCAAGCATGGCCTTAATCACAAGCACGTTGGCAGCGTACACGCCGCCGACCGTAGCATGGCAATCGAAAACGCCCGCGAGCTTTATACTCGCCGCAATGAAGGGGTGAGCATTTGGATTATTCCGGCCAGCGAAATCACCGCTTCTTCCCCTGATGAGAAAGAGCCACTGTTCGACCCGTCTAACGACAAAGTGTATCGCCACGCATCCTTCTACAAACTGCCGAAAGAAGTCGGCCACATGTGAGGGAGGCTGTCATGCATAACGTAGCTCAAAAGACACAAACACCGTTGATTACCTATCTGTTGCGCCTTGGCGACAGTGCTTTAGTGCTTGGCCAACGTAGTGCGCAACTGTGTGGCAAGGCCCCGGCGCTGGAAGAAGAAATGGCGCTAATGAATGTGGGTCTCGATCTGTTCGGGCAGGCACGCAACTGGCTCGCTTATGCCGCAGAACTTGAAGGTGAGGGCCATGATGCCGACTATCTGGCCTTTCGCCGAGACGCCCAGGACTTTCGCAACTTATTGATCGTTGAGCAGCCCAACGGCGACTTTGCCGACATCATGGGACGCCAGTTCCTGTTTGATGCATGGCACGTTCACTTGCTCGAAGGTCTGGCCGATTCCAGCGACCCGCGCATTGCTGAAGTGGCCGCCAAATCGCTTAAGGAAGCGACGTACCACCTACGCCGCTCTTCTGAGTGGGTTATTCGTCTGGGCGATGGCACCGAAGAAAGCCACACTCGCATGCAGCGCGCCTTAGACAATATCTGGCAATTTACCGGCGAGCTGGTGCAGTTCGACGAGATTGATCAGGCCATGCAAGAGGCCGGCATTGCACCCGATCCTGAAACCCTGGCCACACGCTGGAAAGCAACCGTGGAAGAAGTGCTTGAAGAAGCCACTTTAGAGCGCCCTTCCTATGACGCTTGGATGTATACCGGCGGCAAAGTCGGTCATCACACCGAGCACCTGGGCTTTCTGTTAGCGGAAATGCAATATCTTCCGAGGACGTATCCTGATGCTACCGTCTGGTAACCAACCGTCTGCGCCTATCGGTGCCGGGTCTATCGATGACTGGCCTTCCAAAGACTTGATCGGCAGCGATCGAAGCGGGCTGCCACCCGCCGGTGAAACAGGCGATGTTGACGCCGTGCTGGCCATTTTACAGCAAGTGCCGGACCCGGAAGTTCCGGTGGTCAGCGTGGTTGAACTGGGCATTGTGCGCGATATCGATTGGCAGGATGGGCAACTGGTGGTCAGCGTGACCCCAACCTACTCCGGCTGCCCGGCCACTGAAGCGATTGAGCAGCATATTGTTGAAGCGCTGGTGGCCTCGGGCTACTCAAATCCGCTCATCCAACGCCGCCTGTCACCCGCCTGGACCACCGATTGGTTGACCGAGGCCGGCCGCGAAAAGCTGCGCGCTTACGGCATCGCCCCGCCGGTGGGAAGTGCTAGTAAGCGCAGCTTGACTGGCCAGTCTGACCCGGTAGTGCCCTGCCCCTTGTGTGGCAGTGAAGCGACCGAACGTGTCAGCGAATTCGGCTCTACGGCTTGCAAGGCGCTCTACCGCTGTCGCGATTGCCTGGAGCCTTTCGATTATTTCAAGTGTCTGTAAAACGACGAGACCATTTCCCATGAGCCGATTTCACGCCTTGACCGTCAAAGATGTACGTAAGGAAACCCATGATGCCGTTTCCATTGCCTTCGACATTCCCGACGACCTGCTGGACGCCTTTCGCTTCACCCAAGGGCAATACCTGACACTGCGCCACGACATCGACGGCGAAGATGTCCGTCGCTCTTACTCGATCTGCACTGGCGTTCACGAACATGAGCTGAGAGTCGCCGTCAAGCTGGTGCCGGGTGGTAGCTTTTCCACCTTTGCCAACCAGCAACTACAGCCCGGTGACCGCCTGGAAGTAATGCCGCCTCAAGGCAAGTTCTTCGTACCTCTCGACCCCAGTCGTGAAGGGCACTATCTGGCGGTAACGGCGGGCAGCGGCGTCACGCCCATCATGTCAATTGTTTCCACTACCCTGGAAAGCGAGCCGAAAAGTCGTTTTACCGTTATTTATGGTAACCGCTCCACTACAGGAACGTTGTTTCGCGAGCGCCTGCAGGATCTAAAGGATCGCTACCTGGAGCGTCTCAACATTATTTACGTGTTCAGCCGCGAGCAGCAGGAAATCGACCTTTACAATGGTCGTATCACTGCCGATAAGTGCAACGCGCTGTTTGATCGCTGGGTAGACGTACCCAAGCTCGATGCGGCTTTCCTGTGTGGCCCGCAGGAAATGACCGAGACTGTGCGCGACGTTCTGATCAACCACGGACTGCCCAAGAACAACGTCCATTTTGAACTGTTCACTGCGGGTCTACCAACGGCAGGTGCCAAACGCCGCCAAGCAGCGCAAGCGAATCAGACGGAAACCGAAACGTCCCTTATTCAGGTGATCATAGACGGGCGCACCATCGAATATAAACTGCCGCGCAATACCCAGAATATTCTGGATGCGGGTAACGAGCATGGGGCTGACCTTCCCTTCTCATGCAAGGCCGGCGTGTGCTCTACCTGTAAATCTAAAGTCATCGAAGGTGAGGTGGAAATGGATGCCAATTACGCCCTGGAAGACTATGAAATAGATGCCGGCTACGTACTGTCCTGCCAGTGCTATCCGATCAGCGACAAGGTGGTGCTCGACTTTGATGAGGTGTAAACCCCTGATCACCTACTTCCAAAGCCGGCGACAGCGTCGGCTTTATTTATCCTGATACCAACAATATTAGCGACACCAACAGTATTCGCAGGAGAACGCTCAATGTCAGTTTTACAGAGTTACATCGCAGGCCAGTGGTTCGGAAAAACTGAGTCTAAAGCACTTATCAGCGCCATCGACGGCACAACCGTTGCGCATACCCACCAAGAAGAGATCAATTTCCGCGAAGCGGTGGCTTATGCTCGCAACACCGGTGTGAAAAACATGCTGGCACTGGATTTCCAGCAGCGCGCCGCTATTCTTAAGGCGCTTGCCGCCTATATCCAAGAGCGCAAGCGTGAGCTGTATGCCATCTCTCACCACACCGGCTGTACCAAAGCCGACTCCTGGATCGACATCGACGGTGGTTTCGGCACCCTGTTTACCTATGCCTCCACGGGCCGCAAGGAACTGCCCTCCGGCAATGTGGCCCACGAAGGGCCGGTAACTCAATTAGGTAAAGATAATCACTTCAACGGCACCCACATTCTGGTACCTCGCCGCGGCGTCTCTGTGCACATTAATGCCTTCAACTTCCCTATCTGGGGCATGCTGGAGAAGTTCGCACCGGCTTTTCTGGCAGGCATGCCATGTATCTTCAAACCGGCAACCGCGACGAGCTACCTGACCGAAGCTGCTGTGCGCGTTATCAACGACTCTGGCCTGCTGCCGGAAGGTGCGTTGCAATTAGTGATCGGCGGAGCGGGCGACTTACTGGATCACTTAGAAGAGCAGGACTTTGTCACCTTCACCGGCTCGGCAAAAACAGCTCTAATGCTAAAAAGCCACCCTAACATCATGGCGAAGAGCATCCCGTTCAACGCCGAAGCGGACTCGCTCAACAGTGCCATCATGGCACCAGATGTAAGCCCGGAAGACGAAGAGTTCGAGATTTTTGCCAAAGAAGTAGCCAAAGAAATGACCGCCAAAGCGGGTCAGAAATGTACCGCGATCCGTCGGGTGTTAGTGCCCGCTGAGCACCTAGATGCCTTGGCGGACATGATTAAAGAGCGTCTTTCCAGAATTGTGGTCGGTGATCCTCATGAGGAAGGTGTGCGCATGGGCGCACTGTCTTCCAGCGACCAGCTACGTGATGTTAACGAAGCCATCGAGCAGCTGCTGGAAACCAGTGAGTGTGTTTTCGGCAAAGACGGCAGCTTCAAGGCTGTCGGCAAGGGTGTTGAAAACGGTGCGTTCATCTCCCCCCACTTGCTGATCAACCGTAAACCGCTGAACGACGGCGGCGCTCATGACATTGAAGCCTTTGGCCCCGTCGCGACGCTAATGCCCTACAGCGGCATAGACGAAGCCCTGGCCATCGCCGCTAAGGGTAAGGGCAGCTTAGTGACCACGCTGACCACAAAAGATCCCGCCATTGCTGCCGAAATGATCCCCGTCCTAGCCGCCCAGCACGGCCGGCTACAGATTCTGGATGCTCAAGCAGCAAAGGAATCCACAGGCCACGGCTCCCCGCTACCCATGCTCAAGCATGGTGGACCTGGCCGCGCTGGCGGTGGCGAGGAGCTTGGTGGCATTCGTGCAGTTCACCACTACTTACAACGCACCGCTATCCAGGGCTCACCATCCATGGTCGCGGCCGTCACAGGAGAGTATGTGCGTGGCGCGAAGGTAATCGAGACTGACGTCCATCCGTTCCGTCGCCATTTCGATGACCTAAAGGTTGGGGAGTCATTGTTAACGCACCGCCGCACCGTCACTGAAGCCGATATTGTCAACTTTGGCTGCCTTTCCGGCGACCACTTTTACATGCACTTCGACGACATTGCCGCGAAAGAGACTCAGTTCGGCCAGCGTATTGCCCATGGCTACTTTGTGCTATCGGCTGCCGCAGGCTTGTTCGTTTATCCAGGTGAAGGCCCCGTACTGGCTAACTACGGCCTAGATACGCTGCGCTTTATTACGCCTGTTCCCGCTGGCGACACCATTCGCGCGCGCCTCACGTGTAAGCGTAAGATTGATCAGGGTCGCGCTTCTCCTCAGGGCCACCCACAGGGCGTGGTGGTATGGGATGTAGAAGTCACCAACCAGCATGATGAGCTGGTGGCCAGCTATGACATCCTGACGCTGGTCGCGAAGCGCTCTTGATCTCTCACGATAGAAAGTAAAATGATCGAGAAAGTAGACAAGATGACAGGGAAAGGTGTTGTGAAAAGGGAGTTTTGCTAAACATACCCAACATACCCAACATACCCAACATACCCAGCCTAGGATGTTCATGGGCTGGGTATGATTGTGCTACTGCTCATTCCTTGTCATTCATCAATTAGGCCTCATCAGTGCCGTGAGCCATGAAGGTTTTAGCATTAGGACAGAATTCACTGCACGCATCAGCGTCGGCGTGGCCACGCATCGCCTGCCAGCAGCGCCCCACCTCTTCGCAGCGGTTACAGACAATTTCCAGACTAGCCAGCTCCTCCTTCGCGATGGCTTGAGGGTTCACCTCAAAGGTCTCCATCATCAATGGCATCAGCACCTCAGCAGGCTGAAACCCCCTTACCCGGCGATCATCCAGGCTACGCGCCATGGCTTTTTCCAGCGGCGGATTTAAGGGCTGTTCCAAATCACTGGCCAACTCTTCCAATGCTTCGGGAGCATGCTGACGCAGCTCGCGGACGACACGCTCACCTTGAATATAATCAGACAGCCTTTCCATAACGTCCTCCTACCCAGTATCGCTTCGTGCAGATTGCACACATTCAGCATAGCCAAAACACAAAGCCCCCAATTTGATACCGATCAAATTGGGGGCTTTTAAGACACAGTTTTACTATTTAATTTAAAAAAACCGTATCACTTTTTCGGCACTGAGCGTCAGTAGAGCAACTGCGGCAGGAACAGAACGATCGCTGGGAAGATAAGCACTAACAACGCCCGTATCGTACCCGCTACCCAGAACGGCGTAACACCACGGAAGATAGTGCCTGTAGAGACATCCGGCAGCACCGCCCTCAGCACGAACACGTTCATTCCCACCGGCGGCGTAATTAAACTGATCTCGATAACAATCACCACCAGAATGCCGAACCACACCAGATCGTAGCCCAGCCCTGCTACCACGGGGAAGAATACCGGCACGGTCAGCAGCAGCATCGACATGCTTTCAAACACACAGCCCAGCACTACATAGATAGCGATAATCGCCAAGATCACCACGAAAGGCGCCACGTTCAGGCCGGTAACCAGGTTGAGCAGGTCATCAGGCAAGCCGGCGCGATTGACGAAGTTAGCAAAGATCAGCGCCGTTAGTACCACTGCAAACAGCATCGCCGTCGTACGCACGGTGTCCATTAACACATTCATCAACACTTGTGGTGTCAGTGCCCGATGCATCAGTGCGATAAGGAATGCACCCATCGCACCGATACCGGCAGCTTCAGTGGGCGTAAACACGCCAAGATAAATGCCGCCAATCACCAGTACAAACAGCGCTAACGTGCTCCCTACGCTTTTGAGTGCTTGAATGCGCTCTGCCCATGGCACTTTCTCTGCCGCAGGGCCAGCACTGGGGTCGCGCCAAAGCACCCACTTGATGGCTCCAATATAAAGAAAGATGCCAAGAATGCCGGGGATAAAGCCAGCCGCGAACAACTCACGGATACTGGTTTCAGTCAGTATTCCATAAATCACCAGCATGACGCTGGGCGGTATCAATATCCCCAAGGTGCCACCGGCTGCAATGGAAGCGGCGGCGAGTGAATCTTTATAACCATATTTACGCATTTGGGGCATGGCGACTCGACCCATGGTGGCACACGTCGCCAAGCTTGATCCGCATATCGCGCTAAAACCGCCACAGGCAACGATCGTCGCCATCGCTTGACCACCCTTGCGGTGACCTAGAAAGCCATTAGATGCTCGAAACAAGGCATCAGATAATCCCGCATGAGAAACAAAGTTACCCATTAGAATGAACAATGGAATGACGGACAGACCATAATCCATAGCGGTGTCTACCACCCGGCGTGCCGCCATTGCTTCAGCAGCATTCCAGTTACCCGTTAATAGGTAAAACCCTGCAAAACCAACGATCCCCATCGCAAACGCCAAAGGCACACGCAGGAACACGAGTACCAACAGTACTGCGAAACCGTATAACGCTTCAGTCATGGGGCTCTCCTATACTCAATGGGCCACCTTGTTCAATTACCTTAAGTCCCTCAAGCAAATAGAAACCGGCTCGTATGAGGGTCAGTAGTGCTGAAAGCGCTAGCATGGCGGCAATCAGCCCAATCAGATAGCCACGTGGTATGCGCAGGAACTCCGTCACATCCCCCCATGAAAAAGCGCGCTCTGCGAGTGCCCATACACGCTGTGCCATCACCCATAGAGCCGCCGTCACGATCAGGTTGACGATCACTTCACGTATCCAAATGAGTTTTGCAGGAAAAATGGAGTCAAGCAGGTCGACGCTGACATGCTCTTGACGCCAACAAACGATCGGCAGCGACAGGAATACCAATGCTGCCAACATCAACTGAGTTAATTCAACAGCACCAAGAATGGGGGAATTGAAAAAGTAGCGGCCACCTACGTCAGCAGTGGTCAACAGCATCATGCCAAAGAGGGTAGCCCCTGCTACCCCCTCTAACATCAGCTGCAGAACCCGACTAACGCGCGTAGCACGTGCCATTGGGCTTTGCATGTTCGCTCTCCGTCTAGCGCCAGTAAGAAGTTACTTCAAGTTGTCAGGTACGAGGCCACCTACGCTCTCTTCTTCCGCCGCAGCAACCAGCTGCTCACGGAAGAATTCAATTGCGGCCATTGCATCTACATCACTGGCGGCAGAGACGGACTCAGCCCATTCAGCAATCATCTCGTCACTTATGCTTTTCAGCGCCTCAAGGTCATCACCACCTAGCTCAGAAAAGGTATGACCGAGCTCTTCTGCGAAGTCGACCCCGCGTACATCCATGACATCCATCATGTAACCGAACAGGCGTGACAAACGCTCACCAGAAACCGACTCAACAGCTTCACGGTCCTCAGGCGACATTTCATCCCAAATCATTGGGTTGACGACGATGGTGAAACTACCCCGATAAAAACCACCATCCACCTTGAGGGTATGAGGGAAAATCTCCGCAACACGGAAGCTGCGAAGCCCTTCAGGCACTAGCATGGCCCCGTCGATAACACCCTGGGAACCTGCTTCGTAAACACCTGTAGGTGGCAAGGCAACACCCGTCAGCTCCATTGCATTGGAGAGATCACCCATTACGCCCCCGCCAACGCGAATGCGCTTACCTTTAAGGTCTTCCAAGGTTTCGTATTGCTCACTGCTGAAGATCCAGCCAGGGCCGTGGACACCCGCGGCGACAACATCTACACCACGATGCTCACCACCTGCTTCCAGGTATTCTTGGTGTGTACGCCAGTAGGCACTGGATGCGTTTTCTGATGAAAACTCTTGAAAGGTGGGGAATTCTGGAAGTTTCGTTAGCTGAAAGCGGCCAGTGTTATACCCGTGGAAAACCCAGGTAGCATCAGCGATACCGTCAGCAACCATTTCCATCTGGGAAGCGGGAGGACCCATATCATGTATCACGTCTACCGTTACACGACCTTCCGTCGCTTCTTCAATCCACGCTTTCCACGTTGGCCACACCATGGTGTTGATACCGTGATTAGGGCCAGCCCAAGTACTCACGGTGATTGTCGTTTGCGCCAAAGTGGAGGTGCTTAACGTCGCGGCGGCGATAGCGCCAATCATCAGGTTTGTTGTTTTATTCATTTTTCTTCCTTTGGTCGTCAAAAACTGAATGTATAGCTCATCGTTGTTATTGAGTGATATGGCTAAGCGATGCGTCCTAGCGCTGCGTTGGTGGATTGCCGTATAGCTATCCACTACGTAATTATTCATCCTTCAAAACGTGATACTTTATAAATAAAAAATACTCATTACATGAATCACGTTAACTGCAACAATGCCTGCAGACACATAGGTCATGCAATGACCCATCGACTAATAGATGCTAATACTTAAGTAGCATTCACTATTATTTGCTTTAATTACAATTACTTATGTTAAAACATTCCTTCTTATATCAACTATTCATGAATTTATATGAGCAGTTTTTCACCCAGCATTTTGTTACCAAAATCTTATTTTTCGTGACAGTAATGACGTACCATCGACGAAAAAAACCATGGCGTGAGACATAAACAGCTGACACCAAATTTGGCTTGATACAGGTGTGTGGCTTGATACAGGTGTGTGGCTTGACACAGGTTTGACTGGGCATGGGTTCGGCTTTCCCTTACCTGGGGCTATGCTTATGCCCGTGGTGGCCTATAACCAATTCTCTCTAGCTGCCGCTCAAGCTTGCCCATGATATTAAGAAAATCACGATACTCACCCACACTCAGAGTTGACACCAGATCGGCTTCCCACGCCTGAGCTTCCGGCACTAACTTATTGAGTAGCGATTGCCCAGCGTCTGTCAGCTGTAAGTTATGCAGCCGCTGATCCTGCGTTGATGGCGTGCGGCTTATTAGTCCACGGTCTTCAAGCGACTGAATAGCGCGAGATACGCGAGCCTTATCCATATTGGTGTAAGCACAGACCTTCTTAGCAGTTAAATCATCACAGTGGCTCAGCCACGCAAGAACACGCCACTGAGCGATGTTGAGTTGATAAGACTCAGCATAAAGCTCTTCTAACGCCTGACTGATGCGGTCAGCCAGCCGATTTAGCTGATAGGGTAAAAATTGGTTGAGATCTAGCTCCGCCCTGGCTGAAGACGCCAAAGGTACATCGCCATCTGCTTTATCCATTGCCATTGTGTTTCTCCTAGCGCCAACGTTGACCAGGGTGATAATAAAAAAATCAGCACGATAGCTGGGAATATGGACGCCAGCAACGCACCTATCATGCTGATACCCTCGTGAAAGAAGGCCCTATTAGCGTCACCCAATCACACTGCTCGTTGTCTAATGCCCTTCAACAAACAAGAGCATCATCAGCCGACGTTGCCCCTATCAATACAGGTTAAACACTGCCGACACATAGTCTCTATTGCAACTAATTTACCAATTTAATTATTATGACCAGGTAGGTAATTGCAGTAATTAGCTGTTTTATTTGAGATTATTATTATCAGCATGCAAAAAATGGAATCACTTTCCTATGTAGCACTGGACATTTAGTTTCATAAGAAACTATCCTCGTCTCAGACAAAGAGCAACAACTACTTGGATCACCCTGATAGCACCGGAGATATCATGAGCAAGAAATTCGCGTCCCATGCCGATACCGAAGAGAAGCAGATCAGCTTCACCAAGCTCGCAGAAGGGCTTTATGCTTACACGGCCGAAGGTGACCCCAATACCGGCATCGTGATTGGCGATGACAGCGTGATGGTCATCGACACTCAGGCAACGCCCATCATGGCTCAGGACGTTATCCGTCGTATCCGTGAGGTGACTGACCTGCCAATTAAGCATGTGGTCATGACCCACTACCACGCTGTGCGTGTTCTCGGTGCCTCTGCCTACGATGCTGAGAATATCTACGCCAGCCAGAACACTTATGACCTGATCGAAGAGCGTGGCCAGCAGGACTATGAATCAGAAGTTGGCCGTTTTCCGCGCCTGTTCAAAGGGGTCGATTCTGTGCCCGGATTAACCTGGCCAACCATTGTCTTCCAGGAAAAGCTGACGGTGTTCATGGGTGAGCGTGAGGTACAGATTATCCATCTAGGCCGCGGGCACACCAAGGGCGATACCATCGTCTGGCTGCCAGAAGAAAAAGTGATGTTTTCCGGTGACCTCGTTGAGTATGGCGCCACCCCTTACACCGGTGATGCTTACCATGAAGACTGGCCGACCACGCTTGATCGCCTGCAGGCTATGCAGCCTCAAAAGCTGGTGCCCGGCCGTGGCGATGCGCTGCAAACTGCTGAACAGTGTCAAGAAGCCATTCAAGGCACACGCGATTTTTTGAATGACATGTATGGAAGCGTCAAAGCGGGCAAGGCGGCGGGCAAATCGCTCTCCGAGTGCTACGCCGAGACCTACGCGGTTCTTAAACCGAAGTATGGTCACTGGGTCATCTTTGATCACTGTGTGCCTTTCGACATCACTCGCTGCTACGACGAAGCCGGCGGCGAATACCCGGACCCCCGCATCTGGACGGCAGAACGCGATACCGCCATGTGGCACTCGCTGCAAGACGCCGTCGAAAATCAGTAAGTGCCTAACCAGTGACACCCACTGATCATGCCCAGCTGTCGGGTGCGTTACACCCGACGCTGTAGGGGAGCAAGAGATGCCAACAACTTATAAAAATCCTGTCTATCCTTACCGACGCCCACCTGAACTCGATGTTCAAGACGTTCGCCATTATCCGGTGGTGATTGTCGGTGCCGGACCTTCGGGGCTGACCGCCGCCATCGACCTAGCTCAGCAGGGCATCAGTAGCATCGTGCTGGATGACAACAATACGGTCAGCGTCGGCTCGCGGGCGATCTGCTTCGCCAAGCGCACGCTAGAGATCATGGACCGCTTAGGCTGCGCCCAGCCAATGCTCGACAAGGGCGTGACCTGGCAGCACGGGCGCGTTTTCTTCCAGGAACGCGAAGTTTACGACTTCAATCTGCTGCCCGAGGAAGGACACCGCGTGCCGGCCTTTATCAACCTGCAGCAGTACTACCTTGAGGAATACCTGGTTAACCGCGCAGATGCGCTCAGCGAGCAGATTAACCTGCGCTGGCTGAACAAGGTCACTGCAGTGGACAGTCAACCGAGTCATACGGTAGTCACGGTGTCCACCCAGGACGGTGATTACCGGTTGAGCTGCGACTATCTGCTGGTCGCCGACGGTGCCAATAGTAAGATTCGCGACATGCTCAGCTTAGAAAGCAAGGGACAGATCTTCCAAGACCGCTTCCTGATCGCCGATGTGATCATGAAAGCCGGCTTTCCCACCGAGCGCTGGTTCTGGTTCGACCCACCCTTTCACCCCAACCAGTCAGTGCTGTTGCACAAGCAGCCGGACAACGTCTGGCGCATCGACTTCCAGCTAGGCTGGGATGCCGACCCAGAAGAAGAAAAAAAAGAAGAGAACATCCGCCCGCGGGTGCAGGCCATGCTCGGGGCAGACGTGGAGTTCGAACTGGAGTGGGCCAGCGTCTACACCTTCCGCTGCCGCAAGATGGATAACTTCATCCACAATAGCGTGTTCTTCATGGGCGACGCCGCCCATCAAGTCTCGCCCTTTGGTGCTCGCGGTGCCAACGGCGGCGCTCAAGGCATCGACAACTTAGCCTGGAAGCTGGCGCGCGTACTGAAAGGTGAGGCTCCTGAAGCCTTGCTCGACACTTACAATACCGAGCGCCAGCATGGGGCCAAAGAGAACATCCTCAACTCCACACGCGCCACCGACTTCATCACGCCCAAGAGCCGGATCAGCCGACTATTTCGCGACAGCGTGCTGGAGCTGGCCGAGCATTACCCTTTCGCCCGCAGTTTAGTCAACAGCGGGCGGCTGTCGATGCCCTGCCGCTACGAAGACTCGCCGCTCAACGGCCCAGATGATGTGTCACTCCCCGCCGAGCTACGCCCCGGCACGCCGGCCAAGGATGCCCCCATCCGGCTAGATGGCCAGCACGCCTGGTTGCTCAACCAACTGGGCAACCGCTTTGTGCTGCTGTTCGACGGCCGGCTGCCCACCGGCGAAGCGGAGGCCCGAGCACCGGAGCTGGCGGCCTTGCTAGAAGCACAGCCCGATCTGGATCTGCTGGTGCTCGGCCCGGCCTCCCTGGCTCGGCTCCCGCGCACCACCCTGATTGAAGATGCCGACGGCCTAGTCAGTCAGCGCTACGGCCTGAGCGCTGGAGCCGCCTACCTGATCCGGCCCGATCAACATATCGCGGCCCGCTGGAGCGAGTGTCATCGCGATGCGGTGGTTCAGGCCATCAACCGTTCTCTAGGCAAGCAGCTTGCTCCTCATTCACACGCTCAGGGAGGCCGCTATGTCACGGCTTGAATTGAACCCTAATTTCACTGACCCGGATGCTTTTTACGCGGCACTCACAGCGCTACACCGCGACCGCAGCGAAGCCGAAAGCGAACGCATCAATGCGCGCTTGATTCTGCTACTGGCTAACCATATCGGCGACCACGCAGTGCTTGAAGAAGCGATGTCCCATGCGGTTGGTGATGGCAATCAATAGCCGCGCCCTAGGTTTCTAAAAAGGCAGGTTTGTAAAGCATAGGTTTTTAAAAACATAGGCTTGTAAAAATATAGGCTTGTAAAAACATAAGCTCGTAAAAACATAGGCTTGTAAAAATATAGGTTCATCAAAATAACGTTCAAATAAAGCAGGACTTAACAATGACTGAACAATTGAACTATCAAAATGGCTTTCATAACCACTTTTCAACTGAAGCGCTGCCAGGGGCACTGCCGATTGGGCAAAACTCACCACAAAAGTGCGCTTACGGTTTATATGCAGAACAGCTCACTGGCTCCGCATTTACAGCGCCGCGTCATCAAAATTTTCGTAGCTGGCTTTACCGCATTCGCCCTTCGGTGGTGCAGAGCGCGTATCAGCCGCTAGAAAATAACCACATACACACCGCCCCATTAGAATGCCCAGCAGCCGACCCTAACCAAATGCGTTGGGACCCCGTTGCAATACCGGATGCACCGACTGACTTTATTGATGGTTTATTCACCATTGCGGTGAACGGGGATGCAGGCACCCAGGCTGGCGTGGGCGTGCATGTCTACACGTTCAATGAAGACATGACCGAGCGTTTTTTCTACAACGCAGATGGTGAGTTGCTCTTCGTTCCCCAACTGGGCGCTATTCGTTTACGCACTGAATTTGGTGAACTTGAGATTGATAACGGTGAAATTGCCGTTATTCCGCGCGGTGTAAAGTTCCAAGTGCGTAAGGCGCAAGGTGTTGACGCTGCGCGAGGATATATTTGCGAGAACTACGGCAGCCCTTTAGAGCTACCCGGCCTTGGGCCCATTGGGGCTAATGGCCTAGCCAACCCACGCGACTTCCAAAGCCCGGTAGCAGCCTATGAAGACCTGGAAGGCGACTACCGCTTAGTCGCTAAGTTCTCTGGCCGCTTCTGGGAAGCAAAGCTAAACCACTCGCCGTTAGATGTGGTGGCGTGGCACGGCAACTGCGCGCCGTATAAATATAACCTCGCCCACTTTAATACGATCAATACGGTGAGCTTCGACCACCCGGACCCATCCATCTTTACCGTACTGACATCACCTTCCGATACGCCGGGAATGGCGAATCTTGATTTTGTCATCTTCCCGCCGCGCTGGATGGTGGCTGAAAACACCTTTAGGCCGCCTTGGTTCCACCGCAACCTGATGAGCGAGTTCATGGGGCTTATCCACGGTGAGTACGATGCAAAAGCCGAAGGCTTCACCCCTGGCGGTGCCAGCCTGCACAACTCAATGTCGCCACACGGCCCGGATGCCGAAACATTTGAAAAAGCCTCCAACGCTGAGCTGAAGCCACAGTTCCAGGGGGATACGCTGGCCTTCATGTTCGAAAGCCGCTATTTCTTCCATCCGACCCCTGCGGCACTAGAGGCTGACTTCCGCCAACGTGACTATGTGGATGTTTGGTCGACGCTGCGTTCGCACTTCGACCCCAGCCAGCCCTGACACCATTATGCCGAGTGGGGTTTGCGTGCCCCACGTTGACGACAAGGATTGAATTATCATGAAACTTGCAACACTTAACAAAGGCCGCGACGGAGAACTCATCATCGTTTCCCGCGACCTCGCGCGCGCTGTAAGCGCTGGTGATATTGCGCCCACCTTGCAAACAGCCATTGAGAGCTGGGATGCGGTTAGCCCGCAGTTAGAAGCGCGCTATGCACAGCTTAACAGTGGCGATGCTGAAGGTGCTTTTGCGCTTGATCAGAGCACACTGCATTCACCGTTACCGCGTGCCTATCAATGGGCTGACGGCTCTGCCTATCTGAATCATGTCAAGCTGGTACGCCAGGCGCGTAATGCTGAGATGCCTGAAACCTTCTGGACCGACCCGCTGATGTACCAAGGCGGTAGCGACTGCTTCCTGGCGCCCACCGAAGATATTGAAGCGGTGAGCGAAGAGCATGGCATTGACTTTGAAGGCGAGATTGCCGTTATTACTGACGATGTACCGATGGCCGTATCCCCCGAGCAAGCCGCCAAGCATATTAAGCTGGTGATGCTAGTGAATGATGTGAGTCTGCGCGGCCTGATTCCAGGCGAACTCGCTAAGGGCTTCGGCTTTTTCCAAGCCAAACCTGCCTCTTCTTTTTCGCCCATTGCCGTGACCCCCGATGAGCTGGGCGACGCCTGGCAGGATGGCAAGGTGCATCTGCCGCTGACCGTACACTTGAATGGCAAGAAGTTTGGCGAACCAGAAGCTGGGCCCGATATGATTTTCAGCTTCCCACAGCTGGTTGCCCATGCCGCTAAGACCCGCTATCTCGGCGCGGGTGCTGTTATTGGCTCAGGCACTGTTTCCAACCCAGACCCCGATGGTGGCCCTGGAAAGCCAGTGGCTGACGGTGGCGTAGGCTATAGCTGTTTAGCCGAAGTGCGCATGGTCGAGCAGATCATCCACGGCCAGGTGAAAACCCCCTTTATGCGCTTTGGCGACCGGGTGCGTATCGAAATGTTCGACCGCGATGGCAACAACATCTTTGGCACGATTGATCAACAAGTCGTGAAGTATCAGCCCAAATAAAGCACGGCAATATAAGGAAAGCGACATGACGACGCTTTACGGCTACTTCCGCTCGTCGGCTGCTTACCGGGTACGTATCGCCTTAAACCTCAAGGGCCTGGACTACGACCAGGTCCCTGTTAACCTGGTGAAAGGCGAGCAACAAGGTGCTGATCAGCGGGTGCGCAACCCTCAGGGCTTGGTGCCTAGCCTTATGCTGGATGATAGTTCCGTGGTTAATCAGTCGCTGGCGATTTGCGAGTATCTCGATGAGGTGCACCCCGAGCCAGCGCTGCTGCCAGTTAACCCGTTAGCTCGCGCCCAGGTGCGTGCACTTGCCCAGTTGATAGCTTGCGAGATTCACCCGCTCAACAACCTGCGGGTACTTAAGTATCTAGTCGGTGAGCTGGGAGCGGATGAAACAGCTAAGTTAGCCTGGTACCGCCATTGGATTACAGAGGGTTTCACAGCCTTAGAAGCAACACTCTCTAGTGGCTCCAGCACCGGCAACTTTTGCCATGGCGATACCCCAACGCTTGCGGATATCTGTCTGGTTCCACAAGTGTATAACGCGGAACGCTTTGAATGCGATTTGTCAGCGTACCCGACACTGCAGCGTATCGCTGCCCATTGTCGTTCGCTGCCTGCCTTCGAAAAGGCCGCGCCAGAGGCGCAGCCTGACGCCAGTTAAGCCAAGCCAAATCAATCTATACTGAGCATGCTAACATAAGCGGGCGTCTTTCCATTCGGGAAGGCGCCCGTCTCGTGTCCGAAACAACCATAAGGAGTTAAGGGGTGCTAAAGCTGCCCTCTACCGCCACCGTTATGGCCCTGGCCGCGGTGACTGCGCTCGGTCCTCTAGCGACTGACATGTACTTGCCCGCCATGCCGGCCATGGCTGAAGCGCTTAATACTGGCCCAGACCGAATACAGTTGACCCTTAGCCTCTATATGGCCGGATTCGCTCTGGCCCAACTGCTGTGCGGCCCAATCTCTGATCGCTTTGGTCGCCGCCCGGTGATGATCGCGGGTCTATCACTGTTTCTCGCGGCAAGTCTACTCTGCGCCTGGGCGCCTAGCATCGAGTGGTTACTGGCAGGTCGCTTCCTACAGGCTTTCGGTGGAGCTGCCGGCCCAGTGTTGGCACGGGCAGCAGTACGAGATATCCATGGTCCCATCGAGGCTGGGCGTATCTTGTCCTATATGGCGAGCACCATGGCGCTAGCCCCCGCTTTAGCCCCTGTGGTGGGTGCGGGATTGCTGCTATTTTTTGGCTGGGAATCGGTGTTCGTGGTGCTTGCGCTCTACGCGGCGATGATGCTTGCCGTGCTGGTGTTTATGCTGCCAGAACCACTGGCAAAGGAGCGGCGGCAATCAATCGACCCGAGGACAATACTGGCAAACTTTCGCCTACTGCTAAGTCAGCGCACCTTTGTTGGCTACACCTTGGTGAATGCGACCGCTTTTTCTGGGCTTTTTGCGTACCTTTCTGGCTCATCCTTTGTACTCATTGAGTACCTGGGTGTAGCGCCTACTTTTTATGGCATGATGTTCATTCTGATTGTCGCAGGTTTCTTCGTCGGGACGCTGGTCAGCGGCCAATATAGTCATCGTTTGGGTCGCGACCGCCTCATCACCCTAGGCACAGTCGTCTGCGCGACAGGCGGTGTGGTCATGGCAAGCTTGGCGGCCATTGGCGTTCATCACCCCTGGGCAATAGTAGGCCCCCATATCGTGTTTATGCTGGGAGTGGGTATTTTGATGCCACAAACAATGGCCGGTGCACTGGCACCCAACCCTCAATGTGCAGGCACGGCGTCTTCCTTATTTGGTTTTTTGCAAATGACGATTGCCGCTGTTGTAGGCGGGCTAGTCGGTCAATTTCACGACGGCAGCTCGCGCACCATGGCCTTGACGATTGGCCTGATGGGGCTTCTCGCCCTAATAAGCCACTGGCTACTGATACGCCGCCAAGCGATCATGAGAAAGCCCTTTGATGCATAGCTTTATAGAGACATAGATTTATAGAGACATAGCAAAAGGCCAAGCAATGCGTGATCGCGCTTTCGATCGAGCGAGGAGGTCAACCTGGAGCTCTGCAGAGCGCGACTAAGCCAGCCTTTGAAGCGACGCCCAGTTTGGCATAAGCACGTTTGCGGTAGGTTTCAGTGGTTGAAAAAGCGATATCGAGTTTGGCCGCCGCTGTTTTGAGCGTGTGGCCTCGCAGCAGGTAGAGACACAGCTGACGCTCGCGTTCGGATAGCGGGGCCAGCGCGGCGGCTTCATGGGAACTCAGTTGCTCCGGCTTAGCAGGGGCATTGCTGTAGTGGCGGCGAAGTAAACTGGTCAATAGCGGCGCTAAGCTATTTAAGCAGTTCAGGTTGGCTGACGTGAATGGGCCTCTCTGGGGGCCGCGGTAAAGGTTGAGATAATAGGCTCCCTCTTTGGCGGCAACATTGAGTGATACTTTGTCGATAAGATCCGGAAATCCAAACAGGTGACTACGGTACGCAAGTGACATTGACTTAACCTGCATGGTGGTCAAAGCGTTGGTAGACATACTTTCCTGTTGGCCTGCCAGTTGGCTTAGATGAACGTAGTTAGGGTCCTCCCGGAACAGCCCGCCGACATAGATTTGAGCCAGGCGGTCGGCAACGCGTGGAAGCTGATGATTAGCGGCCAGCAAACAATCGATGTTACCGCTCGTTGAGCAGCCAAAAATCATACATTGCTCGATACCTACGGCTTGGTGCAGTAACGCGAGCAATTGGCTTTCGAAGCTGTCTCTTTCCACGGCTTCTATACATGTCGCCACACTCGGCAGAAGGTGTCCCCATTCGATTAGCTGGGTGTTAGCCGTTTCGTTCACATATCCCCCGCCATAACGAGATGAATTAAAGCTAATAATGGCTAAAGGCCGTTATGTCCTGTTTTTTACGGGACAACCCCCTTGAAACCTTCAGTGTAGGCTACCCCTTATACGACCCATACACCTTCCGTAAAACACCAATTTTAAAAATAACAGTAACAGGAGAGCGTCATGCGACCAGAAGGCAAGGGTGAGCTTGACTCGCTGTATTTCGATTATCCACATTTCCCCTTCCTATGTCCCGGTGAATTAAAAGGTGAGAAAAAACAGCACCGGGTCGCCATTGTTGGGGCAGGCCCCGTTGGCGTCGCCGCAGCGCTGGAGCTGGCGCGTCAAGGCGTCGAGTCAGTATTGCTTGATAATAAGGCAACGCTCAACGACGGCTCTAGGGCGATCTGCCTTTCTCGCCACAGCTTGGAAATACTCCAACAATTAGGCGTTGATCAGCGCTTTATCGACAAAGCGCTTGGCTGGACGCGAGGGCGCTCTTACTTTCATGATCAGGAAGTCTATCGTTTTGAGATGCCGCATTCCGAACACGAGCGCTTTCTGCCAATGTACAATCTACAGCAACAGTATATTGAGCAATTCCTAGTCGATAAGGCGATGGAAAACCCCTTGATCGACATGCGCTGGCAGCAAGCAGTTAGCAATGTCGCGCAGAGTGACACTGGCGTACTACTGAGTGTTTCCACCCCGGAGGGAGAGTATCAGCTGGAAGCTGACTATCTGCTGGCAGCTGATGGTGGGCGCAGCATCGTACGCAAGTCGTTTAACCTGCCTTTGCATGGAGAGTCCTACGAAGGCCGCTATGTCATTGCTGATGTGCGCATGAAATCTGACTTTCCGACCGAACGTAGAGCCTTTTTCAGCCCCTCGGTAATGCCTGAGTCTACCCTGCTGGTGCATAAACAGCCTGATGATATCTGGCGCATCGACTATCAACTGTTGCCAGATGAAGATCCCGATCAGGCAGTCACCGAGAGCGCTATCCGCCAACGTGTTGGCATGATCATCGAGATGCTAGGCGAAGAGAGTGACTGGGAGCTTGAGTGGTGGAGCCTTTACAAAGCCTACACGCTAGCGCTGGACGATTATCGTCATGGCCGCGTGCTGTTCATTGGCGACAGCGCTCATTTAGTGCCCATTTTTGGCGTGCGTGGGCTGAACAATGGGCTGGCCGATGCAGTTAACGCCGCTTGGAAACTAGCGTGGGTGCTGAAAGGCATGGCTACCGAGACACTATTGGATAGTTACAGTCCAGAAAGGCGCGGTGCCACATTGGAAGTGTTCGCGAATGCTGGTAAGAGCACCCGCTTCATGACCCCACCTAGTTACGGTTATCGTTTGATGCGAGACGCTGCGTTATCGCTGGCACTACGTAACGATTACGCAAGCCGTTTTGCCGATCCTCGGCAGGTCACGCCCTATACCTACGCTGAAAGCCCAGTGACATCAGTGGATGACACGAGCTTTAGCGCGGGCCCGATACCTGGTGCACCGTTAATCAATCGCCGGCTAGGCGATAATAACTTCTTGCTCGACCACTTGGGTACGGGGTTTAACATGTTGGTCTTCAGTGAGGATGGCAGCGTGACGCCTGAGCTACAAACCACCTTGGTTGATCTTCAGAAACACTACAGCGACTTGGATGTACTGGTGATCGCTCGTCATGCCAGTACAGCGTTTTTTACCACCTTGATTGATCAGCAGGGTGCCTGCTTCGATGGTTATGATGCCAGTTCAGGAAGCGCTTACTTAGTACGGCCTGACCGTCATATCACGGCGCGCTGGAAAGCACCTAAAGCGGCTTCCATCAGTACCGCCTTCAAGACTGCTTTGGGAGAATCACGCTAATGACAACGATATTGACACAAAATGTTGTGACACAAACCGCCTTACCGTTTGCTGATCTCGAACAGGTTTATGAACAGCTGGCCGTGACGCTGGATTCGCTGCCTGAGAAGCAGCAAACACTCTTCCTTGCCCAGCTGGCGCTGGCACTTGCCCATCGCATACCTGATATCGATCAGGTATTAACAGCGATTAATGAGGCGCACGAGGGAACCTGCCTTGATGAGAGGGGCAGTTAAAAGGGAAAAAGATTCCCAGGGATTTCCTTTGGTGCATCTGCATCCGCCTTCCTAGGACACCCAAGGCCCGCCGTTCTGTGTTAGAATGGCGGCCTAAATAATCGATGCATAAAAAAGTAGCAACGTGCTGCTTTACCAATCTCTTCGAGCTTTCATCTTTATTGGTGGCGCTTCGACACCTTTGCAGTACCGCCAGAACGTTCCTTTTTCGTTCTGAGCCGATTGATTGAATTTCTTGGCACACAGACAGAACCCGCGTTTTTTCGCCAGCATTTAGTTCTGCATTGGGCTCGCGCCTGCGTGGGCCTTTAGCAAAGATTACCGGACCCTGCTCTAGCGGGCAGTCTCCAGCTATGACTATTTTTCGTTGAACGAGCTAAACGCTCGTTCGTTAAGACGATCAACAGAGAAAAACTATGACCTTTAGAATCGCCATCCTTGGGGCCGGCCCCAGTGGGCTTGCCCAAATCCGCGCCTTTGAAGCAGCACGCCTTGCCGGTGCAGACATTCCCGAGATCGTCTGCTACGAAAAACAGAGTGATCTGGGCGGCATGTGGAACTACACCTGGCGCACCGGCCTGGATGCCTACGGAGAACCCGTACACGGCAGCATGTACCGCTACCTCTGGTCCAATGGCCCCAAAGAATGCCTGGAGTTTGCGGACTACAGCTTTGAGGAGCATTTCGGCCGGCCTATTCCCTCTTATCCGCCTCGGGCGGTGCTTCGTGACTACATTATGGGGCGCGTCGAAAAAAGCGGAGCGCGGCAGTACATCCGCTTCAATACGGCGGTGCACTGGGTAGATTACGCAGAAGAAACCGGCAAGTTTGCGGTCACCGTAAGAGACCTGAAAGAAGACCAGCTGAGCACCGAAGAGTTCGACCATGTAGTGGTCGCCACCGGCCATTTCTCGACGCCGAACGCGCCCTACTTTGAAGGCCTTAACCAGTTCCCGGGGCGGGTTTTGCATGCCCATGACTTCCGCGACGCCTGCGAATTTGCCGGCAAGGATCTGCTGCTTATTGGTAGCAGCTATTCCGCCGAAGACATCGGCACCCAGTGCCACAAATACGGTGCAAAATCGGTCACCTTCAGCTACCGCAGCCAGCCCATGGGCTTCGAGTGGCCCGACTCCTTTACCGAAAAACCACTACTCACCAAAGTGGTTGGTAAAACGGCCTATTTTAAAGACGGCAGCAGCCAGGACGTGGATGCCATCGTGCTCTGCACCGGCTACCAGCACCACTTCCCGTTCCTGCCAGACGAGCTGACCCTGAACACGAACAACCGGCTCTATCCGGAAGGCCTGTACAAAGGCATCTTCCTGGAGAAGAACCCCAAACTGGTCTTCCTGGGCATGCAAGACCAGTACTACACCTTCAATATGTTCGATGCCCAGGCCTGGTATGCCCGTGACGTGATCATGGGGAAAATCGCCCTACCGGAAAAAACCGCCATGGCCGCCGACAGCGCGGAATGGGTCCGCCAGGAACAAACCGTCGACAACCCGTTCCAGGCCATCGACTTCCAGGCCGCCTATATTCTAGACCTGTTGCAGCCCACTGATTATCCCGCCTTCGACGTCGAGGGCGTGGCAGAACTCTTCAAGCAATGGGAACACGATAAAGAGGCAGATATTCTCGGATATCGTAATAAGCGCTATCGCTCAACCCTGACCGGAACCCTGGCACCGGCCCATCACACCCCATGGATGCAGGCAATGGACGATTCTCTTGAAACCTTTCTTAGCAAAAAGCCAGAAAGCGAAGAACACGTTCTGAGATCGGTGAACTAAAAACTGTTTGTTACTGCAAGGGATCTTTTCTGCAGCGCATTGCAGTTTGATCGCGTGCAAACGAGATGGGGGCGACGTCGCCTGGAATCCGACCTAGTCATTGGAAATCGACCCGATGTGTGCTGGTTCACTTCCATTGAAATAGGCAATCAAATTGTCTTCGAGTTGTACTCGGGTAGGGCTGTCACAACTCAGCCTGCTGATGATGGTGGCCATTTGGCTTGAGAGAAAAGTCGACGTGGTGATCGAGTTGTGTGCCCTGACAATGCTGTCGAAGTTGGCTCGCCACAAGATCCGAGTACATGCATGCGCCAATTCGACCTGTTACACAAGATCGGTAGCCACCACCCTTCCATACCTAGTGCACCGATTGATAAAGGTGAGCGCCATAACCCGCATTAACCTTATGAATGCGGTGGCAGTAACAGTGGCTAGTTTGAGGAGACTATCCCATAGCCCTGCTCGGCGGCTACCCGACATGGCGGTGCCTCCTATTACGACGCTACGGGCAGCCCCGCCGCTTTCCATTCCGGATAGCCTTCCTGAAAGCGGCGGACGCGGTAACCGAGTTGCCGCAGGCGCTGCACGGCCTCATGCGATAGGACGCAATAGGGGCCACGGCAATAGGCGACGATTTCCCGGTCCCGGGGCAGCTTGTCCAGCATGTTCTCCAGCTGCGCCAAGGGTATGTTGATCGCCTCGGGCAAGTGGCCTGCTTCAAACTCCTCCTCGGGACGCACGTCTAAAAGTGCCACCTTGCCGCTAGAAAGCCCAGCTAGAAGCTCGTCCCGACTGACCGCCTCCAAAGCGCCATTGGCGTCATCCTCCGCGAACAGCCGACCGACTAGGCGTTCCACCTCGGCCAAATTCGTCTCGGCTACCTGCCTGAGCAGGCTCAGCAAAGTAACGATCCGTTCGTCGGTCAGGCGATAGATCATCTGCTTTCCAGCGCGGTGAGCGGTAACAAGACCCGCTCGCCGCAGGTGCTGAAGGTGCTGAGAGGCATTGCCGACAGTCAGATCGGCGCAGCTCCGCCATCGGAATTTATCGCTTCTGGCGTGATCTGGGCTACGGTATCGGCGCTCTGGGCTTTGGGCTGGTGGCCCATCTGTCGGGGGCGGTCACGGGTGGCTTCTGGTTCGTCGCCATCGCCATGTTCCTCTCGGGTGCCCTGGTGATGGCCTGGGGGGAAGAGACCCATCCACAGCTGAACCCTGAATAGGGAACGTTAGCTTCGTAAAACAACCTAGTCCTCTACCGTTAGGTTATGCTCTTACTAGGTGTATGGTTCCGTGAATTTCTGGTTGGTTGATCCGCTCTGGCTTTTTGCTATTAACCGCCGCCGTAATTGCTTTGTGGCACGGATAGGTTTTCATCGTTGCACCGACATCAACTAGTTTTTTCGCTAAAAGCGTTTTTTGAGAATTTTAGGGATTTTTTAGCAGCCTCTATGGTGTGATTGCGCGATATACAACAGGGCAATTCAAAGGCGTTGCGGCCGCGCAATACTAGCCCAGATGAACAACCACACTTTTATGCGCATTTAAATGAAATAAAATACACTTATATGCGCATAAAAGTGTGGTTTTAGCTATAGTACATACTCGTCAACAGCCTTATGAGCAGGACAATACAATGCAGCGCACTTTACTCGATGCCCTCATAGCATGGAAAAATCAACCTATGCGTAAGCCATTACTGATTGATGGCGCGAGGCAAACGGGTAAAACTTATCTGCTGCAGGAGTTATTTGGCAACACCTTTACCAACATCCTCCGTATCGACTTTCTGGAAAGTCCTGCTTACAAAGAAGCGTTCGATGGTTCACTGTCACCTGACGACCTGCTGATGAACATTGAGCTACTGACAAACCAGACATTTAACCCAGAAACTGACCTACTGATCTTAGATGAGATTGGTGAGTGTGAACGCGCCGTTACAGCACTGAAGTATTTTGCCGAAAAAGCGCCGTCTTATTTTATCGCCGCCAGTGGCTCGAACATTGGTTTGCTCAACACCTTTCCCGTTGGCAAGGTAGAGCAATACAATTTACGCCCACTAAGCTTCCAAGAATTTATTTATGCATCAAAGGAACAGGCGCTGATCAAAGCCTTTGATAACCAAGCCAACACACCGGCAGTCCACACTAAATTGATGGATAAACTGACAGACTACTTTTTTACGGGTGGCATGCCGGAAGCAGTAGCTACTTGGTATCAATATAAAGACTCGAGCATTTTAGAACGCGTTGAAAAGGTGTCTAAAATTCATGCTGATTTAGTCGAAGGCTATCGTCGCGATTTTGGCAAATATGCGGGCAAAGTCGATGCAACGCTGATTGAATCCGTGTTCAACAGCATTCCGTCACAGCTGTCTCAGGTTGCCGATGCGTCCGTTAAACGCTTTAAGTTTAAACATGTGCATGAGCGTAAATCACGTTATAGCGATTTTGAGACCGCCATCCACTGGTTAACATGCTGCCGACTGGCCTTGGCGAACTACCCCATTGAAGGTCAACCAAGATCACCTCTGGCGGCCTATAAAAAAGCGAATATGGTGAAACTATTTCTGTTTGATGTCGGCCTGCTCAACCACATGCTGGGTAGCAGTTACAAAGAACTCAAACAACAAAACTATGAATACAAAGGTTATGTGGCAGAAAATTTTGTACAACAAGAGCTCACGGCCGTTGGCGTTGATCCAAGCTATTCGTGGAATGACGCACGCGCCGAAATTGAATTTATTTTAGCAACGGATGAAGGGGGTATTGTCCCAGTCGAAGTCAAAAGTGGGAAACGCACGCGAGCCAAATCACTGGCGTCCTACATTGAAAAATGCTCACCAAGCAAAACATTTAAGTTAACGGGCACACAGGGTTCCTCAGCCCTAGAGCAAACCAATATTGTGATGCCCCTGTACTATACCCAGTTTTTACCGCAGAGGATCGGGCTGGAGAATGGCAGCTAGCTCCTCGCAACTCCCATAACAACGTTTTGTCCAGCAAACACTCCTTTTAAACGTGGCGGGTAGATCGATAAGCTTACTAGCCCGGATTTCTCATAGCACCTCAGCAAGTACCGCACCCAGGCCGCCATGCTATTAAAAACCTATTGGTACATCTTAAATTGCCTACTTTTTAACCACTTTCCGTCGTTAAGACACACTTCCCCCTTTCCCCCATTGCGTCGGGCCGGGGGAGCCCGAGCATTCAGTTCGGCACCAACCGCC
>NZ_LGEN01000005.1 GCF_001507855.1 Halomonas sp. 54_146
CGTATCCACTCGTGTTGGTTGAGATCTTGGTCGTGATCAATCAACAGGATACGCCACCCTTCCTACCTCCTCCCATACACCAGACTTGAGCTTAACTCATCTCACCCGCAGTATTGGATCACCGGTGCAAAGAAGAGGAAGTGCTATGCGCAATGCTAATAAGCTAAGCATTGAAGTTTGGGATGGCTGGGTTCGCGTTTTTCACTGGGGATTAGTGCTTGCCGTGTTGGTATCTTTTTATACCACCAAGACCAGCGCGGTACCGTTCCTGTTTCCTATCGACGTACATGCCCAAGCGGGCTATGTGGTGTTAGGGCTGCTGGTGTTTCGTTGGCTGTGGGGGGTGTTAGGCAGCGTTTACGCAAGGTTCAGCACTTTTTTATATCCTCCCGCGCCAACCATTGCCTACTCAAAAACATTGCTGAAGCGCCAGCCAAACACCTATGCCAGCCATAACCCATTAGGTGGCTGGATGGTGATAATCATGCTGCTTTCGCTCAGCTTTCAGGCGGTTAGCGGCCTGTTTTTAAGCGACGATATCTTTTTCCAAGGGCCGCTTTATGGCTTATTTGGCAAAGGCGTGGGGAGCCAGCTGAGCACTTTGCATCAACTCAATAGCCATTTACTGATCATCCTGATTGGGCTGCATTTGCTTGGGTTGGTCGTGCATCGTCTGCTGGGAGAGCCGCTGGTGACGGCGATGTTGGTCGGTACAAAACGATTTCGCCAGCAGCCCATTGATGCGCGCAACGAGCTGTTGAATGCTGCCACGCTGCGTTTACGCGCGATCGGAGCCTTATGTATCGCTGCTGGCGTTGTCCTATGGCTATGGTTTTAACGGCGATGGTTTTAAAGGCGATGGTTTTAACGCTATTTACTGACGTAGCTGCCGGCTGCGAAAGCGCGCATAGCCCATGCAGCCGGTAAACAGCGCCAATGCCGTGATCGCCTCAAGAACGCCACGAACACCTTGCCCTGGCAGGGTAACTAGCATGACGCCTTGGGTGAAGTAGAGCAGGCTAACAAACGCTAACCAAGCGTGACCACGTGCCCGTTTGCCAATGATCGAAGGTAAGAACAGCACTAAAGGAAGCACAAAAGCGACCACCGGGCGCCAGTTAAATTCATCACCTTGCAGCAAAAAGCCCCGGTAAATCACCAGCAGTAGCAGCAAGACAAAGCTTGCCACCACCAGCTGGCGAGCCTTTTGGGTGAGGTTATCAATCCCATGGCGTGTTTCTACGTCCTCCAGCCACTGCCTCATAATGCCTCCTGACGCATAGCGTGAAGTGCCAACGCGAGTCGAGCAAGCCGTTTGCCCTGGGCAACGCACAGAGTGCGCTCATGGGTATCTATTGAGCGGTCACTGCGGGGGCCAGCTAAATGACTCGCGCCATAGGGCGTGCCACCAGTGTGTGTCTCAAGTAGTGTCGTTTCGCTATAGGGAACGCCTGCGTAGACCATGCCATGATGCAGCAGCGGCACTAACATCGTTAGCAGCGTGCTCTCTTGCCCACCGTGCAGGCTAGAGGTCGAGGTGAAGGCACTGGCGGGTTTGTCAATCAATGCTCCGTTCATCCATAGGCTGCTGGTGGAATCGATAAAGTATTTTAGCGGTGCCGCCATATTGCCAAAGCGCGTAGGGCTGCCCAGTGCCAACGCGCTGCAGTGGCGTAGGTCGTCTAGGTCAGCGTAGATGGCACCTTCCGCAGGAATCTCAGGTTCAACGGCTTCACAGGTGGTAGAAACCGGTGCCACCGTGCGCAAGCGGGCTTGAATGCCAGGCACGCTTTCTACGCCCGCGGCTATTTGCTGCGCCATCGTGGCGGTCGCGCCTGATCGCGAGTAGTAAAGGATTAAAACGTAAGGAGTCGTATCACTCATAAGATTTCCTGCCGGGGTCATGAACTAAGGTGATTAAAGCCTAGTGATTAAGGCACATGTTACCAGAGCGATGGGGGTGCTAGAGCGAGTGATGAGCCAACAGGTGGCGAAAAAGCATGTTGTGCTTGCGGCAAACGCAAGTAGACCCAGGCGCTGCTGCCATCACTGAGTGTTTTTTTAACCCGTTCGTAGCGAATGCCCAGGCGCTCATAGCGGTCAAGGCGCGCTAACTCTGTGGCATCTACGCGCAGCCGCAGCCCTTCAACCTGGCTATCTGGCTGCTGGGTAAGATCCAGCCCATTACGCCGGTATCCTTCAAGCACCGCTTGCTCAGGCGCACCAAAGCTGCCCATGACGACTAACCGTATGGGCGCGTAGCGTAGCGTGCCGTAAACGAATACGTG
The DNA here is from genome assembly GCF_001507855.1 of Halomonas sp. 54_146. Taxonomy (GTDB): domain Bacteria; phylum Pseudomonadota; class Gammaproteobacteria; order Pseudomonadales; family Halomonadaceae; genus Vreelandella. The sequence continues at coordinate 2,289 of NZ_LGEN01000005.1, forward strand.
ATGGGTGCGCTGTTCGATAGCGGGAAGCTCAGCAGGGCGGTCATAAAACCAAGGGCTGAGCATCGTTAGCCACAGCCATCCGGCAACACTTACCAGCCCCAGGCTAATGGCTATCAACAGGCGTTTTAGCCAAACCATGATGCCTCTCTCTCTTCTTTGGATGGTGACAAATAGTGACGAAAGTGGCTGCGTAGCTTGGCGCGCCAAATGAGCGATGACAAGCGCTACGTTATCGACTTATTTAATCTGCTATATGTAATGTAAACTAGCTGATGATTAGACCCTACCGGAGGAGCCTGCAATGAATCAGCCACTTCGTGATGAACTTGGTGATCAGATGAATTTCCGTGCGCTAGTAGGCGATGTTAAGCCGCTGCCACCGAGTAATCGTGCAGAGCCTGCCTCTATCCGAAAAAAACCTTCCGAGGCTCAATTAGCTCGGCGTGAATGGGCAGAAGAGGAGTTGGGGGCGCGCAACTTTTTATCCGATGATTTTGTTGATCTGCTGCCGCCTTTTGATCCCATGGAGTATCGCCGCGAGGGCATTCAACAAGGCGTGGTTGATAAGCTAAAGCACGGTGGTTATAGCGTTCAGTCGCAGCTGCATTTGCTAAGACGCCCGCTAAGTGAATGCCGCCGAATGCTGTTTCCCTTTATTCAAGAAGCCTACGCCCACGATTTACGTTCGGTGCTGATCATTCACGGCCGTGGCCGCGAGATTGATAGCCCCGCCAACGTGCTGCGCTCGTACCTTGCCAAATGGCTTAGCCAGTTTGAGGAAGTGCAGGCGTATGTATCCGCCCAGCCTTCTGAAGGTGGCCTGGGCGCGACTTGGGTGATGCTGCGCAAAAGCGATCGCGCCAAAGCCAATAATCGTGAGCGCCAGCAAAAGCGGCGGGGATGAATATAGCCAGATCGGTTTCAAAATAACCAGGTTTCAAAATAAAAAAAGGGCAGCCCACGCTGCCCTTTTTGCTTTTTTTACATCTGTTTTATTTATTTGCGGGCCGTTAAACGACGCTCAAACAGTGCTTGGCGCTCTTCCACATCGGTTTGGTAGCGAACGCTGAAGGCATTGAGTGCACGCAAAGCATCTTCTGGGTGCTGGTCATCGCGCAGGGCCATGGCAGTAAAACCACAGCGGCGCATATAATCCAGCTGGTCAACCAGCACGTCACCTACTGCACGCACTTCACCCTTGTACGCATAGCGTTCGCGCAGCAGGCGGGCGAGGGTATAGCCACGGCCATCGGTAAACGCAGGAAAATCAATGGCAATCGCGCTGACACTGCTTAGCTGTTGACCAAGTTCAGCATTTAGCTCGGTATCGCTGGTGAGCAGCGGCGCAAGCTCAGTGTCGTCTTGGTTGGCTTGCCACAGCGCCAGCGGAACAAACGCCGGGCGCTGCTCGGGTAGGGTGTCAGCATCGTAGGAGACACACCAAGCGTTCTCGGCCGCTAACTCGCCGTGAGCAATCAAGTGATCAACATGAACCGGCGTTAGCTCAACCGCTTCAATTTGCGTTTCATCATTACTGGGCATAGACACGCTCCTTAAAGGGTTTTAAGCCAATACGGCGATAAGTATCCAGGAAGCGCTCATCTTCGTGACGCTGTGCCACATAGACTTCCAGCACTTTCTCAACCACATTTGGAACGTCTTCACGGAAAAACGAAGGCCCCAGAATCTTACCCAGCGAGGCATCGTCGGTTGAGTTACCGCCAATCGATATCTGGTAGTACTCTTTGCCTTTTTTATCTACGCCCAAGATGCCGATATGCCCCACGTGGTGGTGACCACAGGCATTCATGCAGCCGGAGATATTCAGATCCAGCGGGCCCAGGTCATACAGGAAGTCTAAATCTTCAAAACGCTCCTGCAGCGCCTGTGCAATAGGAATCGACACCGCATTCGCCAAGCTGCAGTAATCGCCGCCAGGGCAGCAGATGATGTCATTAAGCGTGCCCACGGTAGGGTTCGCCATGCCCAGCGCATCAAGCTCTTTCCACAGCGCTTCCAGCTCATCTACCGGTACGTCAGAAAGCACGAGATTCTGCTCATGGGTAACGCGCACTTCACCAAAGCTGTAGCGATCGGCTAAATCAGCGACGGCTTCCATTTGGTCAGCGGTGACATCTCCAGGCGCATGTTCGCGGCGTTTCAGCGATAGCGTCACCGCTTTATAGCCAGGCACTTTGTGATCAGTCACGTTGTTGGTCACAAAACGCGAGAAGCTTCTGTTTTCGCCGCGAAGGCGATCGAAATCTTCCGTTGCTGACGCTGCTACTGGGCGGCGATCCGGTTCGGGAAAGTGGCCTTTCGCGGCGTCAACCGCTGCTTGGTTAAGCGTTTGGGGGCCGTCTTTCAAGTGCGCCCACTCTTCCTCTACGCGGCGACGAAATTCCTCAATGCCCAGCGCTTTAACCAGAATTTTAATCCGCGCTTTGAACTTGTTATCCCGGCGACCAAACTGGTTGTAAACCCGCACACAGGCTTCCAAGTAGGTCAGCAGATGCTGCCAGGGCAGGTCGTCGCGCACCACATCGGCGATCATCGGTGTGCGGCCTAGGCCACCACCGGCCAATACTTTAATACGCAGTTCGCCGTCGGCGTTGTGCCATAGGCGCAGGCCAATATCGTGAACCTGAATGGCCGCGCGGTCTTGGGCGGCACCGCTAACGGCAATTTTGAACTTGCGCGGCAGATAGGCGAATTCTGGGTGCAGGGTCGACCACTGGCGGATTAATTCACACCAGGGGCGTGGGTCTTCCACTTCATCGTTGGCGATGCCGGCAAACTGGTCGCTGGTGGTGTTACGAATGCAGTTACCGCTGGTTTGAATCGCGTGCATTTGTACCTTGGCGAGATCGGCCAAAATGTCCGGCACGTCTTCAAGCGCTGGCCAGTTCAGCTGTAAATTCTGCCGAGTGGTAAAGTGGCCGTAGCCGCGGTCGTAACGGCGAGTGATCTCAGCAAGCGCGCGAAGTTGGTTCCCCGCCAGCATGCCGTAAGGAATCGCAATTCGCAGCATGGGCGCATGGCGTTGAATATAGAGGCCGTTCTGCAACCGCAGGGGGCGAAACTCTTCTTCTCCCAAACGCCCGGCACGGTAGCGTTCCATTTGGTCGCGAAACTGCGCGACGCGCTCGTCAACCAGGGTTTGGTCGTGAATATCATAACGGTACATGTGGCACGATCCTGCTAAAAGCGAAATGGTCACGTTGAGACGGACGTTAGTGTAGCGCTACCTTAACGCGAGCGTTATATTCTACAAAAGAATATATAATTATCTTTTTATCTCTAAAAGCTATTTAGAGCGATAGTGAAGCAAAAGCCACGCTCAGGTGGCTGATCAAAATGGTTTCTCAAGAGGGCTTATTAAGACAGCTTATCAGAAGGCTTGAGCCTGCCAGTGGCGGCGTTGCCAAACCCACAGAAACCCCGCTGAGTTGATAAATCGGTACAGCAGCTGCATCAGCCAAATGCCTAGCAGGCCATGCGCCAAGTGGACACCCACCCACCAGGCCAGGGGTAAAAAAAGTAACCACTGCATCCCTAAGGTCAGGATCATCACCGTGCGCTGAGCACCGGCACCCATTAACGCCTGGGCAAGCACTAACGCGGCGGCATCCAGCACAATCATGATGCCGGTTAACTGCAGCGGTAATTTGCCCAGAGCGATGAGTTCATTGTTGCTGAAAAAGAGGGCAAGTAGCGGTTCGGGCAAGAGCACCATAGGCACTGCCAACACCATAAGCAGCAACCAGGCGACCCGCAGCGCATCCAGCCCCCAGCGGTGTGCCTCAATCTGGGCATCGCGCCCCAGCGCTTCGCCAACAAGGCTCATGGCCGCAACGCCGACCCCCACACCCGGCAATATCAGCAGCAGTGATAAATTAATCAGCACATGGCCAACCGCTACACTGGCCGTGCCTAGTTGGCTTAGCAGCCAAAACAGTACCGCGTAGCCTGCGGCAAACCAAAGTTGCTGAATAGAATGCGGGGCGGCAAGCGCCAAGGTAGCGCGTAACGTAGCAAAGCTAGGCAGGCGTGCGAATGAACCTTGCTGACGAGCATCTTTTGCGCTCACCCAGCACCATAAAACTAAACCAGTGAATAGCGAAAGCGTGGTGCCTGCACCTGCGCCACTAGCGCCCATTTCCGGCAGGCCGGCAAGGCCATAAATAAGCCCTGTGCTAGCGGCTACATTGAGTACGTGAACCGCGACAATAATACGCAAATAGAGGTGCGTTTGTTGGCGGCCGTTCCAGTAGCCACGAAAGCAGAGCGTGAGCGCAATGGCCGAGAGTGACACGACGCGCCAGCGAAAATAGTCAACGGCAATCGCGCGTACGTCGGCCGCCTGGGTAATAACGCCGACCAACAGCGGTGCTTGCCACCAGGCCAAGAGTGACAGCGGCAGGGCCACCGCAAGGCCAATCATCATTCCTGACTGCAGCGGTTGGCCAATGTTGGGGTGGCTTGCGCCAGCGCGCTGGGCGGTTTGCGCTTGCACACTAGAGGAAAGGCCAAACACTAGGGCGCTGAGCATAAACATCGCGTAACCGCCCACCCCTACACCCGCAAGCGCTACTTCACCTAAGCGCCCCACCAGAGCCGCATCGATCAAGTTAAGCAGGCTCTGCGACAGCATGCCCAGCATGATGGGTAAGGCAAGGCGAATCACCTTGCCATGACGGTTCGCTACCAGCACCAATCAGCTCGGGTCGTAGGAAAGCACCGGTGCTAACCAACGCTCCATTTCCTCAAGGGGCATCTGCTTACGTGCGGCAATGGCCTCGACCTGGTCGCGGGTAATTTTGCCGGTCGAAAAATATTTCGACTGCGGATGCGCAAAGTACCAGCCGGAAACCGCCGCGGCGGGCCACATGGCGAAGTTTTCCGTCAGCGCAAGCCCGGTATTTTCGGTGGCATCCAGCAGCCGGAATAGCGTGGCTTTTTCGGTGTGATCCGGGCAGGCGGGGTAGCCAGGGGCAGGGCGAATACCCTGATACTTCTCAGCGATCAAGGCATCGTTGTCCAGGGTTTCTTCCGGCACATAACCCCAGAATTCTTTGCGCACCCGTTCATGCATGCGCTCGGCAAAGGCTTCGGCAAGGCGATCTGTCAATGCCTGCACCATTATCGCGTTATAGTCATCGCCTGCTGCCTCGTAAGCCTTGGATAGCTCATCCACACCGTGGCCAGTGGTCACCGCGAAACCGCCAATCCAATCGGCTTTGCCGCTCTCTTTCGGGGCAATAAAGTCGGCCAGGCTGTAGCAGATACCGTCGCGACCTTTGGTGGTTTGTTGGCGAATGTGATGCAGGCGTTCAATCACTTCACTGCGCGACTCGTCTGCGTAGACCTCAATCACGTCGTCATCCACGCTATTGGCAGGCCACAGGCCGATAACGCCGCGTGCCTGCACACGCTTTTCTTCAACCAGCTTGCGTAGCATTACTTTGGCGTCTTCAAACAGGTTGCGGGCCGCTTCACCAACGACGTTATCGTTAAGGATTTTGGGGTACTTACCCGCCAGCTGCCAGCTCATAAAGAACGGCGTCCAGTCGATGCGTTCAATCAACTCTTCGAGGTCGTAGTCATCGAAGGTTTTTAGCCCCAGCATATTGGGCTCAGCGGGGGTGTGGGCGCTCCAGTCGGTGCGGAAGCGGCGCTTGCGAGCTTGGGTGTAGTCCAGGTCTGCCGCTTTGGGGCGGCGTTTGGCGTTACGCTCGCGCACCTTTTCGTACTCTTCGCGAATTTCCGCGACGTAAGCGGCTTTTTGGTTGGGTGCCAGCAGCCTGCTTGCCACGCCAACGGCGCGGGAGGCGTCGGTGACATAAATCACCGGGTGCTCATACTGAGGTTCAATTTTGACCGCGGTATGCGCCTTAGAAGTGGTGGCACCGCCAATCAGCAGCGGTAAATCCATGCCGCGGCGCTGCATTTCTTTGGCCACATGAACCATCTCTTCCAGCGAGGGAGTGATCAAGCCGGAAAGGCCGATAATATCAGCGTTATGATCTTTGGCAGCCTGCAAGATTTTATCTGCAGCCACCATAACCCCAAGGTCAATCACTTCGTAGTTATTACACTGCAGCACCACACCGACGATATTTTTGCCGATATCGTGGACATCGCCTTTCACCGTGGCCATCACGATCTTGCCTTTGGCCTGGGTGTCTTCGCTTTTCTCGGCTTCGATATAGGGGATCAAGTAAGCCACGGCTTGTTTCATCACTCGCGCAGACTTAACCACCTGAGGCAGGAACATCTTGCCATCGCCGAACAAATCGCCGACCACGTTCATGCCGTCCATCAGCGGGCCTTCAATCACTTCAATAGGGCGCGCCGCTTGGGCGCGGGCCTGCTCGGTGTCTTCTTCGATATACACCGTAATGCCTTTCACCAGCGCATGTTCAATGCGCTTATTCACCGGCCAGCTGCGCCACTCAAGGTCTTCTTTTTTGGCAGCGCCGCTGCCGTCGCCTTTATATTTATCGGCGAGATCTAAAAGTCGCTCGGTGCCATCGCTGCGCCGGTTAAGCACCACATCTTCAACGGCATCGCGCAGCTCAGCGGGCAGGTCGTCATACACCGCAAGCTGGCTGGCGTTGACGATCCCCATGCTCAGGCCGGCGCGAATCGCGTAATAAAGGAAAACGGAGTGGATGGCTTCGCGCACCGGGTTGTTACCCCGAAACGAGAACGAAACGTTGGAAACGCCGCCAGACACCATGGCGTGGGGCAGGTTTTCACGAATCCACTGGGTAGCCTCAATGAAATCAACCGCGTAGTTGTTGTGCTCTTCAATACCCGTGGCAATAGCAAAGATATTGGGGTCGAAAATGATGTCTTCAGCGGGGAAGCCGATTTCATCGACCAACAGGCGATAAGCGCGCTGGCAAATTTCGGTTTTGCGCGCAAAGGTATCGGCCTGGCCATCTTCATCAAACGCCATCACCACGATAGCAGCACCAAAGCGGCGGCATTTGGTTGCCTGTTCGCGGAAGGCGGCTTCGCCCTCTTTGAGCGAGATGGAGTTGACCACCGCCTTGCCTTGCACGCACTTCAAGCCCGCTTCGATGATGTCCCATTTGGAGGAGTCGATCATAATCGGCACGCGAGCGATATCCGGCTCGCCGGCGATCAAGTTCAGAAAGCGCACCATGGCTTCCTGAGACTCAAGCATGCCTTCGTCCATATTGATATCGATGACCTGGGCACCGTTTTCGACTTGCTCAAGGGCAACTTCTAACGCGGTGGTGAAGTCTTCTTCCACAATCAGCCGCTTAAAGCGCGCAGAACCCGTAACGTTGGTGCGCTCGCCGACGTTGACGAACAGTGAGTCCGCTTCAATATTGAAAGGCTCAAGCCCGGAGAGACGGCAGGCGCGGCTGCGTTCAGGAATAACCCGCGGTGCCATATCGCGCACTGAATCAGCAATGGCGCGAATATGTTCAGGCGTTGAGCCACAGCAGCCGCCGATAATATTGACCAAGCCGCTTGCCGCAAACTCGCTGACAATCTCCGACATCTCTTCCGGTGTTTGGTCGTACTCACCAAACTCGTTGGGCAGGCCTGCGTTGGGGTGGGCAGAAACGAAGGTATCAGCCTTGGTGGAAAGCTCTTCTAAATAGGGGCGCAGCTCTTCAGCACCCAGCGCACAGTTTAAACCGACTGACAGCGGCTGAGCGTGGCGAATAGAGTTCCAGAACGCTTCAGTGGTTTGCCCGGAAAGCGTACGCCCAGAGGCATCGGTAATCGTGCCGGAAATCATTACCGGTAAGCGCTCGTCGCGGTCATCGAACAGCTCTTCCAGGGCGTAAATTGCCGCCTTGGCGTTGAGCGTATCAAAGATGGTTTCGATCATGATCAGATCGGCACCGCCGGCAATCAGCGCCTCGGCGGCTTCGTAGTAATTTTCGCGCAGCTCGTCAAAGGTGACATTACGCTTGGCCGGGTCGTTGACATCCGGCGAGAGCGAAGCGGTGCGCGAGGTGGGGCCGAGCACACCGGCAACATAGCGAGGCACGCCGGTTTCGGCGGCCACTGCATCACACACTTCACGGGCCAGGCGCGCTGACTCGCGGTTGAGTTCCACCACCAGCGATTCCATGCCGTAATCAGACTGCGACAGCTGGGTGCTGTTAAAGGTGTTGGTCTCAATAATGTCGGCACCGGCTTCTAAGTAGTCGCGGTGAATTCGCGCGACGACATCCGGGCAGGTGAGCGCGAGCAGGTCGTTGTTGCCTTTAAGATCCGAAGGCCAGTCACTGAACCGTTCACCGCGAAAATCCTCCTCGCTTAACTGGGCGTTCTGCAGCATGGTGCCCATACCGCCGTCTAGAATAAGGATACGTTCAGCAAGGCGTTGGGTAAGGGTCGCGGTCAAAGCACTATCAGCCATGGCAGGGGGAGTTCTCCAGCGTCACAGTCGTAAAAGGGAGGTTGTTATCGTCGGAAAAGCATTATCAGTTGGTAAGAGGCGCATAATGATAACAAAAGGGATAGCAAATGGCGCGCCCAAGCGCAGCTCTTACAAGTGTGTATGAAACAACAATTTACTATAAGCGGTTCAAGGCAGCTTTTAAATAGCCTACTAAAACAGTCGGGATTGTGTCAGCGCGCTGTTTTGCTTACCATGGTGTTAAATGACATGCACTGAAAATGACATGCATCAAATGACATGTGAAGTGGCACCGCCACTACCACGGGAGGAAGACAGCCCTCATGACCACGACTAGCGAAGCAGATACCAACATCGATACCCAAGGTATTGATATTACAAACAGTGCGCAAGAATACTTAGCGGAGCTGCTTGAAAAGCAGAACGTTGAAGGTATTGCCGTGCGTATCTTTATTACCCAGCCAGGTACGCCCTATGCGGAAACCTGCCTGGCGTATTGCCGCCCCGGTGAAGAAGAGCCCACCGATGTCACGCTGGAACTTGAGAAAATTAACGTGTTTCTCGACAAAAACAGCCTGGCCTTTTTAGAAGAGGCGGTAGTGGACTTTAACGCTGACCGCATGGGCGGCCAGCTGACCATTAAAGCGCCTAACGCCAAAATGCCCAAGGTGAATGCGAATAGCCCATTGGAAGACCGCATTAACTATGTGCTTTATAGCGAGATCAACCCTGGGTTGGCGGCTCATGGTGGTGAAATCAAGCTGGTTGAGCTTACCGAAGAGCAGTATGCCATTCTGGCGTTTGGCGGTGGCTGCCAGGGCTGTGCGGCGGTTGATTTAACGCTGAAAGATGGCGTTGAGAAAACCCTAATGGAGCGTATTCCGGAGCTTGCCGGTATCCGCGACGTGACTGACCACAGCGATACGACTAACGCTTATTATCGTTAATAGGCCGTCAATGCCGTAGATCTATAAAACGGCCACCTCAAACGAGGTGGCCGTTTTTTTTGCCAGTGCTCGCTACATTAACGCTTTGGCGGCGACTGTTTTTCTGTCAGTGAATCGGGCAGTTCTGTTAGCTGTTGCTGCAGTGCTTCCATACGATTCCAGAGCTTCTCTTGCCATACGTGCTGTCGCTCTTTTGATTGCTCAGCGTGCGCTAGGGCTTGACGCTCCCGTGCTGCGTTTGCCTCATCTAGCTGCTGGTTCGCGGTTTCAGCACGTTTGTGTAGGGTCGCGATTTGCTGCTGCTGATCACTTAGCTGCTGTTCGCGCTCACTGGCTTCCAGCTGCAGCTGATGCAGCGCCTGCTGGTGACGTTTCAGTTCTTGGTTTAATGCCTCAATACGCTGCTCATCTTGCTGCACACGTTTTTGGTTTGCCTTCTTTTCTTGATCGCGCGCCTGCTGAGCGGTATCCAGCATCGCCATCAACCTTCCTTCGGCGGCTTCATGGCGCTGCTCTTCTTGTGCTAAGCGCTGCTCCCACGCGGCCTGCTGCTCGCTGAGCACTTGGCTATGCGCATCCCTCTGTGCGGCGGCCTGGCTTTCTAACTGCTGTTGCGCTCGCTTCAGTTGATTGGTTTCTGCCTGCGACGCTTCAGCCAACTGCCGCCAGTGAGATTCGCTGGTTTGGCTAGTCGCTAATTCTCGGTTTAACGCTTCCGTGCGCTGTTCCATACGCTGCTCTAAGTGGCGTAAGTGCTCAGCGAGGGCGCTTTCGCGCTGTTCGGCATTTGCCGCCTGCTGTTTAGCATCCTCGGCGAGCTGCTGGGCGCTGGCCACTTGGCGGTTGGCTTCCTCGCGGTAGTGGGTGAGCGCTTGGTTGGCCACCTCTTGCGCTTCACGCCATAGCTCGCTAGCCATCGTCACGACCACTTCAGGCACGCCTTTAGGCGGAGGCACGTCACGATTTTGCTCGCGCTCGCTGCGCCACAGCCGAAAGTGGTCGCTAATGGTGGTGAAGCTGCCTGTGCCCAGAACATCGCGAATACGCTGCACGCTGGGCGTATCGCCTCGGGCTAGCAGCGTATCAATGGCTTGCTGAACATCGCTGTACTGAATGCCGTTGCGGGCCATGGTGGTGTCCTTTCGTTTGAAGAGCGCCATTGTCAGGATTTTACGAGTAAAAGGCAATAATTACGTATTACATAATACGTAATATTATTTATCATTTGCGACATAAATTCAAGATTACTCCCATTATCTTGAATTTATACGACTACAGCGGCACACTTCAGGCCAGAGGCCATAAAAGCTTAAAAAGAAGCACTCAACAAAGACACTTAAAAAAGCACTTAAAAAAGAAGAAAGAGAGGGGGTTAGGCTAGGATGGCAAACGATGTGATAACACCTACCGGCCAACGACTGGCGCTGAAAAGCTTGCCGAGCGGCGGTCATATTAGCGCCCAAAATGATGCTCAGGCGGTCATGGCATGGCTTGATGAGTATGTAGATAGCCCGCAAACCTGGAAGGCGTACCGCCGAGAGTCAGAGCGGCTGTTGCTGTGGCTTGCTTCCCACCAGCTAACCCTGGCAGATATCAACCGCGAAACACTGCGCCAGTTTGAAGCCTTTCTCGCAGACCCACAGCCCCGCGAGCAGTGGGTGGGGCCTTCTAAACCCCGTGCTCACCTGGCATGGCGGCCGTTTCGTGGTGCGCTAGCACCGGCCAGCCGGCGCCAAAGTTTGGTAATTCTGCAGGGCATGTTTGCTTGGCTAGTAGAAGCGGGGTGGGTTAACCACAACCCGTTTCGCTTGATGCGTGATAAATCGCGACGCCTGAATAACCAGACGCCGCGCATTGAACGCTACCTGGAAAGTGATTTGTGGGCGTGGCTGTGGCAGTGGCTGAATACGCCGTTAGCGGCTGGGGAGGTTCGTCGCGGGGAGAGTAGTCGCGGGCAGGGAAGCCGGCAGAGAAGACGCGCCCGTTTTGAACATGCACGGCGGCGCTTTATCTTTGGCTTTGCCTATTTGCTCGCCCCACGGCTAAGCGAAATGGCGGATGCGCGCATGGGCGATTTTCAGCGCAGTGAAGGGCGCTGGTGGTGGCATGTGGTGGGCAAGGGCAACAAGGTGGCACGGATTCCGCTGCCTGACGACATGTTGGCGTGCCTAATTGAGTGGCGGCAGGCGTTAGGCTTGGCTGATTATCCTAGCCAGTTAGATGCTGAAACGCCGGTGCTTCGCGCACTCGATGGCCAGCGTGGCTTGGGCCATAACCAGCTTTATCGGCTTATTCGAACGACATTTCAGCAGGCGGCTCAAACACTTGAAGATAACGGCGGCGCAACAGAACACGTTGTTGCGCTCAACCAGGCAACGCCGCACTGGTTACGCCATACCTCGATTACTCACCAGGCTCAGGCGGGTATTGGTTTACGCCATCTAGCAGAGAGTGCCCGCCATGCGCGCCTTGATACCACCTCGCGCTATTTACATAGCGAAGACATTGAATGGCATAGTGAACAGCAGCGCCATCGTTTAAGCAATTCACGCCCTGATGGCTCCCTCAAGCCGCCATCAAGCCGTTATAATGGGGCTGATTAAGAGCTTCTTATGGGAAATGCTCGTAAAAACACACAGTAAAAAGGAAAGGCTATGAGCACGTCCGGCGCCGAACAGGCCCAGCAAGAGCTGATTGAAGATTTCGAGATATTTGATAACTGGATGGATCGTTATCAGTACATTATCGATATGGGTAAGCAGCTACCTGAATTCCCCGAGACGTGGAAAACAGACGAGTTTAAAATTCAGGGCTGTCAGTCAAATGTATGGATGCACCACGAAGAGGAGGGCGACAAGCTGGTATTCAAAGCAACCTCTGACGCGGCGATTGTTTCCGGGCTGATTGCCGTATTGCTGCGTATTTATAGCGAGCGCACCGCCGCTGAAATACGTGCGACTAAGCCGCATTTTCTGGCAGATTTGGGTCTGGATAAACACCTTTCGCCCACGCGCAGCAATGGCTTGCACGCGATGCTTGAAAAGATTTATCAGGTTGCTCAGCAAAACTGATAAAGACGCCATTTAGCGGGGGTGGTGATCACAGCAGCTTGCTGCTGGCTGCTCATCCTCGCGGCAAAGCTGTTCGCTGCGGCCACCGGGCACGGGGTCCATGCCGCCAGGGTTGCCAGGGTGGCATTTGACGATACGCTTGAGCGCCATCCAGCTACCTTTTAGCGGGCCATGCACCTGAATCGCTTCAATCGTATAAGACGAACAGCTGGGCCAAAAACGGCAGCGGGGGCCTAACAGGGGGCTTAAGGTATACTGATAGACTCTGACGCAGCCAATCATTACCTTCATTACTACCGTTCTTAAGGCGTTTCTTAACATCCTCAGGCCTGCAGGTAGTGGCGAGCGGTTGTGATCCATCACGACCCTCCGCGATTTCCGCTCTTTTTACCATAGAGCTCATCGGGGTCAATCAGCGGCTCACTGGTAATGGCTGCATGCTCATCGCCCACCGCAATATAGAAGCAGCTGCGCCGCCCGGTGTGGCAGGCAGGGCCGGTTTGCTCGACCTGCAGTAGTAGCGTATCGCCATCGCAGTCGAGTGCTGCGGAAATAAGCTGCTGCTGCTGACCCGACGACTCACCTTTGCGCCATAATGTTTGCCGCGAACGCGAGTAGTAGCAAACACGACGAGTGGCCAAGGTTTCTTCCAGCGCCTGGCGGTTCATCCACGCCATCATCAATACTTCTTTGGAGTCGTGCTGCTGGGCAATCGCAGGAATCAAACCATCAGCATTAAAACGAACTGCCGCTAGCAGGGTGGCAACAGCAGGCAGGCCATCTTGGGGGGTTGCGCGCTCAAGCTGCTTGAAAAGCGCATCAGGCGCGACGTGATCAAAAAGGGACATAACGGTTACTCGCTAGCGGTTAAATAAATTAGCTATTCGATAAATTAGCGGTTCGGCACTCCTGACATAAGCCTTGGAGTTCGATAGTTTGGCGCTCGACATTAAAGCCTTGCTGTTGAGCCAATACCGCTAGCTGCTCGCTAATTTCATCTAAATGCAGTTCTTCTACGTAACCACACTGACGGCAGATGAGCAGTTGAAAACCATGGGCATGCTCGGGGCACGCGCACGCCACGTAGGCGTTGAGTGACTCAATGCGGTGCACTAATCCTTGGTCGATCAAGAACTCCAGCGCACGATAAACTGTCGGTGGCCGAGCCGCTGCGTGCTCGGTGGAAAGCTTATCCAACAGATCATAAGCTTTCAGACCGCCACCGTTTTCGGCAATCATTTCCAGCACGCGCCGCCTTATGGGGGTAAACCTCACGCCCCGAATATGGCATTGAGATTCTGCCTGCTGCAGTAGTGTGTTCGCTTGGTTCATAGGCAAATCATCATGGTCAACTCATTGAACGTTGTAAGCGTTAGCTTTCAAGACTTAGCCTTCACTGTCAGTAAGCTCACTTTGTCGAGCAAAATGGTGCTGGGCGAAAGCCACGCGCTGTTTGGCCGGTACGCCATCGGGCTGGCGTTCAATAAGATCAAGCCGGCGGCGCAAACCTTCGCCATTGGTCATTTGAATGGCAAGCCCAGGCCGTGCATTAAGCTCCAGCAGCATCGGGCCATGCTTGCGGTCCAGCACCATATCAGTACCTAAATACCCTAACCCTGTCATCTCATAACAACCCGCCGCTAAATTCAGCAGCGTTTCCCATTGTGGCACCACCAGGCTTGCCAAGTCATGGCCTGTATCGGGGTGGCTAAAGCAGGGGCGGTCAAACTGAACAGCGCGCAAGGCGGCACCAGTGGCAATATTCAAGCCAACGCCCACCGCGCCTTGGTGCAAGTTAGCTTTGCCGTCGGACGCGGCGGTAGAAAGACGCATCATCGCCATCACAGGGTAGCCTTTGAAGACGATAACCCGAATATCGGGAACCCCTTCGTAGGTGTAATCCATCAGGCTTTCATCGAAATTAATCAGCGTTTCAATCACCGCCACATCGGGCGAGCCGCCCAGCGAGTAGAGCCCTGAAAGAATATTCGAGACATGCCGCTCAACATCGGTAAGTGAAAGTTTCGCACCGCTTGGCTTGATAAAGGCGTTATCTTCCACTTTTTCAATGACCAGAATGCCTTTGCCACCGCTTCCCTTAGCGGGCTTGATAACAAAACCGGCGTGCCCGGTAAGCATTGCACCGATGTGCTTAACGCCAAACTGGGTGGTCACCGTGCCGATTAGCTCCGGCGTCGTAATCCCATACTGCTGTGCCAGCAGCTTGGTTTTCAGTTTGTCATCAACCAATGGATAAAGCCGGCGCTTATTGTATCGGCCAATATAGCGAATATTACGCCGATTCATGCCAATGATGCCTTTGTCCCGCAAGCGGGTTGGCCAGGTCCAGTTATTCCACCAACTCATGATGGTTTCTCGTCATCAATAATTGGCTTGAAACGGCGCAGCTCAAGCAGGCGATAACCGGTGTAATTGCCCAGCAGTAGGATTAGCGCCATCAGGATTAACTGAACACCCAGGAAGTTAAAGGTAATGTGGCGCACCCAAGGGTTATTCATCGCTAAGTAAGCAAGAATAGCGGTGATTAAGCTGCCGCCACCTTGAATTAAGACCTGCTTGGGGCCTTCTTCTTCCCATAGAATCGACATCCGCTCAATGGTCCAAGCAAGGATAATCATCGGGAAGAAGGTGATGGTTAAACCAGCACTTAGCCCCATTCGATAGGCTAAAACGGTAAAGATTGAAATGATCGCAATCACCGTGATAATCACCGCCGACACTCTGGCTACCAGCAATAAGTTCAAGTAGGAAAGGTAGTTACGAATAATCAGGCCGATGGCGACAATCAATAGAAAGCCGATTAAACCCGTTGGCAGGGTGGTTTGAATGAAGGCAAGGGCGATCAATACCGGCATAAAGGTGCCGGATGTTTTGATTCCCACCAGCACGCGTAAAAACACCACCATCAGCGCACCAATAGGAATCAGCAAGATGGTTTGAAATAACGCTTGCTCCTCTAATGGCAGGCTGTGAATGGAGAAGTTCAGCAGCGTATCCTCTGAGTAATGATTACGCACCGCCGCTGACGCGGGCTGGTCGTGGGTCATCATTGAGAATGAAACCCGCGAGTTGGTACCGCCTTGAACTTCCAGCACGGCACGGCCGCCGGTTTCCCATAGCAGTAGGTTATCCGGCTTGCCTTCTTCGCCCGTAATAGGATGAAAGAGAGCCCATTCATCGCCGGCTTCATTAAATACCTGAATCCAGCTACTTAACGTTTGGCGGCGGCGCCCATTTTCCAGCAACAAGCCGCTAACTTCTCGCGCTAACACGCCCGCTTGATTAAGCAAGCGCACGACAAGAGCGGCGGGGTTCTCCTGGGTTAGCAGTAGCCGTGCATTTTCTTCTTGGCGTTCGCCGTTAACATCACGGATCAGCTCGCGGGCGAAAGTGGCATTATTTGCGCTGTGTGCCCAGGCTTGTTCAATTACTTGGCTGGCGGCAGTGTCGTAAGGGCTTTCCCAGGGGGTGATGACCGGCATTTCTGGGGGCGTTTGCACCGGTGAGCGGGCATCTTGTGACACCAGCATCTGCACGGAGTAATACAGCTGCTGATTACCTGCTGCGTCACGAATAGTCCATTGTGCGGTACGACCAAACTCATCCGCTTTATAGGCAAGCCCGTACCCAGAAGACGCTGTGTTTTCGGTTAGCACGCGAAAGCCTGCCTGGTGAGAAGGTAATGCCATATCCACCTGAACGGGGCCGCCCTGCGCATTGAAGTTAATGCCGGCCTCAATTTCCCATACTTGGCGTTGCTCGCCGGGAAGCCAGGGGATCTCAAACTGCACGTGGCGATGGACGCTGGCGGCAATACCTACGACCAGTAGCAGGCCGACAATAATATAAAACATTAACCGTGACATGGAGATTCCTTTCAGCCTATAGCGCCAGGGGAGAGCCGTTACTCTTCGGTATCATCTTGATCTGCTGCTTCATCTTCAGCCGCTTGATCGGCTGGCTCACCACCAGGAAATTCGGGGCGGTCATATAAATAGGTATCCGCGACATCGATGACGGCGATGTCCATCAAAAAGCGTCGGCCGAGGAGCACCGGGTACTCTAAATGTGTGCGGTCATTGAGCGTGAACTCAACATTTTCACGGATGGGGCCTAGCGTCATCAGCAGAGAAATAACCGGGCGGGACTCTTCACCAGAGGCTTGAACAATACGAACCCGTCGCTCGATGGGTGCTTCAATCCATTTATCACGCTGTGACTCAACGGCAACATCATCCTCGTTTAGCGCTAGCTTGAAGCGTACCCAGTCATCGCCGTCACGTTCAAAGCGGGTAATTTCAGCAGCAGAAAGTGACGAGGTGTTAGCGCCAGAATCGACACGTGCTTTGAGATAAGTCCCCAGGCTCGGCAAGCCAACCCATTCACTTCGGCCAAGCAGCGTTTTGGTCGTCAAGGTGTCATCGATTTCACACTCTTCACGAATAATAACGGGCTCTTCGCCACGGGTTTCTAGCTGCTGTATATCTTGGCGGAGATAGCGCAGTAGGCTGCCTACTTCACGTACATCCGCGGTTAATACCTGCTGCTGATCGAGTTGGCGCATCTGCAGCTGTGAATAAGCATCACACTGCTGCGTCAAATGGCTTTCTAACTCAAGGATACGAGAATTGAATGACGCTTCACTTAACGGCGGCGGCTCATTAGATTCTGGCTGGGTGGCTGCGCAGCCTGCGATCGAAAGTGACAAGCCAGCTATCAGCCACAAAACACCTGGGCGCATATCGAAATATATCCTTGGAAATAAGTGGAGGGAATAATAAGGAGATGGAAGAGTAGTGTCCAACGACATCAGTGCTTTTCGGACATCCCTTTTATCCTATTTAACATAATATATATTAAGCGAACTACCGGGGAGCACACTAATGCAATAGCCCCTAAGCAGTAGCAACGTTTAAGCAAGTGCTCTATGCTACAAAATATCTTACCAAAACTATACAGCCACCAATTTTTATATAGGAAAACTTCTATGATTCGATCACTTCGATATAGCTTAGTCGCCCTGCTCTTGTTGCTCGCTGGCTGTGCTGGGGTTGATATTGAAGACTATGCTGGTTCAGAACCTCGCTTGGATATCGCTGAGTATTTTACCGGCACTACACGAGCCTGGGGCATGGTGCAGGATTACTCTGGCGAGGTACAACGCCGTTTCACCGTCGATATCCAAGGCAGCTATACAGACAATACACTGACCCTTGATGAATCATTTGTATTTTCAGATGGTGAAACCGACCGCAGAGTATGGACGTTTGAGCGAATCGACGAGCACCATTGGTCTGGCTCAGCAAACGACGTCAATGGGCAAGTTGAAGCACGCCAGTATGGTCATGTATTTCATATGCGCTACCCGCTTGAGATCGAAGTTAGTGGCCGTATGCTCACCTTTACCATGGATGACTGGATGTTCCTACAGCCCGATGGTCGTTTGATCAATCGCACTGCAATGCGCAAATTCGGGCTAACGCTTGGTGAAATTACGCTCGTCTTTGAAAAAGTTAACTCTTAATAGTTCACACAGCTAGCAAAAAAGCAGCCTGCTAAATAGCGGCTGCTTTTCGTTTAACATCGTTTTGCATTTTGCCTTACAACGACTTATTCGGCGGCTGCGTAAGAGCCATCTTCCTGGTGTACTTCGTTACCAGTGATAGGCGGCGTGAATACGCAGGCGACGGTCATGCCTTTTTCTTTGCCGCGTAAAAGATGTTCATCATGCTGATCTAGCAGGTAAATATCGCCTGCTTTGATCGGCCAGATTTTACCATCAGCAAGCGTTTCCACTTCGCCTTCACCTTCATAGCAAAATACCGCTTCGTAGTGGTTTTTGTAATGAATGTGCGTTTCGGTGCCGGGAAAAATGCGGGTAATGTGGAATGAGAAACCTGCATTGTCGTTGGCCAGAACAAGGCGCGTGCTGTCCCAGTTACCATTTTCAGCAGTCACAAGACGGTCTGTTTTACGCGCTTCTTCAAGATTACGAACGATCATAGGAGTGCTCCTTTGAAAATTGAAAAGTGGCTGGTGGTTACCAGCCACGTTATTCACTGACAGCTATTGGCTAAAAACTATTCACTGACAACGGCTTTGACGCACATTTCGAGAATATCCAAGCCTTCCAGCAGGTCTTCGTCGGTAATGGTCAGCGGGCACAGGCACTTAACTACTTCACCATCTTGGCCACTGGTTTCAATCACCAAGCCGTGCTCAAAGGCTTTGCTGGTGATTTTGTCAGCAATATCGCCGGACACTACGTCAATACCGCGCATCAAACCACGGCCGCGTTCAGTGGCAGGCATGCCGTGCTCAGTCAACAGTGCTGCCAACTTCTGGAAGCGTTCTTCTACAATACGCCCTTTGCGCTGAACATCACGCTCAAAGGTGTCATTTGACCAGTATTTTTTCAACGCGGCGGTGGCGGTCACCATTGCCAGGCTGAATCCACGGAAAGTGCCGTTGTACTGGCCCGGCTTCCACTTGTCTAGCTCTGGGCGCATCAATACATGGGCAAACGGCAGGCCAAAGCCAGAAAGCGATTTCGAGTTAGTAATAATATCGGGTGTAATGCCTGCATGTTCAAAGCTAAAGAACTTGCCGGTACGGCCGCAACCTGCCTGGATATCATCAACGATCAGCAGAATATCATGCGCGCGGCAGATGCTTTCCAGGCGCTTGAGCCAATCCAGCCCTGCTACGTTGATACCGCCCTCGCCTTGCACAGTTTCAATAATGACGCCCGCAGGAACGTCAAGGCCACCTGACTTGTCGCCAAGCAATTTTTCAAAGTAATCCAGGGTGTCGGTATGCTCACCCATGTAGCCATCGTAAGGCAGGAAGCTTGCGCCTTGGGTGGGAATACCACCGGTGGCTTCGCGGAATTTACGATTGCCCGTGGTGGCCAACGCGCCCATGGTGACACCGTGAAAACCATTGGTGAACGTCACAATATTGTGGCGGCCTTTGGCAACACGGGCTAAGCGAATAGCGGCTTCTACCGCGTTGGTGCCGGTAGGCCCTGGCAGATGCACTTTATACTCAAGGCCACGCGGCTTGAAAATAATCTGCTCAAGCGTTTCTAAATAATCACGCTTAGCGTTGGTCCACATGTCTAAGCCATGCACCACGCCATCTGTCGACAGGTAATCAATCATCGCCTGTTTCATGTGCGGATTATTGTGGCCGTAATTCAGGGTGCCCGCGCCGGCGAGGAAATCAATGTACTCACGGCCGTTCTCATCGGTTAAGCGCGCATTTTTCGCTTTGGTAAACACCACCGGAAACGAACGAGAATAAGTACGTACATTGGATTCCATGCGTTCAAGCGTCTGGGTCTGCATTTGCGACCTCCTTGGTTTGATCATTTTGCCCATCAGGCGTGATATACCCGAAGCAACATGAGCGGGAAAATAGTGCGACTAATACGTGTTTTAACCGGTACTTGCTTAAGCAGTACTTCTTTACGCCGTATTAGAGGTGGTCTGTTTGGAAAGGACCAATACGGACCAAATTTTCCGGATCATGCTCTCCTCCGAGCTGTTCAGTAGAAAAGTATTCGCGGCTGTTTAACGGCGCATGCCAGCGTGCCGCCAAGCGGCGAAACAAGCCCCACGAGGCTTTATTGTCGGGAGTGATAGTGGTTTCAAGGTGATGTACTTCGTCTAGCTCAGGGCGCGACATAATCGCTTCAACTAAGCGACGAGCAAGCCCGGTACCGCGTGCTTTTTCACCCACGGCTACTTGCCATAAGAAGTAGGTGTCTGGCGCGTTATCTTTAACGTAACCAGACACAAAGCCAACTATCTCGCCCTCTTCATTAGTTGCTACCGCACATGTATCGCGGAACTGGGTGGCGAGCAATAAATAGGCGTAAGCAGAATTTACGTCCAGTGGGGGGCATGCTTTCACAAGCTCATACACTCCCCAACCGTCATCCGCATTTGGCTTGCGAATAAAGAGAGGCGTCTCTGCATGGCCTACCACGGCATCTGCAACGGTTGGCCGGGCAAGGTCTGCAGAAGGAGTAAAAGGTTGTATCGGCGTGCTCATAGTTATGCTTCGCTGTAGCGAATTTGAAAATTATTATAACAGCTGATTATGAGCAATTCAAAAATCATATTATTCTCCGCCCTTATTTCCATAATATATTGTTATGAGTCGACAGCTAAAAAGCTTCCCGCCATTGCGGGCACCGCGCGAAAATCGTTCTTCGCCGCGGCGCTTCGCAATGGCAAGTTTCCTGATGTGTGATGTGCTTATGTACGCGTCAACGTGCGCAGCGTGACAAACTCCTCCGCGCCAGTGGGGTGAATGCCTACGGTGCGGTCAAAATCTTCTTTAGTTAGGCCTGCGCGTACTGCAATGGCAATACCCTGAATAACTTCGCCCGCTTCTTCCCCCACCATATGAGCACCCACCACTACATCGGTTGCGTCATCCACTATCAGTTTCATCAAGGTCCGCTCGTGGCTACCTGATAGCGTGTGCTTCATGGCGCGAAAATCCGTGCTATAAACTCGGATATTAGTAAATTTTTCACGCGCGGCCTCTTCAGAAAGCCCCACCGTTCCGATATTCGGGTGGCAAAAAACAGCGGTTGGAATGGTCGAGTAATCCAGCGCTTTGGGCACGGTGTCGGTAAAGTGGTGATCGACTAACTGCATGGCTTCTGCTATCGCCACCGGCGTTAGTTCAGGCCCAGCCGTCAAATCACCCAGCGCGAGAATAGAAGGCAACGCGGTCTCAAAACGCTCGTTAACGGGAATCTTGCCCTGCTCATCCAACGACAGACCCAGCTTATCAAGCCCTAAGTTATTGATATTAGCTTTTCTACCCGTGGCCGCCAGCACAACATCCACTTCAAGCACATCACCATTGGTGAGATACACGCTATAGGCATCCTGGGTGGCTTCAATACGCTCGATGTTGGTGTTGAAATGAAGGTTGACGCCTTTATGTTCCATTTGTGCGCAGGTAAATTCGCGCACCTGCTGATCAAAGCCTTTCAAAAATAGCTCGCCGCGGTAGATTAAGTGGGTATCGCTTCCCAACCCGTTGAAGATGCTGGCAAATTCAACGGCAATATAGCCGCCTCCTAGCACTAAAAAGCGTTTTGGAAACGACGCTAAATCAAAGATCTGGTTAGAATCTAGTGCGTATTCGCTGCCAGGAAAATCAGGAACCCACGGCCAACCACCGGTAGCCAACACGATTTTTTCTGCCGTGACCGTTGTATCGCCATGCTCACTACTCATGATGACGGTATGAGCGTCGGCTAGGCTTGCTCGGGCGTTAAATAACGTTACGCCTGCGCCTTCAAGCATGCGCTGGTAGATACCGTTTAAGCGTTTTATCTCGCTGATTTTATTGTCACGCAGCGTTGCCCAGTCAAAGCTTGCAGGGCCGGGCAACTGCCAGCCAAAGCCGGCGGCATCATCAAAACTGTCATGAAAGTGAGCAGCATATGAATAGAGCTTTTTGGGCACGCAGCCAACATTGACACAGGTTCCCCCCAGGTAACGATCTTCCGCAATCGCCACCCTAGCCCCGGTTGCCGCCGCCATTCGAGCGGTACGCACACCACCGGAACCCGCACCGATGACCAGGAGGTCATACTCATATTCAGAGGCATTTGCCATCATTTACTCCTATCCGGTTAATAGCCATTCAATTAACATCTTTGAAATCTGCACGCCAGGGCAAGATCGTTGTCTTGATGAGTGCTGTCTTGGCTAACGTTGACCTGATCAATATTGACCTGACGAGCAGGGAAGGTTAAAAATTATCAGCGATTATTTTATACTTTTTGCTACTTGATCTTACGCTAAGCGGCCAACGGCTTAACATTATTGGAGACCTCTATGCCCGACCCTATTACAACGCTACTCGATAACAATCGAGAGTGGGCTGAACGCATGTGTGAAGAGGATCCTGAGTACTTTAAACGCCTCTCCAATCAGCAAAATCCCGACTATTTGTGGATTGGCTGTTCAGACAGCCGTGTGCCAGCCAACCAAATTATTGCCCTCCCTCCCGGAGAAGTATTCGTACATCGTAATGTGGCCAATTTACTCCACCACACGGACATGAACGCGCTATCGGTGGTTCAGTACGCGGTGGATGTACTTAAAGTTAGCCATATCATGATTGTCGGCCACTATGGTTGCGGGGGTATTAAAGCCGCCATGATGGGAGGCGAATGTGGCGTCGTCGATTATTGGCTACATTCGGTGCGCGAACAGTACAACCGCCACCGAGATTCACTCGACCATCTTCCTATGGAAGACCAGATTGACCGTATGTGTGAACTGAACGTCAAAGCACAGGTTAATAGCTTATGCCGTACCAAAATTCTCCAGCGCGCCTGGCAGCGTGGCCAGCAAATCTCGGTACATGGCTGGGTATATGGCTTAAGCGATGGGCGGGTTAAAGACCTCAGCTGTACTATCAGCGGCTTGGAACAGGTTGAAACACTGTATCGTATTGACCGTATCCAAACAGGCGATTAAAACGCCCTTATCTAAAAAGCATTGTCACGCGTCTGCCGCTGGCTAATTGTAGCGGTAGGCGCGGTGGCAGCTTTTACAGCTCGCCCCCACTTCTGAAAGAGCACGTGCCGCTGCTCGGTAATCCTCTTGATTAGCGGCCTCAATCAACGTGGCAACTTTGCCTTCAAGGTCGACAAACCCAGCAGCGAAGTCATCCCACTCTTCCCAAATAGACGCCCGCGCTTCAGAGCCAGTGCCGTGAGTACCCGCTATAAAAGCTGGCAGCAAATTATTGGCGCTGGCACGTTCCTGCAGTTCGAGAAGGCGCGGAGCGGCCTCCTCTGCATCTTGATTATTCACCAAATCAAAACGCAGCTGGCGAACCAGGCTTTCAATATCTTTCAACTCTTCACGGCGCCATACCACTGCCTCACGCTCGCTGGTAAACGAAGTGTTATCGACAGAGTGAGGCATCGCCGGTGTGGTGTCGTCTGTTGCCCACGTGATGGGCGCACAAAGCAACAGTGCCAGCCCGATATACAAAGCGCCTTTATGCAAAGCGCTTTTGCAAAGAGCACCGGGGCGCTGAATTCGCTGCTTGGCGCATCGGTGCTTAAAATATCGATGCTTAAGGTATCGTTGCATAGTGGCATCCTGAGAGTGACTTAATCGGAACAGCGCTGTTTAACCCAACGGTTTAACAAGCACTATTTAACCAATAGGGCATGTTACGCCTGTGCCTTTCAGCCCGCAGTAGCCGTTGGGGTTTTTGTGGAGGTACTGCTGGTGATAAGCCTCGGCATAATAAAACGTATCGAGCGGTTTAATTTCAGTGGTAATCAGCCCCTTTCCCGCCTTATTCAGTGCCCGTTGAAAGGCCGCTGCACTTTGCTGGGCGGCGTCTAGCTGCGCCTGCTGCGTGGTAAAAATCGCCGAACGGTACTGCGTTCCAATATCGTTACCCTGGCGGTTGCCCTGCGTAGGGTCGTGCTGCTCCCAAAACACTTGCAACAGTGCGTTTACGTCTATTTGTTGAGGGTCGTAAATAACGCGTACTACCTCGGTGTGGCCGGTTTGCCCTGTGCAGGTCTCTTCGTAAGTCGGGTTGGGTGTTTCACCACCCGCATAGCCCGCGGCCGTCACATAAACACCGGGCAACTGCCAAAACAGCCGCTCAACGCCCCAAAAGCAGCCCATGCCCAGCACGATATCTGCATAGCCATCAGGAAATGGTGGGTGCAGTGAGTGCCCGTTGATAGCGTGAACGTCGCTGGTTTTGATTGGGGTTTCACGCCCAGGCAATACGCGGCTAGCGCTTGCACTCTTATTCAAGCTATTACTTAAGCGCTTACTTGAACCGGTACCTGAAAATAGCGACATATTGACCTCGTTAATTGTTGCTCAAGTTGTTGTTACTCAAGTTATTGCTGCTCAAAATTACTGTACTTAAAAATCATGGCTGCTCAAAAATTTCCGGGTTACCGGAGCGGGTGAAGGTGTAAATTAAGTCGACCGCTTGGTTGGTTCCCGATACGGCCTGAACATATAGGTTACGCCATAGTGTGTAGCGTAAGGTTAGCTCTGCAATCGGTGAAAAAATGCCCACGCCATAACTAATCCGGATGTCGTCGGTCAGCTGCCCGCTAACCGCCACTTGGCTATCGTCACCTGCGCCTGTGGTGTCCAAGGTTAGGTCATCAATGCCAAATGCCTCACCGATGGAGCCGACGGCCCCCCCCGTGCGGCCTAACGACATGCCTATTAACGCCGTGGTGAGCGCACTATCAATGCCGCCACCCGAGGCATCCGGCGCACGGCCACGTAACAGGTACGATAAAGCGCGCGTTTCATTCATAGCCGGCTCAGAGAAAATCGCCACATTGGGCTCTTCAGCACTTCCCGTTACACGCAGGCCCGCGATGACGTCATCTTCTGTCACATCCGGGTTGCGAATGGCTTCAAAATCGAGCGTGGGTAACGCCGGGGGGCCACTAAACAGTATATTGCCGCGGCGAATAAACAGATCCTGGCCAAACGCTTGGAAGCGCCCATCGACCAAATTAACATCGCCAAACAGCTGTAAAGCACCGCCAGCCTGCCTGATCTCCAACGCACCTCCTAAGCCTGACGCTAAGCCGTAAGCTGAGAACTGTACATCGCTCCCCAGTCTTAACGTGACCAGCACATCAAGTTCCATACCGGTGGCGGCCAGTTCATCGGCAGCGCTGGGGTCTTCACCGCTTGCAGCGGCTCGCAGCGCTTCAATTTCAGCCTGACGATCATCGCGCTCAGTGATAATGATTTCATCGCTGCTGGGGGTAATGGCTGATGACGGTAAGTCACCTACTTCAAGCCGCGCCCAGGGTAAGTTGACATCACCTCTTACTTGTAGCCTTTCCGGCGTTACCCGAACCTGAATATCAGGCGCTGCTTCCAAACGGCCAAACTGTGGCAACACAATCAGGATAGGCTCTTGAACCGCATTCAGGTCGACGCCGATTCGCCACTCGCCTCCCGTGGGCCAATAGGCATCGCCGGTGATATTCAAGCGTCCGCGCTCGGCAGCCAGGAAACCGTCGATATCACCCTCTTCTCCGTCAAAGGCAACGACCAACTCACCATCTTGAATGTCGACGGGGATATCAGGGCCATTAACCCGAATGCTACGCAGGCCAAGCTGCCCCTGTAAGTCGGGCTGGCGGGTAGTGCCTGATATTTGCACACTGCCGGTTAAATTGCCTTCCAGCCGATCCATACCCACTACCATCGGCCGGTAAGGTGCCAGGGAAACATTATCCGCACGAAGCTCACCGGACAACTCGCCCACCCCTAACGGGTCGTTAACTGACAGCATTAAATTAAGCTCGCCCGCCCGGGCAAGCGAAAGCGATATATCCGCGTCGGGCTGGGCTTGGTTGGCTTCGATCTGGGCATTTAAGCTGATCTCAGGCAGTTGGACTGGCTGGCCATAATCGTTGACCGCGGTAATCGCAAGCTCACTCAGAATTTGCAGATCTGCCTGCCATTGCGCGCCACCTTGCCCCCAGTTTGCAACGAGGTCTGCGGTGGTATCACCCTCTAGCTGCCACTCTTCCGGTAAAAAGGGTTCCAGCATCTCCATGGGCACTTCACGCAGGGTTAACACGGCGTTGCCTTGTTGCGCCGATGCGTTAATCGCCTCTTCAGAGCACACTAACCCCCCTTCTTCACGGCGCAGGCAGAACGGCGATAACTGCGCTTGGCCATCTGCAAGGTTATAACGCAGGTCTAAAGGGGCTTCTAAACGAATATTCCCAGCTTCAGAGTCAATTTCCAAAGGGGTTATCAGTGCTTGGTACTGCTGGTTTTGCTGGTCAAAACGCCCATCAAGGGCGATGAGTGCACGGCTTAAAACGCCAGTGCTTGCGCCCTGAGCAGTGAGTTCAAGGCGGTGCTGGGAAAGGCGCCCTGCTAAATCTGCGTTAATACTTTCAAATAGCTGACCGCCGGCATCAATATTTTGCAGCACCAGCTGCACCGCTAGGGTGGGGTCGTCAATGCCCTGAACATCGGCTGCCAGCTCAAGTCGTTCAATGCGGTTGTCGGCCAAGCGCAATTCACTGCCTTGTAAGTTGGCAAGCAATTGAGGCTCGCTAAAACTGCCGCTGGCCTGCAGCGTGCCTTCTAGGGTTCCCGCCAGGTCAGGCGACAGCGTTTGCAGCTGGCGCAGTGCGATATCAGCATTCAGGGACATGGCTTGCTGGCTGATTTGACCCGCCGCTTCCAGGCGATTGTCGCCTTGCGTGAACAGCAGTTCCTCGATATCCACTTCCAGATCACTGTTAGCATCCAAGGCTGCCTGAAGGGTTAAGGGGTAGTCGCGCAGCTCGCCTTCAATTGCTAAGTTCGGCACGCTAATCGCCCATTGGTTCTCTAGCTGGCGAACCGTTAGCTCGATATCGCCATTTAAATTGCCGTCTAGCTGATCAACGAAATGGCCGGGGTCAAACTGATCCAAACGAAGGGTGGTATTAACCTGTAACGGCGCTAACCAGCTAATGCTGCCCTCACTGCGCAAAGAGCTCTCACCCACGGCTAGCGTAAGCGGCTGCCAGCTGAAATGCTCCAGGTCACCTTCGCCGGTGATATCCACCTGGGTGCGTGGCAGGCTGGGGCCTTCCACTGCCAAGGCGAGTTGGGCACGATAGTTAGTGAGGCTTCCTGATAGCTGTAGATCCACATTATCAACCACATAAGGGTCTACGGTGTCCTCTTCGACGCGCAGCGGCCACTGCACTTGATCGCTCTGGAGGCTCAGCTGAAAAGGAAGCGTTGGCGATAACGCATCTAGTTGACCGCTCAGCGATGCATTGACTTCGCCGGCGGCATTCAGCTGTGCTTCAAGCGCATCTAATGGGCCAGACAGCGTTAACGTTAGCGTTTCACTGCCCTCTTCAAAAAGCTCAGGAAGCAGCTCTGGCAGGAACAGTTCTACGTTTAAGCGGGCTTCCAACGGGTAGCTGCCGCTCAGGGTGGCGTTCGCCGTCAGCTCTGCTTGGGCGTCCGGCGTTACCACGCTAAGTTCTGTTAGCTCAACATGGTTGCCTTCGCTTAAAAGCCCTAAACGAAGGCGCTCAACGTGGTATTCGGCAACGCCCTCAAGGCGAAAGTCGTTTACGGTAAACTCTGGCAGCTGAATATCCACCGGTAGGGTAATTTCAGGTAGTTCCAGGCGCTCTCGCGCTTCAAGCCTCTCTTCAGGCGGTGCTACTGCCACGAGGGCTTCTTGCGGCTGATTGACCGTTATGGCGGCATCAATCGCTTCGGGATAAAGAGGCGTTTCGGTCTCTTGCGTCAGTAACACGCCTGGGGATGGCGGCAGATAGAGCCGGGGCTGTTCCAAGTGGGTAGGCGCAAAGCGCACTTCGTTGCCTTCGGCAACCGCCGCCGTGCTTAAAGAATGCCAATAGACCTTCGTGCCATTGGCAAGGCGCAGGCTCACATCGTCTAACAGCAGCGAACGCAATTCGATAGGAAAAGGGAAACGCAAGGAGAACGGTGAACCTTGTTCCTCTTCCGCTGGCGCTGGTTCCTGGTTGGCCGCTTCACCCAGCCGGATATCCGCACCCACAACACGCAACGTATCGATACATAAGCGCCCGGATAGCACGCAGTCATCCGCCCACTGCAGTTCAAACGCTTCCACCGCAACGCGAGTTTCACCCAGCTGCAGTTGAAAATCGTCGATGATGAAGTGGTCCAGTACGCCACCTTCGTGATGGGTATAGGAAAAAAAATCGCGCTGCTCACCCTGTGAGAGCAGTACGCCTGTTCCCCAGGGCGATAACACCACCCCAACGATGAGCGCCACAATACCAAACAGCCAAATGGGCAGGACGATAACAAGGCGAATTAGGCTCCATACCAGCAGCCAGACCCGATACTTAGGAGACAGCACATGGCGCTTTTCAACGGTAGATGATTCAACCTGTGACAACTCTCTCTCCTAGAATTCTGGGCCAATGGAAAAATGCAAACGCCAATCGTCTTCGTGGTCAAAGGGGTGGGCAACGTCTAAACGAATCGGCCCTACCGGCGAAACCCAACGCACACCCGCTCCAGCGCCGGTTTTCAAATCATTTGGGCCCCAGTTATCAAAAGCATCACCATTATCTACAAACGTAGCCGCCCACCAATTGCCGCTCACGCGGCGTTGATACTCAAGCGTTGACGTCAGCATTTGCTGGCCACCCCGCAAGCGCCCTTCTTCATTGCGCGGGGAAAGGCTTTCATAGGAGTAACCACGCACACTGCGGTCACCGCCGGCAAAAAAGCGCAGTGATGGCGGGAGTTTGTCAAAATCACCGGTGTCTATCGCACCAAAACTAATACGCGCTAAGAAGCGGTTGTCATCGCCTATTGTGCGAATCCATTCGGTATCGCCCGTCACGCGAGTAAACTGGGCATCGGAACCCCAAAGCGTGTCTGAGTACTCTAGTGAAAGCTGCTGCCGGTCTCCCCATAAAGGAAAACGCTGAGGGCGTGTTCGTGTGCGCGACCACTGAATGCCTGGGTAGAACAGCCATACTTGATCGGCCTCGCCACCCTGCTCGAAATCCTCATAGGTGGTACGGAAATAGAGAGATTGAACCCAGTCGTTATCAAACTTCCACCGTCTTGCTAGCTCTACGGTTCCCTCTAGTGATTCGGTATCGCTATCGTCGAGGTTACGGATACCGTACTGAAGGAGGTAACTGTCGCGAAGGGGGTCATCAAGAGGAACATCATATACACCGGTAAAGCGTTGCTCGGGAGCGGATAAATAGAGGTCGTGATCAAGGCTGTGACCGTAGCGGTTAATCCACGGCTGTTCCCAGCCAAAGCGTAGCCGCGGCCCTACATCGGTGGCATAACCAATACCCACTTCAAATTGATGACGGTCAGCGGGTTCTACGTTCACATCAATAGGCAGCCGAGTGTCAGTGGGCTTGTTAATGCTCAGCGCACTCGCCAATGCTGCGCTACTTAGGCGCGGCCTCTGAGGCTGAGTAGCGGTTGCTTCTCTCCACCAGGGGTCACTACCGCTAGGAGGCGCAATGGTTAACGCTTGGGCTGTTTCAAGACGTGGGCGTACCGAGACTGAACTGAACCAACCCGTTTCAGCAAGGCGCTGGTTGTATTCGGCTATCGTTTCAGCCAAATAAGGTTCACCGGTTTCAAAGGGCTGTAGGCGGCGCAGGCGCTCTAACTCGATATGGCTGCCGATGATAGAGGTCTCGCCAAATTGGTAGCGTGGCCCGCTGTCGAAATCCATGTATAAACGGGCACTTTGCAGGTAGGGGCGTACTTCCATACGTCGATCGGTAAACCCCCAGTCAAAGTATCCACGCTCAAGCGCTAACCCTGGGAATTGACCACGCAAGCGATCCCAAGGGGCATGACGTAGGACATCCCCCTGGGCGAGCGGGAAGTCTTCTATCGCTTGTTGAAAAGGTGGGTCTTCACTCGCATCGCCTTTCACATTGATAGAGAGGATTTCAATTTTAACTTGAGGGCCCGGCTCAATCTTGAGCCATACGCGGTCTTCAGTGGCACGTTCCAGGGTGATTTCCGGCTCGTAGTAGCCAAAAACACGCATTGCTTCTTGGGTGCGGCGGCGGATCTCTCCTTCTAAGCGCACATCGGTATATTGCTGGGCATCAACATTTTGTAGGTATGCCTGAATGTTTCGATCAACGTCTGCAGCGACTCCTTCAATCGTTGCATCAACTGCCCATGCCCCGTGTGATACACACAACAGTGGTAGCGAAATGCAAAGAGCCCGCCCCGTGACTGAAGTCCATCGCTGTTGTCTTCCCATACATTTTTTCCTAACCTAAATCAGCGGCTTCATCGTGCTACCCAATCGTGCTATCCATTTAATGTTTTAGCAGACCCTATTAACAGACCCTAAAGGCCGATATCTCGGCACTGTATCGTTAACGCAACATTTCTAACTGCGCACTGAAGGCGAGCTGCGCCTGGCGAACCTGCCGCATATCACTTTCCATGGCCTCCAAACGTTGATTCCACTCGCGCTCTAACGCTTCCAGTGCTGCTTGATCGACCGATGTTTCGACCTCCGCACGTGAGGCTTCAAATTCATCGATACGAGACGCCATCGCCTCTGTTTGCGCTGCCAGTTGCTCTTCCCATGAACGACTAACGCTATCGAGCTGGTTATCCAGTGCCGCGAGCCGTTGGCCGGTAAGTTGCTCTAGGTGTGCGACTTCCGCAATGAGGTTCTGCCGGCCTGAGGTGCCCGTTTGCTCTAAGGCATCAAGCGACTCACGTATAGCCATCAGCTGGCTGTCACGTAAGACTGCCTGCTCCTGAAGCTGCGATAGCTGCTGCAACAAGGTGTTAATCGAATCATTTGACGCTAGATCTTCATTCATAGTGAGCAGGCTATATAGCTCTTCGCGAGTGTTGGTCAGCGAAATGGACAGCTGCTCTTGTTCTTGGAAAAGCGTTGCCATCTGAGCTTGTACAAAAGTGATTGCATCTTGTACATCACTGCCACCTGAGTCAAGTCGAGCATGAACGTTGGAGACTTCACCGCTAACCCGGCGCAGTTCATCTAACAACCGTTCACGCTCATACCAAAGCCCAGCGGCGGCGGTGGCCAGCAGTGCGATGATTAATAGCAAGCATAGCCATAAAGGCCATAGCTTGGGCCCTTTTCGGTGGCGTAAATGCTGCGCCGTCAAGCTTTGATCCACATCGGGCACAATACGAGAGGATGTGGTGGAATCTGGCATGACATTTCCTCAAAGAGTCTTCGGGTCAGCACGGCGGCCTATACCTCGGTAGATAAATCCGCAGCTGGCAACAAACCCAGGATCATAAATATTGCGACCGTCTAATATTAATTTAGCGCTTAATAACGAGGCGAGCCGGTGCCAGTCGGGGTTCCAATACGTCTTCCATTCAGTCACCAGCATGAGCGCATCGGCTCCTTCACAGGCTTGATAAGGGTCGTGAGTAAAAGTAAGCAGGTCTTCTCGCTCACCTACCACGGCAAGCAACGCGGGCACAGCGGCAGGGTCATGCAACTGCACCTTAACACCTTGGGCCCATAGTGCCTCTAGCAGTGTCAAAACGGGTGCATGGTCGATACGCGCAGTGCCAGGTTTGAAGGCAGCTCCCCAGATAGCCACTGTTTTGCCTGTTAACTCACCACCAAAGTGGGACCACAGCTTGCGAAATAGGGTCTCTTTCTTCTGCTCGTTAATATCCATTACCTGTTCAAGCAGTGCTGAGTAGCGGCCACTTTGTAACTGAACGTCGGCTAAGCGCATCAAATCCCGAGAGAAGTTAGGCCCACCAAAGCCGCACCCTGGGTACAGGTACTCAAAACCGATACGCGAATCAGCTCCCATACCTTGGCGTACATGCTCAACATCTACCCCTAGGGTATCAGCCAAACCGGCAATTTCATTCATATAACTGATGCGGGTAGCGAGCATGCCGTTAATCGCTAATTTGGTTAATTCAGCAGCACGTCGCGGCATGCACTGAAACACTTCACTGCGCCGATTAAACGCTCGCAAAAGCTCTCTGGTTACTTGCTCACCCGTGGCATCGTCACAGCCTAGCAACCGCCTTGTTGGGCGTGTAAATGACTCCCAAGCACGGCCTTCTTCCAAGGTGTCGGGAAGGGCGACGCTGGTATGCTGTGCGCCCATTAAGGTATGCAAGCGCTCGGTTTCGCCCACTGGAAAGGTCGAATTATTAATCAATACAATGCCGTGCTGATCGGCTAGCTGCATGTCTTCAAACACATGCTCCAGCAGCGCACTAGCAGCACCGCGTTGAGCCGGCGATAAGGCAAGCCAGATCACCTCAGGGGTGGTGGCATCGGCAAGTTGCTCAATCACCTGCAGCGTGCCATCTGTTAAGCCTTGTTCAAGATGCGCGCTTAATTGAGGTTCGCTACGTAACCAATCCACCTGAGAAAGCGTTGACCAGGGCGTATCTGCATGGGGCAGCCACTGCACCTGATGGCCTACCCACGATAATGCGGCGGCGGCTGTCGCTGCGCTTAACTCGCTACCGTAAAGTAACACCCGCATGGGTTAGGCTCCTTGGTGGTAACGTGAAAGCAAGGCTTGGAAAGCTTCTCCAAACTCGGCATGGCCACGCGCATAAGCAAGCGTCGCTTCCAGATACCCCAGCGGGTGACCGCAATCGTAGGTAGCGCCCTGCATACGATACGCCTGAACGCCTGACTGCTCGCGCAGCGTTTCCAAGGCATCGGTCAGCTGAATTTCGCCACCGGCACCCGGCTTTGTGGCCGCCAAAATAGGAAAAATATGACCGGGCAGCGCATAACGGCCAATGACCGCTAAATTTGAGGGCGCTGCGTCACGCTTGGGCTTTTCCACCATACCAACCAAATCCGCAGACGTATTAGGAGCAGGCACATCACCAGCGGGTGCCACAATGCCGTACTTCTCAACCTGTTCCCAGGGAACTTCTTCCACCATCAATTGTGCCGTTTGATGCTGATCGAATGCGGCCAACATACCGGCTAAGTCGGTCGCTTGGTTGGCGCTATTATCGACCAGCACATCGGGCAGCAGCACGGCGAAGGGCTCGTCGTCGCCAATAATGGGGCGGGCGCACAGCACCGCGTGACCCAGCCCTAAGGGCTGCCCTTGGCGAATGCTGATGATATTGACATCATCAGGCACCAGGTTCCGTAACATTGCTAACAGTTCGTGTTTACCTTTCGCCTCAAGGCTCGCTTCAAGCTCGGCATGGGTGTCAAAGTGATTCTCGATGGCACTTTTATTACTGCTAGTGACCAAAATGATGTCACGAATGCCAGCGGCAATAGCCTCTTCGACCACATACTGGATAACGGGCCTATCAACAATCGTAATCATCTCCTTTGGAATAGCCTTTGATGCTGGTAGGCAGCGAGTGCCAAATCCAGCGACTGGAAGTACGGCTTTGCGAATCATAGAAAGGTCCTTTTCATGCGTTCCGACACAGGAGTGGTTAGAATGTCCATAATACTGAAGGCGTGAGTGGTTGCCACCTCGCTAATGAACGATAACGAGTGGTTAGACGTAAACATTTCGCTAAATGCTCAATGATAATGGAGTCACAACATGCAAGCGACACCTCAGGATAGCACTGCTGATCACTATCAAGGCAACGTCGATGCAGCGGAAGTCGCCAAATTTGAGGCGCTCGCTAGCCGCTGGTGGGACCCGCAGGGTGAATTTAAGCCGCTGCACGAGATAAACCCCCTGCGCCTTGACTTTATTGATGCAAGAGCCGGTCTGGCAGGTAAAAAAGTGCTCGATGTCGGTTGTGGTGGCGGTATTTTGAGCGAATCAATGGCTAACCGCGGCGCTAAGGTAACGGGTATTGACCTTGGTGAAGCGCCGCTAGCGGTCGCCCGTTTACATGCCGAAGAACGCGGCGTTAAGGTGGATTACCAGCATATCAGTGTCGAAGCGATGGCAGCCGAACAGCCCGGCGTCTACGATGTGGTGACCTGCATGGAAATGCTTGAGCATGTGCCCAACCCGGCATCGGTTGTTCGCGCTTGTAGCACCCTTGTTCGCCCAGGCGGTTACGTGTTTTTCTCAACCCTGAACCGCACTCCCAAATCTTATGCATTCGCTATTTTAGGCGCGGAATATGTGCTTAAGCTGCTTCCCCGTGGCACTCACAGCTATGCAAAGTTTATTCGCCCATCAGAAATGGCCGCTTGGTCGCGGTCAAGTGGCTTAGAAGTGCGCGAACAAACGGGGCTGACCTATAACCCGATAACGCGCCACTACCGCTTAGTCAGCCATGATGTGTCGGTCAACTACATGATGTACTGCCGCAAAGTGAGCGATTAAATGCCGATGCAAATGCCTCAAGCGATACTGTTTGATTTAGATGGCACCCTAGTTGATACAGCGCCGGACTTAGCTAACGCCACCAATGCGCTGCGTGCCCACCATGGTTTAGCTCCCCTGCCCTACAACGTTATACGCAGCCAGGTTTCAAACGGCGGCAGCGCGTTAGTCACGCTAGCGCTCGGCCTGGACACCGCCTCTATTGAACACACGCTTGCCCGCGAGTTTTTACTTGATAGCTATGAGCAAGCAGTCGCCGTGCATAGCCGGGTATTTTCGCCATTGGATGGATGGCTGAAAGAGTGGCACGCCGATCAGCGGCCGTGGGGCATTGTGACCAATAAACCGCGCCGCTATACGCTACCGCTATTGGAAGCGCTGGCGCTGCAACCCGGGGCGCTACTGTGTGCAGATGATCTCAGCGTAAAAAAACCCGCGCCAGAACCGCTTTGGGAAGCGGCTCGCCGCTTAGGCGTTGAACCTGAGCAGTGCTGGTATATCGGTGACCATGTGCGCGATGTGCAAGCAGCCGTTGCCGCCGGCATGACCGCAGTGGCAGTCGGCTATGGCTATATCAGCGAGGGGGACGATTACCAGCAGTGGCCCGCTGATCTTTGGTTTGAGGAGTGTGGTGCACTGGTGGATGCCCTGCGCGCGTTTTAACGCTCACTCAGGGCATCGGATTTTCACTATGCCCGCGGCGGTTGGGCGTCGAATTTCTGACCGCTGGTGCCCGCGCTATCTGGCCCCATTAGCCATAAGTAAGTCGGCATAATGGCTTCTGGGGTACGCAGCGTGAAGGGGTCTTCGCCAGGGTAAGCCGTGCGGCGCATTTGAGTGCGAGTGGCCCCGGGGTTTAAGGTATTGACGCGAATATTGGGTTGATTCGCCAGCTCATCGGCCAGCACTTCAACAAACCCTTCAGTAGCAAACTTAGAGACAGAATAAGCGCCCCAATAAGCACGGCCTTTGCGGCCAACGCTGGAAGAGGTAAAAATCACTGAGGCATCTTCAGATTGCTGCAATAACGGTAACAGCGCCTGCGTCATCCAAATGGGGCCGTTGATGTTAACCTGCATTACCTGTTGCCAAAGTTCGGGGTTGTACTGTTCAAACGGCGTGATACGGCCTAATAACCCAGCGTTATGTAGCAAACCATCTAAACGCCCAAACTCTTTATCCAGCGTTTCTGCCATATCATGAAAATCTTTAAGCGTGGCCCCTTCAAAGTTCAAAGGAAAAATAGCGGGTTGAGGGCCGCCGGCCGCTTCGATTTCATCGTAGACGCGCTCCAGTTTGGCAATGGTGCGCCCCAATAGAATCACGGTTGCCCCATGCTGGGCATAGCTTAATGCCGCCGCACGGCCAATCCCGTCCCCTGCGCCGGTTACCAACACAATGCGATTTTCCAATAGGTTGGGCGCTGGTTGATAGTCGATCTTGCAGCTCATGCTGATTCCTTGAAGCAAAAAATTAACTTGCTGATTGGCGTAAAAAGTCGTTAGCAAGGCCTGCGGCACTGCTTTGCGGATAGTCGTCGCGTACTTGTTCTAGCAACTCCCGGCTGCGTTGTGCCTCACCTTGGCGCGCCTTGACTAGCCCTAGCTTATAGAGCGCATCGGGCACTTTACTACTGCCGCTGTAATCTTGAATAACGCGACTAAACGATTGGTCGGCTTTATCAAGCTCGCCTTCTGCTGCGTATAACTCGCCCAGCCAATAATGACCATTGGCCGTTAATGTAGTATCAGGGTGATCGGTAACAAAGGTTTCAAACGCTGCGATAGCATCGCCAAAACGGCGCGCTTGAACATGCTCAAAGGCTGCATGGTAATCGGCCTGGGCATCCTCACTGACATTACGGCTGGAAGGAGCGTTAATCACTTCTTCAGCGGCGGCGGGCTCTACCGTCGGTGTTGATTGCTCAATCTGACTGGGGCCGCTGCTCATTAGCCGGTCTTCAATATCGAGATACTGCTGCTGTGATTGGCGACGCAGCTGCTCTAATTGATGGCGTAATTCTTCTATCTGGCCGCGTAACTGCTGAATTTCCTGCTGATTCTCTTGCACTTGATTGAACAGCACAAGATTACCGCTAGACGATTCCAGCCGTTGCGTCTGGTCGTAGAAGCCCCTGCTGGGAGCATTGGAAAGGTCTTGAACGAGCGGCTGTTGGGCAGCAGCCGTTAGGGGCAATACGGACAGCGGGAGCACTAAGGCTCCCGCACCGAACAGCCTCTCAAAGTAACGTTTGAGACTGTGATTCATAGTGACTCCGTATATGAAATACGGCCTGCCTAGGGCAGGCCGTGTCTTCAACAGTAGTTAAATACTTAGTAGTTAAATACTGGGTACTTAGATGCTTAAATACTGAGGTACTTAGATACTCAGTAATTAAATACAACGCGACGGTTTTGTGAATAGGCGCTCTCACCTTGACCATTCACTGCCGGACGCTCTTCACCATAGCTGACAACGCTCATTTGCGCAGAAGAAACGCCCTGGATGTTTAAGAAACGCTCTACCGAACCGGCACGACGCTCACCTAGCGCCATGTTGTATTCACGGGTGCCACGTTCGTCAGTGTGGCCGTGAAGAACCACTTGAGCATTGGGGTTGGCACGCAAATAACGCGCATGAGCCATAACGACAGATTCATACTCGCTTTTAATCGTGTCACGGTCGTAATCGAAATAGATGGTGCGCACTTCCGGAATCCGCGAATCCGCCTGCTGGCCGTAACCAGCTCCAGAACCTGAACCTGAGCCAGTCGTAGAACCATACTGGCTGCCAGTACCTGTGCCTGCGGTGCTAGAACCGGTAGTCGTTCCGTTCTGGCTACCGTAAGAGTCACCATCTTGGGTTCCGCCGGTGCTGGAACAGCCAGCGATTACCACGATTGATAGCGCTGCTGCTAATGAGCGAGCCAACGGTTTAAGTTGCATAATCAGACTCCTTGCCTGAAAACTAACAGTTTCAATAACTAACAGTTTCGATGTTAATCAATTAAGTTGATCAATTTAAGAAGGGTGACCAGGCTGGATCACGTACATCACCTTGTGCTGAAGGCAGCCTGAAAGAAGAGCGGCCATCGGCGGATACAGCACTAAGCACCCCACTGTTACCCTGTTGGGTAGCGAAGATTACCATGGTCCCGTTCGGTGCAACACTAGGAGATTCATCTCTTGTTGATTCACTCAGCACCACCAAGCGGTCGTTACTTAAATCTTGCTTTGCTACTTGGTAACCACGGCCAGAATGGTGAATCAAGAATATCTGCTCACCATCAGGAGAATAGCGCCCGCGCGCATTGTAGTTACCGGTAAACGTGAGCCGCTTTTCTTCTCCGCTGGCCATTGAATATTGGTACAGCTGCGGGCCACCGCTGCGGTCAGAGGTGAACAACAAGCTTTGGCCGTCTGGCGACCATGCCGGCTCAGTATCAATGCTGCTGTTATTGGTGATGCGCTCTACTGAGCGGTTAGCCACATCCATAATATAGATTTCAGGCTGACCATCTTTAGACAACGACATGGCGATACGCCGACCTTCTGGTGACCACGCGGGCGCGCCATTAATACCGTCAAACGAGGTCGCCATCACGCGCTGACCCGTTGCAACATCCTGGATATAAATCGCCGGACGCTCCGTCTCAAAAGAAACATAAGCAAGTTTGGTGCCATCGGGTGACCATGACGGTGACATGATTGGCTCGTTAGAGGTTAATACCTGCTCGCTACGACGCCCGTCGGCATCAGCAACGTACAAACCAAACTGCATGTTGTCACCGACACCTTGTGCGGTGACGTAGGCAATCTTGGTTGAGAACGCACCGCGAATGCCGGTAATCTCTTCGAAGATTTGGTCGCTAATATAGTGAGCAGCGCCCCGCAGGTCATTGCCTCTCACGGTTACCGTTTCGCCAATCATTCGGCGCTGGCCGCTGATATCCATAAGCTCAAACTGAAGTTCGAAGCCACCAGCGGTCTGTTCGGCCCTGCCTACCACCAAATAGCGTACATCCAGCGAACGCCAGGTACCGAATTGCACATTGCCAGATTGGCTAGGCTGTTCAAACATGGCACTTCGCGCCAAGGGGGCAAAATAGCCGCTGCGCTCAAGGTCATCTTGAACAATCTGCGCTATATCTTCTGGCATACCCTCTGAGCCTGCGAACGGCACCACCCCAATGGGCAGCGCTTGGTCGCTGCCTCGCGTGATCTCAATGGTTAGATTTGCACTTGCCACACTGCTAACGAATAGCAGCACACAGAATAACCATACTTTGCTCAAGCTTTGCATCAGCGAACATCCCCCGGGGTAAATCGCAGATTAAACTGACGTAAATTTCGTTGCTGGTCGGCTGGTAAATCTCGTAATTCACCAAACGGTGCAGCATGTTGCACGGCCTGCATCACTGACCGATCAAAAGCACTATCGCCGCTTGATGTCACAATCGATGTTGCCAAAACTTCTCCTGATGGGCCTAGCCGTACTTGTAGCGTAGCACTCATCGAATCACTTGCACCGGGCGGAATCACCCACGCCTGTTCGACAGCACGGCGAACAATGTTGATGAAGCTATTGGCAGCCTGCGCGGCTTGCTGAGCATTTGCTGCCGCCTCGGCTTGTCCTGCCAGCTGGCGTTGCATGGCCGCCTCGGCAGCTTCTGCGGCCTCACGTTGACGCGCTGCTTCTGCCTCACGACGCTGCTGCTCTTGTGCTTCACGTTGGCGCTGGGCTTCTGCTTCCCGCTGTCGTTGCGCTTCCTCTTGCTCACGCAGACGCTGCGCTTCAGCCTCACGCTGGCGTTGGGCTTGTGCTTCTTCTTCACGCTGTTGTTGCTCTGCCGCTTCACGCTGGCGTTGGGCTTCTTCCGCCTCACGGCGCTGCTGCTCTTGCGCTTCGCGTTGCCGCTGCGCTTCCGCTTCCTCGCGCTGCTGTTGCTCGGCGGCTTCTTGCTGGCGTCGCGCCTCCTCCACTTCACGCTGACGTTCTGCGGCGGCTTCTGCCTCGGCTGCGCGTTCGGCCGCTTCAGCGGCCTGCTGTTCAGCTTGCTCAGCCGCTTCTGCAGCACGGCGCTGGGCGTCGGCCTCTGCGGCCGCACGCGCTTCTTCTAATGCTTGGGCCTCCGCTTCTGCCGCCTGCTGGGCTGCTTGCTCGGCAGCTTGTTGCTCCGCTGCGGCCTGCTGTTCACTGGCTGAAGGCACCTCTGGCGCGTCAGGCTCTGCCGGGGCTTCAGCTGGCGCACTCATCGCTGCTTGTTGATCCGTTGCCTGCTGCGCCTGATCGGTAAACGTTTCCGTGCTTACTAGCGTTGCTTGCACAATAGAGGAACTATCAGGGTCTGCCGTTCGGCTCGGCAAGCTAATCAAGCTAAACGCTACAATCGCGACGTGTACGCCTATCGCCAGAATAGTGGGCCATTTATAGCCAACATCTTGAGGATCGCGAGAAGATTTTACTGCCATGTGCGCCTTGCCCTTACCCATCTTGCGGCGGCTCGGAAAGCAGCCCCACATTAGCAACACCCGCGCCCTGTAGCGTACTCATCAAAACAACAATCTGCCCATAGGCCACATTACGGTCACCGCGCACCATTACCGGTGTGCCCGGGCGCTGTTGCAAAATAGCCACAACGCGCTGCGACATCTCATCTAGCGTTACAGAGGTTGAGTCTTCTCCCAGCGAGATGAAATACCCCCCTTCGCGATCAACCGAGATCACAATCGGGTCATTATCTTCCTGAGCGTCAATTGGCTCGGAAGTGACCTGAGGCAACTCAACCTGCACGCCCTGGGTCAACATAGGCGCTGTAATCATAAAGATCACCAGCAGTACCAGCATGACATCAATGAAAGGGACAACGTTAATCTCCCCCATCGGCTTGCTTTTACCGCTACGATTGAACGGTCCTTGCATGACTGTCTCCCTTAGCTGGCGCTCGGCTTGCCGTCACGACCTTGCAGATTACGGTGCAAAATCGCGTGGAACTCTTCGGCAAAGTCTTCATATTTACCCAGCAGTCGAGAAGCATCATTAGACAGACGGTTATAAAAAATGACCGCAGGAATGGCTGCAAACAGACCCATTGCGGTGGCAATCAGCGCTTCCGCAATCCACGGGGCAACCGTTGCCAAGGTGGCTTGTTGGGTAAGCGATAGCGCCTGGAAAGAGCCCATGATCCCCCATACGGTGCCAAACAGGCCAATATAAGGGCTGGCGGAAGCAACCGTAGCGAGAAACACTAAATGCTGGGTTAAGCGGTCTTCTTCCCGTGACCATGCAACGCGCATGCTGCGCTGTACGCCTTCTAACACGGTGCCGGCATCACGGGTTTTAGG
Organism: Halomonas sp. 54_146; assembly: GCF_001507855.1. GTDB lineage: Bacteria > Pseudomonadota > Gammaproteobacteria > Pseudomonadales > Halomonadaceae > Vreelandella. The sequence continues at coordinate 42,962 of NZ_LGEN01000005.1, forward strand.
CATCAAGCGATTAAATTCGCGGAAACCGGCCTGAAAAACATGTTCAGCGCCGTGGCGTGGGTCATCAGCCGGGATCTCTCGATAAAGCTCATTCAAGTCGATACCGGACCAAAATGATTCTTCAAATTGGTTGTACTCTTGCTTAGCACGGCGCAGCGCAATACTGCGCTGAAAAATCACCACCCAAGAGAGGATCGACCCCACCACCAGTAGCAGCATGACCAGCTGTACGACGGTGCTGGCACTCATTATCAGGTGGGGAATGGACATGGTGTTATCGTTCACAGGTGCCCTCATCAATCTATTAGGGTCGGTATGGCCGACGCAGTGAGTGACCTCTTGGCTAAGAGGCCCTTGTCAAAAAGGTAAGCGATGCAGGCCACGCTTTTGGCCGCATACGCTCGGTGCTCAAGCAGGCTATCTCGACTGTGGCAGAGCAAAGGAGTTCCCCTGCTCGCCAAACTTGCTGTTCAAAGGTCATTCGGCAGCGCCCAACATGGGTTACCTCGGCACTGATTTCCAGTGCGTCATCCAGGCACGCCGGTTTAGCGTAGTGACAGGCCAAGCGGTATACCACTAGCTGTGTACCTTCGTCTAGCAACGTTTGCTGATTAAGGCCTTGCTGGCGAAGCCATTCACTGCGCGCTCGTTCCATAAACTTCAGGTAGTTAACGTAGTAGACAATGCCGCCTGCGTCGGTATCTTCCATATAAACACGTAGCGGCAGGCGGTAACTAGCGTTAGCAGGGGCACTCACGGGCGACGCTCTCCTTCCATATCGGTGGCTTGTTCATGAGGAACGCGCTCAAAATGCAGCCACGCTTGGCGAGTAACAACGCGGCCACGGGGCGTGCGCATCATTAAGCCCTGCTGAATAAGGTAAGGCTCAATCACATCCTCAATGGTGTCGCGTTCTTCACTAATCGCGGCTGCAAGCGAGTCTATACCTACGGGGCCACCGTCAAATTTATCGATCATGGCGAGCAGTAGCCGCCGGTCCATATGATCCAAACCGTGGTGGTCCACATTAAGCATATTGAGTGCCGCATCGGCCATAGCGACATCGACCACGCCGTTGCCTTTCATTTCGGCGTAATCACGCACGCGACGTAACAACCGGTTGGCAATTCGCGGCGTGCCGCGGGAACGACGAGCCACTTCAATGGCACCATCGTGGCTGGTTTCGACGCCTAACAAGCGTGCCGAACGCGAGACAATCTCCGTTAGCTCTTCAAGGTTATAAAACTCAAGCCGCTGAACGATACCAAACCGGTCACGCAGTGGGGAGGTTAACAACCCGGCTCTAGTGGTCGCGCCTACCAGGGTAAAACGGGGAAGATCGAGCTTGATAGAACGAGCGGCAGGCCCTTCTCCAATCATGATATCCAGCTGAAAATCTTCCATCGCTGGATACAACACTTCTTCAACCACGGGTGACAGACGATGAATTTCATCGATAAACAGCACATCGCCCGGTTCTAGATTGGTCAGCATGGCGGCCAAGTCGCCCGCGCGCTCAAGCACCGGCCCAGAGGTCGACTTCATGCCCACCCCCATCTCAGTGGCAATAATATGCGCAAGCGTCGTTTTACCTAGCCCTGGCGGGCCAAAGACTAGCGTGTGATCCAGGCTTTCTTCGCGCAGCCGTGCCGCACCAATAAATATTTCCAACTGCTCACGAACTCGCGGCTGGCCAATATAGTCATCCAGCCGCTTGGGGCGAATAGCGTAATCAATGCGCCCCTCTCCCTGTTCAGGTTCAGCGGCGATCAGCCGATCGTGCTCTAACATAGGTGCTCTTCTTTATGGCGATTCAAAAAGGTCTGTTTAACGCAGTTTTTTCAGTTTTTTTGCTGATACCGCTGGCTGCTTAGCCGCTCATTCGCTGGGTCAGTGCGGCTTTTATAAGCGCTTCGGTGGACTGATGAGGATCAAGATTGGCTAGCATCTTCGAAGCTTCAGTGAGCTTGTAGCCTAGGCTGACCAGCGCAGCTTCAGCATCGGCAAGGCTATTGTGGGCAGAAGCTCGGCCATTAGTCGCCTCAAGAGGCAGTAGCGCGCTGCCATCTTCCCACTTGTCTTTCCAATCTGGGAAGCGGTCACGCATTTCGATAATCAGCCGCTCGGCAGTTTTCTTACCCACCCCTGGCAGTGTTGTCAGTGCTTTGCTGTCGTCGTCACGCACGCAGCGCATGAAGGCATCTTCATCCATGCCCGATAAAATTGCCAGCGCGAGCTTGGGGCCTACGCCATTGACTTTAATCAGCGCACGAAATAGAGCGCGCTCGTGTTCACGGCCAAACCCATACAGCAAGTGGGCGTCATCACGAATGGTTAAATGGGTGAATAATGAAACGCTCTCGTTCACCTCTGGAAGAGCCACCAGCGTGTTCATTGAGGTTTCCAGTTCATAACCTACGCCGTGAACGTCGATCACAATCCACGGGGGTTGCTTTGCCACTAGCTGGCCACTCAAACGTCCAATCATAAAGTCGCTCGCATCTGTATGAAAAAAGAGATTAAAAAGAGATTAAAAAGAGAGCAAAAAGCAGGCATTTACCATAAAGCAGAATGTTACTATAAAGCGGCTCTGTACAGATGACCAGTGGTTCAGAAACTGCACAGCGAGCATTTACGACAAGCCTTACAGCCGCCAGCGGCCGGTGGAGCGGCGGCGGCCCCGAGATGGCGCGGCGGGCAGGCCGTTGCCGCTGTTGGCATGACTGTTATAAACACGGCTGTTATAAGCATGCGTTAGCGCAATGGCTAACGCATCGGCAGCGTCGGCCTGAGGAGTAGCAGACAGCTGCAAAATAGCCGTTACCATATGCTGCACCTGCTCTTTATCCGCGCCGCCCTGGCCGGTCACGGCCTGCTTGATCTGCCGTGCGGCGTATTCGGCAAGGCTTAAGCCATGATTGGCCATACACACCAGCGCCGCTCCCCGTGCTTGGCCCAGTTTCAGCGCTGAATCAGGGTTTTTAGCCATAAATACCCGCTCAATGGCTACCTGGGCAGGACGATGCAGGCCGACGACTTCGCTTAAACCAGCGTAGATTTGCGCTAAACGCTGCTCTAACGCCCCTTCTGCAGTGCGAATACAGCCACTCGCCACGTAGCAGGGTTTAACCCCCACCACATCGATTACGCCGTAACCGGTTACCCGGGAACCCGGGTCAATGCCCAAAATACGAAGGGTTACAGCGGGCTTTTTTTCAACCATGACGCCAGTACTCATGTGTGGGCTTAAGCGTTCGGAACTAAATACTTAGCAGCATACAAAAACACCGACGCCGGGGCGTCGGTGCTAGGCAGTCAACCAACCCGTTTATTCGGCGGCTGTTTCTGCTTTGACTTTCTGACGCAGGCGGATATTGAGCTCTTTTAACTGCTCAGGGCTGACTTCGCCCGGTGCGTTGGTCATCAAACAAGCAGCGCTTTGCGTTTTCGGGAAGGCGATCACTTCACGAATGGTCTTGGCACCCACCATCAGCATTACCAAGCGATCCAAACCGAAGGCTAAGCCACCATGGGGCGGCGCGCCGTACTGCAGTGCATCCAGCAGGAAGCCAAATTTCTCTTGGGCTTCTTCTTCGCCGATGCCTAAAATTTCAAACACCGTGCTCTGCATGGTTTGGTCGTGGATACGAATAGAGCCGCCGCCCAGCTCGGTACCGTTTAACACCATGTCGTAAGCGCGTGACAGCGCCTTCGCAGGGTCTGCCTTCAGCTCTTCCGGCGTGCAGGAAGGTGCGGTGAAGGGGTGATGCAGCGGGCTTAAGCGGCCATTGTCGTCGGCTTCAAACATCGGGAAGTCGACCACCCACAGCGGTGCCCACTCCTGAGTGTAAAGCTCAAGATCAGCACCGAGCTTGACGCGCAGCGCGCCAATGGCTTCGTTGACGATACGCGCCTTATCAGCACCGAAGAAGATGATGTCGCCATCTTCCGCGCCTACGCGGTCGAGCAGTTCTTCAACGATATTTTCCATAAACTTGACGATCGGCGACTGCAGACCTTCAAGCCCTTTGGCACGTTCGTTGACCTTGATCCACGCCAAGCCTTTCGCACCGTAGATGCCGACAAACTTGGTGTATTCGTCGATTTCTTTACGCGACAGCTTGGCACCACCGGGCACTCTGAGCGCCGCGACGCGTCCATCTTCGGCTTTAGCGGGGCCAGAGAAAACGTTGAAATTAACCTGTTGCATCAGGTCGTCGACGTCTGTCAGTTCCAGCGGGATACGCAGATCCGGCTTGTCGGAACCAAAGCGATTCATCGCTTCCTGCCACGTCATGCGCGGGAACTCAGGCAGTTCGGCTTTGAGCACTTCCTGGAACAGCTGACGAATCATGGCTTCGGTAATGCCCATGATGTCGTTCTCTTCCACAAACGAGGCTTCGATATCAATCTGAGTAAACTCAGGCTGACGGTCGGCGCGCAGGTCTTCATCGCGGAAACATTTGGCAATTTGGTAGTAGCGGTCAAAGCCTGCCACCATCAGCAGTTGCTTAAACAGCTGCGGCGACTGGGGCAGTGCAAAGAAGCTGCCCGCGTGGGTGCGGCTAGGCACCAGGTAATCGCGTGCGCCTTCTGGCGTGGCGCGGGTGAGTACCGGCGTTTCGATATCCAAAAAGCCCTGGTTTTCAAGATACGCACGCACGTTGTGAGAAATACGCGAGCGCAGGCGCAGCTTCTCGATCATGTCCGGGCGGCGTAGATCGATATAGCGATGCTTTAAACGCACCTCTTCACCGACTTTGCCGTGTTCATCCAGCTGGAAAGGCGGCGTGATAGCAGAGTTCAGCACCTCAACTTCTTTCGCTAACACTTCAATCATGCCTGTTGGCATGTTGGCGTTTTGGGTACCTTCAGGGCGCAGCCGAACACGACCGGTGATACGCAGGACAAACTCACTGCGGGCACGGTCGGCATTAGCGAATGCCTCGGCGGTATCGGGGTCGACCACGAACTGAGCGATACCATCGCGGTCGCGCATATCGAGGAAAATCACCCCACCGTGGTCACGGCGGCGATGAACCCATCCGCATACCGTAACCGTTTGATCCACCAAAGTTTCGTTAAGCTGGCCGCAATAATGGCTGCGCATGTCAAATCCTGTTCTGTTACGTGGCAATGAGTGTATCGCGGGTCGTCCCGACCCTGGCTCCCGCAGCTCTACGCTGTGGCACCGGTATCGTTGGGAGTAGCGCTCTTAGGGGTAGCATTGGTATCGGCGACCAAGTTCTTTTTGCTACCCGTTTTAAAATCGGTTTCGTACCAACCGCCGCCGGCCAAACGGAAACCCGCTGCCGACACTAGCCGTTCTAAACCATCACCTTGGCATGCGGGGCAATCCTTTAAAGGATCGGCGCTGATTTTCTGCAATTTTTCCAGACGATGGCCGCAGGCCTTGCACTCATATTCATAGATGGGCATCTTAATGGCTCCTTAAAAGATCAACCCTTATCAGCTTTTTCTTAATAAGCTTTTATCTAGGCAAGCTGTGTTTTAACAAGCTTTATTCTAAAAAGCTGTGTTCTAAAAGCTACGTTTTTCTAAAAACTATGCTCTAAAAACCCAGCTTCAACAGCAAAGCCGCGAACACAAACACTGCTTTGCTGCCAATATGTGGCCAGAAGGGATAAATTCCAAGGCTGCGGTTGATAACGCGCCGTCATTATACCCTTTTGTGCCCCCTGCCGAGCAAGGTTATGCAGCCTTCGGCAGCTAATGGAGAGAATAAAAATGCCACATGCAGTGATACTCGATGCACAAAGCCTCGGCCCGGACATCAATGTAGATGCCATTCGAGAGTCGGTTACCCACCTTGAGGTGTTTGAGCAGAGCACCACCCAGCAAGCGCTTGAACGCTTAGCTGACGCTGATATTGCGATTGTGAATAAGGTGGTTTTGGATGCAAACACGCTGCAACAGCTACCCAAATTACGTCTGATTTGTGTCTTGGCGACAGGCCTCAATAATATTGATATTGAAGCGGCCAAAGCCCAGAACATTATGGTGAAAAACGTCACCGCTTACGGCACCGCCAGCGTTTCTCAGCACACGCTGATGCTGATGTTGGCATTAGCCAATCGGCTTCCCCTCTATCAGCGCGATGTGGCAGCGGGTAAGTGGCAGCACAGCGCTTTTTTCTGCTTACAAGACCACCCGACGTTACAGCTTGCGGGCAAGCAGTTAGTGATGGTTGGCCAAGGTGAGTTAGGCTCGGAAGTCGCGCGTTTAGCGGAGGCTTTTGGGATGCGCGTTACCTTCGCCGCCCGCCCTGGCAACGAGGCTAACGATAAACGCCCTTCGTTAGACGATTTATTGCCTGACGCTGATATTATCAGCCTGCACTGCCCGCTGAGCGAGGCTACCAAGCATTTGATCAATCGGGAGCGCTTAGCTCGCGCCAAGGCCTCGCTGCTACTGATCAACTGCGCCCGTGGCGGCATTATCGATGAAATGGCCGCCTTGGAGGCACTTCGCAACGGCAAACTGGGTGGATTGGCCGTTGACGTTCTGCCCACAGAACCCCCAAAAGACGGTCACCCTTTGCTAGAGGCACTCAACGAGCCACTCAATTTAATCATCACGCCTCACAATGCCTGGATTACTCCGGAAGCGCGGCAGAACATTGTCAGCCTGACCGCTGACAACATTCGTGCATGGAAAAGCGCCTAGGAATTGCTGACAAGCATTACTTAAGTAAGCTCTTTAGTGAGTGGCACATTAGCGAGCAGTGCTTTAGCGAGCACTTTATTGAGTAGCAAAGTGGCTTGGGGCGCGGCAGTTATCCAGTACGTCGAGTTCGACGTGGGTGACCTGCGCGCCCTCTGAACCCTGCCAAAGCCATTCGCTCAGCAGTTTAACTGCGTCGGAGTGGCCGCACATTAACACCTCAACGCGGCCATCGGGCATGTTTTTGGCATAGCCGGTGACGCTATGTTGAAGGGCCTTTTCTTGAGTTGCTCGGCGATACCAAACACCCTGCACTTTGCCAGTAACCAGTGCACGTACACAGCAATTGCTCATACCCACCTCCTGACTCTTTCGTTGTATCCCTTTAGCGGGAAGTTACACAAACTCGCGTTTGACGATCACCGCACTATTGCGCGGGATTAATGGCCGGCCGCGTCGCAATAATAATGAGCGCGTAAAAGAGGCACCAAACAGCAGAATAAGTGAGCTGTAATAGACCCATAGCAAAATCATTACCACCGAACCAGCAGCACCATACGTTGATGCCGTAGCGGTGTGCGCCAGATAAATCGCGATGACACTGCGGCCTAAAGTAAACAGCACGGCGGTTACGACAGCGCCGATAAACACATCCTGCCAGCGCAGCACGACATCGGGAAGTACCTTGAAGATAGTCGCAAAGAGCAGCGTTACCATGGCGACCGAAATAAGTGATTCAAGTGTGGTGGTGAAAAGGCTGGCAAATGGAAGCAGGTTATCCGCCGCCAACAGCATGCTCCGTATAACGACCCCTAACACTAATGAAACAAGCAATATAAACCCGATTGAAAGCACAACGGTGAGCGAGAGCAGCCGGCTTTTGATAAACCGTAAAGCGCTATTGGACGTTGGCTTGGCAGTCACGCCCCAAATGGTATTAAGCGAAAACTGCATTTGTGCAAACACGGTGGTGGCACCGACCAAGAGTGCTCCAATGCCTAACAGCGTCGGTAATAACCCTGATTCTTCGATTCTTGATTGCGCCACAGCCTGTTCAATAGCCACCGCGGCATCCAACCCAAGCGTACCTTCGAGCTGAGCAACTATTTGGCCATGGGCGGCCTCTTCCCCCAACACAACGCCGATGACCGTGACGGCAATAATGACGGTGGGTGCCAATGAAAAAAGCGTATAAAAAGCCAGTGAACCTGCATAGCTAAAGGCATTTCGTTCAAGCCACAGTGAAATGGCATCCTGAAGTACCTTCCACCAGAAGGTGACCGTGCGTTTAATCATATGTGCTCCCTGTGTCGTCATTAACGGCTTTTTTTCAAAGGTTTATCAATACGCTGCTATTTTGAGCATGATGTTTTAGCATACGGCTCTAGCATACCTAACCACAGCGATGAGCGCAGTTTTCTGGTACGTTGCACGTCACCTCGGCAACCACTCATAATGGCTAGCAGAGGCTGCCAAACTAAAATCTTCAAGCCAAGTTCACCAAACGACAAAGGAAGCCTGGATGGCCACCGATATTTCACGTTCTGCGACCACCTGCGACTTCGACTGTTTGGTATTTATTGGTCGTTTCCAGCCGCCGCACTTGGGGCATTTGGCCATCATTCGTGAAGCGCTTAAACGCGCCCGCCAAGTGATCGTCTTAGTGGGTTCGGCATGGCAAGCCCGTTCACTGCGTAATCCTTGGAAATTTGAAGAGCGTCAAGCCATGCTTCGCGCAGGGTTTAGCGACGCTGATAATCAGCGCTTAGAAATCTCCCCGCTGCTGGATGCGCTTTACAACGACGATGTCTGGGTGCGAGATGTGCAGCGTAAAGTGCGCGATTTAGCCGTGCCGGCCAATGCTCGCCTGCCACGTATTGGCCTGATCGGCGCGAGCCGCGGACAGTCCAGCTACTATCTTTCGCTCTTTCCCCAGTGGGAGTCGGTGAGTGTACCGCCGGTAGAGGGGATCTCTGCTAGCCAAATTCGTGAACGGTTATTCCGCTCGTCGGGTGCCGCTAGTGATTACTTGAGTACCGGGGCTTATCACGATTTACCACCCGGCGTTGTAGAAAGCGTTAAGCATTTTTGTAATGTGAGTGCTTATCAGCAGCTGCTTGAAGAACAGCAATTGTTGGATCAATACCGCCAGGCATGGGCCCAAGCGCCCTACCCGCCTATTTTTGTAACGGTGAGTGCTGTGGTGGTTCAATCAGGCCACGTGTTGCTGGTGCGGCGTACAGCTGCTCCGGGTAAAGGGTTATATGCGTTGCCGGGAGGATTTATTAATCCTCATGAACGCTTGCTCGATGCCTGCTTGCGCGAGCTGCGGGAACGCTTGCGCCTGAAGGTTCCTGAGCCGGTGCTAAAAGGGTCGCTGCGCGGCCAGCGCCTGTTTGATGAACCTCACCGCAGTTGGCGTGGGCGCACCTTAGCAGAGGCCTTTTACTTTGCACTGCGCCCTGACCAGCAGCTACCCAGCTTAAAACCCGTTAAAGGCGGCGATCATGCACGATGGGTGGCGCTTGCTGACCTGGAACCTGACAGCCTGTTTGAGGATCACTTTTTTATTATCCAAAATTTTCTGGGGCTTCCCGCGGATTTTGGCAAAAAATAAACTGCCGTCAGCCATTTTTCTATATGAATGCTCCAGCTTATAACGCTTAGGCTTGCAGAAAATCCCGCGGTAGCTTCATCATCTGCCGCCATAAACGTTCAACCCCTGGCTTATGCACCATCGAACAGCGGTATAGGCGGATCTCTAAGGGAATATCCCAGCTTTGATCACCGGCTCTCACCAACCGGCCGCTTTTTAACTCCTCGCGAATACAAAAATCAGGAATCCACGCCACCCCAACCCCTTGCAGTACCATGCCCTTAAGGCCTTCGGCCATCGCTGTTTCGTATACCGTGCGCAGCTTCATACGCAAAGGGTCATTTTTTAGCAGCATGCGCACGCTACGGCCTAAAAAAGCCCCTTGGGTGTACGAAAGGTAGGGAATTGAGCTGTCATCCTGCAGCGAGAACAGCGGATTACCCTGCTCATCGGGTAGCGAAACAGGCAGCATATTGACTTTGCCAATAGAAAAAGAGGGAAACACTTCTGCGTCTAACTGCATGGTGGCAAACGGGTCATAGTACGCCAGCATTAAGTCGCAGTTGCCCTCTCTAAGCACATGGATAGCCTCGCCCACGTTCATGGCAACCAATCGAGTGGGCAGCTCACCGAGCCCTTTCTGTAGGCGGGAAATCCAGGGGGGATAAAAGCTCAGCGCCAGGGAGTGTGCCGCCACGATATCCAGCGCCTCGTTGGCAATGGATAGGCCACGTAAATGGCTTAGCGATTCATTTAACTGCTCAACTAGATTACGTGCGGTTATCAAAAACAGCTGCCCTTCCTGCGTCAGTCCAACCGGTGTGGTCGAGCGGTCCACAAGGGTGACATCAACCGCTTGTTCCAGAGCGCGTATACGGCGGCTAAAGGCCGGTTGTGTGACGTGCCGCTGGCGCGCTGATGCCGAAAAGCTACGCGTGTTGGCGAGTGCCACAAAATCTTCTAACCATTTTGTTTCAAGATTCACCCATGACTCCTTGTGCTACACATCGTCCACGTTTCCCTTGGTTTTATGACCGTTGGATACTGTGTACATGGCCTTAACTTAATTGTTGAACATTGACTATCGAATTGAACATTGGCTACTGAACAGGTGCCATTAAATACGCAGCACGAGAGACTACTTTCATCCACATTGGGCGCTGATTGATTTCGTCGATTGTGACACGACGGCACTGCGTAAAATCTTCTTCCAGCATCGTGTGTACGTGGGTAGCAAAATCATGGCTAGGAATAAACGCGGTAATTTCAAAGTTTAACCGAAATGAGCGGTTATCCAGATTAACGGTGCCTACCGTTGCTGTTTCATTGTCTACCAGCATGACTTTTTGGTGTAGAAAACCAGGAAGATAACGGTATATTTTAACACCTGCTCTTAACATATCGGGTAGAAATGAGAAGGCGGATAAAAAAACCAGCAGGTGGTCTGGCCGTTCGGGAATCATTACTCGCACATCAACGCCGCGCATAGCCGCTAATCGCAGCGCATCTTGAACCCCTTGGTCGGGCACAAAATAAGGGCTAGTGACCCACAGCCGCTGCTTGGCACTATGAATAACCTGCTGCACTAACAGGCTAGCGGTGTCTTGGCGGTCAGCAGGCCCCGATGGCACGATAACAACGTGATGGTCGCTTAGCGAACAGATATCTGCTGTCCAATTCAGGCTAATCACTTCATCGGTGGCCCAGTGCCAGTCTTCCCAAAACGCCTCCTGCAAACCCAGCACACTGGGGCCTTCAAGCTTTAAGTGGGTGTCCCGCCATGCGCCATGCTTTGGGTCCTCACCTAAGTACTCTACTCCCACATTAAAACCGCCCACCCACCCTTCTTTGCCATCTACCACGGTTACTTTGCGGTGATTGCGGAAGTTGAGCTGAAAACGGTGCTTAAAGCCTCGTGAAGAGCGAAAAGCACTTACCGCCACCCCTTCATTGATTAAATCATTCAGATAGCCATCATTTAATTTACGGCTGCCCACTTCGTCATAGAGAAAGTAGACCCGGACTCCCCGTTTCGCTGCACGCTGCAAATGGCCGAGCAAGCGCTGCCCAAGTGCGTCATTACGCACGATAAAAAACTGTATTAAGACATACTGCTCAGCGCGGTCAATTCCGTCAAAAAGGCTGTCGAATGTTGTTGGCCCATCCACTAACAGCGTTGCGCGATTGCCACGGGTTAACGGCATCATGGCAAGCTGTTCAACTGCCTGAATATCCGCACTGTTTGAGGGCGCGACATAGGGCAGTACATTTGAGCGGTAGCGCACTAGAACACGACGCAGCACGGTATCCCGTTGCCCGCGGGCAGATACGTAACCGTAAAAGCGTGGCCGTCCAAAAAACCAGTACGCGGGAAGCGCGACATAGGGAAAGGTAAGCAGCGATATAATCCACGCGATTGCCCCCTGGGAAGTGCGGCTAGACATCAATGCCATAATCGCTGACACAATGCCGAGCAGGTGTACCAATGCAATGCTGGTCCCTAGCAACCAGGAGGTCATAGCCACATCCTCATAAACTGCAAAGGCCCCGCCAACGGCGAGGCCCTGTTTTTAACATCTAGTTTTAAACATCCAGCTTTTAAAACCAAGCCTTTAAAACCTAGACAATTTCATCGCTCTTATTACGCCGACTGAGCAATGATTTCTTTCCATTTAGCGGGCCCGGTTTGATGCACGGATGTACCTTGGCTATCAACGGCAACGGTGACCGGCATATCTTCCACTTCAAATTCGTAGATCGCCTCCATGCCAAGATCCTCAAACCCTACCACGCGTGATTTCTTAATCGCTTGTGCGACAAGGTAGGCAGCGCCACCAACGGCCATTAAGTAAACCGCTTCATTATCACGAATGGCATCGATGGCCAGTTGCCCACGTTCTGCTTTACCCACCATGCCTAACAGGCCTGTTTCTTCCAGCATAGTACGGGTAAATTTATCCATCCGCGTGGCGGTGGTTGGGCCTGCAGGGCCGACAACTTCACTGTTAATTGGATCAACCGGGCCAACGTAATAGATAAACCGCCCTTTCATATCCACCGGCAGCGGCTCGCCGTTGGCTAGCATATCGACCATGCGCTTGTGAGCCGCATCGCGACCGGTCAACAGTTTGCCGTTGAGCAATAGTGTGTCACCCGGCTGCCAGGTTTTGACTTCAGCAGGCGTGACCGTATCAAGATTAACGCGTTTTACGTTAGCGCCGGCTTCGCGGGTAATTTCCGGCCAATCTTCAAGCTTAGGTGCTTCAAGCGCCGCGGGGCCAGAGCCATCCAGCGTAAAGTGGGTATGACGCGTTGCTGCGCAGTTGGGAATAATTGCGACGGGTTTGTTGGCCGCATGGGTCGGGTAGTCTTTGACTTTGATATCCAGCACGGTCGTTAAACCGCCAAGCCCCTGCGCGCCTATGCCGCTCTTGTTGATCTTGTCAAACAGCTCCAAACGCAGCTCTTCAGCGCGATTGCTGGGGCCGCGGGCTTGGAGTTCCTGAATATCGATCGGATCAAGCAGCGCTTCTTTAGCGATCTGCATGGCTTTTTCAGCGGTCCCGCCGATACCGATACCCAACATGCCTGGCGGGCACCAACCAGCGCCCATTTTCGGCAATTGCTCCATTACCCAATCCACTACGCTGTCGGACGGGTTGAGCATGGCAAACTTGGATTTTGCTTCGCTGCCCCCACCCTTCGCGGCGACGTGGATATCCACGCGGTCACCGGGCACGATTTTGTGGTGAATAATCGCTGGCGTGTTGTCTTTCGTGTTAGCACGCTTGCCGTCTGGGTCTGCTAGTACAGATGCCCGCAAAATGTTGTCTGGCAGCAGGTAGGCACGACGCACACCTTCGTTAATCATGTCGTCTAGGCTCATATCCGCGTCCCAGGTAACGTTCATCCCCACGTGAACAAACACGGTGACGATGCCGGTATCCTGGCAAATCGGACGATGCCCAGTGGCGCACATGCGAGAGTTAATCAAAATTTGTGCAATAGCATCTTTTGCGGCAGGGTTCTCTTCGCGCTCGTAAGCGGCAGCCATCGCATCAATAAAATCTTTGGGATGGTAGTAAGAGATGTACTGGAGGGCATCGGCAACGCTTTGAATAACGTCGTCCTGGCGGATCACGGTCATGGACTAACAGCTCCTAGGTTATCGTCTAGTCAGCGGCTTTCTTACGCATCTGCGAAAGTGCCGTCTTAGCGTGGAATAAGTATACCGTATTGTTACTTATGCGGCATTATGCGGCAGCACTCCTCGGTAGTGGCGCTTTCGTCTATCGCTAATGCTGAGTTGATGTTTAAAATCCACAAGATAACGGTATAACTTAGCACCGTATAAGTTAGCTATGCTGGCTGGCAGCGAGGGCATAAATAAAGCCTTCGCGACCCAACCATTGTGCGCTCAATAACCGCCCCACAGCGGTGGCACTCAAGGCCAGCACGCTCGAATACCGCAAAGCGCCACTGCCTGCGCGGTTCGCCCGCGTTAATCGCTTGATCAATCCAGGCTTGTGTATTGGTTACCCCGGCCTTTAGATAAGCCTGGTGGGTTACAGACACAATTTTCTCTGAGAGCAGCGCAATCTGGGAATCGGTTAAATCAATGGGGCGCAGCTGGGGGTGCAAATGGGTAAAAAAGAGTATTTCAGAGCGTAAGTAGTTGCCCAGCCCCGCCACTAAGCCTTGATCAAGTAGCAAAGCGCCTAATCGCCGCTTCTGAAACTGCTTTAACCGCAAGCGCTGCTGCACTTGCTCAGCCGTGGTGTCTTGGCTTAGCAAATCCGGGCCCAAGCGAGATAAAAACGGGTGCTCAACAAGGTTCTCTTCGTGCCAGAGGGAAATATCGGAGGCGCTGTAGAGGCTCGCACACCGCCCTTGTGCGCTTAATCGAACGCGCAGCGAGCGCTTGGTGTTAGGCGGTTTATCCTCGCTATGCAGCTTCCAAACTCCGTAGAGCTGATTGTGAGAATAAAGCACCCGCTGATCGGCGAACCGAATCAGCATCGCCTTGCCCCAGGTATCTATACGTGAGACGTGAATGCCGATCAGTGACGAGGCGTGAACGGCAAGCTCAGGAAAGGCGAACCAGGCATCGTCAATCACCCGCCCGCCTATCTGCTTTTCAATACGGTCCGCTGCGCGGCGAATTTCTGGGCCTTCGGGCATCCTGTTAACCCAGCGCCAGCTGTTTTTCTTTCATTTGATGAAGCTGGTCGCGAAGGCGCGCAGCCTCTTCAAACTCCAGATTTTGCGCTGCTTCAAACATGGCATCTTCAAGCTTGCTGATGGCACCCAGTAAGTCATGTTTGCTCATGCTAGCCAGATCATACTCAGCCGCGCTTTCCGCTACTTTGCGCTCGTTGCCACGGCGGCGGCTGCTCTTCTTGCCTGGTGCCTGGGCGGCTTCAAGAATATCAGCAACCGAACGCGTGACGGTTGTCGGTGTAATACCATGCTTTTCGTTATGCTCGGTTTGCTTGGCGCGGCGACGCTCAGTTTCATCGATTGCTTTTCGCATCGAGTCGGTAATGCGGTCACCGTAAAGAATCGCTTTACCATGCGCATTACGCGCCGCACGCCCAATGGTCTGAATTAACGAGCGCTCAGAGCGCAAGAAGCCTTCTTTATCCGCATCAAGAATCGCCACCAGCGAGACTTCAGGAATATCCAAACCCTCACGAAGCAAGTTGATACCCACCAGCACATCAAACTTGCCCAGGCGCAAATCGCGAATAATCTCGACCCGCTCGACGGTGTCAATATCCGAATGCAGGTAGCGCACGCGAATACCGTGTTCATCAAAGTAGTCGGTGAGATCCTCGGCCATGCGTTTAGTCAGCGTGGTCACCAGCACCCGTTCCCCGACGGCCGTGCGCAGGCCAATTTCCGAGAGGAGATCATCGACCTGGGTGCTGGCAGGGCGCACTTCAATTTCAGGGTCAAGCAGCCCCGTGGGTCGCACCACTTGCTCAACGGTTTGGCTGGCGTGTTCATCTTCATAGCGGCCTGGGGTGGCGGAAACAAAGATGGTTTGTGGAGAGATGGCCTCCCATTCTTCAAACTTCATCGGGCGGTTATCCAGCGCCGAAGGCAGCCGGAAACCATACTCGACCAGCGTTTCTTTGCGTGAACGGTCGCCTTTGTACATGCCGCCTACCTGGGGCACGCTGACGTGAGATTCGTCGATAAACAGCAGTGCGTCATCAGGCAGGTAGTCAAAGAACGTTGGCGGGGGCTCGCCAGGGGCACGCCCCGAGAGGTAGCGCGAGTAGTTTTCAATGCCGTTGCAGTAGCCCAACTCCAGCATCATTTCGATATCATAAAGTGTGCGCTGCTCAAGGCGCTGCGCTTCTACCAGCCGTTCATGCTTGCGCATCCACTCCAGGCGCTCTTTCAGCTCGCCCTTAATTGCGTCGATGGCGCCTAAGATAGTCTCCCGTGGTGTCACATAGTGGGATTTAGGATAGATCGTCATGCGCGGCACTTCGCCGTGAACGGCACCGGTCAGCGGGTCAAACAGGCGAATGGTATCGATCTCGCTATCAAACAGCTCGACGCGCACCGCCTCTTCATCAGAGTCAGCGGGGAAAATATCGATTACATCGCCACGTACCCGGTAGGTACCGCGGCGGAAATCCATATCATTACGGGTATATTGCAGCTCCGCCAAGCGGCGTAGAAAAGCGCGCTGGTCAATCAGTTCACCGCGGGAAAAATGCAGGCGCATCTTCAGATATTGATCCGGGTCGCCCAGACCGTAAATGGCCGAGACTGACACCACGATCAGCGCATCACGACGCTCAAGCAGCGCTTTCGTTGCCGAGAGGCGCATCTGCTCAATGTGGTCGTTGATTGAGGCGTCTTTCTCGATAAACGTATCGGACGAAGGCACATAGGCTTCCGGCTGATAGTAGTCGTAGTAGGAGACAAAATACTCTACCGCGTTATCAGGAAAAAACGCCTTAAACTCACCATAAAGCTGAGCAGCGAGGGTCTTGTTTGGTGCCATCACAATGGTTGGGCGCTGCTGCTGCTCCACCACATTGGCCATGGTGAAGGTTTTCCCTGAGCCGGTGACGCCGAGCAGCGTTTGATGGGCAAGCCCTGATTCCAGGCCACTAATCAGCCCTTTAATGGCAGCCGGCTGGTCGCCAGCAGGCTGAAATTTTGACTGCAATCGAAAGGCTTTGCTCATCGTCGCTCCTAAACAAGGAAAATCTATATAAATAGAAACTAAACTAAACGCGTAGCGATATCGACCGTGGCCTGCGTCATCAATCGCTGAATAGGGCAGCGATGGCTGATGTCTTCAAGCCGGGCGCGCTGCTCTGGGTCATCAATACCGTGCAACTCTAAAGCAACATCCAGCTTATAAATGCCCTTTTTTTCCTGGCTATCATCACGCTGCACAGTGACGGTGATACCTTCAAGCGGCCACTCCTTACGCTTGGCGTACATTTGCACGGTAATTGCTTTGCAGGTGCCTAGCGCGATATCAAAATAGTCATGGGGGTCAGGGGCACTGCCATCACCACCAAATTCCCGCGGTACATCGGCATACAGGTCTTCCAAACCTTCGACCTCAACCCGCTGCCTAAAAACATGATTGCGTTCACTGATAATGGTAATAGGTGTATGCATTAGGATACCTTTATGCCTAGCTTGAGTTTCTCGATGGCATTGATCAACGTTTCACGCTTCGCTCTGCCCTCTACATCAGCGCCATGCCGGCCTACTTCAGCGCTATCAACGCCGTCCAGCATCATCAGCACTGTGGTGATTTTATTGACTTGATCAACCGTTTTGACCCCCTGAAAGGTTAATGATTGCTGTGCCATGCCGTTTCCCTGTTTGTTGACCTATGCAAAACTGATACAAGGCAAAGAGTCTAGCACGCTAATGGTGCCTTGCAATCAGCACCTTCTGCCCACACCTAAGGGTTAGGCGTTTTTAACACGCCGCCTATTCACACTTGCATCAGGAGTCTTTATGGCGCCCGCCACCACACTCAATGCCTCGTTTGGCAGCGTCCGCCTTACCCACTTAGCCGCTTTGGATGTGAAAGGTGCAGATGCAGAAAAGTTCTTGCAGGGGCAGACCAGTGCCCAAGTCAGTTTAGCCAATGGCAATTTCGCGCCATTAACGTGTTTTTGTACACCGAAGGGGCGAATGCTGGCCAACGCTCAGCTGTTGCGCCTAAACGATGAACATTTTCGCCTGCTGCTCAGCGCTACGTTGCTGGATGATTTAGCCAGCCATCTTAAAAAGTTCGCCGCTTTTTACCGCGCTGAACTAATCCCCCAGCCCGACCTTACATTGATTGGTGCTAGAGATGAGGCCCAATCGCTGGCCGATCAGCTTGCCCTGCAACTTCCTGAGCAAGTGGGCACTCACACCAACCAAGTGGGCATTCACAACAACAGTGCTCAAGCCTTCGCCTTGCGCTGCCACGGTGAGACACCGCGTTGGCTATTGTGTTTCGATAACACTAGCCAGTCTGGCACTGGCTCTGCGATTGAGGATGATGAAACGAGCCGCAATGCTTGGCAGCTTGAGGATATCCGCAGCGGGTTGGCGTGGCTAACCGATGCCCAGCAAGATCATTTCCTACCGCAAATGCTTAACTGGGAAGCGCTGGGTGGCATTAGCTTTAAAAAAGGCTGTTATACCGGCCAGGAAGTAGTTGCCCGAGCGCACTTTCGCGGCCAGGTAAAAAAGCGCTTGATGCGTCTTAGCTTAGAGACGGCATCTTTGCCAGAAGTGGGTGCCAGCGTGGTTAATGGTGACGAGAAATCGGTGGGCGAGGTGGTGGTCAGCGCTTTTAACGAGCAAGGCGGCGTCGAATTACTGGCGGTAATGAGCACAAAAATAGCGGAAGAGGCAACGCCACTCTATGTGGCGGGAGCGCCAGCTACCCTTCTTACATTACCTTATGCAATTGAGCGCGTGGATCCTGAACAGCTCGCCATCAGCATTAACGCCTAGAGCTAGTATTAAGACCTAGCGTTGTTAGGCTTAAGGCAAGCCAAATAGCGTTGAAGCGGTAGCACTGCTCTGGGACGCAACCTGCTCTGCTGTTTGACCGCGCAGGGTGGCCACAACGTTACATACTTCTGCTACTCGGCAAGGCTCATTACGCATGCCCTGATAACCGCTTAGCGGCATATCGGGGCTGTCAGTTTCCAGTACAAAGGCATCATCAGGTAGCGCCTTGATCGTTCGCCGCAACCGGTTAGCGCGCTCATAGGTCACTGCCCCGCCTACCCCCAGCTTGAACCCCAGACCAAGAAACGCCACCGCTTGCTCAATTGAGCCTGAAAAGGCGTGAATAAGGCCTGCTTTTGGCAGCGCTAGCTGGCGAAGGCGTTTGACGACCTTATCGTTGGCTTTTACACAGTGCACCACCACCGGCAGCGAATGCTGTTTAGCAAGCTGCAACTGGGCATCAAAATAGCGCCACTGCGCTTCAAGGGTATCGGTAAAGCGGCCATCAATACCGCATTCGCCTACTGCTACGACGTCAGGATGTTCAGCGAGCAACTGATCAAGCGCGTCAATATCCGACGCTTGATGCTCATCGACAAAGTACGGGTGTAGGCCAAGGCATACCGATGTATCCGCCCGCGCGCCAAGCGCCAGCACCTGCTGCCAGCGGGCGCGCGTTGTCCCCGGTACAATAAAGCGCCTGACACCCACTGCCTTCGCGGCCTCAAATACCTCAGTTCGATCACGATCGAACTGGGCAAAATCGAGATGGCAGTGGGCGTCAATTAGCATCAAAAGGCTTAGTGTTCGCGGGTAGGCTGGAAGCGAATATCCGGCCAGCGCTCCTGGGTCATCTGCAGATTCACCCGGGTAGGCGCGATATAGGTAAGATAACCGCCGCCATCAATCGCCAGGTTAGTGCTGGCTTTACGCTTAAACTCTTCCAGCTTTTTAGCATCTTCGCAGTAGACCCAGCGAGCGGTCTGCACATTGACGCCTTCATACAAGCAGTCGACCTTGTACTCTTCTTTAAGGCGGTGGGCGACCACATCAAACTGCAGGGTACCTACGGCACCGAGAATCAGGTCATTATTATCCATGGGCATAAAGACCTGGGTAGCGCCCTCTTCGGAAAGCTGCTGCAAGCCTTTTTGCAATGCTTTCATCTTTAACGGGTCTTTTAGCCGCACGCGTTTAAACAGCTCGGGGGCAAAGTGCGGTATGCCGGTAAAGCGCATGTCCTCACCCACGGTAAAGGTATCGCCAATCTGAATCGTACCGTGGTTGTGAAGGCCGATAATATCGCCAGGCCAGGCCTCTTCCACTTGAGAGCGGTCGGAGGCCATAAAGGTCAATGCATCGGCAATTTTGACGTCTTTACCAATACGCACATGGCGCATTTTCATGTTCTTTTCGTACTTGCCTGAACAAACCCGCAAAAAGGCGATGCGATCGCGGTGATTGGGGTCCATATTGGCCTGAATTTTAAACACGAAGCCCGTAAAGCGATCATCGTCGGCAGTGACAACCCGGGTATTGGTTTCATGAGACTGGGGTGGCGGCGCGTATTCAACAAAGCCATCCATCATCTCGCGAACCCCAAAGTTACCCATGGCAGTACCGAAATAGACGGGCGAAAGCTCACCGCGGCGATAAGCATCCAGATCAAACTCATGGGAAGCCCCACGCACCAACTCCACTTCCATGCGTAGCTCTTCGGCCTGATCTTCACCTAAAACGGCATCTACTTCGGGGCTATGCAAACCTTCAATGCGCTTATCATCGGGGATTCGGCTACCCTGCCCCTGGGTGTAAAGGTGAATCACATCGTTATAAAGATGGTAGACGCCTTTAAAGTGGCGCCCCATGCCAATCGGCCAAGTCATTGGCGCGCATTGGATATTCAGTACCGTTTCGACTTCGTCCATCACCTCAATCGGGTCACGGATATCGCGGTCCATTTTATTGATAAAGGTGAGAATCGGCGTTGTGCGCAGCCGGCACACTTCCATCAACTTAATGGTGCGATCCTCAACGCCTTTGGCACCGTCGATCACCATCAAGGCAGAGTCAACCGCGGTGAGCGTGCGGTAGGTATCTTCAGAGAAGTCTTCGTGACCGGGCGTATCCAGCAGGTTGACAATGCGCCCACCGTAGGGGAACTGCATGACCGAGGTCGTGACCGAGATACCCCGCTCCTGCTCCATTTTCATCCAGTCAGAGGTAGCATGGCGATCATTACGCTTACTTTTCACTGAACCGGCTAGCTGGATCGCGTTTCCGAACAGCAGCATTTTTTCAGTGATGGTGGTTTTACCGGCATCAGGATGCGAAATGATAGCAAAGGTGCGTCTTAGCTCGGCTTCACGGGCTAGTTGAGTGTCTTTCATTATGCCTCTTCGAATATGTGTACTCAGCGCCGTTAACTGTTTTTAATTAACTGGCCACCGCGCAATGAGCATTTTCCAATGCGGCAATTGTAACGCCTGGAGGCAGTTGTTGTCGCGGGTGGCTTCACGCTACCTGATTCCGAAGAAAGGCCAAAAAAAACGCTGACCAGGTCAGCGTTTTTTCACAGTTGGCGGCAACTAATGGTACCGTCAAAGACATCAGACGTAGGTATTCACCTGCGTGCCTACATTGCCTTCTTTAGCGAGATCTGGCTGAGCACCCGTATCTGCAGACGCCATGATTTCGGTCACTTGATCAGCCTGCGCATCCAAAGCTTCCGTAAACACCTGCATTTGGGCTTGTTCGGCTGTCTGTGCCTGGTTCATGTACAGCGACGCGCTTACTGCACTGCTAATGCCTACATCCATATTTCACCTCATGGTAAGCAAATGTACTTACAAGCTAGCAAAGCATTAGGACACACGCAAAAAATTATTCCTGTTGCTAATTAATGCGGCTAATTAATGAGCGCAGCCGCATTGATGACTAGAATCTATCCAACTAGAACCTGTCAGCGCGAAACGGTGCCATATCAATAGCTGTCGGCTGCCCTTCCATCATATCCGCCAGTAACTGCCCGGTAGCAGGGCCTAATGTGAACCCTTGATGCCCGTGCCCAAAGGCAAGCCATAACCCAGGGTGACGCGGCGCGGGGCCAATAATCGGCTTCATATCGGGCAAGCAAGGGCGCGCACCCTTCCAGGCGGCCTCATCCTTGCGCTCCCCTAGCGGGAACACGCTGCGTGCTACCTTTTCTGCAGCCCCTAACTGGTTAACATCAGCGGGGGCATCCAAACTATCTAACTCTGCCCCGGTGGTCAAACGGACCCCTGCGTTCATCGGCGCCAGCAAATAGCCAACCTCTGCATCCATCAGCCAATAATTCAGTTTCGCGGGTGCTTGAGAAGCGTAGTGCATGTGATAGCCGCGCTTTACAAAGGTAGGGAAGTGATAGCCCAGCTCTTTTAGCCAACTGCCCGCCCAAGGGCCGAGCGCCACAACCACTTCGTCTGCTTCTAGCGTTTCAGAGGCAGTATTCACCTGCCAACGATCCCCCACCTGCTGAACAGAGCGAATATCCGCCTGTAAAATACGCCCGCCATCATTACTAAACGCTTGAGCATAAGCCGCCACCAGCGCACCCGGATCAGCAACGGTCCAGGGGTCAAGCCAATGAATCGCACCGATAATGGCGTCGCTCAAGGAAGGCTCTTTTTCCACAAGCGCCGCCCTATCCAACTGCTCAAACTGCACGCCATAAAGACGCCGCGCCTCTTCGGCCTCTTTTATCCGCGCCGCCAATTTTTCAGGGGTGCGGTAAAGCTCCAGCCACCCCTGGCGGCGCACTAAATGCTCAGCGCCTGCAGCATCAATCATCGGGCCATGGGTTTTTAGCGAAAGCTGAATCAGTGAAGCGTATTCCGGCACAATTTTTTGGTAAGCCTTCGGCGCTGAGTTCATCCAATAGCGCAGCAAAGGGGATGCCGCATTCACCATGCCCACGGGGCGGTAACGTATATCGACTCTGCGGTTAGGCAACACACTCAATAGCGTTTTGAGATCACGCGGAAAAGGGTAAGGCCTGACGGCTTCTCGTTGAATAATGCCCGCATTGCCAAACGATGTTTCTCGACCAGGCTGCAGGCGATCTACCAATGTGACGTCATGACCACGCTGCCGTAGATGCCAAGCAATGCTGACACCCACCATGCCTGCTCCTAAAACTACTGTTTGACGCGCCATTGTGATGCACTCCCCATTGCCTGATCAGAACCACTAGCCATGAATAATAACTATTTGAAAAGTATCACTAAAAAAGACGCTTTTATAGAGTAGAAATCGCTATTTTTATGCTAAAAAACAGTTATAAAAACCGTCAAAATAACTAAAAGCGACGACTTCACTACCATTCGGGGAATCGACGATTGCGGACTATAAGCACTGCTGCTATATGGCTCGGCAATTTTTTCTGCAGATTTATTTCTACGGGCAGGCACACTGAAGCCATCCCACGTTAGCGCAGGTGCAGCGAAAAAGGCAGGCGCGAGAAGTGAGACCACAAAAACAAAAAAAGCCCATCAAGGGCATCGGATTTTTACTAAATAAACGCAAGGAAATTAAAGTACAGGAAGGAAATACAAAGGAGGATAAATCAAGATAATGGGGTGGATGATGGGACTTGAACCCACGACCACCGGAGTCACAATCCGGGGCTCTACCACTGAGCTACACCCACCACAACCTAAAACTGGGAACGCACTTATTGTCACTGGGGTGGATGATGGGATTTGAACCCACGACCACCGGAGTCACAATCCGGGGCTCTACCCCTGAGCTACACCCACCATAGACAATATTGCGAAAGACAGTAATACGAAGAGACGATCAATACTTGATTAGGGGAATAATTCTGACAGGTTAGCACCACGCAATTAGATGGCACGCCCAGCAGGAATCGAACCCGCAACCTACGGCTTAGAAGGCCGTTGCTCTATCCGGTTGAGCTATGGGCGCACAAAAAGTATTCAAGGAATACGAATACTGATGAGCACTAGACCACAACCAAAGCTTGGAAAAGCAAACTGCTACCCTTCGCGTTAAGTGTGGTCGGGATGGAGGGATTCGAACCCCCGACATCCTGCTCCCAAAGCAGGCGCGCTACCAGACTGCGCTACATCCCGATTTCTTCACCCTAGACGCTACCGCTTTGCCGTCTCAAGCGAGGCATATATTACTACTTTTCATTTTAAAGTCAACCATAAAAGTGATTGTTAGTTTAGGCGCTTTGCCTGGATGCCCTGGCGTGCGAAAATTAACGCCTTCAAATGAGCGCCAGTCAGGTTGCGCTCTGATGCCTAGCCATTTCAATGTCTACAGGGATTTCACTACATGACCGCCCAACTAATCGATGGCAAAGCCATCGCTGCTACTGTCCGTCAACAGGTTGCCGTAAAAGTCGCTGCGCGCCGACAAGCTGGCGCAAGAGCACCGGGGCTGGCGGTGGTTGTGGTCGGGGACGATCCCGCCTCTCAAGTTTATGTCAATAATAAGCATCGCGCCTGCGAGCAAGCCGGCATTATTTCATTGCTACATGCGCTGCCTTCCGATACGTCACAGCATGATTTAGAAGCCCTAGTTGACCAACTCAATAACGACCCAACGGTTGACGGTATCCTGGTACAGCTGCCGCTACCCAAACATCTCAATGCCGGGCCTATTTTAGAGCGTATCCGCCCTGACAAAGATGTCGATGGCTTTCACCCCTATAACTTAGGGCGTTTAGCCCAACGGCTGCCTGCGCTACGCCCCTGCACACCGAAAGGCATCATGACCCTACTGGCTCAAAGCGATATTGCCATACGCGGGCTGGACGCCACCGTAGTGGGTGCCTCTAACATCGTTGGCCGCCCTATGGCCCTGGAGCTTATGCTGGCGGGCTGTACCACCACAGTATGCCACCGCTTTACCCGCAACCTCGAAGAACACGTCCGCCGCGCGGATATTCTCGTCGCAGCTGTCGGCAAGCCGGGGCTCATTAAAGGGGAGTGGATTAAACCCGGGGCTGTCGTGATTGATGTTGGCATCAACCGCCAAGAAGATGGCAGCTTAATCGGTGATATCGATTTTACTGCCGCCGCTGAACGCGCCAGCTTTATTACGCCGGTTCCTGGCGGCGTCGGCCCCATGACTGTTGCGACACTGCTGGAAAACACTTTAGAAGCTGCCGAACAACACGACCTAGCCGAACAGGCGCAGGCTTGAGTTAGCGCCTAGTTTTAGCACTCTCTTGTTAACCTTCCCTTATTAACCCCTTCTTCTCAAGGAGCATGGCGCAGTGAAGCGTATTGGTATTATTGGCGCGATGGCGCAGGAAGTGAGTACGCTGGTTAGCCAGCTAGAAAGCGCCCAGCGCTATGAGCACGCAGGCTTTGTATTTCATACCGGTACACGCTATGGCCTAGAGCTCATCGTACTGCAATCGGGCATCGGCAAGGTCAACGCCGCGGTGGGAACCGCTATTTTATTAGAGCGCCATCAACCCGACGCCATTATCAACACCGGTTCTGCCGGCGGGTTCGCCGCTGATTTGAGCATTGGTGATGTAATCATCTCAGATGAAGTGCGCCATCACGACGTAGACGCGGTGGTATTTGGCTATGAAATCGGCCAGGTGCCGGGCATGCCTGCCGCTTACCAAGCGGATATACAGCTACGCGAGATCGCACGTAACGCTATTACCTCGTTAGGTGAAGTCCAGGTGCGTGAAGGGCTGATTGCCACCGGTGACGCCTTCATGGCTGACCCTGCCCGGGTTGATGCTACCCGCGCACAGTTCCCCACCATGCTGGCGGTAGAAATGGAAGGCGCTGCTATTGCTCAGACATGTCATCTCTACCAGTGCCCTTTCGTGGTTATCCGTGCGCTTTCTGATATACCGGGCAGTGGCGACAACCACCTCTCATTTGATGAGTTTCTGGAAGTCGCCGCCGACCACTCTTCACGCATGGTCGACCAGATGCTCAAGCAGCTTGGCAACACCTAAACGTCTAACCTAACGGCCATTAGTTGAGCGCTCGTTGCCGTCGACCCCTTAGCCGACGGCAACGATCACGCTAATCACGCTCTCTACGATCTACAACCTATAGTCTATAGCCTACGATTTACGATTTGACCGCCCAGCTCAGCGTCTCTCCAGCCAGCAGCGGAATAATCTGTTCGCCCTGGGCGTAGGGATAGCTCTCCGGCAGCTGCCATTCTCTTCGTTCTAGCGTAATGGTGTCTGCGTTAGGCGCCAGCCCATAAAAACGCGGACCATTTAGGCTGGCAAACGCTTCTAGTTTATCCAAGGCGTTCATTTCATCGAAAGCGGTGGCATATAGCTCAATGGCTGCAGGGGCGGTATAGGCACCCGCACAGCCACAGTTTGATTCTTTCGCCCCCTGAGCGTGTGGCGCGCTATCGGTACCTAAAAAGAACTTATGGCTACCGCTAGTGGCTGCTTTTAACAGCGCTTGGCGATGCTGCTCGCGCTTGAGAATCGGCAGGCAGTAGTAGTGTGGGCGAATACCGCCCACCAGCATCTTATTGCGGTTAAACAGCAGGTGGTGAGCAGTAATGGTCGCCGCCACATTATCGGGTGCCTGAGCGACAAACTCCGCCGCCTGCTCAGTGGTAATATGCTCAAACACCACTTTCAGCGTCGGGTGGCGCTCCAGCAGTGGCTTCATCACCTTTTCGATAAACACCGCTTCACGATCGAAAATGTCAATCTGCGCATCGGTGACCTCCCCATGCACCAAAAGAGGCATACCCACCTTAACCATCATCGCAATGGTGGCGTCACACAAAGACAGATCAGTCACGCCCGAGTCAGAATTGGTCGTCGCTCCCGCCGGGTAAAGCTTCACCGCTTTCACAATGCCGCTTTGTGCTGCGCGCTCAATCTCTTCTGGCGGCGTTGTGTCGGTAAGATAAAGCACCATTAAAGGCTCAAACGCACTGCCCGCTGGCAGCGCCTGCACAATACGCTGACGATACTCAAGCGCCTGAGCCGTGGTCGTAATAGGCGGCGTTAAATTGGGCATGATAATGGCGCGCCCCATTTGTGCTGCACTATGGCCTACGACGGCTTTAAGTGCCTCATCGTCGCGTAAATGGAGGTGCCAATCATCGGGGCGTGTCAGTGTGACAGTATCCACGGTAAGTCCTTGCTGAAGTTAAGCCGAGTGAAGTTAATCCGGGTAAAAGCAGTGTGCACAGTATACGCCATTGAGCGCCGGGATAAATCCGCTACTCAAGCGCCACACCCCCGCCCAAGTGTCGTATCATGGCGGCTTCTTTTTTCACTGTTATTGTTTATCGGTAAGGATCTGGTTGCTTATGCAGAACGTGCGACGCTATGCGGATATCATTGCCAGCCTGGAAGGGTTGCTATGGCTAAGCCTTGCTTGGTCCATTTCATTGTCCGTCCACATTGGCAGCACGGAACCCACCCTCGCCTCCCTGTTGGTGATCGGTGCCCTGGTGTTTTTCAGCTGGGCGCATAAGCCGCTGCGCTATTTATTACGCCGCTACCATGTCCGCAAACGGCGCACTGATATGTGGATGCACACCTTGGCGCTGCCACTGCTGCTGGCAATGTTCTTTCACATTATTCTTGAAGCTCTGTTGGGTAGCGCCTGGCTTCCGCCTAAAATCTTGTTATTCAATATACTCGCCTCTGCAGGCTGGACGACCTACGTCATGACCCTGTTTATCAAATTTGTCATTCACGGTTTTAAAACATCAACATTTTAAACCCTCGACATTTTAAAACCTTGATATTTTAATTCCTCGAAAAAGTAAGCTCGCCATGCAAACCGCACTGCCGCTGCCGCTTTCCACACCTAACCGTAACCTGGTGCGTCTCACTATTGTGCGCGGCATTACCTGGACAGGTTTTTTACTGGCCATTATTGTCGGCGTTGAGTTACTGGCGTTTGATTTGCCGGTCACTGCCGTGGTGGGTGTGGTTATCGCCATGGGGGCACTCAACATCGCCACCTGGTGGCGGTTGGATCGACCGCGGGCGGTAACCCATCTTGAGTACTTGCTGCATTTACTCGCTGACATTGCAGGCTTGACGCTGCTGTTTTACTTCACCGGGGGCTCCACCAACCCGTTTATCACCTATTACCTGGTTCCCGTGACCATTGCCGCGGCCACCCTACCCTGGCGCCATGCCTGGATCATTGCCGCCTGCGCCATGGCGGGCTACACCTTTTTGATGTTCTCCTACTACCCCATTCCACAGCTAGGGCATATCAACAGCGATACCCCCCTAAGCCTGCACATATTGGGTATGTGGCTTAATTTCGGGCTCTCGGCGGGTCTCGTTACCTTCTTCATTTATAAAATGGCCCATGCGCTGCGTAGCCGCGATCAGGCGCTATCGCGCACACGTGAGGCCGCGCTACGCAATGAACAGGTACTGGCAGTGGCTACCCAGGCAGCGGGCACCGCCCACGAGCTGGGAACGCCCCTCTCTACGATGGCGGTGCTGCTCAAGGAAATGCAGGATGACGCAGCGCCTGGTTCGGCGGTCCATCAAGACATCATCTTGCTGCGCCAGCAGGTAGACGTGTGCAAATCACGCCTGCAACATTTGGTTTCCAATGCTGATCGGCGGCGGATGGCGGAACCTGAAGTGCTCGACGCTGAAATTTGGCTAGCGGGGGTGGTACAGCGCTGGCTGGTGCTACGTCCTGATGTCAACCACCAGTTTGAGGTGGCAGAGAAACGTGGCCGCCCCTGGCTGGCGGTAGATGCCACGCTTGACCAGGCGCTAACCAATTTGTTGAACAATGCGGCTGATGCCAACCCTGAGCAGATTGCAATTCGTTTAGATTGGCAGGCAGATAACGTGGTGATTGATATCCGCGACCATGGCCCAGGCGTTGCCATGTCCATTGCCGACCAGCTAGGTGAGACGTTTATTTCCACTAAAAGCAAAGGCATGGGAATCGGTTTATTTTTAACCCATGCCACGATCAATCGCTTTGGCGGCGGCGTGAGCCTGTATAATCACCCCGAAGGAGGTACGCTGACCGAAGTAACGCTGCCTCGCTGTGCAGCGCCGCATTAATCTACGCCTGTCAAAGCATCTCCAGTACTGGATTGAGGACATCATGCCAACCCGAGAGCAACGTCTGCTGATCATTGATGACGATGAAATGTTTTGCCATGTATTAAATCGCGCCCTCACTCGGCGCGGCTATGAAGTGATGGTCGCCCACGATGCTGAGCAAGCACTCACCATGGCGGCGCAGTTCCTACCTAGCATGGCAACCCTTGACTTAAAACTTGAAAATAGCTCGGGTCTAAAACTGCTTCCGGAGCTAATCGGCATCGCGCCCCACTGCCGCATCGTGGTGCTTACCGGCTATTCCAGCATTGCAACGGCGGTTGAGGCCATTAAGCTCGGTGCCGCCAATTATCTGTGCAAGCCAGTGGATGCAGACGATGTACTGGCAGCCTTTGAACGGCAGCAAGGGGACCCAGATATCGAGCTTGCTGACAACCCGCCTTCGATCAACCGCATTACCTGGGAGCATATTCAGAAAGTGCTGCAAGAACACGACGGCAATATTTCCGCTACCGCCCGCGCGCTGGGCATGCACCGGCGCACACTGCAGCGCAAGTTACAAAAACGCCCGGTACGCCGCTAGAGCCCTTATAAAGCCCCCGCCGAAAGCTGACCCCCGCCATCATCAAAAGATCATCAAAAGAGAGTGCTGGTGGGGGTCGAAACCATGCTTTAATGCGCCGTCCAGCCTAGGTCGATATTAAAGCTTGATCCGGTCACTGCTCCAGCCGCGTCAGAGGCCAGGTAACCCACTAGCTGGGCAACCTCTTCAGGCTCGATCAAGCGCTTAATCGCCGCTTGCTTGAGCATAATGTTTTCAATAACGTCTTTCTCGTCCATGTTGTTTAACTTTGCCTGATCGGCAATCTGATTATCCACCAGCGGGGTTTTTACATAGGCAGGGCACACTGCATTAGCCGTAATACCCTGTTCGCCGCCTTCCAGCGCCGCGGTTTTGGTCAAACCAATCATGCCGTGCTTAGCGCTGATATACGCCGCCTTGCCGGGAGATGCTACCTGAGCGTGTATTGACGCTACGTTAATAATTCGCCCCCAGCCCTTTTCACGCATGTGCGGCCAAGCGGCTTGCGTCAATAAGAAAGGGGCGGTAAGCATAAGGTCCATGATCTGACGCCACTTCTCCTCGGGAAACGTCTCAATCGAGGCAACGTGCTGAATACCCGCATTGTTGACCAGTATATCGACACCACCAAAGCGCTTCACCGCATCGGCCACCGCCGCGCGGCAGGCTTCTGGGTCGGTTAGGTCAGCTTCAAAAAAAGCGGCACCCGCTTTTTCTGCAATCGCTTTTCCCGCCGGATTAAAATCTACCGCGAGCACCTGGTGGCCTAATTGGCAAAAATGCTCCACGACAGCAGCACCAATGCCACTGCTGGTACCGGTTACCAGCGCAATGCGAGGTGTTGTTGCGGTTTGAGATGACATAGACATTTCCTTGGTGAGTGTGATGTAAGAAATAATTTCTCAAAAAACCATTCTCAGTATAGCGTGACACATCTAAACGCTTTCCGTTTCTGCTGGTTGCATCAAGCGTGCCATCATTTGCTGCGCAAGCCTTGCCGCTTCCTGCATGCTATCCAGCTCGCTTAAATCATGCAAAATTGCACGTTTGTAAAACGTATAGCCGCCCGGCAGGCGTTCAAGTATTAATTGATAGGCACCCGAAGGGAGCGCCAGTGATAGCGAATCAGCCAAGGGCTCAGTGAGGCTTGATTGATCGGGTACGGCGACTAACCAGAGCTCACAGGGCGTAATTAACGCACCCACCATGTATTCAGTGCCGCCGGGTTGAAGACCGTTTTGAAAACCGTGCTGAAAACCGTTTTGAAGACAGCGCTGAAAACAAAGTGCATCAACGCCCAAACGCGGATTCCACCCCTCTGTCTGTTTAAGGGATGCCAGATGTGTATCACGGTACGCTGTCGCAAGTTTGGCAAGAAAAGCGTATTCATCAGCAGTGAGCATTTGCATAGTCTTACGTACTGCTCCCATGGTGTAACGGGGTTTAATAGCCGGTGATAATGGATGTTAATAGTCAGCGTAGCGAGCTGCTATTGGCGCAAAGCGCTTCGCTCAGTCACAATAGCGGCAAAATTATCATAAAGGAGCGCCACTTATGTTTGTGGTTATTTTTGGTCGAATGTCATGCCCGTTCTGTGTGCGCGCAAAACAGCTCGCGGAGCATTTGGAAAAAGCCGGCAAGATTGAGGGCTACCGCTATGTCGATATGCCTTCTGAAGGCGTTACGAAAGAGGACATCGCCAAAACCGCGGGCAAACCAATACATACCGTACCGCAGATATTTGTCGATCAAACTCACGTCGGCGGCTTTACTGAGTTTGATCAATTCGTGCGCAACAAACAGCTGCTCGCCTTTTAGAAGCTCAGCACTGCCCTTGCCCATCGTCAGACACAGTGCCGTTAAAAGTCTCGTTAATAGCCGTTGAACCCTTGTCTTTCACGCTTGCCTATAATGAGCAATCTCAACGGTTCACGCTAGGGTGAGCCGCTTCTGGGCAAGGAGTTCACCATGCAGCGTCAGGAGTTTGTGCAACAGCTGTGGCTTGATTATATCCACACACATCCCGACATTGGGGCACTTCGCTTGTGGCCTCTTGCTACTGCAGCCGAATATTTAACGCTGGTAACCCTTAATTACGGCCCGTTTGCCGCCACCGCGTTGACCGGCAATTTAGCTCATATGGGCTACCGCCCTGTCGGCCAATACGCCATGGCCGAAAAAGGCTTGCTGGTCAAATTGTTAGCACCCAGTGATGGCAGCAGCTGGCTAGTGTTGGCTGAACTGCAGATGGGGACGCTATCAAAGGCACCCCGCGAGGCCATTGAATCGCTGGTGCAGCAATCGCATCCGCAAGATTGTAAAGGCCACAACCTGCTTTGCCGCGGCAGGCCTTGGCCCATGCCCTCGTGGGCGCTTTACCAACAGCTGCAACAAGCTCACCCTCTTGCCGCTTGGCTAGCGGTAATGGGTCCTCGTTTGCATCACGCAGGCTTTGATTGCGCAGGGTTGGGCGAACCTTTAGAAGTCTTGGACAAAAAGCTCAACGGGGTCGGCATGCCGAGCATAAATGGCGAGCAAAATGGTGTCTTCACGGTTTCGTCACTGCTGAATCACCGTTTTTATCCCACTACCCCGCAAAGAATCGTGTTCGGCGATGGCGACGAGCACCGGCTATGCCTAGGCGGCTTAGCCCTTGTTCAAAAGCGCGTTGAGGATGACCACGAGCGCGTAGCCGAAGTACTGCTACCGCACCACACGCGCTGCGAAATGGCGTAAGACACTCAAGATTAATTGCTGCGTCTCACGCCATTCATGCTTACGTTTAGCTACTTACGTTTGGGTAGTTACGTTTAGCTACTTACGCTTGCCGTAGGCTAGGCATTAGCCGACTAACCATTTGGCGACTAACCATTAGTCGTCAAAGGTCATTTCAGGAACATGGTCAGGCACTACCAACTTGCCCGCCGTTTTCTCAATGATCTCTTCAACGCTTACACCCGGGGCGCGCTCTTTGAGAATAAAGGCACCATCTTTGATTTCCAGATAAGCCAAATCTGTCAACACACGGTTAATGCAGCCTGCGCCGGTCAGCGGCAGTTCGCATTTTTCCAAGAGCTTGGATTCGCCATGCTTAGACGCATGCGTCATGGTGCAAATGATGTTTTCGGCACCGGCGACCAGATCCATAGCACCGCCCATGCCTTTGATTAGCTTGCCAGGAATCATCCACGACGCAATGTTGCCTTGTTGATCCACCTCAAAAGCGCCCAGCACGGTTAAATCCACATGGCCACCGCGAATCATGGCAAATGATTCTGCTGAAGAGAAAATAGCGGCACCTGGGCGAACGGTCACTGTCTCTTTACCGGCGTTAATCATATCCGGATCAAGCTCATCTTCAGTCGGGTAGCGACCCATGCCCAGCAGGCCATTTTCGGACTGCAGCATGACATCAATGCCATCGGGAATGTAGTTGGCAACCAGAGTGGGGATACCAATGCCCAGGTTGACGTAAAAACCGTCTTGCAGTTCGCGGGCAACGCGCTGAGCCATCTGTTCTCGTGTTAAAGCCATGGTGACTTCCTCTTGGTGAATCGTTAAATGTGAAGCAAGTGAAACGTTTGAAATGTCAGTTTCTGAATCAGTTTTTGAAAAAGCGGCGGCTTAGCTGCGCACCGTGCGTTTTTCAATACGCTTTTCAAACGTGCCTTGGATAATGCGATCCACATAAATACCCGGCGTATGGATCTGGCTAGGCTCAAGCTCACCCGGCTCCACAATTTCTTCAACTTCCACCACGGTAATTTTGCCTGCAGTGGCGGCCATGGGGTTAAAGTTTTGCGCCGTATGGCGATACATGACGTTGCCATAGCGGTCTGCTTTCCAGCCTTTGACAATGGCGAAGTCACCGGTAATCGCTTCTTCTAAAATATAGTGGCGGCCATTAAATTCACGCACTTCTTTACCATCACCAATCGGCGTGCCATAGCCTGTAGCGGTGTAAAATGCGGGGATACCCGCACCGCCTGCGCGCATTTTTTCAGCCAACGTGCCTTGAGGCGTTAGCACTACCTCAATCTCATTGTTGAGCATTTGCTTCTCAAATAAGGCGTTTTCACCCACATAAGAGGCGAGAATCTTTTTGATTTGACGATCCTCAAGCAGCACCCCCAACCCAAAGCCATCAACGCCGCAGTTGTTGGACACCACGGTGAGGTCGTTCACGCCTCGCCGCTTGATTTCGGCAATGAGATTTTCCGGAATGCCACAAAGACCAAAACCGCCAGCGATGACAGTCATACCGCTTTCGATGCCTTCCATTGCTTCTTCGTAGGAAGCTACCCGCTTATCGAATCCTGCCATTTTCTTGCCTCACATTGTTGTAAAAGATACGTATTTTGATGATACATGAACCACAATCTTACAATAGTGCCAGTGTTGTGCCAGATGATATATTCGTTAAATTGGTTTTTTTATCAACTTCTTTTAAAACCTTATAAAAGGTATGCCATGACCGTCAAACATTCGCTATATGCTG
Source organism: Halomonas sp. 54_146 (assembly GCF_001507855.1). Classification (GTDB taxonomy): domain Bacteria; phylum Pseudomonadota; class Gammaproteobacteria; order Pseudomonadales; family Halomonadaceae; genus Vreelandella. The sequence continues at coordinate 76,398 of NZ_LGEN01000005.1, forward strand.
TGCAGCGTGGCGACGATCATTTAGCATTCAGGTTTAATCATTATTTGTCTGACGGTAAGGAAATGCGGTATGCCTATTTTGAAGGGGCTAGTCAGCGCAGTGCTGCTGGTGCTCAATACGCTGGTTTGGGGCGTACCACTTATTTTGCTCACCCTCTTAAAAGTGATTGCGCCTGGCCAACGGCTGAAACATAAAGTACTGCAGGGCCTGAATTGGGTAGCTTTAAATTGGATTGGCTTTAATCTGTGGTGGATGCGCGTTTGGCTTAAACCTGAACTACACATCAGCGTGCCTGATCAGTTGAGCCCTCAGCAGTGGTGGTTGGTGATATCCAATCATCGTAGCTGGACCGACATTTTCATGCTGCTTATGGCGTTGCACCGGCGCATTCCAATGCCACGCTTTTTCCTTAAGCGCCAGTTGATTTGGATTCCCATTGTAGGTTTGGCTTTTTGGGCATTAGAGTTCCCTTTTATGCGGCGCTTTAGCCGGGAACAAATAGCTAAAAACCCTAAATTAGCCGCCATTGACCGCACGGCTACTGAGCAAATGTGCCAACAAGCGCGCCATGCTCCGATTGCCATTTTTAACTTTGTCGAAGGCACCCGTTTTAGCGTTACTAAGCGCGATGCTCAGCAAAGCCCTTACCGCCATTTATTACGCCCTAAGGCGGGTGGTGTGGCACAGGTACTTAGCCTGCTAGGGGACCAATTAGATGGTATTCTTGACATAACAATCAGTTATACCAATCCATCTCCTACGTTTTGGGGATTTTTGTGCGGCAAAGAAGCGCCCATTACGCTGCACGCACGGCAATTGGATATTCCTCAGTGGATGTACGCACCCGATCACCACGACGAAAAGCAGCACAAGGAACGCTTCCACACATGGATCAATTCACTCTGGCTGGAAAAAGATGGCCTGCTGGACGATCGAACCGATCACGACTGATAGGCGTACTGAGCTCCTGCTTGTTAGCAGGGATACTGGCTGGCTGTGCCAGCAGCCCGCCATCGCCTTCTCAGCGGGCGGCGGTACCCAGTGCCAGCCAGATCAGTGGTGATTGGGTACAGGTGCAGCGTGGCGATACGCTAGGGAAGCTCGCGGCTCAGGCCAATGTGCCACTAGAACGCCTGCAGCGTTTTAACCCGGGTGTTGACGCACATCGCCTTGAAGTCGGCCAGCGCCTGTTAATCCCCACCCAGCAAGAACGAGCGCCTTCTGGCGGCCCCTACCGCTACCAAATTCGCCCCGGCGACACCTTCTCAAGTATTGCCCGGCATTTTGGCACTACCAGTGGGCGCATTCAGAGTGCTAACCCTAGCGCCTCGCCGACTAACTTACGCATAGGTCAGGTGGTCAGCCTGCCTCTTAGCAGTTCAGCACCGCGAAGCTCTTCGCAACGTTCGGCTAGCTCATCAAGCGCCAACAGGCCTGCCGCTGCACCTAGCAGTGCACCTAGCAGCGCACCTAGCCAGGCACTACCCGCTTCAGCTCGCCGCTGGCCTTGGCCGTTGGATGACTATCGCGTGGTACGGCGTTTTGGCCCAGACAGCCGTGGCACGCTTCAGCCAATGCTACTGGCAACCCAAGCCGGTGCTCAGGCAAAATCCGTCGCCCCCGGTGAGGTACGCTTTGCCGATAGCATGCGCCAGTTAGGTGATGTGGTGATTGTGCATCATGCCGATAACCTACAAACCGTTTATGCGCTTTGTGAACGGATATTGGTCAGTGTAGGCCAGCAGGTGGGTACTGGTGACGCGCTTTGCGAAATAGGCCAAAGCGATGCAACCCAGCGCTACGATTTGCTCTTTGATCTTCGCCAAGGCGGCAAACCTATCGACCCCAGGCAGGTATTACGCTAGCCGTAAACTTCTACGCCAAACACATTCCCTGAACGCGTAAACCCAACGACCCCTGTTGTTGCAGGGGTCGCGGGGCGTTACCAAGACAGTGAAGTTAACCGCGATAAGTGAAATTAACCGCGATAGTAGCCCGGTTTCACAAACGGCATGGGAGTGACCACCATGGGTAGCTGCTTACCGCGCACTACCGCGAACACGGTGCTTTGCGGGGCTTCATGCTCACGGCTCACATAGCCCATAGCCACCGGCTTACCAACGGTTGGGCCAAAGCCGCCAGACGTAACAACACCCACTTCATTGCCCTGTTCATCAACCAGCGGCGCTCCTTCACGCACCGGCGCACGGCCTTCGGCCAATAACCCAACACGTTTGCGAGTGTGGTCTTTGGCATCGACCTGATGAAGAATAATATCTGCCCCTGGAAAACCACCTGAGCGCTCTCCCCCTAAACGGCGCGGCTTTGCAATGGCCCAAATCAACCCGGCTTCCACTGGGGTCGTTTGCATATCCATGTCGTGGCCATAAAGGCAGAGACCTACTTCAAGGCGCAGCGAATCCCGCGCACCTAAGCCAATTGCTTCCACTTCAGGTTCTGCCAGCAGCTGCTCGGCGAAGGCTTCGCAGGCATCAGCGGCCACTGAAATTTCAAAGCCATCTTCACCGGTATATCCACTGCGGCTAATCCACACTTCCTGGCCGGCAATGGTGAAGCGCCCGTGCTGCATAAACACCAGCTCGCAGGCTTCAGGGCAAAGACGCTGCATCACATCACGCGCCTGGGGGCCTTGCAGTGCCAGCAAGCCACGGTCTAACGGTTCAATGTCATGCGTTGAGGCTAGATTTAACCGCAAGTGCGCCAAGTCTTGATCTTTACAGGCGGCGTTCACCACTAGATAAAAATGATCGCCTGCGTTAACCACCATCAAATCGTCAATAATGCCGCCATCAACGCTGGTAAAAATTCCATAACGCTGGGCACCCACCTCAAGCCCCACTAAGTCAGCCGGTATCAAGGTTTCAAGGGCTTCGGCAACGTTGTCACCGGAGACGATAATCTGCCCCATATGAGACACATCAAACAGGCCGCACTTTTGACGCGTGTGCTCATGCTCTTTTTTAACACCTAGCGGATACTGCACAGGCATATCGTAGCCAGCAAAAGGCACCATTTTAGCACCCAGCTTAAGGTGTAAAGCGTGCAGTGGCGTTTGCTTTAATTCAGTCATGCGGTCTTTCCTCACTCATAAAAGAAATCGGGAAGCCACTCAATGAGTGCCTTCCCGACCTTACAGCTGCTCAATGCTCAAATACAGCACATATCAAAGCGTAGCAGTCATGATTCAACTTAGCAGTCATGATTCAACTTAGCGGTCGTGATCCAACTCTTCGCCTGGCAGCACGTCTTTGCCGTCGAAATAGTCCTTGGTCAGCTTAAAGACTACCGGCGAAAGCAGCGCCAACGCAATCAGGTTAGGGATGGCCATCATGGCGTTGAAGGTGTCTGCCATTAGCCAAATAAAGCCTAGCTGAGCAATCGCCCCCAAAGGAATGGCCAACACAAACAACACCCGATAGATCATGATTGAACGCGTTCCAAACAGGAACTGGCAGCACTTCTCACCATAAAATGACCAGCCTAAAATGGTGGTAAACGCAAAGATAGCCAAGGCCACCGCGACAATTTGATTACCAAAGCCCGGCAGCGCAGCATCAAACGAAAGCGCCGTTAGCGATGCGCCCGCCTCGCCATCTATCCATACGGTAGAGGTCAAAATGACCAAGGCAGTAATGGTGCAGACAATGATGGTATCAATAAACGTACCCAGCATCGCGATCAAGCCCTGACGCACAGGATTTTTGGTTTTTGCCGCAGCGTGGGCAATGGGAGCGCTACCCAAACCCGCTTCGTTAGAGAAAATACCCCGCGCCACACCAAAGCGGATCGCCGCCATGACTGCCGCACCAGCAAAACCACCCGCCGCTGCCATCGGATTAAAGGCGTAGTAGAAAATCAAACCAAAGGCATCGCCCACTTGGCCGGCATTAATGATCAATACCAACAGGCCAGCACTTACATAGGCAATCCCCATAATGGGCACCAGCTTGCCGGCTACTTTAGCAATACGCTTAATGCCACCGAGAATCACCGCCCCCGCCAGCACCATAATCACTACGCCGCTCAGCCAGGTTGGGATACCAAAAGTGGAATCCATGGCATCAGCAACCGAATTAGACTGCACGGTATTACCAATACCAAACGCGGCTACTGCCCCAAAAAAAGCAAAAACACCGCCTAGCCATAGCCACTTTTTACCCAGGCCGTTTTTGATATAAAACATCGGCCCGCCCACGTGGAAGCCGGTGCTATCGGTTTCACGGTAACGGACAGCCAATACGGCCTCGGCAAACTTGGTCGCCATGCCCACCAACGCGGTAATCCACATCCAAAAAACCGCGCCGGGGCCACCTAAGGCAATGGCGGTTGCCACACCGGCAATATTACCGGTACCGATGGTCGCAGAGAGCGCGGTCATCAACGCCTCAAAAGGCGATATCTCACCCTCATCGCCTTCACCGGCTTTTTTTGCCGCTAGCTTTTCATCAGCGACTTTTTCAACATCCCGCTTTGGCGCACGACCTGCCCACATTAGCTTGAAACCCATGCCGAGCTTTCTAATCGGCATCAGTTTCAAGCCAATCTGCAAGTAGATGCCCACCCCGAGCAACAGAATCAACATGATAGGTCCCCAGACCACGCCGTTGATCGCCCCTAATAGGCTAGTTAATGTTTCCACGCGCTTCTCCTTACCCTGTTGTTGGCTTATTGAATTTATTGGTTATTCCTGACAGCCAGCCTATCGGCAGCCAAGGCTATGTCTGCCAGGACGATTGCTGCCAGGACTATTCTGGCGACCAAACACCACCTTGTCACGGCGTCATCGTGCCTGTTTTACAGCATAACGGCATTTACACCATAATCGTTGTATACCATAAGCTTAGTGAGCTTCTATCCTGGTGCCCCTTGTGTATGCCGTGGCACAAAGGGGATACCATTTTTAACCAGGCAGATAAATATAAAAAACAAAAAGAGTAGCTCTGTCGCAGCAAAAAGGAGCAATGAAGAAATTTGTTTCCGATGAGAAACACGTTAATATGCACCACTATTCGCTCAGCGCTGCCGCACATTGTGCGTGCTTACATGCACCAACTGACATACACCGACCGAGAGTCGCCAAGTCGAGCCACAAGCGCTAGTATGCTTGAGTCCAGAAAACTGTTTCATATAGGAAAATATCATGAGCAACCTCCCAGCTAATCTTCGCTACGCCCCCAGCCACGAATGGGTGCTTGACCATCAAGATGGCACCGTGACGGTAGGCATCAGTGACCATGCTCAGCAAGCGCTTGGCGATGTGGTGTTTGTCGAACTGCCGGAAGTGGGTGCAGCCCTCTCCAAAGGCCAGGAATTTGGCGTCATTGAATCGGTAAAAGCCGCTTCTGATCTTTATTCCCCCGTTACTGGCGAAGTGATTGAAGTTAACGAAGCCCTTGAAGACGCCCCTGAAACTGTCAACGAAGCCCCTTATGAAGGCGGCTGGATCATGAAAGTACGCCTGGATGACTCAGCGCTGGAAGATCTGCTAGACGCTGATGCTTACCAAGCAACGCTAAGCGCTGAAGACTAAGCACGCTAAAGACTAAGCACACCAAAGACTAAGCACGCTGGAGCCTGCCCGTTTTCGGCAGGCCCTTCGCTTACCCCCTGCACGGTTCTTTCTCAACGTTCGGAATCTACCCATGTCTTTTGAAACACGCCGCCTGGCCGAGCTGGCCGACCACGATGCTTTTATCAAACGTCATAATGGTCCAAGTCAAGATGACGTCACCACGATGCTAAAAGCGCTCAACATGCAGCACATGGAAGATCTGATTGAGCAAACCGTGCCGAGCGATATTCGCCTTGGCCGCGAGCTAGCACTGGACGAGCCTCGCAGCGAAGCAGAAGCGCTTGATTACCTTGCGCACTTAGCGCGCCAAAACCGCGTGGCTAAAAGCTATATTGGCCAAGGCTACTATGGCACCCATATGCCAGCGGTTATTCAGCGCAATGTATTAGAAAATCCGGGTTGGTATACGGCTTATACCCCTTACCAGCCAGAAATTTCCCAGGGTCGACTGGAAGGCTTGCTGAACTTCCAGCAAGTGGTCATGGACTTAACCGGCATGGAGCTTGCGAACGCTTCACTGCTTGACGAAGCCACCGCCGCCGCTGAAGCCATGGCGCTGTGCAAGCGCGGCAATAAGAAGAGCAAATCCAACGCGTTCTTCGTGGCCGACGACGTGTTCCCGCAAACGCTGGACGTGGTCAAAACGCGTGCGGCGTTTTTTGGTTTTGAGCTGATCACTGGCCCCGCTGAAGAACTGGCCAGCCATGATGTATTTGGTGCGTTAATTCAGTACCCGTCAGCCAGTGGCCAAGTGCGTGATCTTGCACCGCTGACCAGCGCTGCCGCTGCGCGCAATATCATGACCTGCGTTGCCACCGACCTTTTGAGCCTGGTGCTGCTGAAAGAACCCGGCAAGCTCGGTGCCGACATCGTCGTTGGCAGCTCCCAGCGCTTTGGCGTGCCAATGGGTTTTGGCGGCCCTCATGCGGCCTTCTTCGCCACCTCTGACAAGCTCAAACGCTCTATCCCAGGGCGGATTATCGGCGTCTCTAAAGATAGCCGCGGCAACACGGCGCTGCGCATGGCGATGCAAACCCGCGAGCAGCATATCCGCCGCGAGAAAGCGACCTCGAACATTTGCACGGCTCAAGCCCTGCTGGCCAATATCGCAGGCTTTTACGCCACCTATCACGGCGCAGAAGGGCTGCGCAAAATTGCTGGCCGCGTGCACCGCTTAACCACCCTCCTCGCGGAAGGTTTAAAGCAGTCCGGCGTGTCGCTCGCCCATGACAGCTGGTTTGATACGCTGCGCTTAACCGGCGTTGACGCTGGTAAAATCCATGGCCGCGCCATGACCCATGACATCAATTTGCACTACTTCGCCAACGGCGATGTAGGCATCAGCCTGGATGAAACCACCACGGCTCATGATGTGGCGGCGCTGTTTGATGTACTGCTCGGCGATGAGCACGGGCTTTCGGTGGCAACCTTAGACGAGCAGGCGATCGCTAACGCCACTTCAGGCATTCCCGCTGAATGTCGCCGCGAAAGTGATTTCCTAACGCACCCCACCTTCAGCCGCTACCGCAGCGAAACCGAAATGCTGCGCTACTTAAAGCGTCTGGAGAATAAAGATCTTTCACTCGCCCATGCGATGATTCCCTTGGGCTCTTGCACCATGAAGCTCAATGCGACCAGCGAGATGATTCCTATCTCCTGGCCCTCGTTTGCGCATCTGCATCCGTTTGCGCCCCGCGACCAGGTGGCTGGCTATCACCAAATGATCGACGAACTCTCGGCCTTTCTGGTTGAAGTCACCGGCTACGATCATATCTCGATGCAGCCTAACTCTGGTGCGCAGGGCGAATACGCAGGCCTAGTTGCCATTCGCCGCTACCAGGCAGCGCAGGGTGAAAGCCACCGCGATGTCTGTTTGATCCCAAGCTCTGCCCACGGCACCAACCCTGCCTCTGCCGCCATGGTGCAGATGAAAGTAGTGGTGGTTGAGTGTGATCAAAATGGCAATATCGACATGGCGGATTTGCGCCAAAAAGCGGAGCAGCACCGCGATCAGCTCTCTGCCATTATGTTGACCTACCCTTCAACCCACGGCGTGTTTGAAACCAGTGTCCGCGAAGCGTGCAAGATCGTTCACGACAACGGCGGCCAGGTGTACATTGATGGTGCCAATATGAACGCTCAGGTAGGGTTAACCCGCCCCGGCGATTTTGGCGGCGATGTTTCCCACCTTAACCTGCACAAAACGTTCTGTATTCCCCACGGCGGCGGCGGCCCCGGCATGGGTCCTATCGGCGTTAAAGCGCACCTTGCGCCTTTCGTTTCTAACCACGTGGTCACGCCAATCAACGGCGTTAATGCTGACAGCGGTGCCGTGTCGGCGGCGGCCTTCGGCAGTGCGTCGATTCTGCCCATCTCGTGGGCTTACATTAAGATGATGGGTGCCCGCGGGCTGCGCGAAGCCACCGAGCTGGCGATTCTCAACGCCAACTACATTGCCAAACGCCTGGAAACGTCGTTTCCCATTTTGTACAAAGGCGAAAACGGCACCGTGGCACACGAATGCATTATTGACATTCGCCCGCTCAAAGCTGCCTCTGGCATTAGTGAAGAGGATATCGCCAAGCGCTTGATGGATTATGGTTTCCATGCCCCGACCATGTCTTTCCCGGTGCCGGGTACGCTGATGATCGAGCCAACGGAATCTGAGTCACTGTACGAAATTGACCGTTTCTGCGACGCCATGGTAGCGATTCGAGAAGAGATCGCCCGAGTGGAAAGCGGTGAATGGTCACTGGAAAACAATCCGCTGGTGAATGCCCCGCATACCCAAGCGGACTTGATGGACAGTGACTGGCAGCGGCCCTACGACCGCCAGTTAGCGGCGTTCCCAACGGCAGCGGTACAAGCAGCGAAATACTGGCCTGCGGTTAACCGCGTCGATAACGTATTTGGCGACCGTCAACTGATTTGCTCTTGCCCTAGCATTGATGAGTACCGCGACTAACCATCGCGGGCGCTAATCGCGAATGATCACAACGCCTCTGGCCGCTGTTTTTCTGGCGCTGTCTCTGACAGCTCTGAAAAAGAAGCGGGCACCAGGGGCGTTTTTTCTTGCATACGCTGGGCATGAAAACCGTTTAGCAATTTCTCATACCGTTTGGGTAACACGGAGTCGCGGCGGCGAAGAAGATAAAGCACCTCATTGACCGCACTGGGCAGGTTCAGCGCTTTCACCTGACGCTGCCAGGGCGAGGTTTCCAATACCAGTCTCGACACGACAGTAAAGCCTAACCCCCTAGCGACCGCATCCAACACCATGCTGACTTCGTTGGTAAAGCCTTGGTGGCGGAAATGCGTCATGGAACGAAACTCATCCGGGTAGTTAGCTCTCAGTAGCGCATTGGCGTGATTAATACCGTCGTAGTAATTAAGAAAGCCGATACCCATTAAATCCGACAAGGTGCTGCCCGCAAAATCAGCAGGCACCACCAAGCAGAGTGGTTCCTGATGCCAAAGGGTGCAATCAAGCTCAGGGTGCCTCATCGCTTCGGTTACAATCCCAATATCATAGCGGCCTTCCAGCAGGTCATTCACAATTTCGTGGTTAAAAGCGAAGCTATAATTGACCGTTAAATTAGGGTGCATTTGCTGCTGCCCCAAGATATACGGATAGAACATCAGCCCTACGCTGCCAGGTGAGGCAATACGGCAATCGCCGCTATCCAAAGAATCATCATCTAAGCCATGACGAAACTGCTCATGGTCTGCGAACAGCTTTAACGCATAGTCATAAACGCGGCGGCCTGTTTCCGTTAGCGTAAAACTACGCCCCTTGCGCTCTAACAAGGCTTTATTTAAATAGCTTTCTAACTTGCGTACATGCTGGCTGACGCCGGGTTGGGTCATCTCTAAGCGATGCGCCGTTCGGGTAAAACTACCTGTTTCCACTAAGGTAATAAACGTACGAAAATATTGGGCATTAAACATCGTCAAAAACCGTTGTTAAAAACAATTGTCAAAAATCATCGTTTTAGTCGCCATCGCTTTAGCAGCCATCATATTAAACATGCCTCATAGTAGCACAGCCGCCTGGCTACCCGTTGCGCCACTGTACCCGCCGCTGGGTCATGGTAGACTGCCGAAAGCTTTCACACGACTAGGGACAGCCCCGCTAATGACCGAACTAGCTCAACCCCGCGCCACTCTTTCCAGCATCATTTCCCCGGAAGGCAGTCTCGAAGTACTTTCTCAGCATGAAGTTAATCGATTACATAATACCTCCAAAAACGGCCTGCATGATTTGCTAAGGCAATGTGCGCTGGCAGTGCTCAATTGCGGCAATCCTAGCGACGATAGCCTGGCGATTTTAGAAGCCTATAAAGATTTCGATATAGAAGTATTGCAACAAGATCGCGGCATTCGTTTAAAGCTGACTAACGCCCCTGCAGAAGCGTTTGTTGATGGCCGAATGATACGCGGCATTCGGGAGCATTTATCGGCGGTCATTCGCGATATTGTTTACGTTTACAATGAAATTCAGAGCCATAACCGCTTTGATCTCAGCACGGCAGAAGGCACCACCAATGCCGTCTTTCACATACTACGCAAAGCTGGCACGCTAAAAACAGGGCGTGACCCTAGCCTGGTCGTGTGTTGGGGCGGCCACTCCATTTCTCGCGAAGAGTATGAGTACACCAAAGATGTGGGTTACCACCTAGGCCTGCGCGATTTAGATATTTGTACCGGCTGCGGCCCTGGCGCAATGAAAGGCCCCATGAAAGGTGCCAACGTTGCCCATGCCAAACAGCGCCGCAAAGAGGGGCGCTATTTAGGTATCTCAGAACCCGGCATTATCGCTGCAGAAGCCCCTAACCCTATTGTCAATGAACTGGTGGTGATGCCCGATATTGAAAAACGCCTGGAAGCCTTTGTGCGCCTGGGGCATGGCATTATTGTTTTCCCTGGCGGCGTAGGCACTGCAGAAGAAATTCTTTACCTGCTGGGTATCTTGCTGCACCCAAGCAACAAAGATATTCCTTTTCCGCTCATTTTCACCGGCCCTGCTGACTCTGCCGCCTACTTTCAAAAAATCGATGAGTTCCTGGTCTATACCCTGGGTGAAGAAATTCGCCGCTACTACACCATCATTACCGGCGACCCGGTCGCCGTCGCGCGCAGCATGCGCCATGGCATTGACGAAATCACTGAATTCCGTCGCACCCATCAGGATGCGTTTTATTACAACTGGCGCTTGACCATCGCACGGGAGTTCCAGGCAACGTTTGAGCCTACTCATGAAGCCATGCGCGCATTAGCACTTCACCGCCAACAGCCTACTCATGAGTTAGCTGCCAACCTGCGCCGCGCCTTTTCAGGGATTGTAGCGGGCAACGTCAAAGAGCCTGGCATTCGCGCCATTAAAGCCCGCGGCCCCTTTGTATTAACGGCGGAACCCGAACTGATGCAACGCCTGGATGAATTGCTAGCGTCTTTTGTAGCCCAAGGGCGCATGAAACTAGGCGGCCACCCCTACACGCCCTGCTACGTGCTGAAATAGCCATGTGTTATTAGCAAGCATACTCTTTGTGCTGGCGAGCCTCTGGAACTAAACCGGGAAAAAAGAACCTGAGCTGATAGACAGAACTGATAGACAGAGCCGATAGATTTTGTTGGCATTTGCCGCACAATGCACCACTGAAAGGAACTCACCATGTCGATGATTGACCAGCTTAACAACGTAAAAACCAAAGACTTCGCAAAGCATTGCTATGAGAGCAGCTCTGTAAAGAAACTTCGGGATGCTGCGGAAGGTAAAGCTGACCAGGCAGAAATGGAGCACTGGGGGCTAACCGAGGGGCAGTGGGAAGAAGCGATTGCCGCCGCCTTGGCGGACCATGAAGGCAAAGAGTAACGCCTAACCGTTGAAAGCAGCACGCCCTATCAGTCAACTGATGGGGCGTGCTGCTTTTCTAGCTAGGCTTTTGTAACTAGGTTTCTCTAGCTAGGTTTCTCTAACTATTCAGCGCTAGATAGCGCGATCTCACCGTACTCTTCACGAAGGCGCTCTAATCTGGCCATTTCATTTTCGGTTAACGCAGGCGAATCCCAAAAACTTTCATCATCAGCGCCCTGTACGCCTTCCAAAGTGATGGTTAACGCAGCTGCGTCAGGAATTTGAGCGTTACCCCACGGGCCGAAGCGGTTGGGCGCAAGGCTCCACGCCAGCGTTTCACCGGGTTCAATACCGCCTGGTATCACGTAATAAAAAGACTCATCTACCCACGGCACAGACCTATCGGTGCTAGTCACCACTCCTCTCAGAAACAGCGTAGAAACAGCCCGTTCAGTGCCATTAGTAACCGTAAGGTCAATCACCGGCTCTGGGGCACCGTAGGGGCTCTGCGTCATGTAAAACAACGCTTCATCAATAGTGAAGCGCGCTAGCTGCTGCTTATCGTGTACTGCATTTGCGTGTTTCTCTTCTAGGCGAGTCAGCGTGCGAATGGCCTGCTCCCGCTCTCTTGAGCGCCGCTGACGCAGTATTTCATCCGCGCGCCGAATGACCTGATCTCCCGTTAGGCCATGCATTTGAGCATTGGCTAATTCGGCGATTTCGGCGGCGTTCATCCGGTGAGGATTAAGAATATCGATACCGTTAAAGGTCGCCGTAGCCATAATGATCAGCCCTTGATCAAAATCATCGCGCTTATAAGCGGGCAGCGATTCACGCACCTTCTCGACAGAGACCACCGACGCCGGCATAGAGCTAGTGTCTATTTTGGGGTCTGAACAACCGGCTAGCATCAACACCGATAGCAATATTGCAGACAGCCGCAGGCTCCACATACAAAAACCTCAAAACAGCTAATGAAAATTGCTGAGGAGCTTAACGGAAAGCGCTACATACCACTACCCTTTGCGACTTTACTGTTTCTTACTGCTTGACCTCCTCCCCAATGAAAGGGACTCTTCCCCTCCTAAAGTTTCATCGAGCTACATTGACAGTGCCACAGCGCACCTCTCTACCTCTTAGGTGATAGTCAGGAAAAAACACTGGGGATAGAGGCTGGAAATAGCTTGCTGCTACTGTTTAACGTCATTAGGGTCTTAAGCTATTTAAACCTGAACAACACTTCGCTCCGGCACTTTGTCAAAAGGCTTTCCATGACCGCACGCACTCACCCTCAACGCTTCGCCTTTATGCGCCTGGCGTTCCGGCCGTTTTTCTTATTAGGGGCGCTGTTTAGTCTGCTGACACTGCTGGTTTGGCTAGCGTTTTGGCACGGCAATCTATGGCTTACCCCCTACGGCGGCATGCTGTGGTGGCATCAGCACGAAATGCTGTTTGGCTTTGCCAGTGCCATTATGGCTGGTTTTCTACTAACGGCGGTTCAGAACTGGACGGGGCGCCCTGGCCTTTCTGGCTGGCCACTTTTTGCACTGGTGAGCCTATGGCTGGCCGCTCGCCTACTGCTTGCATACGCTGCCCACCTACCCGCTGGGTGGCTACTGCTAATTGACGGCGCATTTTTACCGCTGGTGGCACTTGCCATGGCAATACCGGTCATCGCCGTGAAAATGTGGCGGAATTTAATGTTTGTTCCCGTTCTGCTGGTGCTAGCGTTGAGCAATATCGCCATGCATCTAGGTGTGATGAACGGCAATGCGCTGTTAATCCGGGAGGCAGGCCACTTAGCGATACTCACCATCACCTTAGTGATGGTGCTGTTAGGGGGCCGCGTTATTCCGTTTTTTACCTCGCGTAAGCTGGGAGTGCCTCAGCCGGAACGTACACGCTTAATTGAGATCGCCAGTGTGGGCGCCATGTCAGCAGCCGTACTCCTTCAAGTGGTCATTATGATAAGCGATCTGCGCGCTGGCTCACTGCTGGCAGCGTTAATGCTCATAGCGGCTATCAGCAATGCCTGGCGTTTAAGCCACTGGAAGGGATGGCTAAGCTGGAAAGAACCACTGCTTTGGGGGCTACACCTTAGCTATGCATTTATTCCGCTTGGGCTTGCGATGTGGGCGTGGCAGCTCTTCACGGGTCAGCGGGTAGAAACCGCCCTGCATGCGATTGCCATAGGTAGCATTGGCACGATGATGCTGGCGATGATGTCGCGGGTGTCGTTAGGCCATACCGGGCGCACCCTTCGCACGCTGCCGGGGATTGGAGTGGCGTTAGGGGTGCTGCTTATCGCGGCGCTGCTGCGTTCGGTATGGCTGGTGCTCTTTCCGCAATCGAGCCATTGGGTGTACAGCGCCGTCATTATTGCCTGGTGTTTTAGCTATTTAGTGTTTGTGTTGCACTACGCTGTACCGCTGTTAAGCGCGCGTGCTGATGGCAAAGACGGCTAATCATCGTCAATGGTGAACGCGGCAAACAGCACGGGAGGATGAGGGTGATTGAACACTATTTAATACTGAAACATCTGCATATCACTGCGGCTTATGCCAGCCTGGCATTTTTTGTTCTACGGGCATTTTGGTCGGTGCGGGGAATACCGTTACTGCAAGCGCGCTGGGTTAAAGTCGTCCCCCATGTGATCGATACCCTACTACTCACATTCGGCGTAACACTGGCCGTTCTACTCAACTTCTGGCCACTACCGCCCTGGCTGAGCGCTAAAATCACCGCGCTGGTGATTTACATTTTGCTCGGCACCGTTGCTATCAAACGTGGAAAAACGCCTAAAATTCGTGCCTATGCCGCTGTTGCCGCGGTTTTGGTGTTCGCTTATATAGTTAGCGCTGCGCTAGAGCGCTCCCCGCTGTCTTGGTTTGGCTAAGGCATCAACGCTAATGTCGAGAGGTGGGTAACATATGAGCCCAGCAAGGCGGAGAAAAGGGTTCACTGTCACTAGCGTCCTCTTCTGCAAGCGCGGCCAGCGTCGCTTCCTTTAGCATTGGAAGATGCGACTTTTCTATGTGGCGACTGGCGGTGAGTAACGTCAGTCGCCCCTGCCGCGCATACGTCATTAGCGGTAGCAAATTATCGGGTGTTATTTCCAGCTCATGACGGTAGCGTGAGTTAAACACTGCTTGGCTAATCTGTTGCTGGTGGTAGTCACGGCGTAATTCGGTGGATGGCGCCACTTCCCGACACCATTCATCTAGCGCAAGTGAGCTGTGCGGTTTCCCGCGAGGCCATAAACGGTCGGCTAACACCCGAGCGCCATCCTGCTCGTCGATAGGGGCGTATACGCGCTTCAGCCCAATGTGATAAACCATCGCTCTGTCCCCCTCTTCGCTGACAATCCCCTATTTGCTGCTACGCTAGAGATATTATCCCATGTGATGCAAAAAACGGTTTAGCCGATGTTCACTGGAGGGCTTAACGATGAAAGTAATGGCCTACATGAAAATGCCTTTCAGCTATCACGAAGGGTGGCAAGAACTTAAGGCAAAATCTCCCTCAATTCCTCTGCTGGCATGGTGTGTAGTGCTACCTATGTCGCTGCTTCCTCCCGTTATGCTCTACTTTGCAGGCACGCATTATGGCGATGCTTTCATGGCAGGCTTTGCTGACCGCGAGTGGCGGTTCGTCACTACTATCCTCTTTCTCGCTGAACTACTGACATTTTTTATCATGGGCTGGGTGATTCACGCCATCGTCAATGGCACGGAGCAGCTCTCCATCAGTTATCAAGATGCCTACCTGCTGGCGGCGTTGGCCCCTTTACCGCTTTGGGCATCATCAATGGCACTGTGGGTGCCTAACCTGTTCTTTAATACGCTAGTGGCGCTCGCTGCACTAGTTATCTCTTGCAGTTTGATTTACCACGGCTTACAAGCACTCTGCACTCGCAAAGAGCATGACGTTGTCACGATCTCGGCTACCTATACCATTATGTCGGCGGGCATTTTAGGCTGGGGGCTTTTGTTAGCAGTTATTTGGGCTTATTAAGCGGGGATAGGCTGACAGTGAAAGTCGGTATCGACAAGGGAGCTCAGCTTGTTTGAGCTCCCTCCTACTTTCTCTATCGCCAATGCTCAGCAGAATCCTGCGAGTTACGCCGCATTTAGGGCTTCGGCGGGGCCAAAGTGCTCAAAGTGTCGCTTCGAAGCAGGTACACCCAAGCGCGCAAGCTCTTGATTAATGAGCGCCATAAAGCCGTGTGGCCCGACAAAATAGCAGCGAGCCTGAGCTGGCAGGTAGTCCGCTAGCAGGCTCCCGTTAATGCGCCCTTGATGATCTCCGCCCGCCTCGTTTTCGTAGATGGTAATAGTGTTCAACTGGGCGGGGTATTCGCTGCCTAACGCCGCTAACACGTCGGTAAAGGCGTGGTGTTCGGCATCCAGCGCGGCATGCAGGTAAGTAACGCTGCGCCCCTGTTCAAGCGCCTGCTTGGCAATCGGCAGCAAGGGCGTTTGACCGACGCCCCCGCTAATCAGCATTAACGGCTCTTGATCGCCGGCCAAGATTAACTCACCCGCTGGCGGCAGCAGTTCGATGGTGTCGCCTACGCTAAGCTGATCATGAAAAAAGCGGCTTGCGACTCCCTCGGCTTCCCGCTTGATAGAAAGCCGATAGGAGCGCCCGTTGGGTACATCTGAAAGGCTATAGTGGCGGTAAACCGGCTGGCCATCGATGGTGAGTTTGACACCGATATATTGCCCGGGAAGGTGCGCGGCAACCTGGCCACCATCTTCAGGTTCGAGGATAAACGAGCGAATCACGCGGCTTTCCTGGTGGGTATTCGCAATACGAAAACGCCGTGTACCGCGCCAGCCACCGGGCTGCTGCTCAAACGTTTGGTAGCGCTGCTTTTCAAGGCTTATTAGCAGGTCAGCCAACTCTTGATACAGCGCACTCCAGGCATCGGCCACTTCCGGCGTGACCGCATCGCCCAGCACGTCACCAATCGCCGCCATCAAACACTCACCCACAATAGGGTATTGGTCGGGCTGGATATCCAGGGAGACGTGCTTATTCACCACGATTTCCAGCGTCTCTCTCGCTTTCTGTGGTGAATGGCGTAGCTGCACGTAGGCAAGAATCATCCCTGCCAGTGCGCGGGGCTGACCGCCATTTTGTTGGTGTGCCTGATTAAACAGTGGCTTCACCTGCGGGTAACGCTCAAACATCAGCGGGTAAAAGCGCTGGGTAATCGCGTCTAGATGCTCAGCAACAACAGGTGCTGTGGTTTGAACAATCTCTTCCTGAATGGGTGTTAACATGTGCGCCTCATAAGGAATATTTTAAATACATCTTTAAAATATCAAGCTTTGCGCTCAGCGTAAACAGACATCGAATATCATTTCCGCACGCCTGTGCACACCGTACAATGGCGTTTTACTTAGGTTGATGGCTCTCTATGCACTTAACTCGCTATACCGATTACGCCATTCGCGTTCTTCTCTACCTCGCGGTGAAGGGTGAAGAGCGCACCACAATCAATGAGATAGCGCAGACATTTTCCATCTCACGCAATCACTTGATGAAGATTGTTCAAGAGCTTAATCAGAAAGGATATCTCACCGCCATACGCGGTAAACATGGCGGGTTACTGCTTGGCCGCCCACCAGAAACGATTTTACTGGGGGCTTTGGTTCGAGACACCGAACATGAGATGGCGCTGGTGGAGTGTTTTCGCGAGGACAATAAATGCGTTATTACGCCCTCTTGCCGCTTGCAGCCAATTTTGGCGGAAGCGCTGTCGGCATTTTTCAACGTCTTGGATCACTATACGCTTGCCGACCTGCTAACCGGCCGAGCATCACAGCTCTCAACGCTGATGCGTATTCCCACCCTCAACGTTTCCCACTAGCCGCTCGATTGTAAACGTCTGTGGTATACAGGTAGCGCTTTGCAATGTTCATGCTCTATTAAATGCTGGCTACCTATTAAGAAGCATTATACTTATTACCATTTAGATGCCGAGCTGATGGTTAAAAACCGCTCAACCGGCGGTGCTGGCGTATACCTCAACTTCACCCCGAAAACAGAACGACTCATCAAGACAGGGAATGGATAACTATGTCTAGCGCAACTCCTGATCAAATCGCCACTATCATGGTTATTGACGACCACCCGCTGCTGCGCCGTGGGGTTCGCCAACTCCTGGAAATGGAAGACGACCTGACGTTGATATTTGATACCGGCTCGCCTCAAGAAGGCATTGAAAAGGCCGTTGCGCTAGAGCCCGATATGCTGCTGCTTGACCTTAATATGCCGGTAATCAACGGGCTCGAAACCCTTAAACAATTGCGTGACGGGGGCTATTGCGGCCGAATCATCATGTATACGGTTTCTGACCAGGAGGACGATGTAGTTGATGCACTGCGCGGCGGTGCCGATGGCTACCTGCTCAAAGATATGGAACCGGAAGATATGGTACGCCAGCTTCGCCAGGCGGCTAAAGGGCGCATGGTCATTAGCGAAAACTTAACGGCGCTGCTGGCTGAGGCGCTGCGTAATCAGCGCACTTCCCCGCCAACTCAATCAGTGGATACGCTGACTCAGCGCGAAAAAGAGATCTTAGCGGAACTAGCCGCGGGCATGTCGAACAAGCTTATCGCCCGCAAGCTGGATATTACCGAAGGAACCGTCAAGGTACACGTGAAGCACTTATTGAAAAAGTTACACCTGCGTTCCCGGGTGGAAGCAGCCGTATGGGCAGTTCAAGAAGGGCTTAACCGGTAGCAAGCCGTTGATTCTAAGTGGATACCCCTAAGGTATGGAAATATTATTGCCAATACTACTCGGAAGTGTGATGTATCTGTGGCGTGTTGTCGCACTAATATTGATCAATATCAGGGCATACTTTTTAGGTGTGGCCATACTGACGGAGGACAATCAATAAATTTGCCCTTCAGAGCAGGAGTTCACATGGGAACACGTAATAAGAGAGCAGGTCCTTGGCTGGTTCTCGGGCTGCCGATCGCCCTCGGGCTGGCCTGGATCACCCAAGGCAGCGGGGTGATCGAAAATGACCTTGAGCGCAATATTTACATCCCCGAAGAGCTGACCATGCCGCTGCAGGTGCAGGCTGCCCACAATGGCGAACAGATCTTCTTCCGCTATCGCTGGCCGGCATCGCAGCCCCATGTTTATCACGACATGCTGCGCTACGAGGACGGCGAGTGGATTCGCCACGGCCGCTCGGTGCCAGGGCCTGACCCCGACGGCACCTACGAAGACCGGGTCGCCATGTTGGTAGATGACGGTGGCGTGCCCCAGTTCAGCCGCTATGGCGGCTACATCACCGTTGGCAACCAGATGCGCTTCTTCACCAACTCCGCGTCACCGGCTGACGTACAAGCGCACCCGCATTTGGGTGAGCAGCTAGGCCAGAGCGACGTGCGCAAGTATCTGCCGGCCACGCGAACGGATCAGAACGACTGGCGCAGCGTGGTGGATGCCGACGTACTGACGACACAGCGCGAGGCCGGCTATTTCCTCGACCTCTGGCACTGGCGCGCAGGGCGCTCCAATGCTGTTAATGCCTCGGATGACCAGTGGATCGGCGAGTATCGCAACAGTGATGCCGGCACGGGCCCTTACACCACCAACTGGGACGGCGACACCAACCAGCCTCGCTGGATGCTCGACCCTGAGCAGACCGGTCAGCGCGCCCTGCGCTGGGAAGACGTGACCTCTGGGCAGGTCGATTTCGACGGCCTTTATTTCCTGTCGGAAAACAATCGGACCGATTTCGACCCTGACCACGACTGGCAAAACGGCGATGTCATCCCGAGACGGCTACTGCGCCAACCTGACGGCTCCCGCGGCGACATCACGGTGAACGCAGGCCCCGCGCGTTGGGAAGACGGCTACTGGGACGTGACTCTGATGCGGGACATGGATACCCGAAGCCCGTTGGACGACAAAGCGTTCCGGGAACAGGGCGTTTATGATATTGCCATCGGCGTTTACCGCAACGCTACCGGCAGCCGCTGGCATTACGTGTCTCATCCTTACACGGTGGGCCTTGGGCGCGAAGCAGACTTTCAGGCGATGGCCTTTGAAGGCGACTCGCCGGATTGGTCGTCTGACTGGTTCGACATGACCCTCTTCTACCCCGGTCAGGTCGATTGGCCGCTGCTGATCAGCCGCGCCCATGCTGGTGCCGAGGACATCGCCCAGGGCACCCCGGTGCGGGCGCGCCACAGCGAAAAACAGCTTGCCCTATACGGCGTGGAGATGGAATTTAACGACGCCATTACCAGCCGCTGGATGATGACGCTAATAGCGGGCCTAATCGCCATGCTCGGCGTGGCTATCGCCCTGCTGCCCGCCTTCCGCCAAACTCGCCAAGGAGACCGCTCATGAACGGCACCCATGCCATGCTCTCCCACTTTCCGGTGGGCTTCTGGGCACTTGCCACTCTGATGATCCTGGTTGGTGCTTTCATGACCGGCCGCTTGGCCGAAATCAGCCGCGCCGCTTTGCTGCCGGTGCTGGTGCTTAGCCTGCTGGGGGCACTCGCCGCCATCGCCATTGGGTTGATTGTTTGGCCGATGGCCGCCAACCTGACCAGCCCGCTGGCGCGCAACCATATCCTAATGTCCTTTTGGTCGCTGGGCATCTACGCCGTGATAACCGTGCTGGTATGGAAAGCCGGTGATACAGCCTTCGACGACGCTCGCCGTTGGGCGCTGGTGATCTTGGCGCTGACCGGTGGCCTGATGTTCTCGGCGGCCGGCACCCTGGGCGGCCACCTTGCGGGTTCTACCACCGCTTTTTCCAAGGTGCTGGGCCTGATGGGTTGGGAGGTCTACACCACCTTCTATAGCCCACTGTGGGTTATTGCCATCATGGTGCTCATCGGCATTGCCCTGGGGGCACTCGGCATTATGAGCCAGCGCCGAACCGGCTGATATTAATGCCAGTGGCTATAAAAGAAGGGGCTCGCTTTAGCGAGCCCCTTGCCGTTTAGCGCACGTTTTTCAAGGGTAAATGTACTAACTTGGCTATAGATTTTTTCAATCGACCCAATAAAATTTACTATTGCCATTCGTTAAAGTGAACTGCATGATGCAGGTATGTTTTGCCATGATTGAACAGCAATAAGCAACAAAAGCCGCTGGGCAGCAGTACGTACATTAGAGATTACCTCATGAACCATGAATTTCCCTTACTTGAAGCCCAGCAAGGGATCCACGAGCTTACTGCCGCAGGGGCTCCTCTTGCTAAAACCTTGGCAGCGGTAGCCGAGTGGGCAGAGCTGATGCTGCCTCAAGCGCTGGTCTCGATCATGCGCTTCGACCCTGAAAAAAATGCCTTAAGTTTGGTTCCTAATCGCCATTTCTCACCCAACTATACCGCTCACATGCAAGACCTGGTGATTGGTCCTGATATTGGCACATGCGGACGAGCCGCATTTGAAAAGCAGCTGGTAGTGACGCGAGATATTAGCTTAGAGCCGAACTGGGCACCCTTTCAGGCGCTCGCCCAAGCGGAAGGGCTGCGAGCCTGCTGGTCAGTACCGATTCTGACTGCCAATGGAGAACTGCTTGGCACCTTCGCCACTTATTACCGCAGCCCTGCCCTGCCTACTCAAGAAGAACAGAATAACCTTGCCCGTAGTGCAAGCCTTGCAGCCTTAGTATTGCTTCGCCACCGTGACAAACAGCATCACCGCACGCAATCCGAGTGGCACCGCTCGTTATTTTTTAATCACCCTGATGGTGTTTACGAGTTTGACCTTGAAGGCCACTTACAACGCTGCAACACCGCGCTTGAACGCATTACTGGCTATAAATCGTCAGCGTTACTTGGCCTACATTTCAACCAGTTTATTGCCCCTGATTTTCAGGAGTTAACCCAAAGCGCCTTCGATGCGGCTTGCAGTGGCCAGGCCATTACCTATGAAACGCTAGGCAGGCATGCCGATGGGAATTACTACCAGCTGGAAATTACTAACTTTCCCGTCATTATTGATGATGTCATCGTCGGCGTTTACGGAATATGCCGCGATATTACCGAGCGCAAACAGCAAACAGACGAATTACGCTTATTAAAAAGGGGCATGGAATCAAGCCCCAGCGGCATTCTGATGATAGATGCGCAGCAGCCCGGCATGCCGATTGTCTTCGCGAACCCTGCTTTTTACCGCATGACAGGCTATGAGCCTGCCGAGGTCATCGGCAACCATAGCCGTTTTCTGCGCGGGAGAGATACAGACCCCAAAGCGGTTGATGCCATTCGCATCGCCATGCAAGAGCAGCGTGACGTTAATGTTACGCTGCTCAATTACCGTAAAAACGGCCAGCCCTTCTGGAATCATCTTGTCGTAAGCCCCGTTTTTAACCCAGACGGCACCTGCACGCACTTCATCGGCATTCACCAGGATATTACCCACGAGAAAGAGCAAGAGGCTCAGCTGGCTTACCAGGCAACCCATGATCTACTCACTGGCCTACCCAACTATTCAGCCTTTACCGAGCAATTAAACAACGTATTCCAGCAGCACCAACTAGATAGCAGCAATACCTTTGCGGTCATGCATCTTGATTTGGATGGCTTTAAAACCGTCAATGACGGTTTGGGGCACCTTGCTGCCAACCAGGTGTTAATTGCCGTCGCGCAGCGGCTTGAAGGGTTTGTTCAGCATCCTGATATGGTGGCGCGCTTGGTGGGTGACGAGTTTGCTTTTCTTTTAACAACAAAAGATGACCATAGAGAAAATACCGCAAACTTAGCCAGGCGGATTTTGACCAGCCTTGCTCAACCCATAGCGCTTGAGGGGCAGCTGGTTCATATAAGCGCTAGCATTGGTATCGCTTGCCATGATGTGTCCATCAAAGAGCCCTATAGCCTACTGCAGCACGCCGACCTGGCATTAGAACAAGCCAAACGACAAGGGCGAAACACCTGGCAGTGGTACCGTGGCCGCAAAGCAGAACGCGTTAAACACAGTGTCGGCATGCGGCACGATTTGCATACAGCACTGATTGACGGGCAGTTCGAGCTTTATTACCAGCCGATTGTTGATGCCGTGAACGGCCGCATGCGCAGTGTCGAAGCATTAGTGCGTTGGCATCATCCTACCCGGGGTTTAGTACCACCCGGTGATTTCATTCCTTTGGCGGAACAAACAGGGCAAATTATTCCGCTTGGCAGCTGGGTGCTCCACCAAGCCTGCCGAGAAATTGCAGCACTGAATGCCCACAGTGAGAATATGCTGTGCGTCGCCGTCAATATTTCTTCGTTAGAATTCTGCCGAGAAGGCTTTCTTGAAGAAGTAAAGCACGCGCTTCATACCTCAGGGTTAGCGCCGCAGCAACTTGAGCTAGAAGTGACAGAAAGCGTATTGCTAGACGGTACGGACCCCATCATTGAGCTGATGGAAACACTGAACACAATGGGGGTTCGCGTTGCCATCGATGACTTTGGCACCGGTTTTTCAAGCCTGAGCTACTTGTGCGATTTACCTACCCACAAGGTCAAGCTGGATCGCAAGTTCGTGCAAAAAACCCTGGAAAACCGCCGCATGGCGGCGATCGTGCAGGGTGTCATTACCATGGCACATCATATGGACATGCTGGTGGTCGCTGAAGGAATCGAAACACGCGCCCAGCAAGAAGACTTAATGCACAGGCAGTGCGACTTGCTCCAAGGCTACTTATTTGCACGCCCCATGCCGCTAAAGGAACTGCGGTGTTTACCTGGCCTGCTGCCTGCACATGTGGCTAATCTTTAACTAGCCAATCTTTAACACCGGCTTAACGGTGGTGCCGTTTTTGGAGTCTTCAAAAGCCTGATTGATCTGCTCCGGCGAATAGAACTTCACCAGCTTATCAAAAGGGAAACGCCCTTCCTTGTAATAGGCAACCAGCTGAGGAATAAACACCCGAGGCACTGAATCACCCTCGATCACGCCAATCATTGATTTACCTTCAGCCATCAAGTCGTGGTGCACATCCAGCGTGACCTCCGGCGTGACGCCGACAATGGCCGAGACGCCCAGTGGGCGCAGCGCCTGTAGCGATTGCCGTACCACCAGGGGCACACCGGTCGTTTCGACCGCATATTCGCTGCCGCCACCGGAAATTTCTCGCACACGCTCGACCGTTTCTTCCTGCCCGCCATTAACGGTGTGAGTTGCGCCAAGTTCACGAGCAAGTGCCAAGCGGCTTTCGTTAACGTCCACCGCAATAATGCGCTGACAGCCAGTGATTTTAGCGGCCATAATCGCAGAAAGCCCCACCGCGCCACAGCCATACACCACAATCGAGCTACCGAACGCAGGCTTGAGACGATTAAGCACCGTGCCCGCCCCCGTCTGTATACCGCAACCCAACGGCCCCAGCATTGCCAAATCTACCTCAGCATCAACCTTCACGGCGTTACGCGCGCTGACCACAGCATGGGTGGCGAACGACGATTGGCCGAAAAAGGTGGCCAGCGCCTGGTTATCTTGCTGCAGCCGGTGGCTGCCATCGTCCATCACACCGCCAAAATTCAGCGCGTTGAAGGTATCGCATACCGTTGGGTGGCCGGTCAGGCAGTGGCCGCAGCTGCCGCAGTGGGCAAACGACAGCACCACATGATCGCCCACTTCAAGCCCTGTCACGCCCGCACCAAGCGCCTCGACCACGCCTGCCCCTTCGTGCCCCAACACAATCGGAAACGGTGCAATCCCCAGGTCACGCGCTACGGCATCCGTGTGACACACGCCGGTCGCGACAATACGCACGCGAATTTCGCCGTTAGCCGGGTCAGCTAACTCCACACTTTGCCACTGAAAATCGTCGCCCTGTTTTAACGTCACTGCTGCTTGAATTTGCATCTTTTTTTCTCCCTTCGGCTCTCGCCCAGCCCGGGCGAGAACCGATCAAATCAAAAAATCTGTTTAAACGAGCTATCACAAAAACTTAGTTAACTGCAGGCGGAAGAGATCCCCATCGCTTTCCAAACCTTTTAAGCCACCGGCCTGCGCGTCATATTCATGATAGTAAGCGCCTTTGAGCATCAGCCCAGCGGTAGGCCACAGGTAACCTGTTTCAGCCCCGATAGCATGGCGTTCCGCCTTGTTGGTGGTGGGCGCGCCCTGGTCGGCTTCTAACTGCCAGGCATTGTAGCCCACCAGCCCCAATTCAACGCCGTTGCTCAAACGATGCCCGACCCCCCATTCCACCAACCAGCTGTCACCCGGCGTAATGCCGGTATCGTCCTGTTCGGTCTTGATTTCGTAACGCGACAGCGCCGAGACGTTCCAACGCTTCTCCTCGTCAAAGTACCACACGCCCCCCAGCGTCAGCATGGTGGTGCCATAGCCCTTGCCTACTGAAGCGGGGTTATCAGCATCGAAGCTGGCAGTATCGAACCAATGGCCGCCCGCAACGGTGATATCCCACTGTTCGCCGTGCCAACCGAGTATCAGCGGGCCGACTAACACATCGCCAATGCCGTTGTCATCAAAACGATTACCGCCGGCAACATCCAGGTCAAACTCGATATCCAGCAGAGGAATAATCGCTTCCATGCCGTAGTCGGCACCGAGGAAGGTTTTATCTGTCATCCAAATAAAGCGATGAGCTAGTGCGTTCACCGTACCGCTATTATTACCCGGCACCGTTGCGCCCGTGCCATCTTTGAAGCTATCAACATCGTAGTGAATCAGGTAGGCGCGATAGTAAAGCCCCGGTGGCGGTGCCGATGCTGCGCTCAACCCTTCAATGCCGAGTGAATAATGGCCGTTGACGGCAAGCGCTGACGGTGTTGCGGCACTAGCACTCAGTGCCGCCAGGAAAATGGAGGCTGTTTTTTTCATGGCTTGTTATCTCTTTTATCAGCCGACGTGTCACCCGTGGCGGGTGGCAGGCGTTGTTATGAGGGTAAAGGGGTTAGCTAACTAGGCCCCGTTACAGGGCCTAGCTAGAAATGCCTAGTTAAAATAAATAGTTATATAAATACTTGGCTATAAAGACCTAGCTAGCAAGGCCTTTTAGAAGGGATAGCCACGCGGCGTTTGCTGCACGCTGATCCAGTGGTCGGTAGTAAACTCCTCGATCGCCCAGTCGCCGTTGAAGCGGCCAAGGCCAGAGTTCTTCTCGCCACCGAAGGGCACGTGGGCTTCGTCGTTGACCGGCATATCGTTGACATGCGTCATGCCTGCTTTAATGCCTCTGGCAAAGCGCACGCCGCGTTCCAGGTCGCCGGTAAATACCGCGCTGGAAAGACCGTACTCGGTGCCATTCGCAAGCGCCAGGGCATGGGCATCGTCGCGGGCTTTCTGAATACCCACCAGCGGGCCGAAGATCTCTTCGCGGCTGATCTCCATCTCTGGGGAGACATCGCCAAACACATGCGGCGGTACCAGCTGACCGTTAATTTCGCCTTCTACCAGCACGGTCGCGCCTTCACGCTTGGCGGTAGCAATCTTCTCTTCCAGCCCTTCACGCTGCTTGGCGTTGATCACCGGCCCAACCACCGTAGCCATATCGTTGGGGTCGCCTACCTGCAGCCCTTTCACCTTAGCAACAAAACGTTCCACAAAGCCGTCATAGACGCGCTCATCAACGATGATGCGGTTGACCGCCATGCAGATTTGGCCTTGGTGAAGGAATTTACCCATTGCCGCGGCGTTCACCGCTTGGTCAAGGTCGGCGTCATCCAACACAACGAAGGGGCTATTGCCACCCAGCTCTAGCGCTACCTTCTTGATATGTTCGCCACCGCTGGCAATACGCCCAATGCCACGGCCAACCTGGGTTGAGCCCGTGAAAGAGATCATCCGAGGCACGCGGTGCTCAACAAAGGCATCGCCGATTTCACTGCCGGCACCCACCACCACGCTGAGCAGGCCTGCGGGCAAACCGGCTTCCTCGAAGATTTTCGCCAGCAGTAGCCCGCCGGTCACCGGCGTATCGCTAGCCGGCTTCACCACCACCGCATTGCCTAGCGCCAGCGCCGGGGCAATAGAGCGCTGGGAAAGGTGTAGCGGAAAGTTCCAAGGGCTGATCACCCCGACCACGCCCAGCGGCTTGCGGTAAACGCGGTTCTCTTTTCCCGGCACGTTAGACGCCATGGTCATACCGTGAACACGCCCCGGCATGCTGGCCGCTTCCTGGGTGATGCCACGCGCCGCCCCCCACTCAACGTTGGCTTTTAGCCGGGTACTGCCTGATTCACGAATCAGCCAGTCGATAATTTCATCCTTACGTGCATCAAAAATCGCCACTACCCGGTGCATTAAACTCGCGCGCTCAGCAGGCGGTTTCGCCGCCCACTCGGCCTGGGCTTTTTCTGCCGCTGTAAACGCAGCATCTAAATCGCTGCGATCCGCTAGGCGAATCGACAGCAGTGCGCTGCCATCGTAAGGGTTGGTAACGTCCGTGGTGCGCTCGCTGCTACCCTCGCGCCACTCACCCGCAATAGGCTGAAGATGAAAATCGCTATAAGCGCTGCTCATAATCAAAACTCCTGAGTCTGTATAAATAACAAGCCGTTCAGAGGTGACATATTAAGCCTCTTTTACTGACGAATACCCGACTTGCCTGGCGATAAAATACCGTTAGGGTCTAGTGCGTTCTTCAGTGCGGTATGTACATTGCGCAGCGGCTCGCCAAACGTACCGGCGACCTGCTCCATAAACTCAGTGTTAGTGCGGTAGAGGCCATAGCCACGCTTAGCAAACTCATCAATCAGCTCAGCGAAACAGTCGTGAGCACGCTGGGTCTCTTCGGGGTCTTCACGGTTGTAGAGCAGGTCGATGACGTGGTGCATATCGCGCCAGCCAACGATGTATTCGGCCACGTAGTCAAAGCCGTATTTGCCGAGAATCTGCTGGGCCAATTCGGTCTGATCTTTGGTTTCGCTGCCCTTGGCCTGAGACACCGGCGCAAACCACATAGAACCACCGCCCCCACGCCAGTTGTAAAGGCCGAATTCCTGCAGGTTCATGTCACCTTTCATCAGTGCTGAGCGATACTCGAAGCCACCGCCCCGCTTTTCAGCTTCTTCACCGTACATGATGTTGGCTTTGCCGCTGGCGCTGAAGGCCTGCTCAACGATCTTCCAGTTGACCTCAATTTGCTCAGGCGTGCCGTAGAGCGCCGCGTAGACGTTCCATTCACCGATGCCCTCGTCGGCCTTGATGCGCTCGATGGCTTCTCTGGGGATAGATTCTTTACCGTTGTAGTAGTCTTTGCGCACTACGTGGGTACCTGCATCCCACAGGGTATGCACAATCACTACCGCGTTAGGAATAATTTGCGCGATACGCAGCGGGCGCAGCACATCAACAATTTCAGCGATATCTTCAGGATCTTGATACTGGATCAAGAAAGGCCGGTACGCCGGTGGCTCAGGCATCAGCCACAGCCCCATTTTGGTCACGACACCGTAGTTAGACTGAGTGAAGAGGCCGTCAATGTAAGGCCCATAACCCCATTTAAACACCTGCCACGAGCTGGAATTTTCAATACCGCCCATCCCGGTGCGAATCATCTCGCCGTTGGCCAGCACTACTTCCATACCGCACTGAAACATAAAGTGCTCGCCGTAGGGGGTATAGCCCACACCGCGGTCTAGCGTATTGCCCACTGGCCCTGCAATGGCAGACGGCGCTGGCGGGTCTAGCCACAGCTTGTAGCCTTTCTCTTTGATATAGTCGTAAAGCTGCTGATAGGTAACGCCCGGCTCAATCAGCGCCGTACAGACCTCTGGGTCTACGTTGATAATACGGTTCAAACGGTGCAAATCGAGGATAACCTGCCCGGTGGCACCCGGCGCTGCCGAGCCATAGCCAAGGTTTTTACCCGTAGAAATAGTCCAGATCGGCACTTTGTACTGGTTGCAGATGCGGACAATTTCCTGCACCTGCTCAGCTTCGTTGGGTAGCAACGCTGCCGACGGAATATAGTCGGCGTCGTCACCGGCCATCATGATTTTGGTATAGGGCGCTAGCTGTTCGCTCTCGGTCAGAACACTCTCGCTGCCAATCGTGTCGCGAAACAGGTTTAACGCGGCATCGAAATCGGCCTCTGCAACGCCTTTAGGCAAAATACGCTGTGTCGTGCTCATAAATGTGTCTCTCGATTATTGTGCTTTAAATTCAGGGCGATTTAGAGATTCAAGGTGCTTTAACGTCACAGTTGGACCAAAAAGCTCAGCTCGCTACCGCTCGCCGTCGTTGCCGTGCGCTGGAAGCGTTGAGCATGACGGTGACGATCAGAGGTCAACGCTAAGCGGGCATACTCACGCCCTAATGACGCCTGCCAACTGCCGGTTTCAATGGCCAAGGGTTCGATCACAGGGCCACGGTGGCTTAACAGCTGGTGCTGGTCTGGCGCGTGACGCCCCAGCGCAAGCAGCCGACCACGCCCGGCAAGTAGGCTGGTCAGCAGCACGATGCCAGACTCATCGGTAAAGCCGGCGGCCAGCGTACCCGTGGGTAACGCACTCAGCGCCAGCGGATTAAAGGCACCTTCATAGCGGGGTTGCAAGCCTAGCTGACGCAGCCCAAGCCCAAGCTCCGTGGTCGATTGATCATGACCATAAAGCGTAATGTGGCCTTGCAGCGGCACACTGGCCGGGTTCGCGGCGAAGGCGCTGGCTAGCGATAACGGAGCGGTAGCGCCCAGTAAAAAGCTGTTTTTGAGTAACGCTCGGCGAGTTAACTTCATGGCATTTACTCCTCACCGGCAGCGGCATTTGCCAGTTCACCGCGCAGTAACGCATCAATCAGTTCGTCAAGTTCTGCATTGCTAACTTTGGCTTCACGCAGTGAAGGCATGGCAGCACGGCCTTGCCGCACCGTGTTACGAATATAAGTGCCGCGTGCTTCCCAGGCAGTCTCGGGGAAAGGCATGGTAATCATGGGGCCAACGGCTTTATCCAGGTTGTGACAATGAGAGCAAACCTGCCGATACACTTCGGCAGGTTCACGCTCTTCAGCGGCAACGCTTGTAGTAGCCAGTGGCAGCAATAGGCTACCCGCCACTAGAAGGCGTTTAAACGTAGAAGAGGAAAGCAGCCGAAGCGGCATGCGGGCAGGGGCTGGGGTGTCTACAGTGTACCGATTGATTGTTATGTTGTGCATATTAGCATCATCCGTTATTTCGCCAAGGGTATGTCAGTTGCAAGGTACCCAGTACGGCCATTGAGAGTCTAAAACAAGAGCCTAAAACTTTAGTATAAATCAATGGTTTATCGCTGGCCTCATGGCAACTACCTATCAAAATCCGTGCCGATATTAAAAATAATACAGCTATCAAGGGGTTAGTAGACCAGTATGGCACCACCGTCTGCTTAGCGAACGTCTGTTCGCAAATAGCGTTTAATCATTTGATTAACGCTTCATCAAATGATCAACCTGTTTTCGACCATGCCATCCTTGCGCTTTTTCAACGTGCTTTTTCGAAGTGCTTTTTTAACGTGCTTTTCCAAGGCTGCAGGCCAAGTGATACCCTTACTCGTTCACCTCCAGCCCCCTTCCCTTTTAATCTCAACGTGAGTCGGTATGTTTCTTTCATCCTCAGACTACCCAAACGCTCGCGACTTAATGGACGCGTTGCGCTTTTTGCCAGAAGAAGGCCAAATTTGGCTAGGCGAGCAACGTATGCTGCTAATGCCGCTTGCCGCGTCGACATTTTTTCGCAACGAACTCATTACGACATTAGGCATGGAGCGCGCCCGCGGCCTTTTTATGCGCCTGGGGTACTATTCAGGGCTGATGGATGCCGAGCTGGGCGCGTCGTTAAGGGGGGAACGTTTAGGATTGGAAGACAGTTTTCTCGCCGGGCCACAGCTTCATGCGCTGCAAGGGCATGTGCAGGCAGTCCCTATCAGCCTGGAAATAAATCTAGAAGAGGATCGCTTTTATAGCGAATTTATCTGGAAAGACTCGTTTGAGGTAGATGTATGGCGCTCTCGCGGGCAACAGCGCGAACCGGCCTGTTGGACACTGCTCGGTTACGCCTCTGGCTACGCCACCCAACTCCTGGGGCGCGAAGTTCAGTATAGAGAGGTGAGTTGCCGCTCCTGTGGTGACGACAACTGCCGCATTATTGGCAAGCTGGCAGAAGAATGGCCTGACCACGCCGCCTTTGCTGACTTACTGCGTGAAGCCCCTTTGATCGATGAGCTTTACGAACTTCAAGCGCGTATTGCCACACTGGAAAGCGACCTGGCGCGCACCCGCGAAACGGAAAGCTGGGGGCCAATTGGTTCAACGCCCGCCTTTCGCGAAATGCTCACCATGCTCGATAGCGCAGCACCCTCTGAAGTGCCCGTGTTGCTACTGGGTGAAACCGGCACGGGAAAAGAAATTCTTGCGCGACGTTTGCACGATAATAGCCTTCGCGCCAGCGGGCCGTTTATTGCCGTGAACTGCGCGGCCATACCGCCTGAACTGATAGAGTCAGAGCTATTTGGCGTCGAAAAAGGAGCCTACACTGGGGCGGTGCAGTCGCGTATGGGGCGTTTTGAACGCGCCGATGGTGGCACCCTTTTTCTGGATGAGCTGGCTGAGCTTTCGCCGCGCGCGCAGGCAGCGCTGTTACGTGTGTTGCAGGAAGGCCAGATTGAACGCGTGGGCGGCGAGAGCGTCACCGAGGTCAACGTGCGTATCGTTGCCGCTACGCATACCGATTTACTCACCCGTGTTGAACAGGGAAGTTTTCGCCAGGATCTGTTTTATCGCCTAAACGCCTTTACCTTGAACGTGCCACCGCTGTGCCAGCGCCTGGACGATATCGTGCCCTTGGCGAAGCATTTTCTCAGCCATTTTGAACATCACTACCAACGCCGCACTCTGGGGTTTTCCGATCAGGCGCGCTCTGCCATGCACCAGTACCGCTGGCCAGGCAACGTGCGCGAGCTCAAAAATTGCGTCGAACGCGGTGTGATTCTTACCCCGGATAATAAACACCTAACCGAAAAAGCCTTATTCGGTGATTACCGCGTACCCACCCTGGAACGCGAAAAAGCGCAAGGCTTGAACGATACCGGCATGCTGATGCCATCACCGGATGAGCATTCCAGCAACGCATCGCCCCGCCAGCGTATTCAACCGTTACTAGACGCTGGCATGACCTTGGAAGAAGTAGAAAAAGCACTCATCCAAGCCGTTAATAGTGATAGCGGCGGCAATATAACGGCAGCGGCACAGCGGCTGGGAATGACCCGTGCAGCCTATGCCTACCGTCTGAAAAAACATCAACTGTGACTACATCACACCGTAAAATTGTCTCCCGCTAACGGTCCCAGGGCGGAACAGGGGCCAGCGACTCGAACAAGTAGTCGAGGAAAGCACGAACTTTGCGTGAGCGAAGACGCCGTTCGGTGGTCAGTACGTGGATGTCGCGGCGGCCCGGCATAACCTCGCAGCGCCAGGAGTCGAGCAGAGCAACCAGCGCGCCCGTTTTGAGTTCGTCGGCAATCAGCCAGGTCGGAAACATTACTAGCCCCTGCCCCAGCAAGGCGGCATGAACCAGGCTGATGGCATCGTTGCTGTAGAGATTGCCAGTGACCTCGAAAGGCGTCGCGCTGACCTGATCAGGTGCTTGAAAGTACCAGCGCTGACGGCCCATCTCGCCCTGATAGAGCAGGCAATTATGACGAGCGAGTGTCTCCGGCGAGTCGGGTTCGCCATGTGCCTGAAGATAGCTCGGCGATGCAGCGATCACGTAATTCATCGGTGCCAAACGACGCGCGACGAGCGACGAATCTGAGAGATCACCCACACGGAAGGTGATGTCGTGCCCTTCGCGCACCGGATCGACCACATGGTCATTAAGCTGCAGTTCGGCCTTGATAGAAGGATACCGCTCCTGAAAGTGATGAAGCAGGGGCACGATCTGGCGCTGACCAAAAGCTACCGGTGCATTGATGCGTAGCATGCCGCTGGGCTCAGCACCAGGATGCGCCAGCGCCTCCGTCGCGATGTCTAGCTGTTCCAGAATGTCGCGCACCTCTTGGTAATAGCGCCAGCCCGCCTCAGTCAGCGTCACCGCACGGGTATGCCGGTAAAGCAACGGCTGACCCACGGCCTCTTCCAAACCTTGGATCTGCCGGGAAATCGAGGAAACCGCTCGATGGAAGTGGCGAGCGGTAGCGGTGAAGCTTCCCGTGGCAGCGACACGCTCGAAGACGCGCAGGGCATTGAGATCCATCGTGTTGAAACTCTTTGAGTTGCGTTCCATGCAATAAAGCTTTGCAGTGCTTTCGATTGTGGCAATGGATAACCGCTACCAGAATACAGGCATCGGCTACCTACTTGGGTACCAGACATCGTTCACGCAAGGAGACATCACATGCGGAAAGGTACTGCACTTGTCGTCGGTGCCACCGGGATTACCGGTGGTAATCTGGCATCCTACTTAGTTGCCAGCGGTTGGACGGTCTATGGGCTTTCCCGTCGCGCGAGCGAACAGAGCGGCGTAATTCCGGTTGCCACGGATTTGCTCGACGCGTCGGCTACCCGAGAGGCGCTGGCTGGCCTGCCGATCACTCATGTCTTTTACTGCACTTGGATTCGCCGCGATAACGAGAAAGCCAATGTTGAGGCCAATAGAGCCATGATGCGCAATCTCTTCTCGGCGCTCAGTGACGTCGATCTACAGCACGCCTCACTGGTCACAGGAACCAAGCAGTATCTTGGTTCGTTTGAAGCCTACGGCAGCGGTCGCATTGAAACACCTTTCCGTGAATCGGAGCCTCGTGTTCCCGGCGACAACTTTTATTACGCGCTGGAGGACGTACTATTCGAAACCGCCGAGCGTCAAGGCTTCGCCTGGAACGTGCACCGTCCGCACACGGTGATTGGTTACGCCCGCGGTAACGCCATGAACATGGGCACCACGCTTGCCGTCTACGCCTCAATCTGTAAGGAGACCGGGAAGCCATTCGTATTCCCAGGTTCGCAGATTCAATGGAACGCGTTGACTGATATGACCGACGCGCTGGTGCTGGCACGCCAGATGGAGTGGGCCGCGACGACACCAGGGGCGGCGAATCAGGCATTTAACACGGTCAACGGTGACGTTTTTCGCTGGCGCCGCATGTGGCGCGAGATCGGCGAGTACTTCGGCCTTGAAGTGGCAGATTGCCCCGAGACGCCGCAGCCACTGGACGCCCAAATGGCCGGGGTCGACGCCACTTGGCGCAACATTGCCAAAAAGCATAATCTGATAGAGCCGGATGTCGCCAAGCTCGCGTCCTGGTGGCACACCGACGCCGATCTGGGTCGCGACCAGGAGTGTGTCAACGATACCGCCAAGTCACGCGATTTCGGTTTCGACCACTTCCGCGAGACCCGCGCTGCCTTCTTCGACCTATTCGATCGCCTGCGCGCCGAGAAGATTATTCCCTGATCGCAGATTATCGCGTATTAGCGCGGCGGAATGTCTGGCGCGGTTGGCGAGCTCCCCTTGCTGCGCATGGCTAAGCGTGCGGGCTAAGCGTTCAAGGGCGGCAGCCGCGTCAAGCGGCGCTTGGCGCAGGTGGGCAACGTGGCGCAGGCTGGCATCCAAACGACGCGCCAAATGGGGGGTTGCTTGCTCTCGATACGCTTGTAAGGCAAGCAGCGTTTCCCCTAGCGTAAGTGCCGTTAAGCAGCCATCCACTACGTGGTGGGTGGGTTCGCCCTGCACATGCGCCCAGTGCACCAGGCGCATCACACGGTGATAAAGCCGCGCCTGCCAAATCTCATCACGCCCGCTGTTTTCACGCACCGCCATCGTTTCAAGCTCTTTCAGCATCATGCCGGCAAGCTGTTGCTGCCGGCGCCGCGCATTGGTAGGAAAAATCAACCGAAAGGCGATTAACGCCAGCAGCGGGCCTGCCACTACCGCCAACGCTAGCGCCAGCGAATGGCTAAAAGAGCCAGAAAGCGGCAGGCTGGGTTGCGATAGCAGCAGTAAGATCATCACGTAGTCGATGGACCCATTCATCGTGCGCCGGTGGGCAAAGGGGATCACCGTCATCAAAATCAGCGGCAGCAATATCGCCACCAGCTGCCATTCGGCCTCTGCCCACGGCCACAGCAACCACCGCACACCCACCGCCATGAGCGCGCCCACCGCTTGCCAAGCGAGAATATGGCGCATGATCCACGCTGGATTCTCGAAGGTGGAAAAAAGCGTCACCATCACCGAAGTACCCAGCATCACATACGCCCCAGCGGGCCAGCCGGTAGCCACCCACGTTAGGCCGATCACCAACAACACCCCCGTGGTGCGCAGCATGGCGTGGCTCGCATGCACCCAGTCACGGTGGCGAATCACTAAGCGCCGTGCCGCCTCACGCTGAATGCGCCCGGTATCGCGAAAGCGTTGGCGTGCTAGTAGCGCATCGGCAAGACGCCCCAACACGCTGGCCAGTGCCGCATCGTTGGCCGCTAAACCCTGGGCGCGCTTTAGGTGCTCGGCCACCGCAGGCAGCGGCTCAGCGTTATCCATTGAAAGCGCAGCATCGGCCACCGCATGGCCCGCTTCAACATGGCGCGCCCCTTGTTGGCAGCGACGCAACCACAGCAAGGTTGCCGTGAGCGCCGCTAATATGGAGCGCTGAGAGCGTGCCGAATGACGCGCACGGCGCGAACCAGCGGCACTGGGTTCCAGCTGCGCTTCTATTACCGCAATATCGGCGAGTAGCTCGTTAGGTGCTGGTGCAGCCCCTGCCGATGAGTGATTCAGCCGTGCTGCCAATAAATGAAGTACCCGTGCCGTACTGCGTCGGCCGCGTTCTTCAAGGTCGCTGCGCGGTGCGCGGGGGGTCAGTAATAGGCCCACCAGCAGCGCCATGGCAACCCCGACCAGCACGGTCAGCAGGCGGTCGGCACCGAGCGCCAGGGTATTCATTCCCGAGGCGGTTCCCAACAGTGCCACCATAGAAGCGGAGTAGCCTGATAACAGCGTGGCGTAAGAAATCATGCTGTGCAGCGCGTTCCCCAGCCCAGCACACAGCCCGACCCACAGCGCCAGCCCGATGACGAGCCACAGCAGGCTCTCCCCCGCTGCCAGCAACAACAACAGCCCAACCGCGGTGCCCACCAAGGTGCCGACAACGCGATAGAGGCTCTTCTCAACCAGCAGCGCACGTACCGGCTGAGAGGCGGCCCAAACGGTCATCGCCGACCACTGCGGGTGTTCCAAACCAATGGCCCACGCCACGCACAAGGCTAAGCAAGACGCTAGCGCCGTGCGCAGCCCAAAGCGCAAGCGCTCGACATCAAAGCCGTGGTGGGAAAGCCAACGCACCAAGCGCTGCCGGTGGCTGGAGGTCATGGCATTTTCTTCCAAGTAAATTAACCAAGTAAGTGAAATAAGATTAATCAAACGAGCTTAATGAGCTGATGGCGCAAAGGCTTCAACCAAGGTATCAATCATCGCTCGTACCTTGGCCGGGGGGCGGCGATCAGGCGGAAAAAGCACATGCAGCCCGCCTAAATCCAGCATCGGTTGATCAAGCGTTAACGCCACCAAAGTGCCCTGCGCTAACGCCTCTGCCACAATGAAATTAGGCTGATAGATCACGCCCTGGCCACCCAGCGCGGCTGCCAACAGGGCATCACCATTATTGGATTTAAGATTACCGTGCACCGGCACCTGAATATTACCTTCGCGGCCAAACGCCCACGTGCCCCGCCCCTGCAAGGGTGAAAGGGTGTAGCTTAAGCAATTATGCTGGCTAAGTTCCGCCACGCGCTGGGGTGTGCCGTGGCGCGACAAGTAGTCAGGCGAGGCACATACCCACATCGGGCAATTGCCCAAGCGCCGCGCTTTAAGCGAGCTGTCGCTTAAATGCCCAATTCGAATCACCAGATCCCAGCCTTCTTGCATCAAGTCATGCTGGGCATCGCTCAGGCTTAGCTCTACCTCAACCTGCGGGTAACGACGGCTAAACGCCGGCAGTAACGGCGCGATAAAGCGTGCCCCGAAGGTAAGTGGCACGTTCATACGCAGCCGCCCGACGGCTTCCATTCCCTGAGCAGTCACCCCCGCCTCTGCTTCCTCCACTTCCTGCACGATACGTCGGCAGGCATCGAGGTAGTCGCGGCCGGCATCCGTTAACACCAAACGCCGCGTTGTACGGTGCAATAGTTTAACGCCCAAGCGCTTTTCTAAGGCGTCCATATGCTTGGTCGCCATCGCCGGCGATATGCCCAGAGCTCGCCCCGCCGCCGAAAGGCTACCGCGGCTGTGCGCCTCAACAAACATCTGCATACCGGTTAGGCGATCCAACATTCACTTCTCACTCACAGTTAACAGTGTTCGTAATACTACCATGTTCTCTTACTTAAAGAATAAAGCTAAAGTAACGCTCATTCGCTTAAGCGGCTACAAGCCACAGGAGCATTGCTTATGTCTTCAAATACGGGGTCTTCCAGTACGCCCACCCAACCTGTTTTATTTGTGCCACACGGGGCTGGCCCTTGCTTTTTCATGGAGTGGAACCCCAAAGATACGTGGCAAGGCATGGCGCACTTCCTTGAGAACATCTCCAGCACCTTGCCAGCGCGCCCCACGGCCATTGTGATGATTTCCGGCCACTGGCAAACGCCAGCGTTTAGCATCACTGCCGGTGAAGCGCCCCACCTTATCTACGATTATTACGGCTTCCCTGAGCACACTTACTCACTTAGCTACCCTGCACCCGGCGCGCCTGCCCTCGCCAAACGCGTAGAGGAATTGCTAACCCACGCGGGGCTTGCCAGCCAGCAGGATGCCAAGCAAGGCTTCGACCACGGCATGTTTATTCCGCTAAAACTGATGTTTCCAGACGCGGATATCCCGGTGGTGCAGCTCTCGCTACGCGAAGATCTCGACCCCGCAGCGCATATTGCTGCTGGCGAGGCCTTAGCACCGCTGCGCGATGAAGGCGTACTGATCATCGGCAGCGGCATGAGTTTTCACAACATGCGCGGCTATGGCGATGCCCGCTTCACCGCACCGTCAGAAGTCTTTGATACCTGGCTGACCCACGCAGTAGAAGCCGACCCCGCTGAGCGCCGCGCTAAACTCACTCAATGGTCGCACGCACCCCACGCACTTAGCTGCCATCCGGCAGGTGAGGAAGAACACCTGATGCCGTTATTGGTCGCCGCCGGTGCTGCCGGGCAAGATGCCGGCCACAAGGTCTATTCAGAGCAAGTACTCAAAACGCAGCTTTCTGCCTACCGCTTCGGCTAACGGGCAAGCCCGCTTTTTTTGAGCTTTTTCAAACGCTTTTTCGACAAGTTTTATCAAATATTTTAAGAGGAGTTCTTTATGCATATTGATCTTTCGGGCAAACACGCGCTCATTACCGGTGCGACGGCCGGCATCGGCTTGGCAATTGCTTCTGGGTTGGCCCAAGCAGGTGCCACCGTCACCATCGTTGGCCGTGATCAAACTCGCGTAGACACTGCGCTAGCCCACATCAACCACGCCAGTGGCCGTCACGATGCCAGCGGCATCGTTGCCGACCCAGGTACCGCTCAAGGCTGCCAAGCGGTCATCGAAGCCCGTCCGGACGTCGATATTCTGGTCAACAATTTAGGCGTTTACGGCGGAAAACCCTTCTTCGAGATTGATGACGCCGCGTGGGAAGACATTTTCCAAATCAACGTGATGAGCGGCGTCCGCCTAGCCCGCCACTATGCCCAAGGTATGCAGGCACGCGGCTGGGGCCGCATCCAGTTTATCTCCAGCGAGTCAGCCTTGAATATTCCGGCTGAAATGGTTCATTACGGCGTCAGCAAAGCAGCGCTGCAGGGGGTCTCTCGTGGCTTAGCCAAAGTGCTGGCGGGCACTGGCGTAACGGTTAACACGATTTTGCCAGGCCCCACCCGTACCGAAGGCGCCAAGGCAATGATGGCCACATTGGCCGCCGAGCGTGGTGTATCAGCCGAGCAAATGGAAGCCCTGTTTCTGGAAGAAAACCGCCCTTCTACGCTACTAAAGCGCTTTGCCACCCCCGAGGAAGTCGCCAACCTCTGCATCTATGCCGCATCGCCCCAGGCAAGCGCCACCACCGGCGCGGCGCTGCGCGTAGAAGGCGGTATTGTTGAAAGCATTGGGTGACGCTGGCGGTATTAGGCGCTTTTTAAGCTAACAATTTTCAACCTCCGTTTTCAGCCATTTTTTGCCCGTTGACCGCCAGGCGCGAGTGCTTTCGCACAGCGCCTGGCGTGCTTTATTAACCGTCGTTTTAGCATTTCCCCTTTTAGCTTCCTCTCTTTAGCTTCCTCTCTTTAGCTTCCTCTCCATTAGCTTTCTCTCTCTTTAGCTTTCCCTCTTTAGAACAAAAGTCTAATTGCGGCTCGCTCAGTAAATCACAACACTAACAATCACAGTAATGATAATCACAATACTGACTAATTCCAAAATGATGTCCTGATGAGGTTCCACCATGCAATACCATCTCAACGGCTTTCAGGCCGGTGACCCTAAGCGCTATGAAGCAGCCGGCACGCCTGCCGACTCCGGCCAGCTACCCGAAGAGGTTGATGTGCTGATCGTCGGTTCCGGTCCTGCCGGGCTGCTGCTGGCAGCGCAGCTCTCGACCTTTCCGGATATCGTCACCCGCGTGGTGGAAAAGGCCGACGAAGCCCTCGAGGTGGGACGCGCTGACGGTATCGCCTGCCGCACCGTGGAGATGTTCGAGGCTTTTGGCCTGGCCGAGCGGATGACCAGTGAAGCCTATTGGATCAACGAGACCCACTTCTGGGGGCCGGCCCCCGGTGACAAGTCCCGCATCACCCGGCTCGGCCGCGTGCAGGACGTGCGCGATGGCCTCTCCGAGTTCCCCCATGTGATTGTCAACCAGGCTCGCCTGCTCGATTTCCTGCTGGAGTACATGCACCACTCCCCCAGCCGCCTGCAGGTCAACTATAGCCACGAGACCCTCGAAGTGAGTGTCCCCGAAAACCCCGATGAACGTGTCGCAGTAAGGCTCCAGACACCGGAGGGCGAGAAGACGGTTCGCGCTAGGTACGTGGTCGGCTGCGACGGTGCCCACAGCGTGGTGCGCGACTCCATCGGCCGCGTGCCCCAGGGCCATGGCGAGGACAAGGCCTGGGGCGTGATGGACGTGCTGGCGGTGACCGACTTCCCAGACATTCGCTTCAAGTGCACCATACAGTCCGCCGAGGCAGGCAACATCCTGCTGATCCCCCGCGAGGGCGGCTACATGGTCCGGCTCTATGTCGACATGGGCAACATCGCCCCGGACGCCTGGCTGACCAAGGAAGATGTGCTGGCCAAGGCCCAGGCGGTGCTGGCACCCTATAGCTTCGAGGTGAAGGAGACCGTCTGGTTCTCCGTCTATCGCGTCGGTCACCGGGTCACTGACAAGTTCGACGACGTCGACGACGACCAGATGGAGAGCCGCACGCCGCGGGTCTTCATCGCCGGCGATGCCTGCCACACCCACACTGCCAAGGCCGGCCAGGGCATGAACGTCTCGATGCAGGACACTTTCAACCTTGGCTGGAAGCTGATCTCGGTGCTCGAGGGGCGCAGCCCGGCGAGCCTGCTGCATACCTACAACGCCGAGCGCCATGTTATCGCCGAGAACCTGATCGAGATGGACACCCGCTGGTCACGGGCGATTGGTGCCGCCCAAGGTTCCGACGACCCCCAGGCCGCGATGAAGGGGCTGGCCGAGGTACAGCGCCAGTTCGTCACCAACAGCGAGTTCACCGCGGGGTTCGCCACCCACTACGCACCGGATCTGCTCACCGGTGACGACAGCCACCTGGCACTGGCCACCGGCTTCCCGCCCGGACGCCGCTTCCATTCGGCCGAGGTGATTCGGCTCGGCGACGCCAAGAAGGTTCATCTCGGGCACGTCCATCGCGCCGACGGCCGCTGGCGGCTCTACGCCTTCGCCGACATGGTCGACCCGAGAAGCCCTGGCTCACGCTTCAATGCCCTGATGGACTACCTGGCCAGCGACGCCTCGCCGATCCGCCGCTTCACCCCCCAAGGGGCTGACCCGGACGCGATCTTCGACGTCCACGGTATCATCCAGCAGTCCCATCTCGAAGTGGACTGGGTCGATATGCACAGCTTCCTCAAGCCGCACAAGGGCATCCTCGGGCTTCAGGACTATCAGAAGGCTCACGCCCCTGTGCTGGGTACCGATCAGGATATCTTCGACCTGCGCGGCATCGACCGTGGCGCTGGTGCGCTGGTCGTGGTGCGGCCGGATCAGTACGTCGCGCTCGTACTCCCCTTGGATGCCCATGACGAACTCGCCGCCTACTTCGACCGGTTCATGCTAAAAGCCCAGTAAATAGACGTGACGGGCACCACGGATAACGCTCTTTGCCCAGTTGGGTAGGGAGCGTTATCGACCTTCGGTTAATTGATCATTAATGTGATTATCACAATACTGATCTACATCAAAATCTTACTCATTTAGCACGATTTAACCATCCGCGCGGAGCGAGCCCTGCCCGAACCGCACGTTTTTTGCAATGTAAGACAAAGCGTTACCCCCCGATAACCACGAGGCTCACAATGATAACTAAGACTCGCTTGAGCGATTTCTCAAAAAAAACCCTGCTTTCCACGGTGTTATTAGCCACTGGTGCCGCCGCTAGCGCACAAGCACTGGCAACAGAGCTGCGCTTAGGCATGATTACACCGCCCCAGCATATTTGGACACAAACCGCTGAGCGTTTCGCAGAATCGGTTGCTGAACAAAGTAACGGCGAGCTCACCGTCGAGCTCTTTCCCTCTGGACAAATGGGCGATGAGTCGGCCATGTTCACCCAAATGGAAACGGGACTACTGGACATGGGTATTATGACAGCAGCGCTCACCAGCCAACGCGAACCCTCTATTGTCGGCTGGTTTACGCCGTTTCAATTTGACAGCGTAGAACAAGCGGCCAAGGCTACCGAGACAGATGCTGCCCAGCAGATGCTTGCGAACCTTGAGAGCAAAGGGCTGCACGCATTCGGCTATACCTTTGCGGGAATGCGCCACATGCTTATGCGCGAAAGCGCTGTAGAAAGTGCCGAGGATGTTAGCGGCAAAAACATGCGTATTATCCCGTTCGCGGCGATGAATACCTGGTGGCGTGCCATTGAAGCTAGGCCAACTCCCATTAGCCTGCCAGATGTTTATCAAGGCCTGCAAAACGGCATGCTTGACGGTGTGGATATCGACCTTGATGCCTTAGTCGGCTCAGGCTTCTACGAAGTGGCGGAGCACCTAACGCTCACCAGCCACATGGCATTTCCTGCTGTGTCGGTGATGAGCCAAGCCTCACGTGCATCGCTTAGCGAGACAGAACGCCAGCTAGTGGATACCGCCATGAAAGATGCACTTGCCTGGGGTATTGACGCACAAATTGAAGCGGAAGCACGCAATCGCGCCATGCTCGAAGAGCGTATTAATGTGGTCGAGCTAGCGGATGCTGAAAGCGTGTTTAGCACCGCCAACCAAGCCTTCGCTGAGCGCTTTGGCGACCATCCACTTATCCAAGCCTTTCAACAGCAGTCTAACGAACTCCTTAACGCTGAATAAAAATGCGTCGGGGCGCAGCTGCGCCCCGTTCTGCCCCCGCAAGGAGTCCCCTCATGCACTCTCCCTGTGAAACATGGCTTACCCGCGCAAGCCAACGCTTAGCACGCGTTGAGCAATTTGCGTGCAGCGGGCTTATCGTCGCCTTTAGCGTACTGTTAATGATGAATGTTATCGCCCGCTATGTGTTTAATAGCCCGCTATATTTTGCTAACGAACTCGCCGTTTATATATTGATTTGGATGGCATTTCTGGCAGTGTCTATTGCCATTCATCATGACCAGCATGTGCGTCTGACCATGCTGATAGGCATCCTGCCAAAAACCGTTCAGCGCACGTGTTATTGGGTAACTGAACTACTTTGCCTGACCATTTTAGCGACAATATTGTGGTTCGCTATCGCTTGGCTACGCTCGCCTTCGGTCAGCTACGACATTGCCATTACCTTGGATTGGCCAAAATGGCATTTCTACCTCATCGTGCCGCTTTTCTGTGCCACATCGATATTCCACCTCATCGCTAGGCTTTCAGATCGCTCACGCGTGAACTTTATTCTAGCTACCGACGAGGAATGAACGAATGACGCTTGTCGCCTTTTTGGTGTTGATGCTACTTGGCATGCCCATTGCTTTTGTCCTACTGGGTTCAACGCTCACTTTTATCCTTACATCTGGTAACTACCGTCTGCTGGAAAACTTGCCCCAGGTAATTTTTAGCTCGTTAGATGTGTTTGACTTGCTGGCAATACCGCTTTTTATTCTGCTAGGCGAAGTCATGAACGAGGGCGGCATAACCCGGCGCATTATCACCGCGGCGCGTGCTTGGTTTGCCTGGGTTCCTCATAGCATTGCCTATGTGTCGCTCACTTCAAACTTAATGCTCGCTTCTATTATGGGCTCGGCCACGGCGCAAATCGCCATTATGAGCCGAGTGATGACCCCGGAAATGGAGCGTGACGGCTACGACAGAGGCTTTGCTGCTGCGCTGACGGCTGGGGCTGGCCTGCTAGGCCCCATTATTCCGCCTTCGATGGTGTTTATTATTTATGGGGTCATTGCCCAGGTATCAATCGGCGCCATGTTTATGGGCGGCATTCTCCCTGGGCTGGTGCTGTTTGTATTAATCAGCGGGCTAATTGCGATCATTGCACGCCGCGCACGTAAAACCCCCACCGGCGAGCGAGAAAGCATTCCTTTGTGGAACGCCACGCGCAGCGCCCTATTCACTCTCAGTATTCCTGTTGTGATTGTGGGCGGCATCGCGTTTGGTGTTGTCACGCCAACGGAGTCTGCAGCGGCCGCTACTTTAATGGCGGTAGTGATTGGCAGCGTGTTCTTTCGCGAATTAAAGTGGGGGCAGCTGCCAGGGGTATTGAGCCGAACAGCCCGCAATACCGCCATCGTGCTGTTTTTGATTGCCGCCGCCAAGGCCTTTGGGTGGGTGCTGGTTTATAATCAAATTCCCCAGCAGGTCGCTGAATTGTTGCAAAACACCACCGAAAGTCCGTTGGTGTTTATGCTGCTGGTTTTTGTGATGCTGATATTAGTGGGGATGGTGCTTGACGGCATTGCCGCGCTGATCATTTTAGTGCCGATTTTACTGCCAGTCGCACAACAGAGCTATGGCATTGACCCGGTTCACTTCGGGATAGTCACCTGCATGACGCTAAGCTTAGGGTTATTAACACCACCGGTTGGGGCTGGCCTCTATGTGGCCTCGGCCATTAGCAACGTCAGTTTGCCCCGCATCACGAAATGGATATTTCCATTCATTATCGCGGCCTGCCTCGTCATTCTAGCGGTGATCTTTAACCCATGGATGGTGAACCTACTCAGCTAACACCTTCATTGATTTTTTTGGCCGCATCTTCTGCCCAGCCCTTCAAGGCTGGGCAATTTCTATGCTGATAGTTTTTATGCCGATAGTTTTTATGCTGATAGTTTTTATATCAGCAGTGCCTACTTCCGTGACTTCTGCTATGGTCGCGGCGTGTTTTCACTCACGATAGCCCTCATCAACGAAAAAATTGATATGACACGCTCTCCTCTTTCTGAAGCTTTTGACCTGCCCGGCAATTTGTTGCGGCGCTGCCACCAAATTAGCGTGGCGATTTTTTTGCGCAAGTGTGAATCGCTCAACCTTACCCAGCTGCAATATATTATTCTTTCCGCGCTTGAAGAGATGGGCACCAGCGACCAAGTGACCTTGGGCGGGTATACCGCACTAGATCGCAATACGGTGGCAGTGGTAGTGCGCAAACTGGAAGAACGGGGGCTTGTCTCGCGCCACCGAAACCCTGAAGACCGCCGCTCCATGGTGGTACAGCTAACCCAAGAGGGAGAGCGGCTACGCGCCGCGGCAGAACCTGCCGTGGAAGAAGTGCAAAAAGAAATATTGGCACCGCTCGCCCCAGACGAGCAGCAAGCGCTGCTTACGCTGTTACAAACATTAGCGAACGCCAATAACCATTTAAGCCGCGTGCCTGTACGCTTGAATGAAGAGTAAACCGAGCGCTCCTGTATGTTTGTATGTTTGGTGAGTGCCTTCTGCGCGGTTAAACAAACACCGCACGCCCCGTCACCCTGATTTCACCTTCGGTTTCTTTGGCGACAAAATCGACAGCAATACCGTCAACAGCAATACCGTCACCATCATCGGTGCGTTGCGCCGTGC
Source organism: Halomonas sp. 54_146 (assembly GCF_001507855.1). GTDB lineage: Bacteria > Pseudomonadota > Gammaproteobacteria > Pseudomonadales > Halomonadaceae > Vreelandella. The sequence goes on from NZ_LGEN01000005.1 coordinate 121,036, forward strand.
AAACCCCCGATACCGTTAAGCGCGTACCAACGCTCATTGGGGCCACAAAGCGGCACGATATAGTGATCAATCGACGCCCTTTCATTTCACCAATCAACCAGTGGCCGATGTCCGTCATAGAAAGCATCCCGTGACAAATGACCCCAGGGTGGCCAGCCTTTACAGCCTGCGCATGATCACCATGTATAGGGTTCAGGTCTCCCGAGAGTGCCGCATAACTATCAAGCTCACCTTGATGCATCGTGCGTAACGCTGCTGGATTCAACCGCTCTGCACGCTTCATACCAGGGTGGCCTTGATGGCGTAAACGGTTCGGCTGCTCACTGCTAAGCGTTCTTTAACCAGGAATCGGCTTTCCTTGCCAAAAAAACACACGTGACTGCTCGCCTTCCAGCTCACATCTAGCAGCACGGATTCTACCGTCACAAGATCCCCACAGCGTAATGCGCTGTGGTAAGTGAAGGACTGCTCGCCATGAAGCAGGCAGTTCGCCTCGACCTGTAAAAGGTTCGCCATCGTGGCCACAACACCGGCATCCATCTCCAGCGAAAAAGCAAAGGTGGGTAACGCTGGCCCGATATCATCACAAACACTTCCCTGCTGTGGCCTTTCTACTTGCGGCTCTTGTCGCCGCTCGCCCAAAAAGTCGAGATAGCGAACCACGCGATCGCGCTCAATATAGGCCTGAAAAACCGGAAATTTATGCCCTTCTAGCGTCAACCAGCGCTGATTGAATCGCATCATGAGTATTCGCCTCACTTATCGCGACGATTTTTCACAGACTGGGCTAGATTCATCGCCAGCCACCAGCGACACGAATAGCCTCGCCGGTAATGACGACAATGCGCTGGCCGTTTTCCCTGTTACTCATTAGCTTTCCTAGAGGACTCGTTGCGCTCGCACAACCGGCTAACCACGCTGAGGTTGTGTTCTACCATCAGCACTGTACGCCCCCTGCTACGCGACGAATCAGCTCAACGATACGATCGACATCCTCGGCCCCCATCCCCTGCGTAGGTTCGTCGAGAAGCATTACCGTCGGCTCTAGCGCCAAGGTGGTGGCGATTTCCAGCGCCCGCTTGCGGCCATAAGGCATCTCTACTGTCAGTACATCGGCGTACTCACGCAGGCCGACTTCATCCAGCAGCTCAAGTGCTCGCTCGTTGAGGTGATCAAGGCTTTTTTCGGATTTCCAGAAGTGAAAGGAGGTGCCTAGCTTGCGCTGGAGCGCTACGCGCACATTCTCAAGCGCGGTCATGTGCGCGAACACTGCAGATATCTGGAAAGAGCGCACCAACCCCAAGCGCGCAATGTCGTTGGCCTTCATCCCGGTAATCGGCTTACCGCGGTAAAGGATTTCGCCACGGGTGGGCGGCAGAAACTTCGTGAGCAGGTTGAAAACGGTTGTTTTACCGGCCCCGTTTGGGCCTATCAGGGCATGGATATGCCCTTCCTCAACATGCAGATCAATGTTGTCCACCGCAGTGAACCCGCGAAACTGTTTGGTTAGATTGCGTACTTCAAGAATGGCGCTCATCAGACCCCCTTTGTGATTATTGGACATTCGTCAGGGTTGTTAAATGAGTCTAGGGGCATTGCCAACTATGTCAACATGTATACATATAAATAAGTAAAAAATTTATTATGGCGATTGACGCTTTCTAGCCAGCTCCCTCTTAGTAACAACTAGTTGATTAAAACATCACCGCATGGGCATGCCGCAACCGCACGACCTACATTGCTGGCCGACCACCTTAAAGCGACCAAAAAGCCTATAGTCACGCCATATTTGCTATATACCACCCCTTATTCACTGCCAAATCGTGGCTTACCAACATCATGCAATGGCAGAAAAATAAAAAACTCCTGACAAGCAGCTGTCTTAAATAACATCTCTCATTTTCTCCACTTTCATAGCCAAATTATTTCTCATAAAAATAAAAGACAACATATTGACATAAATACCACCGTAGCCTAACTTTCTTCCAAGGCACCCTGTAACGGCGGTGCCCATCAACATCCAAAACTAACAATGAACAATTAATTTTCAGGAGGTTGCATGGCTATTCATACCAATATGACGTCTGCGCGACGCGAGGCCATGGTGGCGCTAGGCGCATGGAATGACATGACCATTGCAGACTATTTGGATAAGGCCGTGGCCTCTTCGGGTGACAAAACGGCCATCATTACTTATCAAATGGCTGACGGAAGCCGTACTGAACTCAGCTACCGTGAGCTGAACCAGCGAGTTACCCGCATGGCAGCCGGCCTTGCTGGTTTAGGGGTAGAGAAAGGCGACATCGTCTCCTGCCAGCTCTCCAACTGGTGGCAAATGACGGCCTTGCACTTAGCGTGTGTTCGTATTGGCGCGGTACTCAACCCGCTGATGCCGATCTTCCGCGAGCATGAGCTTGAGTTCATGCTGAGCATGGCGGAAAGCAAACTATTGGTGGTGCCTAAGACCTTCCGTAAGTTCGACCACGGTGCCATGGCGCACGACTTACAAAAATCGCTGCCGTCCTTAACGCACGTGCTGGTAGTCGGCAGTGATGAAGACGATAGCTTTGAGCAGGTGTTACTGGAGCGCGCCTGGGAAACCGAGATGGATACAGACGCCCTGTTCGCAGCTCGTCGGTTATCGGGTGATGACGTGGTACAGGTGCTCTACACCTCAGGCACTACCGGCAAGCCCAAAGGCGTGATGCACACTTCTAACACCTTAATGAGCCATATCCGCCCTTTCGCCGCACGGCTAGCCCTGGAGGAAAGCGATACGGTTTTCATGCCTTCTCCACTGGCGCACCAGCTGGGTTTTCTCTACGGCCTGCTGCTGCCGATTTACCTTAAATCTACGGCAGTGCTTCAGGACACCTGGCTACCTGAGGAAGCGGTCAAGATCATTCGTGCCGAGCAGCCCAGCTTAATGCTTGGTTCGACCCCTTTCCTGGCTGACATTGCTGAACTGGCGATCGAACACGGCGCAGATTTGCAGTCACTGAAGCTCTTTTTGTGCGCCGGCGCGCCGATTCCCAGCCCGCTAGTAGAGAAAGCAGCCAAAAATCTGCCCACCCGGATTTTGTCTGCCTGGGGCATGACTGAAAACGGTGCGGTGACCACAACCCTTCCTGACGACGACCCATCTTTCGCGGTAAATACCGATGGGGTGCCGCTTCCTTACATGGAACTCAAAGTCACCGATATGGAAGGCAACCCGCTGCCCGCCGGCCAAGAAGGGCTGCTTTACGTGCGCGGTGCTAGCTTATTTGTCGGTTACTTCAAGCAGCCGGAACTATACGGCGTTGACGACGAAGGCTGGTTCCCCACCGGCGACCTGGCACGGCTTAATGAACAAGGGTATGTGCGCATTACCGGGCGCTCGAAGGACGTCATCATCCGCGGCGGCGAAAACATTCCCATTGTCGATATCGAAAACACGCTCTACCAGCACCCCAAAATTCACACGCTGGCGCTGGTCGGCAAACCTGACGAACGCCTCGGCGAACGCCTGTGCGCCTACGTGACCCTCAAGGAAGACGTGGAGTCACTGACGCTTGATGAAGTATGCGCCTTTCTCAGCGAGCGCAAAGTGACCCGCCAGTACCATCCAGAATTCCTGGAAGTGCTCGACGAACTGCCACGCACTCCCTCTGGCAAGATTCAAAAATTCAAGCTGCGCGAACAGGCTAGCAACGTTACTAGCGGCACCTGACGCCGCAACGCTCGATATTCCACGACCCACACTTACTTCTTTAAAACATTTACTCCTTTAAAACATTTACTCCTTTAAAACATTTAATCCTTTGAAACCTGAACTGAGTGGAGAAACAACATGAAAGGACTTGAGAACAGAACCGTGATCGTGACCGGCGGCGGCGGCGGCATCGGCCAGGCCGTGTGCAAGCGTTTCGCCGAGCATGGTGCCAAGGTGGCGGTGCTCGACCGCGACGAGGCGGCGGCTCAAGCCACGGTAGCGCTGATCACTGAGGCCGGTGGCAAGGCGCAGGCCTACGCTGCCGATATCACCGATTACAATGCCATCGTCTCCACAGTGGCGAGCATCGAGCAGGATCTCGGCACCCCCACCGTGCTGGTCAATAACGCCGGCTTTGATCGCTTCATGCCGTTCCTCAAGACCGAGCCTTCCATGTGGGAATCGCTGATCGCGGTCAACCTGACCGGCGCGCTCAATATGCACCACGTGGTGCTGCCGAAGATGGTCGAAGCCGGCGGCGGCAGAGTCATCAATATCGCCTCTGACGCGGCTCGCGTCGGCTCCTCTGGCGAGGCGGTCTACGCTGCTTGTAAGGCCGGCATGTTAGGCCTGAGTAAAACCCTGGCTCGGGAGCTCGCCAGCAAGAACGTCACCCTCAACGTGGTCTGCCCCGGCCCCACTGACACCGCGCTGCTAAAAGACGTGGCCGATACCGCCCGCGACCCAGAGAAGCTGCTTGAAGCTTTCCGCAACGCCGTGCCCATGCGCCGCATCGGCCAGCCCGAGGATTACCCCGGCATCATCACCCTGCTTGCCAGCGATGAAGCCAGCTTCATCACCGGCCAGGTGATCAGTGTGTCCGGTGGCCTAACCATGGCTGGCTAAGCGCTGCCCCCGCCCTTCCGTATCGAATTCCAGGAGCTAGACAATGAACTACGAAGATATCCTCTACGACGTCACCGATGGCGTGGCCACTATCACCATCAACCGCGCCGACCGTTACAACGCCTTTCGCGGCCAAACCTGCATGGAACTGCTCGACGCCTTCAACCGCGCTGGCTGGGACAAGTCCATCGGCGTGATCGTACTGACCGGTGCCGGTGACAAGGCGTTTTGTACCGGCGGCGACCAAGGCGCCCACGAAGGCCAGTACGACGGCCGCGGCATCATTGGCCTGCCGGTGGAAGAGCTGCAGACCCTGATCCGCCAAGTGCCCAAGCCGGTCATCGCCCGGGTCAACGGCTTCGCCATCGGCGGCGGCCATGTGCTGCACGTAGTGTGTGATCTTTCCATTGCCTCCGAAACCGCCATTTTCGGCCAGGTAGGCCCCAAGGTGGGCTCGGTGGACCCCGGTTTCGGCACCGCTTACCTCGCCCGCGTGATCGGTGAAAAGCGCGCCCGTGAAATCTGGTACCTGTGCCGTAAATACACCGCTCAGCAGGCGCTCGATTGGGGTCTAGTCAATGCGGTAGTGCCGCCTGAGCAGCTAGACGAAGAAGTGCGCAAATGGTGCGATGAGATTCTCGAAAAGAGCCCCACCGCCCTTTCTATCGCTAAGCGCTCGTTCAATGCCGACAGCGAAAACATCGCCGGCATCGGCGCGCTCGGCATGCAGACCCTAAGCCTCTACTACGAGACCGAGGAATCCAAGGAAGGGGTCGCGGCCTTTAAAGAGAAGCGCAAGCCCGAGTTCCGCAAGTTTTATGTCTAACAAGTTCTGTGTTTAACAAGCGCTATGTCTAACCAGCTCTAAAGCGCCGGATACTCGCACGGTATTAAAGACACTCGCCACCGGCTCAGCGGGCCGGTGGGCTCCCCCATAAGGATGAAGACAGCCATGAACTTTGCCTTTACTGAACAACAAAATGCCATTCGCGAGAGCGTGGCAAAGCTTTCCGCCGATATGCTGGCACCGCGCTACCGTAAACGTGAAGAAGACGCGCTCATCGAGCGTGAGATCGTCGAAATGCTCGGTGAAATGGGTTGCCTGGGCGGCGAGCTGCCTGAAGAATTTGGCGGCAGCGGCCTGGACTGTGTCACCAGCGGCGTGATTATCGAGGAAATCTCACGCGGTGACTTTAACGTTGGCTACCTGCCGCTGCTGGCGTCACTCAACGGCCAGATTATCGCCCACCACGCGCGCCCCGAACTGGCACGCGAGTGGCTGGCCGGCATTACCTCCGGCAAGAAGATCTGCTGTATCGCCCTGACCGAGCCCCACGGAGGCTCTGACGCCGCTAACTTGAAGCTAAAGGCCACCCGCGACGGCGACCACTTTGTGCTCAACGGCGAGAAGACCTCCATCTCTATGGCTGACCAATCCGATGTGGCAGTGGTCTTTGCCCGCACCGGTACCCAAGAACAGCGCGCCAGCGGCATCAGCGCTTTTCTGGTGCCTATGGATCTGGACGGCATCACCACCAGCCGCTTCGAGGATTCTGGCCAGCGCGCTATTGGCCGCGGTTCGATTTTCTTCGACAATGTGCGCGTGCCCGCCTACCACATGCTTGGCGAAGAGGGTCAAGGCTTCAAACAGGTCATGCAGGGGTTTGACTACAGCCGCGCGCTGATTGGCTTACAGTGCCTGGCGGTCGCTCAGCAATCGCTGGACGAAACCTGGCAGTGGCTCACCGAGCGTGAAGCCTTCGGCCAACCGCTGGCGGCCTTTCAGGGGTTAACGCATCCGCTTGCTGAATACCAAACGTATGTGCATGCTGCGCGTTTGCAGTGCTATTACGCCCTGTGGCTAAAAGACAACCATTTACCTCATACCACCGAGGCGGCGATGAACAAATGGTGGGGGCCAAAACTGGCCTTCGACGTGATCAAGCAGTGTATGCTGGCTCATGGCCACACCGGCTGGGGTGAGGACCTTCCCTTCTCGCAGCGCATGCGTGATGTGCTGGGCTTGCAGATTGGTGATGGCACGGCACAAATTATGAAAAACATCATTGCGCGTCAGTCAGTGCCTCGGTAATTACGACGGCTTTCGTCTGCTGCCCGCTGGCGCCGCTTTTAGGATAGGAGTTTCTTGGAATGACTCAAGATGACAAAAGCGTCGCCAACCGACTCTTTTTCCGGCTTTTTCAAGTTAGTAACATTTTACAGAAGCAGACGGTCAGTGAAGTGGGGCTAACCACCGTACAGTGGGCTGTGCTAGGGGCCCTCTCACGCAAAGGGTTTGAGAACGGCATCTCGTTCAACGCCCTGACCGAGTACCTGGTGGTGAGCCGACAAAGTTTAGACGGCGTGCTCAAGCGCTTGGAGCGCGAGTCACACGTTGAACGTATTCCACATCCTGACGACAAGCGCGCTCGTATTATTTTACTGACCGAAAAAGGCCGAATTTTTTGGAAGAGCCTGCAGCCCTCTATTCACGATTTCTACCGTGACGGGCTCGGCAGTTTCTCTTTCGATGAAACCGTCAGTTTATTGCACTACCTCAATAAACTTCAGCACGATTTAGAAAATACCGCGCTCAACGCCAAGGAGGAAACAACCGAAACACAATAGCCAATCGAACTAACCGCGCCGTTGCGGCGCACCTAGCGTTACCCATACCGATAACAACAATCCATAAATCCATACCGATAACAACAATCTGCCTCGTTTTACGCGGGGTTGGGGGTTCTATGTCTGCTTTTAAGAAACAGCCGTTAATCATAGCGTTAAGTATCGCCTTTGCCGGTACGTTCAGCACTGCTCAGGCAAGCATCAGCGATAATGAAATCCGTATCGGCTATTTATCCGATATGTCAGGGCCCTACCGCGATTTAGCCGGCCCAGGAGGCCTAGAAGCGCTCAATATGGCGGTTGAAGATCACGGCGGTGAAATTAACGGCGCACCGATTGTGGTGTTTAGTGGTGATGATCGCAACAGCGCCGATGTGGGTGCCAACACGGTGCGCGAGTGGATCGACCAGCGTAATGTCGATATGGTCGCGGGCATGGTGGCCTCGTCGGTGACGATCGCGGCCACTCAGCTGCTCGCTGAAAACGACAAACTTGCCATGGTGGCAGGTGCCGCAGCGCTAAGCATCACCAACGAGTACTGCACGCCTAACCATGTGCAGTGGGTGTATGACACTTACGCCATGTCTAATGGTGCCGCTAAAGCGATTCTCGACGAAGGGGGTGACAGTTGGTACATGATTACCGCTGACTACGCCTTTGGTCACTCGCTGGAAAGCGACGTTACCGCGGTTGTAGAAGCGCAGGGAGGCGAGGTATTGGGCAGCATTCGCCATCCATTAAATACGAGCGACTTCTCCTCTTATGTCCTGCAAGCGCAAAGCTCAGGCGCCAAAATCGTAGGGCTAGCTAATGCCGGTGCCGACACCGTTAATGCGATTAGCACCGCGGGGCAATTTGGCTTGGCACAGTCCGGTCAGTCACTCGCTGGGCTGATGGTGTTTTTAAACGATATCCATGCGCTAGGTTTAGAAAGCACTCAAGGCATGCAATTAACGACCGGCTGGTACTGGGACTTGAATGACGCTTCGCGTGAATGGGCAGAACGCTATGAAGCCCGCACCGGGCGCAAACCCACCATGGTTCAGGCAGGCGTCTACTCAAGCGCCATGCACTATTTAAATGCCGTTGAAGCAAGCGGCACGGATGATGCAGCCACCGTTCGCGCCATGATGCAAGACACCCCCATTAACGACATGTTCGCCACCAACGGCTACATTCGTGATGATGGCCGCATGGTGCATGATATGTACCTCGCCAAAGTCAAAACGCCTGACGCCTCTACTAACGAGTGGGATCTTTACGAAATACTGCGCACGATTCCAGGTGAGGATGCCTTCCAATCGTTGGAAGATAGTCGCTGCCACTTGGTCACTCAATAACGCCAGTCCAATTCGCGCGGCAGGCTAACGGCAAAGCGCCGCGCGATTTTGTTAAAGACACTTTTAAAGACCCTCTTAAAGCCCCATTTAACGACTTTTCTTAGGGAATGCCCGCATGCATGTAGATACCGCCATTACCAGCCGTAAATCGGTGCGTCGCTTTCTCGACACCCCGATCGACCGCGCCACTATCACGCATATATTACGGGTTGCTAACCGTGCGCCCAGCGGTAGCAACATCCAACCGTGGAAAGTGCATGTGGTGACAGGTGCCGTTAAAGATCAGCTGTGCCAGCGGTTGTTAAACGCCGTTGATAACGGCCAAAGCGATGCACCGGAGTATCACTACTACCCACAAAACTGGTTTGAACCCTACCTGGAACGCCGCCGGCGCTGCGGCTTTGGGCTTTATGAAACGCTTGGCATTGGCCGTGAAGATAAAGCCAAACGCGCAGCACAGGCGCGAAGAAACTTTCACTTTTTTGATGCACCCGTGGCTCTGTTAATCACCATGGACCGCCGCCTGGAAACGGGCAGTTTTATGGACTGCGGCATGTTTATCCAGAGTGTCATGCTAGCCGCCCGCGGCCAAGGGTTACATACCTGCCCTCAAGCGGCTTTTGCTTGGCACCACGCGCTTATTCGCGACGAGCTTCAGCTAGATGACACCGAGCTGCTGTTATGTGGCATCTCGCTAGGCTATGAAGATACTCAAGCGCCCGAAAACGCCTTCATCACCGAGCGTGAAGATATTGAAGGGTTTGTTACTTTTCATTGATTGTTACCGTGATAGATGCTGCTGAAGCCAAGCTATTAGCTGCGAGGCCGACACTGCACCCGCAAGGCGCGCTACTTCTTTACCGCCATTGAACAGAATCAGTGTCGGAATGCTGCGAATATTGTAGAGCGCGCTTGCTGCCGGTGCTGAGTCGGTGTCCACCTTGACGAATCGCACCTCTGGCATCTGGCGCGCAGTAGCAGCAAAATTAGGTGCCATTGCCTGGCATGGCTTGCACCAGGTGGCCCAGAAATCAACCAACACCGGCAGCTCTGTTACTGAAATAAATTTAGATAAGGCCGCGTCGCTAAGGGCTACAGGCTCAGCGGCCATCAACATCGTTTTGCACCGCCCACAAACAGGCGCATCGTGCAGACGTTCAGCGGGTATCCGATTGGTAGTACCACAAGACGGACAAACTAGATGCATAGCAAGATACCTTTTGACAGTGCTTTTTTGACAGTGCTTTTGTTAACGATGTTTTTGTTGATGGTGTTTTTGTTGAGAGTGCGTCAGATTTTTATATTGTCCGTTACCTTCGTGACGCCGGGCGAATTCCATACAGCATGATGTATTAATTCTTTTTCCGCGATACTGTGCACCTTTCCACTAAGAATGACATCATGATCATGCACTTCTACTTTGATGGCGTTAGCATCCTGCACGGCTCTACGTTTCAGTGAGGCTTCAATATCTGCCTTAACAGCCGCCGCCGTCGGCTTAGGTTTAACAACGATTTGATTACTCACACCGGTAACACCTGTCAGATAGCGTATGGAACTAGCAGCCAAGCGGCGCTGATACTCCCAAGGCACTTCACCGGAAAGCGTTACCCAACCATCTTCAACCATCACCTTTAACGGGTCATTTGGAACAAATATGTTCCATTCCAGCGTGTTTTTCACCGCCCGTGCAATATCGGCATCGGTACGCTGAGTATCGCCCGGTAGTTTTACATCAATTTCTACGGCGACACCCTTCACACCGCTAACCCGCTGCGCGGCGGTTTCTGCATGCCACTTTTCCGCGTAGCTATCCACATGGCCAGCCAATGTGACAATGCCATCTTTTACCTCTACCCCAATATCGGTGGCGCGAACGGTAGGCTCCCATTCGAGCTCAGCAAGCACATCTTTCTGAATTTGAGTATCTGTTTTTGACATAGCACTATTCCTTTCATGCCATGAAGGCGGCCATTAATCGCCGCCTCATACAATAACGAAGAAACTTTTTAAGCCTCTCTTTTTTTAAAAGCTCTTTTTCAAGATCCTCTTTTCAAGAGCCCTTTTAGTTATAGCTCAATCCCTTTTTTGTAAAAGATGATTACCATCATAAAATAGAATTAACATTTACTTATTTTTCTAGTAACTGGGTGAATGCAGACGGGTACGGTCAGACAAAATTGCTGGAAAAAACCGCAGGCATGTTTTCAAGCGGCCCTGGCCGAGCCAAAAGAAAGCCCTGAACATAAGCGCAATGTCGCGCAGAGAGAAAGGTCAGCTGCTCTCTCGTTTCCACGCCCTCAGCCACTACATTCAGTTTCAGCGCCTTGGCAAGCGCTATCACTGCCTCGGTAATGGCCACATCCTCTGCGCCTAGGGGCAGGTCGCGGATAAAAGCACGGTCAAGTTTTAGCGTATTCACCGGAAAGCGTTTGAGATAGCTCAGCGACGAGTAGCCGGTGCCAAAGTCATCGATGGCCAGCTGTACGCCGAGCTCGCGCAGCGCTCGCATGGTCTCAATGGCCGCTTCAACATCATCCATCACCATGCTTTCGGTAATTTCCAGCTCCACTTTCTCAGGCGGAATACCGCTCTCGTCAATAGCCACACGCACGGCATCAACAAGCCCAGGCTGACGAAACTGACGGGCGGAAAGGTTAATCGCGATACCCGGCACCCAGCCAATACGTTCGCTCAGTGCCATGGTATCCCGGCAGGCACGGCGCAACACCCAGGCACCCAGCGGCACAATTAGATTGGTTTCTTCGGCCAGGGGAATGAAATCGCCAGGCGACACCATGCCGCCATCGTCACGAGGCCAGCGAATGAGCGCCTCCATGCTAGAAAAGCGGTTTGTCATTAGGTCTAGCTTAGGCTGGTAGTACAGGGTAAAGGCGTCTTCCGCCACGGCCCGACGCAAATCGTTTTCTAGCCGCGCCCGCTCGGCACTGTTGTGGTTCATGCTGTCGGAGAAGAAACGAAATTCGCCACCCCCGTGCACTTTCGCCTGAACCACGGCGGTCTCGGCTGCCCGCATCAGTTCGTCAATATTCGCGGCATTATCGGGAAAAATCCCGATACCGATACTGGCCTGAAGGAAGATGTCTTCGATGGTTTCTGTTTTGTTTTGAATCGTGAACGGCTCATTCATCGCGTTCAGCATGCGCGTTGCCACGACGGTGGCATTCTCAGGCTTTTTAAGATCATTGAGAATCACGGCAAAGTCGTCGCCTCCTATACGCGAGACGACATCGGGATCACGTTCGCGGCGGCTCTCCTGGCGCGCCACAAGGTCAGTTCGGCGCACCGCGATTGCCAAGCGTTCAGCCACTTCCATCAGCAGCTGGTCCCCGGCAAGAAAGCCGAACGTATCATTGACTTGTTTGAAGCGGTCGATATTGATCAGCATGACGCCAACGCATGTTCCTTGGCGTCGGGAAACCTCAAACTCGTGCTGTAGGCGATGGCGAAACAGTGAACGATTGGGCAGCGTGGTGAGCGAGTCATAATACTGCAGCCGCTCGATTTCCTCTTCTGAGGCTTTTTGCTCAGAAAGGTCGTGGAACGTAGCAACGAAATTGCGTGTTTTGCCCTCTTCGTCTATCAGTCGGTCGATACTCATCAACTTGGGAAAGACGGCACCGTCGTCGCGGCGATCCCAGATTTCGCCTTCCCAGTGCAGGTTCTTGTTTAACGCGGCCCACATTTTGCGGTAGAACTCAGGGCCATGCCGGCCAGATTTGGAGATCGATGGCTTTTTGCCGATGACGCTCTTGAGCTTGTAGCCCGTCATTTTCTCATAGGCTGGGTTGACATAAAGAATGCGATTATCAGCATCGGTAATAGCCACCGCATGGCTGGCACGTTCTACAATCCGGTTGACCAGTTCGAGGTGGTGGATGGTCTGCTGATGACGTTCGACTTCTTTTTCCAGTTGCGCTGTGCGTTCGCGCACCCGCTTTTCAAGCTCAGCGTTGACGTCTTTGAGTACCCGTTCCTCGTGCTTGCGTTCGCTGAAATCTTGCAGAAAAGCGGCAAAGCGAGGCTCGTTGCTTTCATTAAACGTGCTCACCGATATGAGCAGCGGCACTCGGTTGCCGGTGCGATCGATGCCCTCTACTTCCTGCGTGGCACCCACCATATCGCGTGAGCCGTACTCAAAGTAGACCGCCATGGGCATTAACACGGTGATAGGATGACCCACCAGAGTACCCGATGGGTAACGAAACATTGCTTCCGCTGCCTGATTGGCGCGCAAAATAGTGCCCTGTTTATCGGTCACGATAATGCCGTTTACTGCCGTGGCTAACAGAGCAGCCGGACAATCGTTTTTAACTCCCGAACATGTTTCGTCCATCACGTATTACTCTCGTCCATAGGTGATCGTCCATAGGTGATCGCTTTACCTGCCATTCTACCAGATGGGGATGGCACCTAGCCTGACACCATGCACCACTCCAAAGCAGTGCGTTGAACCTGCCCGCCTCAACAAGCGCTTGATTGGCATCAATAATGTACTGCCGCTGAGTCGCCGACTCGTTGCTATGCAAATAGACTTTCTGTACAAACATAAAAGCCAAGTATGATTTACGTACAACTTAAAAAGGCTTAAAGATAGTATTTTTGGCTTATAAATAGCAACTGTCACCACCATTTAATGACGCAATCATTGTGCTAGGTAAGGTTTATTGCAAACAGTTGGGATTTGACTTGCATAATGCGTGCTTTCAGCAAGCGGTGATCGAGGTCGGCACTCAGCATGGCGTGGTATCAGAAACCTCTATGAGGCATACCCTGCCAATAAAGCGCACCTCGCTAGATGTCCTGAGCACTAGCCAACATAGGGCGCTTTAACGTGTGGTCACCACCATGAGAAGTGCTAGAAAGGCTAGAAAGTGCAGCCCCGCTCTCTTCAGCGTCAGGCGTGTGGCGAACACGGAACAGCGATGTGATTCCCTGCAGACGATGTGATTCTGCTGACAACATGGCGGCGGAACTGCTGGTTTTTTGCACCAGCATGGCGTTTTGCTGGGTAACTGCATCCATCTCGGCAACCGCCGTACCGATTTGCTCAACACCCGTTTCCTGTTCATTAGCAGATAGCGAAAGCTCACCGATCATGGCATTTAAGTGTTCGATGTTGGCGGCAATATCGCGCATCTTATCGCCCGACACCGAGGCTTGCGTCGACCCTTGACGAATCTGCTCACGCATCGTGCCCAACATGTCGCCAATTTCACGGGATGAGGTGGCCGTTTGCGATGCAAGCTTACGTACTTCTTCGGCCACAACCGCGAAGCCACGGCCATGTTCACCTGCACGAGCCGCTTCAACCGAGGCATTCAAGGCCAGGATATTGGTCTGGAACGCAATGCTATCGATGGACGATAGAATGGTATCCATACGCTGACTACCTTCCTCTATCGCTTGCATTAACGTCATGGTGCGGGCTACTTCGTCGGCACCCTCCATCGCTTTTTCACTGGACGTTGTTACCAGCTTTTCAGCTTCCTGGGCGGTGGATGCCGTTTGGCGAACCGTGCCGGAAATCTCTTCCATCGACGCTGCCGTTTCTTGCAGAGCTGACGCTTGCTGTTCGGTTCGCGCCGATAAATCCTGGCTACCTGAGGCAATATCATCAGCACCACCTGCAACCCGCGTGGTGGCTTGCTGCAACTGGCTAATCACTGAAGTGAGGTTGTTTTGCATACGATGCATCGCCGCAAACAAGCGCCCGACCTCATTGTTGGAAGCAGGCGGCATGTCTTGGGTCAGGTCGTTTTCTGCCAAGGCATCGCACTGGGCAATAGCACTATTGAGCGGGGCGAGAATAAGACGTGAGATCGCCCACAGGGTAATTAGCGCCACTAAGGCCGATAACACCACTAGAATGACGTTAATCGTCAGCGCGTTATTTGCCGCACTATCAGCACGTTTAAAACGAAGCTCAGAACGCTCGCCTGAAAACGTAGAAAATTCAGACACGATACTGGATAGCTGCAGCACGCCTTCCTCTATTTTTGCACGCGCAGCGTTCAGCGTTCTACGGTCATTCGTATCAAGCGCTTGGCGGAACTCAGCATCTGTCATCTGCTGGTAAGCACCCAAGATACGATCCAGAAACTCGTGGCGGACATTACCGGCATCACGTGATGCCGTGTTTGCTAGCGCATCGTGATCCCGAAAGTTGAGAATCTCGTAATAACGATCCGCCTGCACGAGCGTGTCTTTAGCAAGCGCCAAGGAAGCCGCTGCTTGCTCCCTCATGGCACGACGATCATAGTCCCCAAAATCGGCCATGTGCTTATGCAGTTGCCACGTGCTGCTATCCAGGCGGTTAGCCGCGTTTGCCTGGAGAATATTGATCGACGCCAGATCATTCACTGCATCATTTGATTCCTTGATAGCAGAAAAGCTGTTGAGTAATACGGCAATAATTAAGGCGCATAATGCCGCCAACACTGCCATCAATAAGGCTCTGATGGAAAGATTTGTTAACATGGTTTCCTTCTGTTTCTAGTCGGGTTTCTGCAACCGTTTGACGTTTGTTGGCAATGGGTGTCTTACCCAGTAACCGTGGACACTGGTTGAAACGAGTATTGGCTTCGAAGGCCTCTGAGTTGATTATCCTAATAACACTGTGCCGCGGTTGTTTGTTGTAGTCCAGTTTTGCGTAGTAAAACCTTGCTAAGCCCAAAGCCGCATCTAACCAGTATGTAACGACTCAGCTTCTTGCCGGCTCGTCTTTCCATCTCATCTTTCCACCTCATCTTTCCGGCCACACTTTTAGCTCATGCTTCCCGCTCACAAGAGACACGTGCTAATCTTGCTTACTACATGTATGGGGTGATGTACTGCGCGGATATGCAGTTTTATAACATCAATGCCGAGCCGCCCAGCTGAGGTATAACCTACCCAGTTGCTAACCCGCCTGAGGTTGTCTTGACTCTACGCGGTAATTGGCTGACTCGTGGCTGCCTGCCCCTTTTTCTAATGAATTGTAATTAACCTCGACCAAGCCCATGAAAAAGCAATCACATCGTTTTTGTTGTTGGATGATTGCCTTTAGCCTATTCATCAGCGCTGCCCTCACCCATGCACAGGCATCTCCTGCTTTAAATAGTGACGCAGTGAGAGGGCACGTTGGTTTTGCCCAAGATACCTTGGCTAACGACTGGCGATTAATGCAGGTACAAGACGTTGAAGACGGACTGGCCGCCTACCCGAATATTAAATTTACTGTCACTGATGGAGAAGGTAGCGTCGCCCTCCAGGCTCAGCAGATTCGCGAACTGGCTAAAACTGTCGATGTCCTGATTACCAGCCCCCGCACTGAAGAGGTGCTGAGCGACATCATCCGCGATGTTCATGCTCGGGGGACACCTGTCATTCTGCTTTCTCGGGGCATACAAGGAGAGGACTACACCAGCTTTGTTTATGGGCAAAATGAAGAAATAGGTCGGCAGGCCGGCGAATTTATTGCCGATACGTTGAAAGGTGAAGGCAGTGTGCTGATGCTTCAGGGCGTGCTGGGGGCCAGCGTTACCTCAGAGCGCACTTCTGGTTTTATGGCAGTGATGGCCCATTACCCCGACCTTCAGGTGGTCACACGTGTGGCCAATTACCTGCGCGCCGACAGCATTCGTGCGGTAAGCGACCTCCTCAATCGCGCCATTGAGTTTGATGCCATCTTTGCGCAGAGCGACAGCATGGCTGAAGGTGCCCGCATGGCACTAGCCCAGGCAGGCATCGACCCGGCCAGCCTACCTACCGTGGGTATTGACTATATAAAGGCGGCCCAAGACGCCCTGCTCAATGGCCAGCAGGCATTAAGCTTCACCTACCCGACAGGCGGCAAGGAAGGAGCCGAACTGGCAGTACGCCTATTACGGGGTGAGCCTGTCCCCAGAAACGTAGAGATTCCCTTTATGTCGGTAACTCCAGCCAATGCGGCAGACGTGGAGCCCATTTTCTGATGGTCTTCCGCTCGCTTGCCTTCAAACTACCGGCCTTCGTGATCATGACAGTAATAGCCGCCTTAACCATCAGCGGCTATCTCATTGACCGTAAGCTACTGGAGTACCATCGCAGCACGGCAGAAAGTGCGCTATCCGCCGGCACTCAGCAGGTCAGCGCCACGCTAGGTAAGATAAGCGCCGAGATCCATGAGGAAGCCCAGTGGCTGGAAAACCAAACCAGTGTGCTTGCCGGCCTTAGCCTCATTAGAGATTTTGAAGATCCTGTCAACTACCATCCCATCCTGTTTAACCCAGAAAAGCAGCGTATCGCCGATAACCTACAGGCATTAATTCAAAACGGGCGAGCCAACAGCGCTTATGTGTTTAACCTGAATGACCAGCTGGTCAGTTATGCGCATCAGGACGAGCAAGGGTTACAGCAAGGCATTGTCAGCTTTGAGCAGGGCTCGGCAAGTTTACTGCACCGCGCACCCCGCCATACCACCAGCCGTCTTTTATCACTGACCAACATTGTTGATAGCTGGAAAGCCCTTCAGCACCTGGAGGGCGACTATCATCGGGTCCGCGGCAGCCTTTATTACGTCCATGTTCACCCGCTGAGCCAACAAGACCAAACCCTGGGCACCCTGGTACTTGCCTATGCGCTGAATGACGCCGTTTTCCAACCGATATTGCCCGATGGCGTACAGACCCGCCTCATCAGCCAAGCCGATGAACTAGACAACCCTAATGATCAACCACAGCAGCTTCTGGGCGCTGCCTCCTTGCTGCATAACGACACCGGTTTCTGGCAATACCAGGGGTTTGCGCGTCAGGATGCCTTTCCTGGCATCCTCTTGCACTACCCTGCCAGCCAGTACCAATACGAGCAGCGCATCACTCGCGAAGGGGTCATCATGGCCATCCTGCTAACCGCGATTCTAGTAGTTCCTTTGTCACTGTGGCAAATCAGGTACCTGATACTGACCCCGCTAGGCAAGCTGATGCAGGGCATTGAAACCATCGGTGCTGGTAAGCACCAGCCTATCAGTGGCACCTTTTCCGCCAGTGAGCTTGATCGCCTGATTGACACGTTAAACCACATGGCCAGCCAGCTGCAGCACCGTGAGCGCCGCTTAAAAGATTACGCTCAAGAAATGGAGCGCCTGACCCATGTCATGGCGCATCACTTCCAGGAGCCTTCCAGACGCCTGATGCTGTTCTCCAGCCAACTGCAAGGCTCCAATTTTAAGGACTCGCAAGACCGCCAGGCCGTGGCCTTTATCAACGCCCAAGCAACTCGGCTCAGCACACTCGTAGAAGGCGTCAGGCGCTACCTGGAGCTTGCACAAACACCCCCTGACATCACCTCCGTCGACCTCAACAGCCTGATACAGAACGTGCTGGAAAACCCACCGTTGGCCAGTCGCATCCAACAAGCAAGTGCCACTATAGATATCGGCACGCTCCCCATTGTCACGGGTGACAGCCAGCGGCTTTACCAGCTCTTTGAGATACTTTTTGATAACGCTTGCTGTTATAAAAATGCTGAAAAGCATCTTTATATTAAGGTATGGTTAGAGGAGATAGCGAGCCACTGGCACGTCTACGTAATGGATAATGGTGTTGGCATTGCCCCAGAACATCGTGATCAAGTGTTTTCTTTGTTTATCCGCCTAGTCACTGACAGCGAACAACCGGGAATTGGTTTAGGGCTGGCTATTGCCTACCTGATCATGCGTCAGCTGGATGGCGATATGAGCATTTATGACAGCAGCCTGGAAGGCACCACTTTCAGGCTTTCATTTAATAAGGGTGCACGTAATGCATAAGGCGCGACAAGCGGCTAATCATGTTCTGTTGGTGGAAGATGATCAAGCCGATGCTCATATCACCCAATGGGTTTTCAAAGACATTTCTCAGAACCGACACCAAGGCATTCACCTTGAACACTGCGAAACCGGTGAAAGCGCCCTGTCGCGACTAGAAGCATGCCTGGAGAACAGCCAGCCACTGCCGCACCTGATCCTGCTCGACCTTAATATGCCCCGTATGGATGGTTTTACCTTTCTGCAGCGCATCAAAGCCCACCAGCAGCTACGCCTGATACCGGTCGTCGTGCTTACTACCTCTAACGCGCAGAGCGATGTCCGCCAGTCCTATGCCCTAGGCGCTGCGGGCTACATCGTCAAATCCACCAGTATGGATGCGTTCACTCGCCATATGCAGCAACTGACGACCTATTGGTTTGAACTGGTCAAACGGACTGACACTTAAGTTGCAGGAACTTTCTATGCCAGCACTTGACATCATTTTAATAGAGGATGAAGACGGCGATGCCGGCCTGATCCGTTATAGCCTGAAACTCAGCGGTGGAGATCATAAGGTCACCTGGCTCACAAGCCTTGATGCCTTGCGCCAGCATCTACAATCCCTCGACTCTGCTGCCGATGTCATTCTGCTTGATCTCAACCTGCCTGATTCCACTGGGCTTGATACTGTTTATCGCTGCAAAGCCATGGCACGTGGCACCCCCATTGTGGTGCTGACGGGCCATGACGATATGGATTTCTCTCTCAAGGCACTGGAAGCCGGCGCCCAGGATTACCTGATCAAGAACCAGCTGGAAGCCGACAGCCTGCTTCGCGCCATGCGCTATGCGATGGAGCGCTACCAGCTGGAACACCGCCTGCAGCAGTCAGAAGAATTGATGATGGCCGCCATTGAAGGCGGTAATTTGAGCGTTTGGGAATGGAACCTGAACGACGACACTTACTTCAATAGTGAACGTCTGGTTAATACTCTTGGTTTTCAACAGGATGACCCAGAGAGGCCGGCCAGCGCCTCCCAATGGATGAGTGAAATTCATCCAGATGATCAAGCAGCATTCCATGAAGCGCTAGAGCAGCACCTTACCCACCAGACTAAGCGCTACCAAAGCGAGTTCCGCCTGAAGCATAAACAAGGCCACTGGGTCTGGCAGTTTGCCTCTGGCCATGTGGTCAGCTGGGATAGTAACGGCAAGCCGGAACGTATGGTGGGCATCCAGCAGGATATTTCCGAGCGCAAGGCAATGGAGGAACAGCTCCGAAACCTGGCCATGCAAGACCCACTAACAGGCTTACTCAACCGGCGCAGTTTCATGCAAGCCATGAATCAAGAGCATGCCCGAGTCAAGCGCCGGGTGGATTACTCGGCAGGCATCCTGATGCTGGATATTGACCATTTCAAACAGGTCAACGACACCTACGGTCATGCCGTTGGTGACAATGTTCTCAAGGCTTTTGCCAGCACCATTCTTGGCAACCTGCGCGAAAATGATGTCTTTGGCCGCCTAGGCGGCGAAGAGTTTGCCATTTTGCTGCCAGACACCCCGCTAGAAGGTGCTATCAGCGTCGCCGAAAAAGTCCGTGCTAGCGTGGAGGCCATGCGGGTGGGCGCTGACGGCAAACGCCTGGGCATCACCACCAGCATCGGCGTTGATAAATTGCGTGCCGAAGACAAACGGCCTGATAGCGCGCTTGCAAGGGCCGATAAGGCGCTCTATAAGGCCAAACAGAACGGCCGAAATTGGGTATACCGGCAAGAAAACGGCATGGGTGAACAGCTCGCTACACCCATATAACCTACTTGCATTACTGCTGATACTTGCATTACTACTGATACTTGCCTTGCTGCTAATGGCCTTATTGGCCTTACCTGCGCACAGCACGTTTTTTTCCAGCGTTTTACGTTAGCCCTGTATCAAGAGACACACTATGACCCATGGCACTCACCAGGTGAACTATCAGGCAATTGCCGAGCATCACCCCTTCATGCTCAACCGCTTTCTGCCGGACACTACCTTGGTTTTTGTCAATCGTTCCCTGGCGGCCTTTTTCGGTTCCACCCAAGAAGCGATGGTAGGCCTGCGCTGGCTAGACGCCTGCCCAGAGGATGAACAGCAAAGATGGCTGGCGCTGCGTGAACAATTCACCCCTGATAAGCCCTGCCATCGTATTGTTAATAAGGTGAAAGATGCGGCTTCCTTGCCGCGCTGGGTGGAATGGATCAATACGGCATTTTTCAATGACACGGGCGAAATTGCCTATTTTCAGGCGGTAGGCATTGATGTTACCCAGCGGGTTAGCACCCAAACCCAGCTGGAAGAAAACGAAGCGCGCTATTCACTGGCTCAGCAGGCGTCAGGCTTCGGCATCTGGGATTGGTACCCGCAGCGCGATGAAATCATCTGGGATACCCATTGCTACCAAATGTTGGGCCTATCACCGTCAGATACCCCACTCACCTTTGCCGACTGGCAGGCACGCATGCATCCCGATGATGTGAAGCGCTGCAGCCAATCCGTGAATGCCCAGCTGGCAGCCAGTAGCGAGTTCATTATCGAATTCCGTTACCGTGCGGCCAAAGGATACTATTGGGTACAAGGGCGCGGCCAGGTCGTTGAACGCGATGGCGATGGGCAAGGCCAGCCGACACGCTTGATTGGCGTTCACCTGGATATTCATACCCTGAAAGAAACCCAGATGGAACTCACCCGCTCCAATGAAGAGCTGGAGCATTTTGCTTATGCGGTATCCCACGACTTGCGCCAGCCGCTGCGCATGGTCAACAGCTACCTGCAACTGTTAACCCTGGAGTTGGGCGATGGCCTGAGCAGCGATGCTGAGGAAATGATTAACTTCGCCCAGGAAGGTGCCAAGCGTATGGATGAGATGATTCTTGGCATCCTCAGCTACTCCCGAGCAGGTCGCAAGACCTCACCGCTGGCGTGGGTGGACAGCCAGCAGGTGCTCAATGAAGTGCTGACCTTTCTCAGCCCCATGCTGAAAGAAACGGGCGGCAATATTCAGGTATGCGGTGAATGGCCAGAGGTGTATGTCAGCCGTGATGAGCTGGTACGCCTGCTCCAGAACCTGTTACACAATGCCTTGAAATATGTAGATAAACATACAACGCCCAAGGTAACAGTGACAGGGCGTCAGTTTCATGACTGCTGGAACGTTGTGATCAAGGACAACGGCATAGGCATTGCACCCGACCAGCAAGACCGCCTGTTTAAAGTATTTTCACGCCTGCAGCCGCGCAGCCGTTTTGATGGCACCGGCATTGGGCTAGCCGTGTGCAAACGCATTATTGAGCACCACGGCGGCCACATAGAGGTGATGTCAGACGGCGAAGGCCACGGCAGCTGTTTCAGCTTTACCTTGCCTCTTTATTAATTATTAATAGCCTGTTAGCAGCGCACTGCGCCTTTGATGCGACAATACGCCATCACCCATCCCACCCCTCCCGTATGTTGCTTAAGCCCTGCCTCTTGTATCATTAACTATGTAATAAGCATATTACATAAAGCAATATAAGAGGGATGCGCCTTCGTTCATCTGACAGGAACAGTCCGCCTCGCTCTTATCATGCTTCATGCCTTTGGAGGTTACGATGGAGCTCGACCCGCTAGTTTTATCCCGTCTGCAGTTTGCGTTTGTGGTGTCCTTCCACGCCATTTTTCCTGTGTTCACTATTGGCTTAGCTTCTTACATCGCGGTGTTACATGGTTTGTTTTATAAAACAGCCAACCAGGCATGGGACCGCTTAGCCCAGTTCTGGACTAAAGTGTTTGCCGTGGTATTCGGTATGGGCGTGGTGTCTGGCATTGTGATGTCATTTCAGTTCGGCACTAACTGGAGCAACTTTTCATACGCGACGTCGAACTTTCTAGGCCCTGTACTCAGCTACGAGGTCGTCACGGCGTTCTTTCTTGAAGCGGCTTTTTTAGGCGTACTCTTATTTGGCCGCAATAAGGTTCCCCAAGGGGTTCACCTGTTTTCCGCCATCATGGTGGCCATTGGCACGTTCATTTCGTCGTTTTGGATTCTTTCGGCTAACAGCTGGATGCAAACACCGGCTGGTTATGAGCTGATTGATGGTCGCTTCCATATCACGTCTTGGTTCGAAGCCATCTTCAACCCATCGTTCTGGTACCGCTTCGCACACATGGGCATGGCGTCGTTCCTCACCGGTGGTTTTGTAGTTGCCGGCGTTAGTGCATGGTTTTTGTTACGCAACCGAGATACCGAAGCCAATAAAAAAGCGCTTTCCATGTGTTTGTGGTTGCTGCTGTTTTTAACGCCTGCGCAGGCATTGATCGGCGATTTTCACGGGTTAAATACGCTTGAACATCAACCAACTAAAGTGGCGGCGATGGAAGGTAACTGGGAAACCCGTTCTAACGTACCGCTGCTGCTATTTGCGCTACCAGACCAGGAAAACCAGACAAACCGTTTCGAGGTTGGTATCCCCAGTATGGCCAGTATCATTCTTAAGCATGACCCAAAGGGCGTGATACCTGGCATTTCTGAAGCAGCACCTGAAGAGCAGCCTTCCGTTGCCCTGGTGTTCTGGTCGTTCCGCGTCATGGTGGGCATCGGCTTTTTAATGATAGGCATTGCGCTACTTGGGCTGTTTATGCGCAGAAAAGGACGTGTATTTGAGAACCCGCTGTTCCTCAAAACGCTGGTAGCCATGATTATCACTCCCTTTCTTGCCGTACTCTCTGGCTGGATTGTGACAGAGGCTGGGCGTGCCCCTTGGCTAGTGTATGGCGTGATGACGCATGCTCAGGGGCTAACACCTTCGCTAACCGGCGGCATGGCTCTGTTTACGCTGATTGGTTATATCGCTGTTTATAGCGTCGTGTTTGTGGTTGGGGTGTATTACCTCACACGCGTTGTGCGCAATGGCATGCGTGATGACCCAAGGGAACTTCATGGCGACGTTGAGCGCCCTAAACGCCCCCTTTCAGCAGCGCATACTCCGCTAGATGACGATTTGAGCGATAACACTGCAGGAGCGAACGCATCATGAGTATTGACTTAACCATCATCTGGGCTGTCATCATTGGTTTTGGCGTCATCATGTACGTCATTATGGATGGTTTCGATTTGGGCTTGGGGATTCTGTACCCCTTTGCACCTGATGAGGCGTCTCGCGATGTCATGATGAATTCTGTAGCACCGATATGGGATGGTAATGAAACGTGGCTAGTGTTGGGGGGCGCAGGGCTGCTGGGCGCTTTTCCGCTTGTCTATTCGGTTTTCTTACCAGCCTTGTATATCGGCGTATTTTTGATGCTAGCCGGTTTAATTTTTCGCGGTATCTCGTTTGAATTTCGCTTTAAATCGCATAAAAACCGCCGCTGGTGGAACCGTGCGTTCTTCTTAGGCTCCGCCATTGCGGCCTTTGCCCAAGGCGCTGTTGTGGGTGCCTATATTCAAGGGTTTGCCGTTGAAGATTTTCGCTATGTTGGCGGCGCGCTCGACTGGCTAACGCCCTTCACAGTGCTAACAGGGGTAGGGCTGATGGCAGGCTATGCACTGCTTGGTGCCACTTGGCTGATTATGAAATCAGAGGGGCATGTGCAGCAGTGGGCCTATACGATTACGCCAAAGCTGTTATTAGCGGTTCTGGCTGTGTTTGCCATGGTAAGTATCTGGACACCGCTGGTTAGCCCTGAGGTGTATAGCCGCTGGCTTGATCATTTTGGGCTTATCTGGATATTCCCCACACTGGCGTTGCTCTGCTCAGCGCTCGTGTATCGCTCGGTTAAGCGCCAAAATGAAGGCCTGCCTTTTGTTATGTCGCTTGGCATCTTTGTGTTCACCTACTTTGGGCTAATCGCCAGCAAATGGCCGGTAATCGTGCCACCCAACTACACCATTTGGGATGCCGCTTCTGCACCGGAATCTCAGCTGTTTCTGTTAATAGGTTTTCTGTTTGTCATCCCCATCGTATTGGCATACACCGCCTGGACCTACTGGGTGTTCCGCGGCAAGGTTAAGGTCGGTGAAGGCTATCACTAAAACAGATTCGTCTAACGTAGATAACCTTATTAACAGTTTGTGAGATTAAACCCTACCCCCAACGCCTTATTAGGAGGCAACAATGCATAAAGATTGGCAAAAAACGACCGAAGACCTTTCAGCGCTGATGCAAGATATCGGCAAGAATATCCCAGACGTTGCCAAAGGGTTTTCCCAAATGGCCAAAGGTGCGTATTCCGGCGAACGTGACCGGTCATTACGGTGATCGTGACCGATTTGCACACGGCCTTCACGCTGGAGAGAGTTTTGTACGCTGAGCGGTCACGATGGGTCAACCGATTCCGTTTTTTGTGCGTTG
>NZ_LGEN01000036.1 GCF_001507855.1 Halomonas sp. 54_146
GTACCATTTTGGAAGCGGCTGTTGGTGCTTGATGGATTGGTTAGGTTCTTGAAATCATAGCACTTTCAGCCGCTTTCTTTTATACCCTGTGAGAAATCCAGGTTAGCTTGGTTGGAAAACATAGGCTACTCAGGCTTAAGATGAGAAAACTACATTATCTCAGCATGCTCACTACCTGCTTTCTTGTAGGTGTACTCGGGAAACTTTCAGCTAATCAGGCCAAGCTTTCCCATCAGGTGGACAGCGCGATAACGGCTTAACGGGACATCCTGCCTTGTCTCCATCTCTGCGATGCTGCGCACACCTGCAGAGCCCTCGCTTTTGCGAAAGAGTTCTTTAACCTTGGCTATTTCCTTGGCTTTCGTGGCACACACAAGCCTTTTTTGAAAGTTCTATGCAATATTTAAAGCTGCTGCAATTTTCGCCAAACACGTCACACAGCTTTTTCACTGGGTAACTCGTCTTGAGTGAGAAGTGTTCAGGGAGTCCGACATCAAGAGAGCGGTAGCCTTTTTAGGTTGCCTTTTCCATCTCAATTTCATGGATGCGCTTTTCAGGCTCGCGAATTTTGAGCTAATCAGACGTCATGGGGGCTTTAGGGCTTTGCCCACTACTACTAAAGTACAACAATCTTGATACGGCTATTGCTTTGAGTGTCTCCGAGCTATGGCCGGCCAACACTGGAAGCCCTATCAAGCACATTTTCGCCTGGGGTGTTCTGCTAGATTTTCCGCACAATGACCAAGGCGGGATGCCGATCGCTAGCTATGCAGACTTCAAGGCGTTTGCGGAAACACTATATGAGGCATGGCCCGAGTTCCCAATGCTTGAGGACTTCTCTCCCGAGGCTGACTGGGGGCAAAGCAAAGTTCGCCTTGGCAAGAACTTCGTTCCGATTTTCTACGGTAGCTGCATTGAACGTACACCTGACTTTGTAGAAGCATTCCGCATTACTTACGCCTATGTTCCTGAGGCCCAAGCCCACATGGACCTCGCCGTTGCGTTGCAAGCTCGTATCATTGATTCGATACCCGACCTGGGAAACGCCACGGCTGGGGAAAGCGCAAATAGCCCATGTCGAAGTGCCCTCCGAAGAATTCTGGCTGAAATGCAGTGCAATGCTTCGACAGGTCGGTGATGATATTGCTGACTGGCGAGATAAGGCGGGGAGCGAGCTCGATACTCGCTTTGGCGCTTTCAAAGCACCACTGACCTCTAGCGCCTTCGGCGACGCAGTAATGCAGGGGGCGGCACTCCCCTTTCTAGCAGTCGAAATCGACGGCACTTGGGTACCAATGTCAGTTCGTAGCGCCCCTGGGGTCGTCATTGACCATTGGGCCAACAAAGAAGTAGTTGGCCCAATGGTCAACGCTCATACACATCGTAGGCTCGCTCGCTTCGTTGCTGAACGGTTACCTGGCACAGTTATGGGACCACAGCCGCCCAGTGACGCCACTTGCGTACAGTCTTGGGGTGGATGCAGTAGCGTCGACTCAGCGCCGTGACCGACTCCGTCGATCGCTGTATTTCTGTTCGGATGGCGTGCGTAGTCGTGACGCGTTTGTGCAGAATCTGAGCCATGGGTCATCCTCCGATAATGGTTTATAACTTAGACCATTACTCTTCGGGACCAAACACCTAGGGAGTTAGGGAATTAACGAAACAAAAAACTGGCTAGAGCCTCGCCAATATGGCTATTTCAAGCTCGGCCAAGCAAAAGCAGAAATCAGGCAATCCCAGAGGGCTCACGGCTTTCAGACCGACGATATGGTGAAAGCCATCATGGCAGATGGAGGCGGGTCGCACGAAAGGACCATGAGCAGCGTCGAGAGCGCCAAGCGCAGGGAATTTAAAAAGAGAAGGTAGAAGGGCGTTATTGTGGGTGGCGAGTAGATCCAGCGCCTCCCCAGCCATCTTTTCTAACGACCTTCAGGCGACTTACTCCTCCTCCTTTCTTTTCCTTCCCTTTCCTTACATTTCAGCCATTAACCTATCCAGCTGCTGCACCACCGTCAGGCTCGCAGATTCCATCTGCGCCAGCGCATCCGCCATCTCTTCTTGATCGCCTGACTGAGCGAACTCGATAGCACTCTTACCGTAGCGGTGCACATCCCTGTGAGGAGCATCTAACTGTTGGTACGCGGCCGAGTAGGCATAGCGCTTGCCTTCACCTTCAAAATACCATCGGCCCAAACGGCACTGGGTATGGTCTGCCAGCGACGTATCGTAAATGCGCAGCACGACCGCTTCATACACCTTGTTCTTGAATACAGCATGATCCAGCTTCACCGAATTAATAAAGGCTGTCTGGGTTTGGTTTTCAATAAACCGCTGCATCGACTGTGAATGGCCGGTGATATCATCCACAGAGCGTTCGACCTGATGGGTGGTTACCCGCGTTCCTTCCGCGCTTTTCTGGGTCTGCTGGGAAAGCGTCGACATGGTGGCCACCTGGTCAATGATTTCCTGCACCAGCTTACGGATCGAATCGCTAGCCAAGTGTGTCTGATTCGCCAAGTTACGAACCTCGCCCGCCACAACGGCAAACCCCCGCCCTGCCTCACCCGCCCGCGCTGCTTCAATCGATGCATTCAGTGATAACAGATTGGTGCGCCGGGAAACTTCCTGAATATCGCTAACCAGCTTTTCGATATTGGCCGTGGTGTGGGTTAACGCCTCAACGCCGTCAGTGTTTTGTGCAGCGCTTTGCAGCAAGGCAGAAGCTTCACGGTTGAGCTCTTGAACAGCGGCCAATGATTGCTGGGCGCTCTGTTCCACATCAGCCATCTTGGCATGTTGTACCGCCATGGTTTCTGCATTTTCTTGCAGCACCTGGCGAATAGCATCGAGCATTTCCCCACTCTTGATCTGCAAGACAGGTAAGCGCTGCAAGCTGACAGTATGGCGATCATTTCCGCTCACTGCCCTATGCAGGTTGAGAAGCTGTTGTTCTGATTCCAGGTTCTTAGACGCCGATACACGGCCTGAGTCGCGCTGTTTGAATAACCTGTCGAACACCGCTTACCTCCTCAATTTCAATGGGAAAAGTGTCATTAATAAGACATAACCTATGGCGCAATATTAAACTTATATTAACCGACATTAAAACTACATTAACTTAGACCAATAGATATCCCGATTTCAGGCATGCATTGGGGCTGTTCTATGCGTTCAGGCGCAGAGCCTGCTAGCCCCTAGCGATACACAGGTATAAAAAGGCCAGCATCATGTTCTACTTTAGAAAAACATTTATGCAATATCGAAAGATTATTTTGTAATATAGCGTAATGTTTCTTAGCTTTTTAATTCCTGCCACAGCTGCTGCTCTTGAGGTCTCGCATGCTCAACACCCTGTTTAAAATGACGATTAAACGTCGCTTAATCCTTATGATGGCGACCATGTTAGCGCTCATGCTGGTCATTGGTGCGCTTGGCTTTAGCGGCATGTCGTCGTCTAACCAAGCGGTTGACACCATTTATCAAGAAAACCTTAAGCATACCCAGCAAATTGCGCATCTCAACGAACGTGCAAAAGATATGCTGTTAGAACTCTCATTAGCCGGGCAGCACGAGCCAACCCTCGCGGTCAGTGCGTTACACGACCACCCTGTTCAGCTGCATATCGACAATATCAACCATAACGCAACGCTAATTGATACCGCTTGGCAGGGATATGTTTCGCAACCTTTATCCGACGCAGGAGAAGCGTTAGCTGATCGATTTCAAAAACACTATTGGCAATTGCAGCACACGGTCGAAGCCGCTTTGCCCTTTTATGAGGCCAGTGATTACGACAATGGCAATGAAGTAGCGTTTACTCAGGCGCTGCCCGCTTACCGGGTGCTCAATGAGACGTTAGATGAAATCATCAACCTTGAAGAGCGTGAAGCACAAGCGGCTTATCAAGACGCAGTGGCGCATGCTGCCTCTATGCGCAACTTGATGTTGGGCGCGCTGGTCGTTGCCATCCTTTTGGCAGGGCTACTAAGTTGGATTCTTATCCAGCGCATTATTCAACCGCTTGCCCAAGCGCGTCGGCACTTTCACGCCATGGCAGAAGGCGACTTAACGCAGAGCATTCGTCATACACACCATGATGAAATCGGCGATATGCTAGATGAGCTTGGGGATATGCAGCATAAGCTTCAGGGGTTAATTGGCAGCATTCAAGCTTCTGCCGGTGCTATTTCAACGGCATCTGGCCAAATTTCCTCAGGCAACGTTGACCTCTCTCAACGCACAGAAGAACAGGCCTCTAGCTTACAAGAAACCGCAGCCAGCATGGAGCAGGTCGCAGCAACGGTAAAAAACAACACTCAGCATACCGGTGAAGCCAACCAACTAGCACACGCTGCCAGCCGCTCTGCGCGCTATGGTGGAGAGAACGTAACGAAAGCGGTCAGTAAAATGGAAGAGCTGAATGAGAGCTCAGAAAAAATCAGTGGCATTGTTTCGCTAATTGATGGCATTGCCTTTCAAACCAACATTTTGGCACTGAATGCTTCTGTAGAAGCCGCTCGCGCAGGAGAACAAGGCCGCGGGTTTGCCGTTGTCGCCCAAGAAGTGAGAAACCTTGCCCAACGCAGCGCCGATGCAGCCAAACAGATTCAGCAGTTAATCGTCGAAAACAATCAAGTAGTCGGCCAAGGCAGCGAACTGGTAACCGCCGTTGGCGACTCCATGGCAAAAATCGTTGCCAATATCGATAAAGTGTCTGGGTTAATGGAAGATGTTAGTCGTGCGTCTGATGAACAGACCTCTGCGATTGATCAGATGAGCATTGCCATTAATCAAATGGATGATGTGACCCAGCAGAACGCTTCTCTCGTTGAACAAACAGCGACGGCTTCAGCTTCCATGGAAGAGCAAGCGCGAGATTTAGCGGAAGCGGTGGCCTTTTTTAAGGTAGCCAAAACGCAAACGTCACAGCCAGTAACGACACCGCGCAAAAGTTACGCGCTGCCAGAAAGGCCTCAACAAACCG
Organism: Halomonas sp. 54_146; assembly: GCF_001507855.1. GTDB lineage: Bacteria > Pseudomonadota > Gammaproteobacteria > Pseudomonadales > Halomonadaceae > Vreelandella. The sequence goes on from NZ_LGEN01000036.1 coordinate 4,985, forward strand.
ACAGGCAATCCGCCAGGCAGCCCGCCACTTCATCAAATGATGACTGGGAAACGTTCTAAACTCACCCGGAACACTCACCATAAACATAGCGCAATAGCTTTAGGCAACAAGGCCGCCCCGAATGGAGCGGCCTTTTCCATATACAACAAGCATCCGGCATTGACCAAAAAATTGTCACACGTCATCAATGCGCAATTCTGACAGGCCAGCCAGGTACCCTGGCCAAGCATTATTTGGTTATACTGGCCCTCCATTTGCTGCACTGCAGCGCAGACAAAGGCGTAAGACGATGTCCAACTCCCCTTTCTCACTTCAAGGTAAGGTAGCTTTGGTATGCGGGCTCGCCAACCGCGAAAGCATTGCCTTCGGCTGTGCACAAGCGCTGCATCAGGCAGGTGCCCGAGTAGTGGTCACCCACATGCCCGGCGCAGAGCGCTTTGTGCAAGATCTCACCGGCGACCTGGGCGACGCCGAGCTGATGCCCTGCGACGTGCAGGATGATGCCCAGCTCGCCGCCTTGTTCGCGCATATCGCTAGCCAGTATGAGCGCCTGGATGTGGTGGTTCACTCTATTGCCTACGCTCCGCCCGAGGACCTGCGCGGTCGCCTTGTTGATGCCTCTCGGGGAGGCTTCCTGATGGCCATGGATATTTCCTGCCACTCCTTCCTGCGCATGGCGCGCCTGGCCGAGCCGCTGATGCCCACGGGCGGCACCCTGCTCAACATGTCCTACTTGGGTGCTGAACGGGTCGTGGAAAATTATGCGCTGATGGGTCCGGTAAAGGCGGCGCTGGAGTCGATGACCCGCTATATGGCGGCCGAATTAGGCCCCCAGGGCATTCGTGTTCATGCCGTTTCCCCGGGGCCAATTCGCACCCGCGCCTCTTCCGGGCTCAAGGACTTCGACACCCTGGCCGACACCAGCGAGGCTCGCGCTCCGCTGCGCCGCCTGGCCACTGTTCAGGATGTCGGCAACGCCGCGGTCTACCTGGCCTCTTCTGCAGGTGCCGCCACCACCGGCAGCGTCCACTACATCGATGCCGGTGACAATATTCTCTATTGAAGTGCTGAACTTTTCCCTTTTACGGCGCACCTGCTGCACTAACGCAACAGGTGCGCTAAAGGCACCTCCACCTCCTGAGCGCGGTTTAGCCATTGCAATAAAATAATAGCGCGTTCTTCACCGTTACGGGCGCGTTCAAGCTGCTGGTGGAAAATAGCGGTTTGGCCGGCGAATGGCCCCGTTTCAACGGTTATTTCTTCCCCAGTAGTAAATGCGGGTGCCGCTGATGCGGGGTCTTCACGATGCTTTAACTGCGCAATCAGCTCATCGGCAATAACGGCGGGCTGGTTGCCAAACATTAAAATACGGCTAACCCCCCGAGTAGAGCGAATAGGCCGCCAATTGCTTTGCACTTGGTCAAGATGAATAAACAGGTAATACGGAAAAAGAGGCTCTACCACCCACGCAAGCTTTTTGTTGCGCTTCTTGCGGCACTTTAGCGTTGGATGAAAAACATCAAAGCCCTGATTTAAAAGATGCGCTTCGGCACGAAAAGATTCACCGCCTTTGCACTGAATGGCATACCAGCGCGCTGGCGTGGCATCGGGCTGGTTCACGGGCATAGCAGCTCATCCTCGTCATCAGGAACCTACATGTAGATTAGACCACGTGGCATCATACGCACGCAAAGAGGTTAAATAAAGTGAGCCTTCCCACGTTAATACATAGCCTTCTCTTCCATCCTTTCGCACTTGCAACAACTACCTTCTGCCAATGTAAGCATTATCTTACAACCACCGCAGCTTATCGCTTACAAAGCCCACAACCACCCTTATAAACAAGTCTTTTAAACAAGCATTTTGCCATTATTTCTGACCAAATCTCATAGTGTAATTCTAAGCCTTAGAGGGTATATTGGCGGGAATAAATCCATCTAGCGCCGTAATACTTTTTCGGTGTTTTCTCATTGCCCGAGATTTTTTTCATGACGCAACACTTGGATCTCAACGAAGCTATTCAGGTCAAGACCTCCCTGAAAGTGCTGCCCCCCGGCATGTATACCATTCGCTATTTAGGTACGCGCCCGACCGGCTCCGTTGAAGCTAATGGCAAGCGCTCCGCCAATATCCCCTTGGCGCTGTCTCAGGCACCGATTCACATGCCAGGCGAGATCGAATTTATCTGTCCAGAAGGCGTTTCTCACCAAACGCTTTCGGCACCCGGCGATTATCTCATTGCCCATGTTAAACGTGGCGATGCCGTGCTAGCTGCCAGCAAATATGCCCCTAAGCCATTGGCAGGAAAAGTGGACGTACAGTGGCGCATCGAATCACTTCAGCAACCCACTGCTGAAAGCAATGGGGCCGCCGTGAAAACTCCCCAAAAGCATGCTGCGCCCTCAACCAAGCGCGCCAGCCTACAAGCAGCAAAAACATCCGCACTGCCTGTAAAACTAACCGGCCATATTGAACACCGGGGTGATGTCACGGTGGGTAGCGGAGAATGGCTGGGTGACCCTAAAGGCAAAGCCCGCCTTGAAGGCCTGTTAATTGAATGGCAAGACTCCCCTGCCGGGGTGGAAATTATTGGTGCTTGCCGGGCGGGTAACCAGACCCTACAAGCAAAAGGAAATAGTTACCTGGGTACCCGGCGTCAAGCAGCGCCGATTACTCAGCTCGCATTATGCCTAAGCGGGAAAAACGCCGCGCTTTACCATTTAGACGCAGAAGCCGTTTTCTCCGATGGTAGCCGTCATGCATTAGGCGCAAAAGAAGCCGTGCAAGCTAACGCTGAAGGCCATCTGGTCGCGGTTCGCGTAGCGGTTACTGCGGCAATGGCAACCACTGCACCAAGCCAAGCGACCCCATCACCGGCTCGCTCTGCCTGGCTAGACCCGCAAGCAACCTACATAACTAAAGCTTAACGTTACCCGTGTAATCTTATGTTTTAGACGTAATACATAAGAAGGCGATGCTCTGAACAAAGAGCGCGGGTATAACACCAGCGTTCTATATGGCTAAACCATTAATTAAAGGCGATTAAGTATGGCGCAATACGATAATACGGCTGCTATCTCCGAAGCTTTTGAGCAAGCTTCTTACAGCCAAAACCTAAAAAACGCGGTTAGCTCGCTGTTGTCTCAGTTTGGCGACAACGCCTCCGGCCAGCAGGTCACCAGCGTGCAAGATGCACAAGCAAGCACGGCTGATGCGCTTTTCCTTCGCTTAGATGAAGGTCAGCGCGGCACCACGGACGCCCCGATTGTATTTGACGATTCCGGTCGCGAAGGCGGTCGTGCGTACGTATTTGAAGGCGACGATGGCGTTGTGGCTCAGTTCAATACCGTCGAGCGCGTTATTATCGGCACCAATGGCGATGATAGCTTCACCGTTGAAGGCGACCGTAACACCACGGTTGACGGCGGCGCGGGCAACGACACCATTACCGCAAGCGGCGGCGATGACTCCATCACCGGTGGCGCAGGTAACGATTCCATCTCGGCAGGTGCGGGTAACGACTCCATCTACGGCGGTGCAGGCGAAGACGTTGCCGTATTTGAAGGCAATGAAGCGGACTACACCATCGAGCAAGATGGCGGCCTGGTCACCGTAACGCACAATGAAACCGGTGACGTAAACGAAGTTGTAAACGTTGAAACGCTGAAGTTTGATGATAACGACAACTACTCCATTGAGCAGAGCAGCGATGTTCAAGCGCTGGTCACCCTGTACAAGCAGCTGTTTAGCGACACCGATGCACGTACTCAGAACGGTGAAGGCCAAGCCGACCTGGAAGGCCTGCAGTACTGGTCTGACCGCGCTGGCGAAGGCGTATCTCTGGGTCAAATCGCCCTCAGCATGCTCAACTCTGATGAAGCGGGCAACAAGCTGGATGCGCTGGATCTCAACACCAGTGAAGGCATTGCCGCTGTTATTGACATGCTCTACACCGATGTCTTGGGCCGTAGCGCTGATAACGTCGACACAGAAGGCCGTGACTACTGGATCAGCCAGGCAACCGAAGAAGGCGTGTCTCTGGAAGTTATCGCGACCGAGTTCGTGGCATCCGAAGAACTCCAGGATCAAACCGTTCAAGCGAGCGATTGGGACTTCCTGATCTAAGCCGAGAACACAGCCAACGCAACACGCAAAGGCTGAGGCAAGGATGCCGAAATGGGGGCGAAAGCCCCCATTTTCTTCTTTTATGCCATTAGGGAAACCCCTCAACCCAGCTCAACAAGGGCCAACGTTTTCACCTAATGCCATAATTTAGTTTACTTTTAGGCGTGCTGCACTGTGCAAGACACCTTCGATCACTTTCATCGCCACGTTGAGGCACAGATTGCCAAGCGCGAGTACGCCTTAGCGTTTGATTGCCTGCAAGGCGGCCTGAGCGATAGCCGGACACACTCCGAAGCCCTGCTATGGCTTGGCGTGCTCGGTATTCACGCCAATCGCCCCGCGCTTGCTCAATCAGCGCTGGGTGCGTTGATGTTTATCGAACCCGATGCCCAAGCCGTACAACTGCTTGCCCGCACGCTGAGTGGCCGCCAAGCAGCAGCCTTTCACAGCGAAGCTTACCGTTGCGAGCCCACCTCAAACACCACGCTGGCGGCGTACCTGGCCTGCGGTCAACATAAGCAATTATTAGAACGCCATGCCTCTCAGCATGAACCTAATACAATGGCAATGTTCGCGCCCTTTTATGCACGGTACTTCGGGTTACCCTGCGGTAGCGTGTGGCAGCAAGGCACACGGCTTAACGGCTGGTGCCTTTCAAACGCTTCTGACGCTACTGCACCCAAGCTTACCCTCAGTGCTAATGGTCGGCACATGGCGCTACCTCTGAAGCAACACCAGCCGCTTGCGGCCACAGCCATGAACGTGCACTGGTTTGAAGTAGAGCTGCAAGGCGCACCTGTCTCCTCGCTCTTGAAAGTCGTTGTAGAAGACACCGCTATAAAAGACATAGCTGTGGAAGAAAAACCGCTACTGGGCAGCCCGGTACAATGGCAGCCTCTAGCACCACCAGCGGTAACAACCTCCAAACATAAAGCGCCTGCCGTTGCGGTACTTATCCCCGTTTATAAAGGCCATGCCGAAACCCTGGCCTGCGTGGAAAGCGTGTTGCAAAGCCGTGCCGCCAACACCACCGCGTTTCGTGTGGTGGCGATTAACGATGCCAGCCCCGAACCCGCCCTGATTAGCGACCTACAGCAACTAGCCGATGCGGGCCATATCGAGCTTTACCATCAGGCGCAGAACCAGGGCTTCATCGGCACCGTCAATCATGGACTCGGCCTTTGCGCGGGCAGCGATACTATTTTGCTCAATGCCGACACCCTGGTGCATGGCAGCTGGCTCGATAGGCTCAATGCCGCGGCCTACCGCCACCCTGATACTGCCTCGGTCACGCCGCTAAGCAACAACGGCGAACTCATGAGCCTGCTGGCCCCCTGCGAACCGGCCGCCGCGCTTACCCCCGCGCAGCTAGCTGGCCTCGATAATGCCGCTCAGGCAGCCAATAACAGGGAAGGCCAGCAGGATATCGAGATTGATACCGGTTGCGGCTTCTGCTTGTACCTCCGCCACGATGCCCTAGCGGAACAAGGCGGGCTCGACCCTACCCTGATTCGCGGCTACGGCGAAGAATCCGACTGGTGCTACCGCGCCCACGCCAATGGCCGCCACCACCGGGGGGCACTGGATGTAGTGGTCGCCCACCAGGGTGGCGTCTCCTTCGGCGATGAAAAACGCCTAAGGGTTAAGCAAAACCTGGCCGTGCTTGAAAAGCGCTACCCCAACGCCGAGCGCCGCTTCCATGCCTGCCTAAAAGCCGACCCCATGCGCCCTGGCCGTACCCGCTTACTGCGCTACTGGCTGCGCCAACAGCCGCTTTTGGCCATAAGGCCCAGCGGCATGAACAGCCCCATGCTGTGGCCCAGCCTGGCCCAGGCAGAACGCGCCCTAAAAGCCCCCGAATGCGATATCGCCCTGGCGCGTAGCGGGCAGCGGGAACTAACGCTAAGCGGCAGCCAGCCACATGCATGGCGGTTTACTTACCGCCTGCCAGAACAGCGCGCGGCGCTTGAAGCCGACCTGCAAACACTCAGCATTTACTCGCTAGCACCCACTACCCAATCACTGGGCCAATGGTTGGCTAGCGTACTGCCCAGCATTCAGCTAACGGCTTGCCAAGCGCCACAAGCGCCACAAGTACCAGCGGCACAGAGCATACCAACGCCAAGCAACGAGGCTATTTTCACGCCCCCCACCACCGGCACCTTGATTGCCGTGGCGGGCCAGCCGGAAAGCCTCAACCAGCCGGAACTGGCTGAATTGGCCGCAACGCTTGCCACCCAGCAGCAGGAGATTTACCTCCTGCCGCTCAACCACCCAAGCTGCACCGCCAGCCCGCTGTTAAACAGCGGCAGCGTCTTCGTAGTACCGCTGGCTACCAGCCGCTACCAAGAGCGCGTAGCACTATGCCATGCGCACCTACCGCTCAACGCCGTGCTGCTGCTGGATACCCAACCCGCCACCTTGGCGGATGCCACGTGGCTGAGCGAAAAACAGCCGCTTACCTGGCTGGTGCCGGAATACCTGGATAGCCACGCCCTACAGCACGCGTTACCCCATGCCTGGGTACGCCTGCCCAGCTTGCTAAGCCTGGCAGAACACAGCGAAGTAACTCCCAGTACCCCGCCAGCCGCCGAAACATTGAGTAGCGCACCAGGAGCCAGGGCATGACGCACACCTCTTCACACGCCAGCGCCCAAGGCCGCATTACCCAACTGGCGGGCAGCCTTGTGCAAGGCTGGGTGCACGATAAAAGCGCCCCGCAGCAGCAATGGGCCATAGCACTTATGGCCGAAGGCCAGTTGCTCGCACTAGCCCACGCTGACCACTACCACCCGGCAGCTCCCGGCAACGGCATGCACGGCTTCAAAGTGATGCTGAGCGACACCCAGCTACAGCACAGCAGCACCATTAGCCTAACCCTGGCCAATCACCGCCAGGTGCTAGATACCTTGCGCCTGCCCGCTCAGCCCATGACCGAACACACCGATGCCAGCGCCCGAGTGCAATGGCAGCCAGGGCTAACCCTGCGCGGCTGGCTGGTAGAACCAGAAGCACCGCATACCGCACTGAGCGTTACCGCCTACGCCGGAGAGCAGGCCGTGGCAACGGCCAAGCCCAGCCGCTGGCTCAACCATCATAACCAGTACGTGGAAGCCGCCTTTACCCTTACCCTGCCGCTAAGCATGGCCGATGGCGAGCCACATGAACTCACCATCAAAGACAGCCAAGGCCGCGAACTCAGCGGCAGCCCCTTAATAGTGCAGGAGTGGCCGCAAGGCTTAGCCCCCTGGGTCACCCAGCTGGTGCCCAAACTGCCCAGCCATGCGCTTTCACTGCTGAAAAAACAGCTCGACCGCTACGAACAGTGGCTACCCCGGGCCGCCGGGTTAAACGATTACCCCGCGTGGCAGAAGGCGTTTGCATTCACCGCCAGCCCCCGCGTAGTGCAGCCCGGCACTATCGGCCTGCTATGGCTGGGCGAACCCACCCCAGAAGTGGCCAAGCAAAGCGCGGCAGGAAAAAGCCCTTGGGAAAAGCAGCTTAAAGTACGCCATTATGTGCTCAACCCCGCCGAGCACGCAGCGAATAGCGCCAGCTACCAAGCCCTGCTAAATGAAGCCTGCCAAGCGTGTGATGCCGTGGCCCAGTTAGAAAGCGGCGACACCCTGGCAGAACACGCCCTAGCCCTGGCCTGGAACGCCCTGCAACAAGAAGGCACCCAGCTGGTATACAGCGACTTCGACATGCCGGTAGCGGATATGCCAGAAGCGAACGGCCAAGCGCGCCAACCCGCCTGCCTGCCCGCCTGGGACCCAGAGCGCCACTGGGGGCAAGATTACTTAAACGGCGGCCTATGCCTGGTGCGCAGCAATTTGCTCAAGCAAGCCGCCCACCCCGCCGCCTGCTTTGAGGAATTCAGCTACGCCGCCATTGAAGCGCTAAACGCCGCCGGCCACCCCGAAACCACCGTGGTGCACCTGCCGGAAATCTTACGCCAGCGCGCCGCCCCTTGGCCGCAAGCCACCAGCGATGCCCAACTGGCCCGCCTGCAAGCCCGGCTGCAACGCCAGGATGCCCAGGCCACATTAAGCCGCCATGGACAGCATACCGGCCTATACCGCCTGGAACGCACCCTTGAACAGTGGCCAAGTATTACGCTAGTGATTCCCACGCGGGATGCCCTGGCCCTACTGCGCCGCTGTATCGACACCCTGCTGGAACACACCGACTACCCCGGCCACGTTCAGCTACTGGTGGTAAACAACAACTCCCAGCACCCCGAAACCCATGAGTACCTAGCCCAGCTACGCCAACGCCCCGCCCAACCGCTAGGGCGCGGCCAGCTAACGTTCGATGTGTTGGACCACCCGCACCCGTTCAACTACGCCGCCATCAACAACGCCGCCGTTGAACAGTGCAAAAGCGAACTGATCGCCCTGGTGAATAACGACATCGAAGCGCTGCACCCAGAATGGTTAAGCAATATGGCCGCACTACTGATGCGCCCTGGCACCGGCGCAGTGGGTGCCAAGCTACTCTGGCCCAACGGCATGGTGCAGCACGGCGGTGTGCTGGGCGGGCAATACGGCGGCCTGGCCGGGCATGTTGGCAACAGCTGGGAAGCGCACGACGCCGGTTACTTGGGCATGAACCAACTGACCCAACGCTTCAGCGCCGTAACGGCCGCCTGCCTGCTGCTACGCCGTGCGGACTATCACGCCGTGGGCGGGCTGGATGAGCGTGCCTTCCCAGTCGCATTTAACGATGTGGATTTATGCCTGAAGCTGCGCAGGTTGGGCCTGAATATTCTCTGGACACCGGAAGCCCAGCTGATTCACGCCGAATCCGCCACGCGCGGCAAAGATGAAGCCCCGGAAAAAGCCGCCCGCGCCCAGCGTGAAATGGCCAACCTGCGCAACCGTTGGAGCAACGCCCTGCTCACCGACCCAGCGTATAACCCCAACCTGGGCCTCGATATCGCGGCAGCACCTTACACCACGCTGGCACTGCCCCCGCGCAGCCGTAACGCCCGCACCAACGCGCTAAAACGCTAACACAAAGCGGCTTGCCCCACGGCGAACGGACACGCCCTGGGCCACATAACGCGCCACGTGCGCTAAGCGAGACCTAAAAAAGGTTTTGCCTGGCGGTAGCGTGCCTGCTCGTGATGACAACCAGGCCGGTTCATGTGTCATTGCGAGGAGGCACGACGAAGCAATCTCAGCGTAGATGGCTGCAACATTTACACCAAGGAACACACCCATGACCATGACCGCCGCCGACCTCAACGCGCTGCGCCCTGCCCTACAACAGCGTGAAAACAAGCGGTTTTTGAACGTAGGCTGCGGCAGCGCAGGGCCAGAACGGCTACCCGAATGCTTCCAACAAGCCGACTGGCAGCAAATCCGCCTGGATATCAACCCAGCGGTAAAGCCCGATATTATTGCCAACCTCACGGATCTTTCTGCCGTGGCAACCGACAGCATAGATGCCGTGTATTCATCGCATAACATCGAACACCTCTACCTGCATGAAACCGTGATCGCCCTACAAGAGATGCACCGCGTGATACGCCCCGGCGGCTTTCTACTCATCACCCTGCCCGATTTACAGCAAGTCGCGCAGCTAGTGGCCCAAGGCAAGCTCAGCGAAGAGATCTACCGCTCCCCCGTAGGGCCGATTACCCCGCTAGACATGCTCTACGGCCACCAAGCCTCAGTAGCGAATGGCAACACCTACATGGCCCACAAAAGCGGGTTCGACAAGCACAGCCTAAGCACCGCCCTGCTCAACGCCGGGTTCAACGAAGCACGGGTAACCGCCGACACTCACTACAACCTGTGGGGCTACGCCCAAAAAGCCTGAGCCGTGTCATTGTGAGGAGGCACGACGAAGCAACCTAAAGCCAGCGGCGGAGGCTACCAACGGGAGCGGCTAGACACACCTTCTAAATCCCCTGTAGCGGATAATTGCGAAAAATCCTTTATAGAGGATAAGATGCTTATTATCCGCCATGAGGGATAGCCCTGAATAATAGCCATGAAAATTACCTCACCCGATATGCTGGCCAAGGCCTTGAAAGAAGCGCGCATCCATAATGGCATGAGCCAGAAGGATGCCGCCGAACAGGTTGGCATCAAGCAAGCCACAGTCTCCGCTTTCGAAAATCACCCGGAAAAAAGCCGAGTTGAAACGCTCTTCAAGCTGATGGCCGCCCTCGGGCTAGAGTTGCATGTGGCAGAGAGAGAGAGTAGGCAAAGTGAACAGTTGTGGGAGGAGGAGTGGTAGCACGTGGCTAACCTGACGGTAGCACTCAACGGTATCGAAGTGGGCCTACTGAACCTTGATCGTTCCGGTGCCATGGCTTTCCGCTATCTGCCTGAATGGCTAGACCGCCCCGGCGCACGCGCTATTTCATTATCCATGCCGCTATCTTCGGCAAGCTATCGTGGAGCGGTGGTCTACAACTTCTTCGTTGACATCCTCCCCTCCCTCAGCTTGCGCTGCCGCCTACGGCGGAAAGGAAGGGGATTCCCAGGTTGTTACCTTCCTGATTTCTGCTTCCAAGACGGCTGCCCGAGGGAATGGCTTGGTTATCGCCGCAAAAGTCCCGCAGTGGGGATTTTTACGGTGACGAACCAACGCCTATCCCCCAGGTCTCACGTCGTCTCCACAGACGTAACTTTCCGAGTGCCCCTCGGTAGGTCGTGTCGACATGGGCATTATAGCACTGTACAAAACATCAGCAAGGGCATCCTGCGGATGCCGCGCTATTCATCCGCTCACTAAAAGTAAGCGGTTTTCCGCGCTAACTGATAACCTGCTGCCTGACTCCGAGGCGATTCGCGCCAGGATGCAGGCAAAATTTCAGCTGGCGACCGGGCACCCCTTTGATCTTCTCGCCGCCGTGGGTCGTGATTGTATCGGCGCTATTCAGCTGTATCCCGAAGCAGATGCCATACCCGATGTTCGACAGGTCACAGCAGAGCCGCTGGATGAGGCGGATATCGCGACATTGCTCAGCCGCTACCAGGATTTGCCGCTTGGCATGAATCGTGAAGGAGACTTCAGAATCTCCCTCGCCGGGGCGCAGGAAAAGATGGCCCTGCTTTGGCATCGGGAGCGCTGGCATCGGCCATTATTTGCCACGCCAACCAGCCACATCTTCAAGCTGCCCATTGGGTTTCTCAGTCACAGCAATATCGACCTTCGCGATAGCAACGAGAATGAGTGGCTATGTCTGAAGATTCTCGAGGCCTTTGGAGTGCCGGTAGCTAACGCCGAGCTGGCGCGCTTCGAACAGCATACCGTGCTGGTGGTAGAGCGATTCGACCGACGCTGGTCGAGCGACGGCAGCTGGCTGATGCGCCTTCCCCAGGAGGACTTTTGCCAGGCACTGGGCATTGCACCGGCGCTGAAGTATGAGAACGACGGTGGGCCAGGCATCAAAACAGGCATGGAACTGCTGATGGGTTCCCAGCAGGCCATGAGCGACCGGGAGAACTTCTTTAAGGCTCAGATCATGTTCTGGCTGTTGGCCGCCATCGATGGGCATGCCAAGAATTTCAGTTTGTTCATCGAGCCACAAACAGCTTACCGAATGACACCGCTCTATGACGTTATTTCCGCCTACCCCCTCATGGCAAAAGGGGGCCTTCCCGAAGCAAGGGTCAAGATGGCGATGTCGCTGAAAGGGAAGAACCGGCACTATCGCTGGGCGCGCTTCTCTCCACGCCACTTTTTCAGCACGGCCCAGCATGTGGGGTTTTCTCGGCAACGAACGCTGGCAATCATACAGAGCATACTCGAACAGGCTGACGCAGCCATGAGCAGGGTAGAAGCGCTGCTGCCAGATGATTTTCCTGCAACCGTGAAGGCACCCATCATGGAAGGACTGGGTCGACAGCTCGAGATACTGGAAAAGGATATGGACCAGTGACGCCAGCCCCTCGTGTCATTGCGAGGAGCCTGCGACGAAGCAATCTCAAGCCAGCGCAAGAGCAGCCGTATGAAAAAACCACATAGCCACGACCAAAATTTCAAAAACCTCATTCTCGATTACCCCCTTCAAGCGCTGTCATTCTTTGCGGCAGAAGAGGCAACGGATATAACGCCCGAGGTGCGCATTACCCCGATACGCCAAGAGCAGTTAAAAGAGCGCCTAGGGGATCGTTTTCACGAACTTGATGTACCGCTACTGGTAGAATGGCCAGATGGCAAGCGCGAAGCACTGCTGTTCGTACTCGAAGAAGAAACTAGCCCCAAACGTTTCTCTATTCATCGCTTAGCCCATTACACCTTGCACCTCAGCGAACTATTTAATACCCACAGAGTGGTTCCCGTCGTGATCTTCCTGCACGGGCATCAGCACCTAACAGATAGCCTACATATTAAAAGCGAACGCCATAGCTACTTACAGTTTCACTACCTGCAAACCCAGCTGGATCGCCTACCTGCCACGCAGTTCATGAAGAGCGACAATTTAGTAGCGCGGCTTAACTTACCCAATATGCAATGGCACGAAACAGAAAAAATCGAAGTTTACGCCAAGGCAATTCAAGGCCTGCTAACCCTAGAGCAAGACACAGAAAAGCAACTAAAATATATAGACTTTGTCGATATCTACAGCAACTTAAGTGACGACGAAAGGCAGGCCTACCGAACACGCTACCCGCAGGAGGAACGCCACATGGCCGGATTAGCAGACAGGCTCCGCAATGAAGGCATGCAACAAGGCATGCAACAAGGCATACAGCAAGGAATGCAAAAAGGCCTTCACGAAGGCATTGAAGGTGCGCTACGCCTTCAATTGAAGCTGAAGTTTGGCGAGCTACCCGAATGGGCAGAAACAAAGCTGCAACAGGCATCGGATCAACAGCTCACCCACTGGCTGACTAAGATTCTAAATGCCAACAGCCTCACCGAACTCCTCGCATAAAGACAACCTCTACGGAGGGCCACGTCATTGCGAGGAGCCTGCAACGAAGCAATCCACACCAGCGGGGCGGCACCGGGCCCGCCCCGTGTCATTGCGAGGAGGCACGACGAAGCAATCTCAGCCAGCGGCGGCACCGAGCCCACCCCGTGTCATTGCGAGGAGGAACGACGAAGCAATCTCAGCCAGCGGCAACAAAAAATACGTTGAGCGACTCGGCCAACCACCTACGGCCTTAGCACTATTCAATTCACGACAAATACCACCATTTGTGAACAAAGGCGTAGCGCACCATAATGCCCACAACCGCCGCAAAAGAATGGGCACGTGAATGGATGAGGGTAGCCTTAATGAGTGAAGTAACTGATGACAGCCTTGAAAGCGAAACAGGTCTGGAGCCACATTCCGAAGAAATTTACCCGGATGCCGTCATTAAGGTGAGCCGCGACCAGTACAGCACGTTTGAAATCAAGCGCATGATCGAGGAGACAAAAGAGCTCATTTTAGCCCCCGAATTTCAACGCAACAGCGTGTGGAAAATTGAACAAAAGCGCGAACTCATTGAAAGCTTATTAATGGGGATACCCATTCCCGTCATTTACGTCTTTGAGAATGAGCAAGGTATCAAGCAAATGGTGGATGGCAGGCAGCGCACCAGCGCCATCATTGACTTTATGAATGGCAAATTTGCACTCGAAAAGCTAAGTATGCTGCCGGATTTTGACGGGTTCCGGTTTAAAGACCTCCCCCCGTTATACCGCAGCAAGCTAGAGCGTTATCAACTGCTGGTATACGTGATTGAGCCCCCCACACCAGAACGGGTGAAATACGACATTTTTGATCGAGTCAACCGTGGCGGCACACAGCTTAACAACCAGGAAATGCGTAATGCTCTTTATTCAGGCCCTGCCACACAGCTGCTCAAAAAATTGAGTCAACTACGCTCATTTAAAAATGCAACAGGCAATAGTGTAAAAGCCACAAGAATGCGCGACCAGTATTTAATACTTCGCTTTCTCGCGTTTTACTTATTGCGTACCAGGGCAGTCAGCTTCAATTACCGAAGCAACCTGGATGAATTTCTCGCGTTCATTATGCGCTACTTAAATAAAACCGACACAGCAACCCATGAACAGTTAAGCCGCGTATTTAATGACGCCATGCAACGCGCCTATAGCGTACTAGGGGAAGACGCATTTCGCTTCGCTATTACCAATGCCCACCGCCGCCCAGTCAACATGGCACTGTTTGAATGCCTAGCGTACTTATTCACACTCATGCCCGCTCAACAGTGCGATGAGCACATGCTTGCTCAAGAAGTTACTGATTTGAAAAGTGATTTTGACGCAGGGGACTACTTCCGCAACCGAGTGGATAGCACCACCAGCGTGGAATACCGGTTTTCCAGCGTAGAAGCACTGCAGAAGGAACTCGCATGTTAACGCACATCGACATTCACGCTTACAAATGCATTGAGCATCAAGCTTTTCAGTTAGCGCCATTAACCCTGGTAACCGGCACCAATTCATCCGGTAAATCCACGCTACTGCAAGCGGTATTAATCGCTATAGGCAGCAAGCCACAGAACCACCTGGCCTATTTAAGCGAAGCGATCAAACCCTACGTGCAGCTAGAAGAAGTACTCTGCCGCACAGCCACCGCCCGAGAAGTGCAGATATACCTAAGCGATGATAAGGCAAAACAGTTACACGCCTGGATTACCGAAACCGGCGCAAGCGTCATCCACGACCCAAGTATCACCTTAAGTTACGAAGAAACCCTGTTCTATTTATCAGCCGACCGCAGTGGCCCCGAAGAACTGGCGTCACTCAATAAAACGCTCGCTATCGGCCAACATGGGCAATATGCCATTGGGTACTTTGAGCTCAACAAAGACAAACCGTTGCACGAAGCACTTATCAAGCCAGAAGCCGCAGCACAAACCTTAAAAGCACAGCTAGCCTGGTGGCTTAGCTACATTACCGATGTAGCATGCGAGCCAAGAACAGAAAAAGTCACCAGCACCAGTGTAAAACTCAGCTTTACCATGGGAGAGCTGGGCGAGGTTTCACCGCGAAACACCGGCGCAGGCAATAGCTATTTATTAAAACTGTTAATTATGTGCCTAACGGCCAAACCGGGGCACCTGTTACTGATTGAAAACCCCGAGATTCACCTGCACCCAGGGGCACAGTCCCGGCTAGGAAGCTTGTTGGCATTTTTAGCCGCGCGCGGCGTACAGCTCATGGTAGAAACCCACTGCGAACACTTAATCAACCGCGTTCGCTATGAGGTCTACCAACAGCAGTTAAACGCCCAAGACGTAGTGCTGTACTACAAACCCAGCGTAGCAGAGCCCTTCACCACGCTAGGCATACTGCCCAGCGGGCATTTCTGTGATGAACATCGCCAAGCGGTGAACTTTCCCACCGGCTTTTTTGACTCCACCTTGAGCGAGCTGCTGGAGATAGGCTGATGGACTACACGTTAGCGATGGAAGACGACCTATTAAAAGCCTTCCATAACTTTAAAAGGGGGCTACTTGGCGAAACCAGCACGGCGCTTATTCAAAACCTACTACGGCTTTACCACCCTCCACATATCACCAGCGTTCAACAGCTGAAAAAGGTAGGTATAGACGATCGTATTCTTTTTCAACAACTGGCAAGCCAGGGTTTTGTTAACCAAACACCGCAGGAACTAGCCCAACGCACACGTTACAAGCTATTGCTGAGCGAGCAGCAAACGCAATACCCAGCGGTAGCCGTTCATGACGATGTAATAAACAGCGAATTTGTAATGACATTAAAGCCAGGGGAAGCCAGGGCCAAAGCCCACGCATGGCTTAAATCACTACTGGCAGATGCAACAAACGTCACCGTGATAGACCACTACCTGTTTTCACCGCCAAGCCGAAACAGCCTAGTGCCATTTTTTGAGTTATTCCCCAAAAAAGCGCTCACACTGTTTCTCAACCAGCCTTCTCAGCAGGATAAAAGCGCAATTAAGGCACTCCATACCGGCTGGAGGATAAAAGAAAACACTCACGCGGCTTACCGCAATGTCCACGACCGCTACTTACTCATCGACAACAGTGTGGAAGTGGTGATCACTAGCGGCATCGACTACCTCTTCGATACCCGTAAAGAATGCACACTGCTGGTACGCCAGAAAAAAGCCTGACCCAGCTCAGACCACTACGGTGCGCCTGCAACGAAGCAATCCAGATCGCCGCGCTTCGCGCGCGATGACACCCAGGCCAGTTCATGTGTCATTGCGAGGAGCCCGCGACGAAGCAATCTCAGGCCAGCGGCGGCACCAAAAACCAGATTGCTTCACTACGTTCGCAATGACACTGCAACACCAAAACCAGATCGCCGCGCTCCGCTCGCGATGACACCCAGGCCGATTCATGTGTCATTGCGAGGAGGAACGACGAAGCAATCTCAGGCCAGCGGCGGCACCAAAAACCAGATTGCTTCACTACGTTCGCAATGACACTGCAACACCAAAAACCAGATCGCCGCGCTTCGCTTGCATTAACACAAGCCACGCAATGCCACTGCATCCATCAAAGAAAACGTATGCCAATCAAGCAATCCCAAGACGCTCAGCAACAGCTTCAGCGCTTAACACAGATCATCTGGCAGACGCGGCCAGACTTACAGTCGTTATTCAAGAAAGCAGCGTCTGAAGCCTTTCAAATGTGGCTGCTCATGCATGGCCGAAATGAGTACCAAGGCCTGGCAGAAGCATTAGAAAACGTGTCGCTCACCGTTTTAGAGCAGCCTGACGAGAAAGCGCTGAGCCAAACCACGCCTTATTTAACACGCTTTATGCGCGGCATTTGGCAAAGCCGCCCCGATCTGCAGGCCACGTTCAACGTAGAACAGCCAGCAGATCAACATGCCTTTATTCGCTGGTTCTTTCTGTTTGGGATTCACGAACACAATCTTGAAAACTTCCTTACCCAAGCGCAGGTCACGTGGTTACTAAGCTCTGCCTTTAGCGACTATCACTTACCGAATGCCCTCATGCTGATATGGGAGCAAGACCCAGCGCTTGAACAGCAATATGTAAGCCCCAAATCGCCTGAATTTTTAAACTGGGCACGCCAGCATGGCCGCCAGCAATACCCTTTGCTAGAAACCATCGCCATTCAGGCTGAACGCCTTCAAGCAGCGCCGGCAAAGCAAAGCACCCCCCGCGCTGCACGGCCCTTTGGCGTCAACCTCATCGGCTACGCTAACGGGCAGTTTGGTATTGGAGAAGATGTACGCATGGCCGCGCTCGCCTGCGAAGCCGCCGATATTCCGTTTTCGATCTACAACGTGGCCCCTGGAAAAGAAGTCGACCTCGCCGCCAGCCAAGCCGACCAACACGTTTCAGAGCAGCTGCCCTATTCCATTAACGTGTTCTGCACTACCGGCATTGAAACCGCCCGGCTCGCGGCCGTAGAAGGCCAAAAGCTCTTTAAAGGTTACTACTGCATTGGTTATTGGCCTTGGGAACTCCCGCAATGGCCGGATGCCTGGCACCTTGCTTACGACTATATTGACGAAGTATGGGCCTCTAGCCGCTTCGCCTATCACGCTTATATTGGCTCCTCACCGAAGCCGGTGCGCCACATGCCGATGGCCGTTAATGTTGACGCCAGCGCCAACAAAACACGCCAAGGTTTTGGGCTACCCGAAAGCAGCTACCTGTTTGTGTTCTCTTTCGACTTCCTCTCAAGCGTGAAACGCAAAAATCCACAGGCCTGCATTGACGCCTTTAGCAGCGCCTTCCCCTGCGGGAACGAACCGGTTGGCCTTGTGGTGAAAGCCATGCGGGCAGAAGACGACAACCCACAGTGGCAAGCGCTCAACGCCCTGGCACAACAAGACCCGCGTATTCACATCATTAATGAAACCCTTACGCGGGGAGAAGTGCTAGACCTGTACCGCGCCTGTGACTGCTTTGTTTCTCTACACCGTAGCGAGGGCTTTGGGCGAGGCATTGCCGACGCCATGCTGCTGGGCAAGCCTGTTATTACCACCGGCTACTCCGGCAACTTAGACTTCACCATGCCCGCCACTGCCGCGCTGGTAGACCACCAACTGCAAACACTGACCAAGGACGACTACCCCTTTGGCGAAGGCCAACAATGGGCAGAGCCTAACGTAGAACACGCCGCCTGGTGGATGCGCCGCCTGCTTAACCAGCCAAACCTAGCCCGTGCACTGGCCACACAAGGCCAGCAACTCATCCAAAACGCGTACACCCCCACCCCCGTGGGTGAATACTATCGCGCCGTGCTCGAAACACTTTAATCGCACTAACTGTTTTTTATTCACGAGACCACTGTTATGACATACCCACACTCTTCCATTACTCCTGTGATTCTTTCTGGCGGTTCAGGTAGCCGTTTATGGCCCATGTCACGGGCCGGTTACCCCAAGCAGTTTCTGTCAATTGCTGACGACGACAGCATGCTGCAAGCCACCGTTAAACGAGTAAAAGGCGACCTATTTTCAGCCCCTCTGTTGGTATGTAACGAAGAGCACCGTTTTATTGTGGCGGAACAGCTGCGCCACATTGGCTGCACAGCCAAAGACATTATTCTGGAACCCGTAGGCCGTAACACCGCCCCGGCTGTCGCGGTGGCCGCACTGCGCCTTGCAGAAGAAAACCCAAACGCCCTAATGCTGGTAATGCCTTCAGACCACGTGATTCAAGATGAAACCGCTTTCAACAACGCCGTAAATTGCGCCGCCCAAGCTGCCAATGAAGGTGCCTTGGTCACCTTTGGCATTACCCCCAGCGCACCGGAAACCGGCTACGGCTATATCAAATACGCTGGGCAGTGGCAGCGCCATGAAGGGGTGCATAGCGTGGCGCAATTTGTTGAAAAGCCAGACCACGCCACCGCACAAGCCTATGTAAAAGATGGCCACTACCTGTGGAATAGCGGCATTTTCCTATTTACCGCAAAGGCTTACTTAAATGAGCTAGAAGGCTCCAACCCTGAAATGGTGCAGGCAGCCAAACAAGCACTTGCCAACAATGAAACAGACCTCAACTTCTTGCGGCTAGAAAAAGAAGCCTTTTCCGCCTCCCCGTCAGACTCCATCGACTATGCGGTAATGGAAAAAACGGCCCACGCTGCAGTAGTACCCGTAGAAATGGGCTGGAGCGATTTAGGGGCCTGGTCCGCGCTGTGGGAGATTCAGCCCAAAGATGAAAACGGCAACGCCACCCAGGGCGATGTAATGCTTCACGACACCCGCAACAGCTATGTACATGCCGACCACAAGCTGGTGGCCGTCGCAGGGTTAGAAAACGTGATTGTGGTCGCGACTGATGACGCCGTACTCGTCGCAGACCGTAACAACGCCCAAGATGTAAAACAGCTGGTGGAGCAACTAAAAGCGCAAGGCCGCGACGAACACAGCCTGCACACTACAGTGCACCGCCCCTGGGGCTGCTACCAGGGTATCGACTTAGGTGAACGCTACCAGGTCAAACGCATTACCGTGCAACCGGGCGAAAAACTATCGCTACAAATGCACTACCACCGCGCCGAACACTGGATTGTGGTCAGCGGCACCGCCAAAGTCACCATTGGTGAGAACGCCACGTTGCTACGTGAAAACGAATCCACCTACATTCCTATGGGCGAAACCCACCGCTTAGAAAACCCCGGCAAAGTGCCGCTTCACCTCATCGAAGTGCAATCCGGTAGCTACTTAGGTGAAGACGACATCGTACGCTTTGAAGATGGCTATGGGCGAAGCCCTCAGTAACCTATCCATTTTTTGGTTTTCCTGACAACAGCTGATACCCACCATGACCCAAACACTCTGCATCACAGGTGCTTTTCAACCTGAACTAAACGCCATAAGCGCCCCGCTTTACCAAGCGGGCCTAGCGCCTGCTGCTTCTCTCCAACGGGAAACCAGCATCAGCATGCACACCTGGCATCAACGTGCCAAAACCGCCTTTGCTGAAGACCGCCCGCTGGGCAAACTCTGGGAGAATGTTGCCAACAACCTGCTACTGGCCAACTTGGATAAGCCATGCTGGGGCTGGCACGATGCCGACAGTATCTGGGCGATGGCGTTCTGGGCAGAGCAGGAACCCAATACCCACTTTTTACTGGTAGCAACACGCCCAGAAGTTGCGCTAGCCCAACGCCTGCAAGAAGCCAAGGAAGAGAGCGAGCTTGATATCCCCGCTCTGTTAACCCATTGGCAGCACCACCACCAACGGCTGCTGGATTTCTACCTAGCTAACCCGGAACGCTGCTTGGTGGTAGATGCTGAACAGGCACAGCAACACCCACAAGCACTGGCACAGCTGTTGGCTCACCGCTGGCAGCTGCCCTTGGATGCACACGGCATTTCCGAACCCACCACAGCACCCAGCCAACCCGATGCGCTAGCGCTCTATTTGGCCCAACAGCTAATTGAACAGCACCTGCTCACCCAGCAGGACAAAGGCTTTCAAACACTGCATGCCGAACTGCAAGCCGCGCAGCACCCGCTGGTGAATAACCCACCAGAACCTGTCCAAGCCGCAAGCTTAGAGGCCATTGTTCTGCACTACCAGCAACTGAATAACCAGCAACAAAACGACCAACGCCAGCTGGCAAGCGATGCGCAGCAGATAGAAACACTGACACAGCAAATAGAAACACTGGCGCAGCAGCGCAATAGCCAACAAGACGAGATTGAAGCGTTTACCAAAAAGACGGATCAGCTAAGCCAGCAGCTTCAACAAGCCCAGCAAGCATTAAGCGCTGCTGAACAGCAGCACCAAATTGAGCAGAGCAAACAGCAACAAGAACTTGACGATCTTAAGCAAGAAAGCGAGCTGCTGTTGCTCCAGCTGCATCAGGTTCAGGAAGAGCTGGAAAGCACCTTCTTGAAGCACCAGCAGCTTGAAAGCCAGTATCAAACGCTTCAAGGCCAGCAAACGCATTCCCAGCAACAGCTGGCGCAAGCGCAAGAGCGGCTTAAGCAAACCGAACAGCAGCATCAACAGAAAAGCGCAGCACAAAGCCAACAGCTGGACGCAGCGAAAAAAGAAATACAGGCACTCACCCAGCGTGGGCAAAACCTGTCACAGCAGCTAAAGCAAGCTGAGCAGCAGCGCAAACAAGCCGAACAGCAGCGCGATGCCGCCAAGCAGAACGAAACCACGCAACGCCAGCAGCAAGCCGAGCTGGAAGATATAAAGCAAGAAAGTGAGTTGCTACTGCTTCAGCTACATCAGGTGCAAGAAGAGCTGGAACACTACTTCCTTGAATACCAGAAGCTCAACGAATCACATCAAACCCTGGAAAACCGCTGGCAGCAGCTCTTACAGCGCAACTCAAGCCTGTTAGATATAAGCCAAATGAAAGTGCGCGAAGAAGGCGGTAAACGCCACTGGCAGGCGGTAAACGCCATCATCGGCGGGCGCCAACTTGAATCACTGCGGGTAGCTACTCAGCAGCATGCCCAAGGTGTCAATATCTACCTGCCTGCAGAGTATCTAGACACCCCTTTAAAAAGCGATGTGCTGGCACTCGAAGCCCCGCTGACCCAAGCCAATTGGCAACAGCTGCAACAGCTCACTTCCCGCGACTGGCAGTTGGTGACTCAGCTCCCTCGCTTGCTGCAACTGGGCGCACAACACGCGCTTCCAAGCGAAAAACACGCAGAACTTTCGCATTACCTTAGCGGTTGGCAACAAGCGTTTACCCAACTCCCTCCCGTACTGCGGGTTAATAACATTGAGCTACGCAACGAACAAATTAACCCCGATTACGAACACCTGTGGCTAAACCTTGAAGGCATGACCTTTGGCAACGAGGTACATGACCGCTGGAGCGTGCGCCTAGCCAGCAACGACCCGCAAGCTAGTCATTTAGGCAACCACTTCAAAATCGAAATACCCGAGCAGCCCAACGAATGGCTGAGCAGCTGGTTTGCAGAAAGCCAGGACGAACTAGGTACAAAATGGGAATTACGCTTTGCCCTGCCAGAAGCCATGGATACCGGCGTGTGGCAACAGCTAAGCAAACACGACCAAACCCGGCTTGCCAGCCTCGTCGCGCAGCTACCCCAGCTGCTAGAACGCGTAGCACAACACCAGCCTGCGCTTTCACGCCCTTGGGAACAGTGGCAACAGCTAGCCAACAGCACCCAGCGCATCCTTCAACAACACGGATGAGCCAGCAACCGCCCTTGCGTCATTGCGAGGAGCCCGCGACGAAGCAATCGACACACCACCGGCCGTAACAAACGAGACCCACAATGCCCGACCAATCACACACAGCGCCCTACCACACGCTGATCCACATCGGCTGTGGCGCAACGCCTAACCTCACCGCTTACGGCCAACTGGCTAAACACGGCTGGCTGATTGATGCCGACCAAGATGTTATCAACCACCTGGAAACGGTACTGGCAACGCACCCCACGTTGCGTTGCCAACAATCATTGGTAGGCACACAAGAGCAAACCGGCACGTTTTATCGTTACAGTGCGCCATGGGCGAATGGCTTAACTCCCATCGACGAAGCCACCCAGCGCCTCTACCCAGGTTTGCGCTGCCTGGATAGCTCCGAACAGACCACCACACCGGTACATACGCTGGTAGAACACTGCTTACCCGCCAACGATTCCGAGCCTGCAGGCCAACACCTTCTGTTAGTAGAAGCAGGCCAACAAAATGAGCCCCTGCTAAACGCACTGGAAGAAACAGGCCAGCTCAAACGCTTTGCCACAGTGATTGTGTTACCCGCGCACCGCCGCGCACTGCCCATTGCCGTGCCCCCCAGCCTGCATGGCCCGATAGACGCCCCTGCCGGGCTAAGCCTGCCGGAAAACAGCCAAGTGCTTAAACAACACCCGCTGCTTGAGCAAACCCAGCACTACCAGCAAGAAACGGAACGCTACAAAAGTGCGCATCAGCAAGCCACCCACACGCTAGCCGAATATGAAACGCTGCTGAAAGAGAACGCGCAGCAATTAAAAGCCGCCGCCGAAGCGCTACGCGAGACTCAGGCTCAGCAAGAGAAGCACCAGCAAGCCCTAGCACACACCGAGCAACAGCTAGAAGAAGCTGAACAGGCCCGTGTCATTGCGAGGAGCGAAGCGACGAAGCAATCTCAAGCCCTGGAAGCCACTCAAAAGCAGCTCACTGAGCGTGATCAACAGCTAGAAGAAACCGAACAGGCCCGTGTCATTGCGAGGAGCGAAGCGGCGAAGCAATCTCAAGCCCTGGAAGCCACTCAAAAGCAGCTCACCGAGCGTGATCAACAGCTAGAAGAAACCGAACAGGCCCGTGTCATTGCCAGGAGCGAAGCGACGAAGCAATCTCAAGCCCTGGAAGCCACCCAGCAGCAGCTTACCGAGCGTGACAAACAGCTAGAAGCAGCCGAACAGGCCCGTGTCATTGCGAGGAGCGAAGCGACGAAGCAATCTCAAGCCCTCAAAGACACCGAAGCCGCCCTTGCCACCGCAAAAAGCGAAGCGGCAAAGCGTGCTCAAGCCCTGGAAACCAACCAAAAGCAGCTCACCGAGCGTGATCAACAGCTAGCTGAGCGCACCCAACAGCGCGATGAAGAGTGGCATAAAGGCGAGCAGTTAACGAAAGAACTTGGTGAGCTAAAGCATCAGCTGGAAGAAGCACAAAAACAGTGCGAAGAAGCCCTGCACCAAAATCATCAAAATTTTCAGGCTAAAACGGCTGCAGAAGCTCGCGTAGCCCAGCTCGAAAAAGAGCTTGAAATAGCCACACAGCAAATTCAACAGAGCCGCCAGCAGCTCCACCAAGAGCAAAGCCAGCGCCAACAGCTAATCGAGCAAGAGATGCTCAAAGCAGAAGCACAACTTGACCTGATTAAAGATATTCTCATTCAGGGCAAGGAGTTCTAGCATGGGTAAAAAACGCAAGCAGCGTAAGTCACTTAAGCTTTCGCCTAACAAGCAACGTGCAAGCGAAGTAGTAGCGAATACCCCCACAGCATCCGCCAAGCTTACCCAAATACGCACATATTGGCTGTTTGGTGAATGGCAAAGAATGGCTGCCATTAGCGAAGAATCACTGGTAAGCGATAATGACCGCGCCGCCATTGCGCTATTGGTATGCAGTGCCCACCAACAAATGAACGACCCCGATGCCACGCGCCATTGGGCACGTTTAGCCATCCAATGGGGAATAACCCCAAATAAGGTGGCTCGCTTATTAGCCGCAGGCGTACATAACGCCTTTGGCCGCATTGCGATATTGCGTGAGGACACAGCAGGTATTAGCAAGCACTTTACCGCCAGCACCCAGCTTGCCCAGATGCAAGACACAGATACCGGCACCGTGGCTAGAGCAAAAGCTGCCCAAGAAGCAAAAACACTCAATACGGCGCTGCCTGCCTCGCTGCTTAACAGCACAGCGCCTGATAACGCTCAGTATGTTGCCGATGGTTTTTATCGGGCGTTTGAAGACAAGTTTCGTGGCTCGCGGGAAGAGATCAAGCACCGCGTTAGCGTTTATCTTCCATTTGTACGCCCCATTGCTGAACGTCACCCTGGCGTTAAAGCGCTCGACCTGGGGTGTGGGCGTGGCGAATGGCTAGAAGTGCTAAAAGAGGCCGGAATTGACAGCGACGGCGTTGACCAAAATATGGGCATGCTGAATGGCTGCCAAGCACTGGGCTTAACCGTAAAACACGGCGATGCACTGGAATATTTACGGGAGCAACCAAACGCTAGCCGCATTAGCGTTAGCCTGTTTCATGTGGTGGAACATATACCCTTCGACATGTTGCGCACCCTAGTGGCCGAAGCAAAACGGGTGCTAGTACCTGATGGCATTTTAATAATGGAAACCCCTAACCCCGAAAACTACACGGTAGGGAGTTGCACGTTTTATATGGACCCCACCCACCGCAACCCGCTGCCTCCGCCCTTATTGGCCTTTGTACCCGAGTATTACGGCTTTGAGAGAACCAAAGTGCTTAGGCTACAAGAAGGAAACGAAACGCAGGAAAAACCACAGTTTGACGTGGAAGATTTTCTCACCGGCATTAGCCCAGACTATGCGGTGGTCGCACAAGTAGCGCGACCTGTTACGCAAGGCGGTGCTGAAGAGGAAGACACTTGGGAGAAAGAGTACGGAATTTCGTTCTCCCTAATGTCGAAAAAAACTCACAACCACAGCATCAGGACGAGTAATTGGTAATGGACGCGAATACAAACATTGATGCCCTGAGACGTAAGCACAAAAAAATATTTATTGAACGTGCAATGGGCTTATATAGACCAGCCGATGACACGCCGGCGGCTAAAGAAGAATGGTTAAATTTTCTTTTAAAGGGTAATGCCGCTGAGGAAATGATTCAGCTTTTAAAAGCAAAAGAGTCACAGAGGGAAAACCTATTAAACAAACAACCAGCACAATCAGAAAAAAATAATCATTTAAACTATTTAGGCACTTCCACATTAGCAAAACCACTAAAAAAACTACGCTCAGGCATCCCAGTTAACATTGAAGCTAATATAACGAACCATGGAAACACACTATGGCAAAGTCATAGTAGCCACTCTATTAATGCCAGCTATCACTGGTTAAACGAAAATGGTTCTTCATTTCAATATGATGGTGTGCGCACTCCGCTCACCAAGGCCATTGCTCCCGGCGAAACACTCCAATTAACACTAAAAGTGACCCCCCCATCACACTCAGGAAATTACCAACTTCAACTTACCCTAGTTCATGAGGGCGTGTGTTGGTTCGAAGAGCGAGGATTTACCCCTACTACTTATCCGGTCTATATCGAGTGGTGCCTGCCTGCAAGCACCACTCGCGTGCTGGAAGAGTTCGCTTATGGACAGGATGTATGGGCCAAACAGGAGGCGGTGGCATGATGCGAATAGTAATGGATTTACAGATTGTCCAGGCAGAACCGGGGGGCGTTCAAGCCAGCATTATGATCGCCCTGGCCAAGCAACTCGCTGCCCTAGTCCCAGACAATGCCGAATTGATTCTGGTGCTAAGCGCTGCCTTTCCTGGCAGCATCGAGCCACTGCGTGGCGAGTTCCATGAACTGCTATCACAGCGCCAGCTTCGTGTGTGGTACCCGCCGGATGGCTTGGTTCCGGCAGAGCTGGGGCGTCATGACATAAGACAGGTGGCCGAACGGCTGCACCAAGCTTTTGTGGCTGAGATGCGGCCGGATCTAGTCATCCTGCCCGGGCTATGGCTCGGTTGGCAAGATGCCACCGTAGTGAGCCTGGAGTGCAGCCCACTGGCCCCTGCAGCTGTCGCGCTATTACCTGACAAGAAAGAGCTGGCCAGCCCAGAAACCATCGGTCAGGATCGCCACGCCTGGCAGAAACAGAGTCTTGAGCAACTTCGCCTTGCCAGCTACCTGCTGGAGGTGCCGGGGCTAACCGTCGTTCCCGATGCTCTCGAAGGTCTACATGGTACCGAGTGCATTCACCTATCGGCGGGCATCAAGCCTAAAGCGGCGGCGTTGGCAGAGGCAGCAGAAAGACTGTGGGAGCTGGCAGAGAGGGAGCAAGCGAAACAGGCCAAGCGTCGGGTATCGAGCAGTGGCGACAGGCCGCGGCTGGCTTATGTCTCACCGCTGCCGCCCGAGCAGACTGGCATCGGCTACTACAGCGCCGAGCTGCTCCCCGAGCTGGCACGCTACTACGATATCGATGTGGTGGTTAATCAGGACAGCGTCGAGGATGTCTGGATCAATACCCACTGTGGCATTCGCTCGGTCGCGTGGTTCGAGCGCCATGGCCACGAGTATGAGCGGGTGGTCTATCAGTTTGGTAATTCTCGTTTCCATGCTCACATGTGGAGTCTAATCGAAAAGATTCCCGGTTTAGCGGTTATTCATGACTTTTACCTCGGTGACGCAGTAGCCTATCGCGAAGATGTAGCCGGAGTGGGACTGGCGCTCCCCCAAGAGCTGTACCACTCACACGGTTATGCTGCTCTCAGGCCGCTGCTTCTTGAGGGAAGCCGTTCAGAGGCTATTCGACAGTTTCCTTGCAACTACAGTCCTATCCGCGAGGCAAAAGGCATAATAGTTCACTCTCATCATGCTCGTGAGCTGGCCTGTCACTGGTACGGCGAGAAGATCGCTGAAGAATTAGAGATTATTCCTCTCCTTAGCCAGTTACCCGAAGAAATTTCAAAACAGCAGCGCAATGCAGCCAGAAAGCGACTTGGAATTTCATTGAATACTTTCTTAGTTTGTAGCTTAGGGGTCCTAAACAAAACGAAATTACCTCATCGTTTGTTTAACGCTTGGCAAAAAACCTCTCTTCAGAAAAACCCAAGTGCAATGCTAGTCTACGTGGGTGGCTCTCCCGACAAACTCGGTCAGAAACTTCAAAAAGAAATTAAGACCTCCGAGCATAGCAACCAAATAAGTTTCACTGGCTGGACAGGAAGCGATACCTTTCGAGATTACTTGATAGCCGCTGATGTGGCGGTGCAGTTGCGTACTAATTCACGTGGCGAAACCTCCAAGACCGTCCTGGATTGTATGGCTCACGGGGTTGCGACTGTATGCAATGCTCACGGCAGCTTCGCCGAAGTGTCCGATCAAGGGGTATGGAAGCTTGAGGACCGCTTCGAAGATGAAGCACTAGTAGAAGCACTGGACACACTCTGGGCCGATGCTGAGAAACGTAGGGTGCTTGGTGAGCAAGCCCGCATGCAAATTCAGCGGCATTACGCACCCGCCTTCTGCGGACAGCGTTATTATGAAGCCATTGAAAAAGCCTATACCAAGCCAACACGGCAGCGCCTCGAAGTCATCAAATCAATCGTGGATGGCTTACCTACGAAAGCATTAAATGAACAATTGGCAGCGAGTATTGGCACTACTCTGCCGGTGTGCCCACCGCAACGCCAATTGTTAGTGGATGTCTCGATTGTCGCTCAGGAAGACCTTCGCACCGGTGTGCAACGTGTAGTGCGCAGTATTCTTAGTCAGCTGCTGGAAGCCGATCTGCCAGGGATTCGTATCGAACCCATTTATACCAACCCGGGCATGCAAGGTTATTTCTATGCTAGGGAATTTACCCAGAAATTTATGGGCAGCCACAACAAAGTGCTCACAGACGAACCAGTCGAGGCCCACAATGGCGATATATTTTTAGGATTAGATCTATATGCCGCTGGCATCCAAGCTCAATGCAGCTATCTAGAAAGTCTGCGTGACAGAGGGGTCCAGGTAGTGTTCGTGGTGCATGATTTGTTACCTATTACTCACCCCCACTGGTTTCCACCACAAGAAGAGCAGGCCTTCGAGAATTGGTTGAACTGCATTACCCGTTTTGACGGAGCAATCTGTGTCTCCCAGACGACCGCCGATGAGCTAAGTAAGTGGATGGCGTCGCGCAACGTTCAGCGGCACCGTCCCTATCAGATAGGCGTCGCTCATAATGGTGCCGATATTCGCCAATCGGTGCCCACTATGGGGTTACCAGATGATGCTGAGGAGATGTTAACCACGATTCGCAGCAAGCCCAGCTTTCTGATGGTTGGAACCGTGGAGCCCCGCAAGGGAGTTACCCAAGTGCTAGATGCCTTCGAACTACTCTGGCAGCATGATCACGACATTAATCTTGTTATAGTGGGCAAACGTGGCTGGAACATAGAAGAGCTAGCCGAGCGACTAGACCAGCATAAAGAGAAACACCAGCGGCTATTCTGGCTCCAAGGTATTAGCGATGAATATTTGGAGCGAGTATATGCAGACTCGACCTGTCTGATTGCTGCTTCTGAGGGAGAAGGCTTCGGCCTGCCCCTTATTGAAGCCGCTCAACATGGAATTCCTATTTTGGCGAGAGATATTCCAGTATTCAGGGAGGTAGCTGGTGATTATGCAGAGTATTTTAACGAGCAATCACCACTAGAGACATCTAATAAACTTATAAGATGGCTGTCGGATTATAAAGATAAAAACATAAAACCATCAAAAGGGATGCCTTATAAAAGCTGGAATAGCACCGCAAAAAAATACATAAAATTATTGCTTAAAAAACAATCATATTGATTTAAATATGCAACCCCAAGCAAAAAACCAAGAGACCCAAAAAATGAATATTGAAAAAACACTTGAAATTTTTTATTATATAATTTTAGGAAGAAAAACCCCCCCTCAAAATGAAGAATTAGCTTGGCACATAGAAAGTTACAAAAAACACAAAAATATAGAAAAGTCATTTAATGCTTTTATAAATTCAGATGAGCTTAAGAAAAAAATCACCGCCAACCCTAAGCTATTGATCGAAAAAAGAGGTTTTTTAAAACACATTGAGAGATTTCAGCTAATTAATGAAATAAATTGTATTGATAGCGACAATGTTAAGAATTACTTATTTGGAGAAATATATCTATCTCAAGGAAAATTAAACTTATCTTTAGATAGCTTTAAAAAAATTAGCAAAGAATTTTATTCTAACCATACTATCAAAATAAAACTAATAAGCTATCTAAAAAGCAATAATGAAGCCGCTGAAAAAAAAATATTATCATTAGCTTGCTTTGGGATTAACTTTTCAAAAGAAGACATAGAAAAAATTGAAAATGGGAAAAAAATTGCTCTGATAGATTTCCATCACAATGGCTTCTTAGTAGCTGCCCTAGCAATTGCGAAAAATTTAAAAGAGCAAGATATTTTTAGCATCTTAGTTAAACCTGGCACAGCCGACTTAAAACTAGACACTGAAAGAGATGAATTCAATATCCTTGGAATAGCAAGCTTTGATAGCATAGTAGGATCAGAAACACTATTATTTGACAAGCTTTACTACCATTGTGCGGGTGCTGACCATAGGGCAGAAACTTACATAAAAAAATGTTTCTATAATTTCCCGGAAAAAATATCTTATTCTGACGCCCTAAGAAACCACCATCAGGAAATAAAAAAAGCTGAATCCTTAAATATAAATAAAATCCATACTTTTTGTGTACATCATTATTTGACTTCAAAAGGATTTAAAAAAGAGAACATCGAAACATCTACTATACAAAACTATATAGACGGATTAAATAAAGTCATTAAAAAAAGAAGAATGATAACCAACATTCCTTCAAAGAGCATAATGAGAAATGATAAAATCTCTCTTTTCTGCTCTAGATATTGGGGAGAAAACGGATACTCATTCGATCCTAACGATATTGCAAAATGTTGGTTTGAAACGATCAAAACAGAAAACCCAACAAACAACTTGCTTGTAATAAAAAGCCATCCACTTGAATCTCCAAAAGTCATGGAGAAACTTGAAGAACTTTTACAAAAAAACAAAATAAACTATTGCAATCTAGAACAATATTTCGAGGATCATGGACTCCATAAAAATCTTTCAAAAATACCAGTAGAAGAGTTAATAGGCCTAGATATTTTAAAAATAGAAAGCTTCTTTACATTAGACAGCTCTTTACCGTCTATAATATCTTTACTAAAAAACAACAAAGATTCTATTAAAAAAATAGTGATAGGTGCAAAATCGTTTGATGATTTTTTCAAAGGCCTTCCTGGAAGCCAAACATTTAAAATAAACTACGAACAACAACTACTATCTTGTAGTTATATATTAAAAGAAAGATTTATAGAAAAAAAATTATTAGAAAAAGGTAAATTTATTTCAGCCATAAGCTTTGATAATTAATAAAAATTAACGATGATTGAGATGCATTATTATTTCAATCATAAGAAAATGAATGAAAAATTAATTATAGCAGGAGAAGTTAATGATTTTATTAGACTGCACACTCCGCGACGGCGGCTACTACAACGCCTGGGACTTCTCCACTGACTTAATCCACCAATACCTCGACGCCATGCAGGCCGCTGGGGTCGACGTGGTGGAGCTGGGCTTCCGCACCCTGAAGAACCAAGGCTTCCAAGGCCCTTGTGCGTTTACTACCGATGAGTTTATCCGCAGCCTGAACATTCCCGCTGGGTTGACGATTGGCGTGATGGTCAACGGCAACGAGCTGGTGGGGGAGGAGCCACAGCAGGAGGCGTTGGAGCGGCTGTTCCCCAACGTGGCAGCAAATTCGCCGGTGGAACTGGTGCGTATCGCCTGCCACGTGCATGAGTTCGAGAAGGCGCTGCCGGCGGTCACCTGGCTAAAGGAGCATGGCTATCAGGTCGGCTTCAACCTGATGCAGGTGGCAGACCGCACTGAGGAAGAAGTGAAGGCTCTCGCCTGCTTGGCCAAGGCCTACCCGATGGATGCGCTATATTTTGCCGACAGCATGGGCAGCATGAGTCCGGATCAGGCCGCGCAGATCATCCAGTGGTTCCGCAGCGAGTGGAAGGGTCCCATGGGCATCCACACTCATGACAACCTGGGTCTGGCGCTCTCCAATACCTTGCGCGCGCTAGATGAGGGCGTAACCTGGGTAGATTCCACCGTCACTGGCATGGGCCGCGGGCCGGGCAATGCCCGTACAGAGGAGCTGGCAATCGAGATTGCCGAGCGGCGTGGCAAGCCCGCCAATATGGTGCCACTGATGGTGCTGCTGCGTGAGCACTTTAAGCCCATGCAGGCTCACTATGGCTGGGGCACCAATCCCTACTACTACCTGGCCGGCAAGTACGGCATTCACCCCACCTATATTCAAGAGATGCTCAGCGATTCCCGCTACAGCGAGGAGGATGTGCTGGCAGTGATAGAGCACTTGCGGGTGGAGGGCGGCAAGAAGTTTAGCCTCAATACCCTGGATGCGGCGCGCCACTTCTATCGCGGCGAGCCCAAGGGGCAGTGGTCACCCAAGGAGCGCTTTGCCGGGCGCGAAGTGCTGCTGCTGGGAACTGGGCCGGGCGTGGCCCGCCACCGTAGGGCCCTGGAGCGCTATATCCGCGACCACCAGCCGTTGGTACTGGCCCTCAACACTCAGAGTGCGATTGATGCCGAGCTGATTGACCTGCGGGTGGCCTGTCACCCGGTGCGCCTGCTGGCGGACTGCGAGGCGCACACAAAACTGCCTCAGCCACTGATCACACCCTACTCGATGCTGCCGGCGGATGTGCGTGACTCGCTGGCGGGCAAGGAGGTGCTGGATTTTGGCCTTAATGTGCAGGCGGATAGCTTCGAGTTTTCCGAGACCTACTGTACAGCACCTACCTCGCTGGTGGTTGCTTATGCCTTGGCAGTGGCTACCAGTGGGCAGGCAAATCGAGTGCTGATGGCTGGATTTGATGGTTACGGTGCGGATGATCCGCGCAATATCGAAATGGATAAATTAATTGCTCACTATTTACGGGCAGAAAATGGGATTCCTGTTATTGCAGTGACACCCACACGCTACCGTATCGATACCAGCAGCGTTTATGGATTGTAAAACCCTTTAGCGGCTGCCATTACTTATGTTTGGAGTAAACGTATGTCATTGATTACTAAAATGCAAAGTGGCATTGCTACCGGAATTTTCAGCAAAACGCTTGATAGCGCATTTGTAGAGGCGGCTGGCCTAGCAGGGCTGGATTTTATTATTCTCGACACCGAGCATGGCCCCGCCAGCCTTGAAACGCTTCACCATCATGTTAGAGCCGCACGCCTGACCCCCATGCAAGCCATTATTCGGGTTAAAGGTGTTGAACCCCATGCGATTGGTTGCGCTTTAGATACTGGAGCCGCAGGTGTGCAGGTGCCCAATATCAATAGTGCGGAGCAGGCGCGTGAAGCGGTGAATGCAGCGCGTTTTCATCCGCATGGCCAGCGTGGTGTTTGCCGCTTTGTGCGTGCGGCCCAGTTTGGCGATCAAGAAAAGGCGCAATACTTCCAGCAAGCAAATCAGGCGGTTGTCATCTTGCAGGTAGAAGGGTTAGAAGGGGTGAAAAATCTTGATCAAATCCTTGATGTTCCGGGGTTTGATGTTCTTTTCGTTGGGCCTTATGACCTTTCACAGTCTGTAGGCAAGCCAGGGGAAGTAGACGCGCCTGAGGTGATTGCATTGATGCGTGAGATAGCCGCAAAATCAAAAGCTAAAGGAGTGCTGCTTGGTGCCTTCTGTGATACGCCAGAGAACGCAAAGCTGCTAAGAGCCGAAGGCTTTTCTTATATTGCTTACTCAGTAGACGTAAACATCTTTCTTGAAGCCATTAAGAATCTAGATATTTGAGGTGCGGTATGTACACAGCGGTTATTCCTGTTCGTAAAGGTAGTCGTCGTCTTAAAGGCAAGAATATTGCCCCCTTTGCTGGTTCAACGCTATTGGAATACAAAATCGACCAGCTTCAAAAGGTTGATAAAATCACCAGGATTGTTGTCAGTTCCGATTGTGATGAAATGTTGAGTATGGCAGCGGCAAAAGGGGCTGAAACCCACAAACGTGCTGATGAGTATTGTGATGAAAAAACTCAGCCATTTGGTGAGGTGGTAGCGCATATCTGTAGCAACGTGGAAGGCGAACATGTTATGTGGGCGACTTGTACTTCACCTCTCGTTGAGCCACATCATTACAATGATGCGATTAATACATACGAAAAAAAGCTGAATGAAGGCTATGACTCACTGATGTCGGTGGAAGAGTTTCGTCGCTATATGTGGACAGACGAAGGACCGCTTAACTATGAGCTTGGTGTAAAACATGTGCCTTCTCAAGAGCTTCCGCCTTTATATAGAGTGACTGATGGGATTTTGATTGCTCCACGAAAGAAAATGATCGAATGGAAGTACTTCCATGGCACTAACCCTTTCAAGTACGTAATGGACAAGCGAAGCTCTGTCGACATTGATGATCCGCTTGACATGGCATGTGCCAAAGCGTGGTTAGAGATTAAATAATGCCTGTTTTTTACGCGGAAAATTACGGAACGCTTATCTTTGATTGCGACGGAGTCGTACTCGACTCCAACACGGTTAAGACCGAAGCCTTCTACCAAGCCACTCTGCCTTTTGGTAAAGCTGCAGCACAGGCTATGGTCGATTACCACATCGCTAATGGAGGGATATCACGCTACAAGAAGTTCGCCTATTTCTTAGAGCATATTGCATTAACACACGCAACAAATCGAAAAAGCCTCAGCCTGGATGAGCTGTTACAAGCCTATGCCAGCCATGTATATAGGGGCCTGCTGAGCTGTGACGTGGCCCCAGGGTTGGAATTGCTGCGCCAGCAAACCCCCGATGCCCGTTGGCTGATTGTTTCAGGTGGTGACCAGGTCGAACTGCGCGATGTGTTTGCCCAGCGAGGCATCGCAACGTGGTTTGACGGTGGAATTTTCGGCAGCCCGGATACGAAAGACGAGATCCTAGCGCGGGAGTTAGCCAACAGCAATATCGCCCAACCGGCGTTGTTTCTGGGCGATAGCAAATATGACTACCAAGCTGCCAGCGCTGCGGGTCTGGATTTTGTGTTTTTGACTGAGTGGAGCGAGGTAACTAGCTGGAAAACTTGGTGTAAAAGCAACAACATTCACTTCAAACCAAATATTAAGCACTTAATTTAGTGTAAGAGATCACATGAAAACCGCAATTATCACAGGCATCACGGGCCAAGACGGCGCTTACCTTTCAGAGCTTTTATTAGAAAAAGGCTACACCGTTTATGGTGCCTTCCGTCGTACCAGCTCAGTCAATTTCTGGCGTATTGAAGAGTTAGGTATTCAAGATCACCCTAACTTCCACCTTATTGAACATGATTTAACCGACCTTTCCTCGAGTTATTGTCAAATTCTGTGTATGGCCGGTCAGGCGGCAGTCCTGTCTGACTGATCGGTCAAGGGTTCGCCGTCCTTGAACTGGACGTTGTTCACGA
>NZ_LGEN01000037.1 GCF_001507855.1 Halomonas sp. 54_146
CCCAACGGGACTTTACGGCGATAACCAAGCCATTCCCTCGGGCAATTGTCGTAGAAGCAGGAACCAGTAAGGCAACAACCTGGGAATCCTCATCCAGAAACGCGACAGCGCTGATGGGTGGGGAGGATGTCAAGAATCAAAGAGTGCCATCGCATCATCTTTTTCACTGGGCATATTTAGCACAACCCCATCACGCCCCTGGCTCTTTGCTTCGTAACTGCCAGCATCTGCGCGGGCCAACACATCGTCAACGTGAGTATCACGTTCATCAAATGCAGTGACGCCAATACTGAGCGTGACCATGTATTCTTTACCCTCGTGGATAACTGAAATTTCACTCACCGCTTGGCGCAATGATTCGGCAATTTTCAGCGCCTGCGACAAGGTACAGCTTGGCAAAAGCACCCCAAATTCGTCGCCCCCCTGCCGGGCAACATGATCACTCCGGCGTACTTCCCAGGCCACCACTTGGGCAATACGCCGCAACATTTCATCGCCTAGCGCATGGCCGCCTTCATCATTAATAGGCTTAAAGTGATCCAAATCGAATAGCAAAAGCGCTGAAGGCGTGCTGGTTTTCTGGAAGTCAGCGAAGGCTTCTTCAAGGCGCCGTTCAAAACCACGCCTATTTAACAACCCCGTTAGCGGGTCGTGCTCTGCTTCCCAGCGTTGTAGCGCTTCTTGCTGCCGGCGTTCGGTAATGTCTTTGACAACGCCTACTAAACCCAGCGTATGCCCATCTTGGGAAAGCGTGACGATGCGGGCATGCACATCCAACCACAGCAGTTCCTCATCACTGCGCAAGAACCGCAGCTGACGCACAAATTCACTGCCAGTGCGCAAACTGTGCAGCCACATATCTTGGGCACCATGACGGTCATCCACGTGGATCTGCTTTAGCCAAACACGCATGGGTATTTCTTCAGATATTCCCAACATGTCTAGCAGGGCGGGATTCATATAGGTGATGTCGCCGTTCATATTGGCGACGAACATACCTTGAGGTGCAGCATTGAGTACCGAGTCTAGGAACGCTTCGCGTTCTTGCAGGTTGCCAAGCAGCTGCTGCCGCTCGTCTTCCACGCGGTTAAAAGTAGCAGCCGCTTTCTGTAGTTCTTGCATCGTGGTCGCTAAGCTGACTTTTTCGCGGTGACCAAGCCCCACTTCACCAATTTGTGCTTCTAAATCTTTAAGCGGTGAGAGTTCACGGCCTAGCATCCACCACAGCAAGGGCAGCATCAGTAGAGCCAGCGTGACCCATAACCACCATAGCTTTTGGATAAGGCTGGTTAACGGCAGCTGCGCTTGATCAATAGGCAAATAGAGGCCAATTACCCAGCCTGCGGGCCATACCTGCGCGTAGGATTGCAGCGCTTTTTGGCCACCCCAAGCGCCGCTCACACCATCGCCCTGCCAGCCATCTAGCGCCAAATCCAGCAAAGGATTAAATGGCTCGCTGGTAATATCCTTATTTATCATGGATCTATTTGGATGATATAAAACCTTCCCAGATGCGGTCACCACATTTGCAAAACCTTTCTCACCCAAGCGCACTTTCGATAACCGGTTAAACAAACCGCCCGTATCTAGGCTGACAATGCCGCCGACAAAGCCCGCAAACTCGCCTTGTTCGTTAATGCGAGGAACGCTGACCAGCACCATGGGGATGCTGCTAGCCCGCCCTACAAAAGGCTCACTAACATAGGGCTGGCGAGCACCACGCAACATTTGATAATACTCAAGCTCGGCCGTCTCAAGCCCCATGCGGCCGTTAACCACCGGCCAGTCTGCAAGCACTCGGCCGCTGTCATTGGCGACGACAATGCCTTCAAACCACGACATTAACGCATCGTTATTGCGCAGCTGTGCATGCAACCACTCGGCGTCATTATTGTCACCAATTGAGGCTCTAATACGTTCAAGCGCCTGAAAGCGGGCTTCTACCTGTTGGGTAACCTCATCGGCTAGCAGGGTTACTTCGTAGTTCAGGTGCGCCATATTGGTGTTGTGCACCATTGTTTTACCTAACTGCCATGACATCCCTAAGGCCAGGGTCACTATCAACAGCCAGGTAAGCGCCAGCCCCAGCAGTAGCCGGCCTCTTAATGAGCGGGGTAGAAGTGTTTGCTTTAGCGAAGACGCCAAATGCACTTGGCAACCTTAATGTTCATTAACATCCGATGAGTATTGTAAAGCGAGCCAGTATTACCTAAGCCATCATACCAATCAATTAACCAGTTAGTTAACCCAACATATACATTACAAACATTGATATACATCAACAAAGGTAGGCAACAGGTTAGCACTCAACATGAACCCTCTGCTTTGCTACTTCAACACGCCGCTTAACAGCACCATGGCATTGTCGATCAACTCATCCAAATGCTGCGGGCCTTTAAAGCTTTCGGCATATACCTTGTAAAGCGATTCCGTGCCGCTGGGACGTGCGGCAAACCAGCCGTTTTCGCTGGTCACTTTAATGCCGCCAATAGCAGCACCATTGCCCGGTGCGGCTACCAGCACAGCGGTAATAGCATCGCCTGCCAGTGTTTTTTCGGTCACCTTCTCAGCGCTAAGGTGTTTAAACGCTGCTTTTTCTGCAGCTGAGCAGGCGGTATCAACACGCTTATAACATGGCTCGCCAAAGCGCTCTGTGAGCGTGCGGTAATATTCGCTTGGCGTTTTTCCGGTAACCGACATGATCTCCGCTGCTAACAAACACAGCACAATGCCATCTTTATCGGTGGTCCAGGCGTTACCTTGTTGAGTCAGTAAACTGGCGCCAGCACTTTCTTCACCACCAAAGGCAAGCCAGCCTTCATGCAAACCTTCTACAAACCATTTAAAGCCTACCGGCACTTCATAGAGCTCGCGCCCGTGGTATGCCACGACACGATCAATCATTGACGATGACACCAGCGTCTTGCCAATTTTTAACGTTGCAGGCCACTCTGGGCGGTGAGTAATAAGATAATCAATACACACGGCCAAAAAGTGGTTCGGGTTCATCAAACCATTGCCATCGACTATGCCGTGGCGGTCCGCATCAGGGTCATTGCCAAAAGCAATGTCAAAACGGTCTTTACTCTTGAGCAAATTCGCCATGGCAGCAGCGCTTGAGCAATCCATGCGAATTTTGCCGTCATGATCTGGCGGCATAAAGGCAAACTCTGGATCAATGCGGGTATTGACCACTTCAATATTCAAGCGGTAATGGGCCGCTATGGCCTGCCAAACCGGTAATGCCGTACCACCCATGGGGTCGGCACCTAAAGTCAAGTTCGCGTTCTGAATGGCCGCTATATCGATAACGCTTCCCAACTGAGCAACGTAGTGCGCCGTGAAATCATACACTTGGGCATGAGCAATCGCCTCGTCAACCGGCACGGTGGGTATATCTTCTAGCTCATCCAGCAGGTAGGCGTTAGCGCGCTGTTCAATCCACCCTGTCGCATCGGTATCTGCTGGGCCGCCGTGGTGTGGGTTGTATTTGATACCGCCATCTTCCGGCGGGTTATGCGAAGGCGTAATAATTAAGCCATCGGTCAGCGCCACATCAGGCGCTGCCTGATTATAAGGACGGTTGTGCTGCAAAATGGCGCGGCTAACCAGTGGCGTGGCGGTATACCCATGGCCTTTCTCTACAAATACCGGCACCTTATTGGCCGCCAACACCTGAAGCGCACACTCCCAGGCTGGCTTAGAAAGCGCATGGGTATCAAAGCCTAAAAATAACGGCCCTTGATAGCCTGCTTTTTGCCGGTAATCGACCACCGCCTGAGTGATGGCATAAATGTGCGCAGCATTAAATGTGCGCTCGCTAGAGCGGCCGCGGTGGCCGGAAGTACCAAAAGATACTCGCTCTTTAGCAACGCTGGCATCCGGTTGTTGCTCATAAAATGCTTTTAAGATGGATT
This sequence comes from Halomonas sp. 54_146, assembly GCF_001507855.1. Lineage (GTDB taxonomy): Bacteria > Pseudomonadota > Gammaproteobacteria > Pseudomonadales > Halomonadaceae > Vreelandella. The sequence goes on from NZ_LGEN01000037.1 coordinate 3,918, forward strand.
CCATTCGTGAACTCCTTTACGTAAACACAGCCTTCATCACCCAATAAAAAACCGACCCCTTTCGAGGTCGGTTCTATTGGTTCTGCTAGGCAGTTACCTTAAAAGCGTGGTGTTTACACCAAGCTTAGAAGTGGTAACGAGCGCCTGTGGCGAAGTAAACATCGTCGCCATCAGCAATATCTACATCTGTGAGACCACCAACATTGATGTCAGGCTGGTCGGCTTGGTATAGCTCAAGGAACACGTCGAAGTTGCTGGAAACGTTGTAGTAAGAGCCCAACGCCCAAGCAGTGCGGTCTTCGCTGTTGTCATTGTCGATTTCGTAAATGTCGCCAGTGAACGCCCAAGGGCCAGTGGTAAAGGTAGCACCTAGGCCAACTTTATCGAAACCACCACCATAGGTGTTGTTGTCTTCACGAGTTTCATAACCCAGACGTGCAGAGAACTGATCGGTGATGTCGTAAGAACCGATCAGGCCGTACAACATTTCGTCGTTGCCGCCGTCAGGTTCAGAGCCGTCATTTTCATGACGAACGTCGTCTACAAAACCAAGAGCGACAGTAAGCGGGCCTTTGGCGTAACGTACACCACCTTGTGCAGCGACATCAGTATCAGTATCTGCTGATTTTGCGTCACCGCGCGAGCTGTAGTGCTTAGCCTGCAGGAACACAGTGAAGCCGTTCAGGTCAGGCGTGTAGTAACCAATAGAGTCACCGCGTGACTGCTTACTACCATCAGAGAATTCTAGGCCATCTTCAACGTAGACATCGAACGGATCGCTGACAAACTGCAGATAGAAGGAATCAAAGTTACCCGCTTGGAAGGTACCAAACCGGTCACTCTTCAAACCCAAATAGGTATTACGCACGTCATCAAAACCATCGCTGTTACGCTCATCGGCATTGAAACGCCATTCAGCACGACCAAAGGCAGTCAGGTCGCGAGTTACTTCGTGGCTCAAACGCAGGCCTAAACGAGAGCCAAAATCTACAAACTCTTCACCGTTGTCGATTTTCACACCGTCGTCGTATTCAGCGCCGCCGCCTTCGATACCCATGGCGATACGGCCGTAGACGTCGAGTTTGGTGCCGTCTTGGTCATAAACGGTTGCCGCTTGTGCTGCAGCAGAGGCACCCAGGGCACCAACGATAGCAGTCGCTAAAAGTGTCTTTTTCATGATGTAAGTTCCTTAACTCAGATACTGTTTCGATCGTTACTGCTCGATTCTTAATAAATCGGCAGGTGGCTTGCGGGCCATGCTCTTTTCCCATCCGCCGGTTTTTCCCGGTGGTATGCGGCCTGACCTCAACTAAGCCTTGTTATATTCCAATGCTCGCAGGGCAAACTCTATACTGGGATTCCAGGGAACGCAATAGAAAAAAACACTGTTCTTTTACTATTTATGTTTTTTTATGGAACCCCTGCATGTTGAGCGGGTCTCAGCGCGCTTTGAATTTTTGCTGCAGGTCCAGCAACTTGTCTTCCATGCTAAGCGGTTTATGTGACTCACTTTTTTCATTCCCCGCTTGCTTTACTGCCACTTGGCGCGGCTTTGGGGCGACAGGCGTTGGTTTGGGTGGCGCTTTTTTAGTCTGTTCGTTGCTTTTTTTATCGCCACGTTTTTCTGCTGCATGAAGCGCGGCTTGTTTATCGACCTTGCCCGCAGGCTGGCCATCTAAATCGACTCGCTCTGCTCCCTCTCGCACGGCTTTTATATAGCGAGGAAGGTTCACATAGTTGGCTAAGGCACGGCGAATCAGCTTGTTGGGCCATTCTTCGCGCTCAGCAAGCTCCTGGTGAATGCCTACTTTTAACGGTTTGGTGTGCCCTTTGAAGAACGCTTTGGGGTAACGCTCGTACCATTGATTTAGCAGCGCGTGGGGCGAAGGTGCCGGGCCTGTTGCAGGAGCAGTTTCAGAAACAGCTTCAGCAACTAACGGTTCAGCAACTAACGGTTCAGCGACGGGCGGTGAGCCAGCGGGTTCTGGTGATGCTTGCTCTTCTGGTGCGTTTTGTTCCGATGGTGCGCTTTGTTCTGGAGCTTCTAGGCTGTGCATCTCACTCGTGGTCGCGGTTTTTGAGCTTGGCACGCTTTTCGCCTGAGCGTCTTGCAAGGCTAACTGCTGCTTTAGCCGCTGATTCTCTTCGCGCAGAGCTTCTAGCTCAGCTTGAGTGCGTTCAAGGCGCGTTTCCAAATCATCTAATATCTTCATTAAGCTGGCGGCCATAGCCTTCTCCTTTGACCTTTTCAGTCAGCGATACGCTCGTAGACCACGAAGTCATAGCGCGGCTGCCCTTCTGCTGGCTGCCCCGCTACGCGCTGCACTTCTTGCCATCCGCTGGGGTCGAAGTCAGGAAACGTTGCGTCGCCTTTTACTTCTATGTCGACTTCCGTTATGTAAAGCCGCTGGGCAAAGGGTAGCGCCTGGCGGTAGATTTCCCCGCCCCCCATCACCATGATCTCTTCGGCGGCTTCGATGGTGGCCTGCTGGTCGGCTAACGCTAGCGCTGCAGGCAGGTCGTGGCACACACGCACCCCGTCATGGGAAAATGCTGCATTGCGAGTAACCACGACATTCAGCCGATTTGGCAATGCTTTGCCAATCGACGTAAAGGTTTTACGGCCCATCACCAGCGGTTTTGCCTGGGTGATGCGCTTGAAGAACTTTAGATCTTCGGGCAAGTACCAGGGCAGCTTGCCTTCCACGCCGATGACGCGATTTTTAGCCATAGCGACAATCATCGCCACTGGTACTAACGAGTCAAATTCACTGCTTTGCTGGTTCATAGCGCTTTGCTGGTCCGTAGCATTTTTCTGGCTCATACCGCCACCTCGGCTTTAATGTGCGGATGTGCCTCATAAGCATCAATGTAAATATCTTCAAAACGGAAGGCGAATAGGTCATTAACCGCTGGATTAAGCACTAGCGTAGGCGCTGCTTTAGGCGTTCGCGTCAGCTGTTCTTTGGCCTGCTCAAGGTGATTACTGTACAGGTGCGCATCGCCCAGGGTGTGAATAAGTTCACCCGGCTGCAGGCCGGTCACTTGCGCGACCATAGTCAACAGTAACGCATAGCTGGCGATATTGAACGGCACACCGAGGAAAATGTCAGCGCTGCGCTGGTAGAGCTGGCACGAGAGTTTGCCATTCGCCACATAGAACTGGAACAGGCAGTGGCACGGCGGCAGCTGCATTTCATCAACCTGCGCCGGGTTCCAGGCGGAAACAATCAGGCGGCGAGACTGCGGCGAGGTGCGAATTTGTTCAAGCACTTTGGCAATTTGGTCAACGCTGCCGCCTTTGGGGGCGGGCCAGCTGCGCCACTGATAGCCGTAAACGGGGCCAAGATCGCCGTTTTCATCCGCCCACTCGTCCCAAATCCGCACCCCGTTCTCTTTCAGGTAGGCAATATTGGTATCGCCTTTCAGAAACCACAAAAGTTCGTGAATAATCGAGCGCAAGTGCAACTTTTTGGTGGTAAGTAGCGGAAAACCACGCGACAAATCAAAGCGCATTTGATGGCCGAATACACTGCGCGTACCCACGCCTGTTCGGTCGTGACGGTCAACGCCGTGCTCCAATACAGTTTGCATCAAATCTAAATAGGGTTGCTCAAGCGCGGGCGTTGGTACAGTCACAGAATTTCCAAATTGAAAGGCGATGTAGCGGTTTATTCTAGGCGGTGGGGTACAAAGGGGCAATGCGAAGATTGCCCCTTTTTTATCCCTATCAAACAGAGCATTTACCCACCAAACAGAGCATTTACCCTTTTGAGTTTTGCATTTTCACATCCACCGGCTGTGAGCGTGACCAGGCGATGATGAAGAGACCTAACGCCATCATTGGCAGCGTCAGCAGCATACCCATAGTGACCCAGCCGAAGGCGATGAAGCCGATGTGGGCATCGGGCAGGCGGACAAATTCGACCATGAAGCGGAACACGCCGTAGCCGAGTAAAAACAGCCCTGATAAAAAGCCACGCGATGTCGGTTTAGCAGAGACCCACCATAGAATGACAAACAGCACCGCGCCTTCCAACAAAGCCTCATAAAGCGCTGAGGGGTGACGCGGCTCAGGCCCCATACCAGGGAACGGCATACCCCATGGCAGCGAGGTAACACGGCCCGGTAACTCATGATTAATAAAGTTACCGATGCGCCCGGCACCTAGGCCAATCGGCACTAAAGGCGCGATAAAATCGGTGAGCGTTAAAAAGGCCAGCTGCTTGCGCCGGGCGAATATCCAAGCGGCGAGCAATACCCCGAGCAGCCCGCCGTGAAAACTCATACCGCCATCCCACACGCGGAATACCCAGAGTGGATCGGCTGCCCACTGTTCCAACCCGTAAAAAAGCGCATAGCCCAAACGCCCACCGGCGACCACCCCAATGGCACAGTAGAACAATAGATCGCCGATATCGTCTTTAGTGAGGCCGATGCGCGGTGCGCGCCGACACCCCAGCCACCACGCCGCGACAAAGCCCACCACATACATCAGGCCATACCAATGAACTTGCAGCGGGCCTAAGGAGATAGCCACTGGGTCAATCGTTGGATAATTAATCATTAACACTCTCTAATGTGACTAAAGAAATCATGGAAGTACGCTATGGGAATAAGTACGCTATGGAAATAAGTACGTCATTGAAATAATGATGCACACACCCTAGTCATTATGCCCAGCGAGAAAGCTACTTTTTAAAGGCTATCCTTTGTTATTGCGCGGGCGACGCTATTTTAACCGTCGCTGGAAACCAATAAGCAATCATGTTGAGCAGCGTTTCCGGCTGGTACGGTTTTGCTAGTAAATCATTCATGCCGGCGGCCAAACAGGCTTCCCGCCTCGCATCGTCGGCATTGGCGGTAAGTGCGACCAGTACGCTTCGGTGATCTCCCTGAGTGCGCTCGTATTCCCGCCACTGGCGCGAGGTTTCAAGGCCGTCCAAGATGGGCATAAAAATATCCATAAACACTAGATCAAAGGTCGCGCTTTGCTGGCGCTCAAGTGCCTGCTCGCCGCTGCTGGCTCCTTGTACCTGAAGCCCTTGCGTTTCGAGCATTTGCCGCGCCAACATTAAGTTAACGGGCCCATCGTCAACCACTAAGACACGCAAATGTCGCTGGGATGAAGCGCTTTTTTGAACTTGGCGGGCGCTGCCTTGATCCAAGCTGTTTTCAGAACGGCTTTCAGAATGGCTTTCAGCACTTTGTTCAGCGCTCCTTTCCGCGTTGCTTTCAGAGCCGTGCTGCACGACGTTGGCCAGCAGTGCGCGAATATCCACTAGCCGCTCACGACCATCACGTATATGTTGCTGGCACTCTTCGGTAGTGTCTTTTTCGGCAAGTGCATCTAAATATTCAAACAGGTTGTCTGTTTCACGCTGCAACAGCGTTAAATAGCCAGATTTCAAACGCGACTCTTCCCGCGTCCTTTCACGCTCAGCCATTAAATGCTTGAGCTGGTGCTGCTGATGCTGGAGCTCATCCAACAGCGTTTGTGCGTGTTCATGCGGGGCATTATCGAAGGCGGCGCGACCGTCTTGCGAATAATGGATGGCACGTTGGAGACTTCCTAATGCTTCATTCACGCTGACAAGCCGCTGAAGCGGCAGATAAGATTGATCAGCAGCACTCAGCGCGCGCCCCCCAGGCAGCACGGGCTGGGAAGGCACGGCTGTTGCGCATAGCGCCTGGCTATGACGTTCTAGTTCGGTGAGTTCTTGTATAAAGCGCTCGTTTTCATGTCGAGCGCGCGTTTTTATGAGCATAAGAAAGGCACTAACATTCAAGCTACTGCCGACCAGCAATGCCAACATTAACCAAAGCGTGGTGCTCCATGATATATAACTAGGTGACACCCACCACACCATGGCACCTACTATTAGGCATAACACGATTAACGCTGCTTGCATTAGCAACAGTGGCCACAGAACAGGCCATACAATGGCGTTCCAAAAGTGCTCACTTTGATTGCGCTGCATGATCTCGCCTTCCTCGTGGCCTGATGACCTATGATAACGTGACCGCTGTACGGCATCAGTGTACGTCTAGGCGTCGTGACTGTCATGCTGCTCTACCGTTGAACGCGGATACCTCTTTAATCGACGAGTTTGCGATATGTGTTTAATAACGTTCGCTTGGCAACCCGGCACGCCCACCCCTTTACGGCTTATGGGCAACCGGGATGAGCTCCATGCTAGGCCTACCGCCCCGCTAGGGTATTGGCAAGAGAACACGGCCATTGCCGGTGGGCGTGACCTGGAGGCCGGTGGCTCGTGGTTAGCGGCCAAACGGGGCGGCGTAGTGGCCGTTTTAACCAATGTGCGCGACCCCCAGCTGTTAACCCCGCCCAGCGCGCCTAGCCGAGGTGAGCTGGTGGCTAACGCACTGCAGTGTAAGGATATTGAAGGGTGGCTAACCGCGTTAAACCAAGGTGACGCGCTGAGTTACGCGGGCTTTAACTTATTGGTAGCGACACCACACCAGCTGTGGCACCTGCACCGTAGCCGAGAGCGGCTTACGCTTTGCAAGGTGCCCCCTGGGGTGCATGGGTTGTCGAATGCCGACCTTAACTCCCCCTGGCCTAAGCTATTACATGTTCGCAATGCGCTTGAGCACAGCCTTTCGAAACAGGGTGCTTTAAACGAAGCTCCCCTTCCGGCATGGCCCAGCGCCGTTCAGCGCGCCATGCAAAACCCCCAAGAGGCGTCGGTCAAAGAACTTCCCGATACCGGCGTTGGCATTGAGTTAGAGCGTCAGCTATCCGCGGCTTTTATTATTGGCGAGCGCTACGGCACGCGCGCCACCTCGTGGCTGACGTTAGACCACCAGGGGCATATCGAGATAACCGAGCAACGCTTTGGAGCGCAGGGGCGTTTTCAGGGCGAAACCACCCTGAGACTTTTTAACGGTTCCAACGACTCCAGCGATTCATGATGAGATGTCGCCTAATCGCGAGGCGGCATCAGGTGAGACAGCTGCCACTCATCCATACGCCCTTCTAAATGTTCATGAACCTGGGCAGGCGTGTCTAACTGCATAATTTCTTTTAGCAGCTGCTCAGCGTCACTAAACGGCACCCGGCGAATGGCCGCACGCACCTTAAGCAGGCTAGGCGCGTTCATAGAAAGACTAGTAAAGCCCATGGCCATGAGCAGCAGCGCTCCGGCGGGGTCGCCCGCTAACTCCCCGCAAAGGGAAATGGGCTTATTGAGCCGCTTGGCGTCTTGGGAAAGCTCCTGCAAGGCACCGAGTAGTGCCGGGTGCAGCGCATCGTAAAGGCTCGACACGCGCGGATTGTTACGATCCACCGCCAGTAAATACTGAGTAAGATCGTTACTACCGACAGAAAAGAAATCGACACGCTTTGCCAGCGCATCCATTTGATAAATGGTGGCCGGCACTTCAATCATCACCCCTACCTTGGGTCGGATAACCGTGATGCCCTCCTCGCCTAGCTCTAGAATCGCACGATCCAACAGGCGCAGCGCCTCATCGACCTCTTCGACATTGGTGATCATCGGAAAGAGCACGTAAAGATTATCAAGATCGATAGACGCTTTTAGCATGGCGCGTAACTGCACCATTAGCACTTCGGGGTGATCCAGCGTGACACGCATACCGCGCCAGCCAAGAAACGGGTTGGCCTCTTCAATCGGGAAATAGGGAAGATCTTTGTCGCCGCCGATATCCAGCGTGCGCATCACCACCGGCAGCGGCGCAAAGCCTTCAAGCTGGTCGCGATAGAGCTTGGTTTGCTCTTTCTCACCGGGGAAACGTTCAGTAATCATGAACGGCACTTCGGTACGATAGAGGCCCACCCCGCCAATGCGACTTTTAAGCAGTGCGCTAGCATCGACCGCTAATCCGGTGTTTACCATCAGCGGCATAGTGTAGCCATCTGGCGTGGCGCTAGGCAGATCTTGTTCGTGTTCTAACAGCTCACTAAGCGCTTCTTCTTCAGCAATTAAACTGGCGTAACGCGCAGTAAGTTCAGGCGCAGGGCGCACAAACAGCCGGCCACGATGACCATCAAGCACCAGCGGCGCGCCGCCTAAACGCGGCAGCGGTAAATCCACCATGCCCAGCACCGTAGGAATACCCATGGCACGGGCCACAATAGCCACGTGCGAGGTGCTAGAGCCACGCACCGAGACCAGCCCCTTGAGCTTGTCGCGGGGCACTTCACCCAGCATGGCCACGCTGATTTCATCGCCCACCAAGATAGCGTTATCGGGGTAGGTTTCCGGTGTAGAAGGCGTGTCTTCCTGCAGATGCGCCAGCACGCGGCGACCAAGATCGCGAATATCCGCCGCCCGCTCACGCAAATAGTTGTCGTCCACCCGCTCTAAATACTGAACGTGGCGGCGCACCACATCAGCCAGCGCCCCTGGAGCCCACTGCCCTTCGCGAATACGCTTTTCTACTTCGTCGGCAAGGGCCGCTTCGCCAAGCATCTGTTGATAAACATCAAACAGCGCCAGCTCTTGCGCAGAAATCCGGCTTGCTAAACGCTCAGCAGCTGCACGGATTTCATCACGGGTTTTACCAATCGCTTCTTTCAAGCGCGCGACTTCATAATCTTGATCGCTTGGAATTAGATCGGGAACGCTATTAAGATCAGCCGGCGGGGTAATCACTACGGCTTCACCCATCGCCATACCTGGCGAAGCAGCTACACCTTTAAACACCGCCTGCCCACCAGCAAGCGCCGGGCGCATTAGGTTCCCCGTGGCGAGTGCGTGCGCCAATACGCCGGCCAGCTGGGCAGCCATAGTGACCAGGAAGGCTTCATCTTCATCATCGTAGCGCCGCTTTTCGGCCTGCTGAACGACCAATACGCCCAGCATGTGCCGCTGGTGAATAATCGGCACGCCTAGGAAGCTGGAGTAACGCTCTTCACCGGTCGATTCAAAATAGCGGAATTGCGGGTGGGTCTGGGCGTCTTCGAGATTTAACGGCTCGCCGCGTTTGGCCACGACCCCCACCAAGCCTTCGCCTAACGGCAGCACCACGCGCCCCACCGCCTGAGTGCGCAAGCCAATGGTCTCCATTAATATCAGTGACTCAACTTCTTTGTCGTAAAGGTAGAAGGAGCACACATCGGTCTGCATCGCCTTACGAATTCGACGTACCATCGTGGACAGCGCGGCGTCGAGGTTGCGCGCGCTATTCACTTCCTGAATAACCCGGCGCAGCACCTCAAGCATGGACGTTTTACCTTTCACTGTTATTTGCCTCGCTGAGGAATTTCCTGGCAAACTTCCACCGCCCTACCTTGGGCAGCGACCAGTCTCTCTATTCTTCATCCTGTGCCAGACGCTGAACGCGGGGAGATAACTCCCGCAACGCTCGGCGATAGACCTCTCGCTTAAAAGGCACGACTTGCCCTAGCGGGTACCAATAGCTGACCCACCGCCACCCGTCAAATTCAGGGGTCGGGGTTGCTGTCATGCAGATTCGGCTTTCCTGGCAACGGATTTTAAGTAAAAACCACTTCTGCTTCTGGCCTATACAGACCGGACGCGAATGTGTGCGAATCATGCGTCGTGGTAGACGGTAGCGCAGCCAGCCCCGGGTGCAGGCAACAATATCAACATCGTCGGCGGTTAGGCCGATCTCTTCGTAAAGCTCACGAAAAAGTGCTTGTTGTGGCGTCTCGCTTGCATTGATGCCCCCCTGGGGAAATTGCCACGCATTTTGTCCTACCCGACGCGCCCAAAGCAGCTGCCCCTGGCTATTGGCAATGATAATGCCAACATTGGGGCGAAAGCCGTCAGCGTCGATCACGGACATCACCTTATAAATTTTCAGTTACGCCCATTTTTCCACAAGGGTGACAAACGTATCAATACAATATAACGCTAAGTGCTTAATGCGTGCTTTGCTTTAGTGGGAAAGGCTGAGCGACTCTGCGATAATCCGCGTCCGCTATTTGTTGTACCGACGTTTTGTTGTACTGACGTTTTCACACACGCATATTAATCATAAGTAACCATAAGGGGAGCGCCGTGAGTCTGGCCATTTTCGATTTGGATAATACGCTGCTATCCATCGACAGCGATCATGCCTGGGGCGAGTTTTTGCTCGAACAGGGGGCAGTTGATCCAATCGCTTACCGGGAGGCCAACGAGCGCTTCATGGCCGATTACAACGCAGGCACCCTGGATATGGCCGCTTTTTTAGCAATGGCGCTCAAGCCATTAGCGGACAACTCCCCCGAACAGCTTGCTGCCTGGCACCAGCAATTTATGGCGAGCAAAATCGAGCCAAATATTTTACCCAAAGCAGAAGAACTGTTGGCTCGTCACCGCACTAGAGGCGATACGTTGCTGATTATTACCGCTACCAACCGCTTCATTACCGCGCCTATCGCCGAGCGACTGGGTGTGGATAACTTAATTGCCGTGAATCCTGAAGTAAAAGATGGCCATTACACCGGGCGTGTATCCGGCGTGCTTAGTTACCGCGAAGGCAAAGTGACGCGCCTTGAGCAATGGCTGCAAGACCAAGATCTGATCATGGACGGTGCCTGGTTTTACAGCGATTCGCACAATGATTTGCCGCTGCTTGAAATAGTCGAGCACCCCGTCGCCGTCGACCCCGACGACACCCTGCGCCAGGTAGCAGAAGAGCGCAACTGGCGGATCATGAGTTTGCGGGATTAAAGCCTAAATAGCCGCGGTGATCTTGTAAGAGGCAGCTTCAGCTCGCGATGATTCAAGCGTGGCTGTTGGTGTCTCAACAAAAAACCCCGCAAGCGCGCTTGCGGGGTTTGGCGTTAACCAGCGCTTATATAAAGGCGCTGGTGGGCGCGTTTAGCCGAGCAGGTGCTCAACGGCTGCACGCTCTTCGCGCAGTTCTTTCTCGGTGGCTTTCATCTTCTCTTGGCTGAATTCGTCAATTTCAAAGCCTTGAACGATTTCATACTTGCCACCCTGGCAACGCACTGGGTAGGAGTAGATGATGCCTTCTTCGATGCCGTAGCTGCCATCAGACGGGATCGCCATGCTGACGATGCCTTTAGAACCCAGCGCCCAGTCGTGCATATGGTCGATGGCGGAAGAGGCAGCAGAGGCGGCAGAAGAAGCGCCACGTGCTTTGATGATTGCCGCGCCGCGCTGCTGCACGGTGGGGATAAAGTCGTTTTCGTACCAGTCGCGCTCAACCAGATCAAACGCGGCTTTACCGTCAACTTTGCACTGGGCAAGATCCGGATACTGGGTGGCACTGTGGTTGCCCCAGATGATCATGTTTTCAACGTCAGTGACGTGCTTGCCAGTTTTCTGTGCCAGCTGAGTCAAGGCGCGGTTGTGGTCCAGACGCGTCATGGCGGTGAACTGGCCAGCATCAAGGTCCGGCGCGTTGCAAGAAGCAATCAGCGCGTTAGTGTTGGCTGGGTTACCGACCACCAGCACTTTCACGTCACGGCTGGCGTGGTCGTTCAGCGCTTTACCTTGAACGGAGAAGATCGCTGCGTTGGCTTCCAGCAGGTCTTTACGCTCCATGCCTGGGCCACGCGGACGTGCGCCCACCAGCAGAGCGAAGTCGGCGTCTTTGAACGCAACGTTCGGGTCGTCGGTGGCAACGATGTCTTGTACCAGCGGGAAGGCACAGTCGTTAACTTCCATGACCACGCCGTTTAGGGCGTCCATTGCCTGGGGAATTTCCAGAAGCTGGAGAATGACAGGCTGATCCGGCCCCAGCATGTCGCCAGCGGCGATGCGGAAAATAAGAGAGTAGCTGATCTGACCGGCGCCGCCGGTAATCGCAATACGTACTGGATCTTTCATCATTGCTCCTTGATTGGTTCGCCTAGGGGTGGTTCTCGCCTGAGGAGTGGCTTAACAGTACTCAAGACGCCAAGATGGTATGCCCAGCCGGGGAAAAACTCAATCAGACATGCGGCTACTACCTATTTATGCCGTCATTGACTGCACCCGCGGCCACTCGTTGAAAAGACCATGTTACGCTGTGGTAACATTCTGCTTACGCTCCCCTTTTTGCTCTCCTATATTGCTATCACTATGGACATGGATGCCCCATGCGAAGAATCCCTTTTTCTTATGCCTTGGCTAGCCTGCTGGTGCTGGCGCTAGTGATATGGCTCGCTTTTGGTAACTTTCAGTATTTTCAAGCTAATGCCCCGGATGCTTCCCCGCGCAGTGAAGCAGGGCAACGGGTAGAAATTGCCTTACAGCAAAGCATTTCTTTTATCCCCCAGCAGATCATTCAAGGCCAGCTCACTGCTGAGCGTGAAACCACGCTGCGTGCCAATGTAGCAGGCTTTGTGGCTGAAAAGCCGGTGACACAAGGCAGCCGTGTGATGGCCGGCGAGACACTGCTGGTGCTGGATAACAACGCCCTGCCCGAGCAGCTAAAGCAGGCCCGTGACGAGCTAGCGCTCGCCGAAGCCGAGTATGCCGGCGCACGTAACCTGCGCCAACGGCAGCTGATTTCGCAGCCCGAGCTACTGCGCTTACAGAGTTCGCTCAGCGCCAGCGCCGCCTCCGTAGCCCAACTGCAGAAACAGCTGGATGACAGCCGCCCCACCGCACCTTTCGATGGCATACTCAACCGCGTACAGGTGGAGTTAGGCGACCTGCTGCAGGCCGGCGAAGAATGGGGGCAGTTGGTTGATGACCGCCGTTTGAAAGGCGCCGCCTGGGTTTCTCAGCAGCAGGTGGGCGAGTTAAGCGTGGGCCTACCGGTAACCGCCCGGCTGTTAAACGGCGACCACTTAGCAGGCGAGCTGACCTTTATTAGCCGCCGCGCCGAAGAAGCCACGCGCAGCTTTTACATTGAAGCCATACTGGATAACCCCGAAGGCAAGCACCTAGCAGGCGGCAGCGCGGAGCTAACCATTACGCTGCCCCCCCGCCGAGTACATACCCTTTCACCAGCGCTACTGAGTTTAAATAGCGAAGGCCAATTGGCGGTCAAACATGTAGATGACAACGATCACGTACAGCAAACCGCTATTGAGCTTGTGAGCGCTGATATCCAACGCGCCTATGTGGCCGGCCTACCAGATCCGCTGCGCCTGATTACGCTAGGCGCGGGCATGGTAGAAACCGGTGAAGCAGTCACGCCAGTGCCTGCTGAAGCACAACAGGATAGCGTGCATGCGCCAGTTGATTAGTGCGGCGCTAGCCCACACCCGCACCACCCTGCTGCTGCTGGTAAGCCTGCTACTGGCGGGTACCGCCGCGTGGCAGATGATTCCCAAAGAGGCCAATCCCGACGTTACGATACCGATGATTTATGTCGCGCTATCGCTTGAAGGGGTTAGCCCAGAAGACGGCGAACGCTTGCTGATTCGCCCTATGGAGCAGGAACTGCGCGGCATTGAAGGGTTGCGCAAGTTCACCGCGCAATCCAGCGAGGGGCATGGCTCGATCACCCTGGAATTTGACCCCGGCTTTGACCCGGACACCGCGCTGACCGATGTGCGCGACCGCGTCGATATTGCCCGCAGCGAGCTGCCTTCCGAGGCGGACGAGCCACGGGTGATGGAAGTCAACGTTTCAGAGTTTCCGGTATTAACCATCGGCCTTTCGGGGCAGTTGGATACCCGCGAGCGCATTACCATTGCCCGGCGCTTGCAAGAAGAGATCGAAGGCATTGCCGATGTGCTCGAAGTCGACATCGCCGGTGAGCGGGAAGACCTGCTGGAAATCGTCGTTGATCCGCTGGTACTGGAGAGCTACGGGGTCGATTTTGATGCCCTGTTCAACCAGGTATCGCGCAATAATCGCCTTGTTGCAGCGGGCAGCTTGGATACCGGCGCAGGGCGTTTGGCGCTGAAAGTCCCCGGCATTATTGAGTCCCTTGAAGACGTCATGAGCATGCCGGTGAAGGTCGATGAGGACCGGGTGGTGACCTTTGGCGATGTCGCCTGGATTAACCCCACCTACAAAGAGCCGGAAGGCTTTGCCCGCATTGATGGCCAGCCGGCGGTAGTGCTGGAAATTTCCAAACGCGCAGGTGCCAATATTATTGCAACCATTGGCGCGGTGCGTGAGCGCCTAGCCGAAGCCGATGATTTACTCCCTGAACAGCTACGCTTTACCACCATTCTGGATGAATCGACCACCGTTGAAAATATGCTCTCCGAGCTATTAAACAACGTGCTAACCGCGGTGGTGCTAGTGCTGATTGTGGTGGTCGCGGTGATGGGCTGGCGCATGGCGCTCTTAGTAGGCCTGACCATTCCCGGTGCCTTCTTAACCGGCATTCTGTTGGTGTGGGCGTTTGGTTTTACGCTCAACATTGTGGTGCTGTTTGCGCTGATTCTAGTCGCGGGCATGCTCGTCGACGGTGCTATCGTGGTCAGCGAACTAGCCGACCGCCATTTGCATGACGGCCAAACACCTCACGAAGCATGGCTAAACGCCGCTTCACGTATGAGCTGGCCGGTGATTGCCTCTACCGCCACCACACTGGCGGTATTTGTTCCCCTGCTGTTCTGGCCCGGCGTGGTCGGCCAGTTTATGAAGTACCTGCCCGCCACGGTGATTTTGTGCCTGCTGGCATCGCTTGCCATGGCGCTGGTATTTTTGCCCACGCTGGGGCGTTTGTTTACCCGCTCTTCGGCGAAACAAGCAGACACAGCCCCTTCAGACACCCGCCATGCAGAGGCAACGACATCATTTGGGCGCGGCTATCGCCATTTACTGGCCAGGCTGCTGATACACCCTGGCTGGGTGCTACTGGTCACGGTGCTGTTAATGGCGCTGCTGTATACCGGCTATGCGCGCTTTAACCACGGTGTCGATTTTTTCCCCAGCGTAGAACCCGATAGCGCCCAGGTATTAGTGCGTGCCCGCGGCGATTTCTCCGCCGTGGAGACCGATGCCATTGTGCAGCGGGTAGAAGCCAAGTTATCCGGCATGAGTGAAGTAAGGGCGCTGTATGCGCGCTCCTTTGCGGTGCCCAACGAGCAAATGGGTAACGACGTGATTGGCATGCTGCAGTTCCAGTTTATCGACTGGCATCAGCGCCGCCCTGCCCAAGCTATTTTGGATGATATGGCCGAGCGCGCCCAAGATATTCCTGGTATTACGCTAGAGTTTCGGGAACAAGAGATGGGCCCCGGCGGCGGCAAACCCATTGTGCTAGAAGTGAGCGCCACTAACCCCGAAGTCGCCGATTCAGGCGTTAACCAGCTAACCCAACTCATGCGCGAGCTGGGTGGCTTTACCGACATTCAGGATAACCGCAGCCTGCCGGGCGTGGAGTGGCGGGTGAATGTGGACCGTGAAGCCGCAGCGCGCATGGGCACCGATGTGACGACGATTGGTAGCGCGGTGCAGCTGCTCACCACAGGCCTGCAGGTGGCGAGCTACCGCCCGCCTGAAGTGTCTGACGAGGTGGATATCCGCGTGCGCCTGCCGCAAAACTGGCGTTCGTTGGATCAGCTTGAGCGCTTGACCATTAATACCCAGCGGGGTCAGGTGCCGATTTCACACTTTGTGACCCTGGAACCCGCCCCGAAAGTAGGCACCCTTAACCGCATTGATGGCCGCCGAGCGATTACCATCGACGCCGACCTCGCTGCCGGCTATCTCGCCGATGAGCGCCTGCGGGCGCTATTAGCGGCGGGCAGCGACCGCCTGCCTGAGGGCTTGATGGTTAATGTGGCAGGTGAGCAGGAAGATCAGCAGGAGGCGATGCAGTTTCTAGCCAGCGCGTTCATGATTGCTGTTGGCCTCATGGCGCTGATTCTGGTCACCCAGTTCAATAGCTTTTATCAGGCAGGGTTGGTGCTTTCGGCGATTGTATTTTCCACCGCAGGCGTTTTGATGGGGCTACTGATTACTGGCCAGGCTTTCGGCATTGTCATGGTGGGGATGGGGGTCATTGCCTTGGCGGGTATCGTGGTCAATAACAATATCGTGTTGATCGATACCTACAATGAGCTGCGCGGCCAGGGAATGACACCCGGTGAAGCGGCACTCGAAGCGGGCTGTTTGCGCCTTCGCCCAGTGCTATTAACGGCGATTACCACCGTGCTGGGGTTAATGCCGATGGTGCTGGGTATCAATGTGGATCTGTTTACCCCCACGCTGGGCATCAACGCGCCCTCTGCACAGTGGTGGACACAGATGTCGAGTGCCATTGCCGGCGGGCTTACCTTCGCCACCGCGCTTACCCTGCTGCTTACGCCCTGCATGTTGGTGATTGGGGGCAAGCTGCGGCGTTCACGCTAATTCTGATGAAGAAGAAATTAATACCGCCCACCCCCTTACTTACCTAAGCTTGCTTTTACAATGTTTGAGAGCTAATCAACAGCCTAGCCTCACTGACATAAGTCAAAGTATTACACGCTGGCACCCTATAGACTAAAGCATAGGTTCTAGTGAGCGTTTGATCGCAGTAATCTACCGGAATATATATTGCGAACAATTGTCCGCTGTGCAAACATCCGCTGTAAATTCTCCACCCTACACTTCTTCAACCTACAATGAGCCTGCTATGAAAAAACTTATAAATGTTCTTAGTACAGCTGCTTTTGGCAGCGCTGTAGCACTATCTCTCTCCGTTTCTACCGCCCATGCGCAGGAATGGCCGACTAAGGAAGTACGTCTGGTTGTGCCCTACGCTCCGGGCGGTACGACGGATGTTCTTTCCCGGCGAGTGGCGGATCTGCTCAAAGACGAGCTTAACGCTAACGTAGTGGTAGAAAACCGCCCCGGCGCTGGCTCCACCGTGGCAACAGGGCGCTTGGCCCGCGGCGGTCGTGATGCGGACCATACTATTCTGATGGCCTCACCCGGCCACACCATTGGGGCTGCTATCTACCCCAGCCTAGCTTACGACCCAGTGGAAGACTTCCTGTTCATCCAGAACATGCTAGATATCCCGAATGTCATGGTGGTTCCGGCCAACAGCCCATACGAAAGCGCGGTGGAGTTCATCGAAGCTGCCCAAGACAACAACATGTCATTCAGCAGCAGTGGCGTCGGCAGCTCTATTCACATGTCAGGTGAGCTGTTCAAGACACTGACAGGCTCTAACATGACGCACGTACCGTTTGCTGGCAGCGGCGCGGCATTGCCGGCTCTGCTCGGGGGTGACGTTGATGTTTCCTTTGAGAACATGCCTACCGTGTTCTCTCACATCCAGTCTGGCGACCTTAGAGCACTGGCCGTGACCTCTGAAGAGCGCTCGGAGTTCCTTCCCGATGTACCGACCCTGAAAGAGATCGGCGAGCATAACCTTGATCAGTTGGTCACTACCGCCTGGTTTGGCCTGATCGCTCACAACTCTTTCCCTGAGGAGGCTTTCGCTACGATGCAGGAGGCTCTCCAGCAAGTAATGGAGCGCGAGGAGTTTACCAACTTCGTCGAACAGCTGGGTGGCGAGAAAGGGACTATCGGTGGCGATGAATTCAAGACGTTCGTCGCTGATGAAGTTGCTCGCTGGGACGCAGTGGCGGCAGAAGCCGGCCTTCGCCAAGAGTAATAGGTTAACGTAACGGTTCATGGATGAGGCGGGGGCAATATGCCCTCGCCTCTGTTGTTTTCATAATGCGCTATTCATCGCGAGAGGGTAATTTCCGATGACAAGTTCTCACTCAACGGGAAGCCCACTGATCAAAGATCTTTGGGATGTGGTCGCCGGAGTTGTGCTGCTGGGATTTTCCCTACTGCTGCTGTTTTATTTGATACCCAACTATATTGGCCAACCGCCCATTGTGCAGAACCCAATGATGTCGCCACGCTGGCTGCCAACAATCGTTGGTTGGCTGCTAGCGGTGTTTTCGGTGTTGATGGTTGTTCAGGGCATGCTGGTTGCTGACGATAGCGAAGCAAGCGAGCGGCGCTTTGAACGCGGCCCCTGGATGCGCTTTGCGCTGATGGCATTAGCACTGGTGGTCTATGTTGGCCTGTTCGAGATGCTGGGCGCCATCATCAGCGGAGTGCTGGCCACACTGATCCTGTTTATCGCCCATCCAGTGCGGACTTTGTGGGTCTACCTTCTAGCCGTCGCCTTCCCGGTAAGCGTATCGCTGCTGTTTACCGAGGTAATGAACGTACCGTTGCCGATGTTGCCGTTCTGATCCAACAGCCATCTTCAAGATCTGGTGAGTTATGGAAAATATTAACGAAGTACTGCAGTTATTTCTGGCAACAGAGAACTTTATAGCCATAGCGGTAGGTGTGCTGGTCGGCGTCGTTGTTGGCTCTATTCCCGGCCTCACGGCGACCATGGCGGTGGCTCTAGCGCTGCCTTTTACGTTCTCCATGGAACCGGTGGCCGCTATCCTGTTGCTGGTGGGTATCTACAAGGGCGGCATGTATGGCGGCTCGATTACCGCTATTCTGATACGTACACCGGGGTCGCCGGCGTCGGCCTGTACGTTGCTGGATGGCTACCCGATGGCGCAGCAGGGTAAAGCGAAAAAAGCGCTGCAAATGGCGCTCTATTCCTCTGTTATCGCAGATTTTATCTCTAATATAGCGCTGATCTTCTTTGCTGCTTATCTGGCTAAGATTGCTCTCAACTTCGGCGCACCTGAGTTTTTCTGGCTGATCTGCTTCTCACTGACCATCATCATTTCGCTGGCCAGTGGGTCAATGATCAAAGGGTTGATTGCAGCGCTGCTGGGCATTTTGCTTTCTTTGGTGGGTCTGGACTCAGTTTTCGGGTCTCAGCGGCTTACCTTTGGAAACTATAACCTGATGGACAGCATTTCGTTCATTCCGCTGCTGATCGGTTTGTTTGCGATTCCTGAAATCATTGAGTTCTATCGCAAGAAGATTGTGCCTCACATACGTGCCAAGGCGAGCGGCGCGGGCGTCTCGCTGGCTGAAATGAAGCGCAGTCTCACAAGCATTGTGCGGGGCAGCCTGATTGGGGTGATTATTGGTGCTATTCCAGGCACCGGAGCGACAGCCGCCGCCTTTATTTCCTACAGTGATGCCAAGCGTCGCTCGCCCCACTCCGAGCGCTTTGGTAAGGGTGAGGTAGAAGGCGTAGCCGCTTCGGAAGCAGGTAACAACGGCGTTGCCGGTGCCACGCTGATTCCATTGCTGTCGTTAGGGATTCCTGGCGATGTGATCACCGCCATCATCCTGGGTGCCTTTATGGTGCATGGCTTAACCCCAGGCCCTATCCTGTTTCAGGAAAACTTGCCTCTGATCTATGCGCTGTTCCTCGGCATTATGCTCAGCTCTGTGATCCTGCTGTTTGTGGGTAGTGCGGCCATTCGCTACTTCTCTTTGATCGCCGATATTCCCAAGTCGATTCTTTTTCCGATCGTCTTGATGTTCTGCGTTTATGGGTCTTATGCGGTCAATAACGATACCTTCGATGTATGGTTGATGCTGGCTTTTGGGGTGATGGGTTATCTATTTAACCGCACTGGCATACCGGCAGCTCCCTTCCTGATAGGCTTCATTTTAGGGCCAATGTTCGAAGACAACCTGCGTCGTTCATTGTTGATCGGTTCCAACGATCTGTCGATTTTTGTGCGTGGCCCGATCACCTGGTTCTTTATCGCCCTGACCGTAGGCTCCATTTTGCTGGCTCTTTATCGCTTTATTAGCGCGCGGCACAAAGCGAAACAGGCGGCGAATGAACCAGAAGCAAATGCGTGAGGCGGTGACCTTACTAGATAAGTAGTCTCCTGTTTTAAACCACCTAGTTAACTTAAGCGATAGTTAATTTAAGTGATAGTGGATTTAAGCGTCAGGAAGTCGAGCCGGTCACCGCGTGGGGCCGGCTCTTTTTTACGCCGCCGTTTTGACAAGGCCGTTTAAAAAAACAGAGAGAGCAGCGATGAGTCTCATTAAAAAGGTGCCAGCGACAAGTGCATGGCCCAGCCATTTCCTTGCCGGCGTGGCCGTGCTGGCGGTGGTGCATTTATTGAGCAGCGCGACATGGGCTGAAAGCTTGGCTCAGCTGCTGTTGGCGGGGTTTCTCATACTTGGCTGGCCTAACTTCAACTCGATGGCACGCCTATTGACGCTGGCCTGTGGCGCAGTGTCTTGTTTTGCCCTGTGGCACCTTCCTTCGCCTTGGGCTGTGCTTTATGAAGCGGCCAGCGGTTTTGTATTCTTGGCCGCGTTTATGACGGCACTGGCGCTGCTTCGCCTACCGGCTTACCGCTCGCGACTTATTCGCCGCTGTGGTCAGAGTCTACTGTTGCAGCCGCCTACCTGGCGTTACCCTTTGCTCTCGCTAGGTTCAACGCTATTCGGCATCGTACTTAACTTCGGCGTGTTAAATTTATTCATGTCGATGATTGATAAGGCCAATACCCTAGGTTCCGCACAGGGGCGAGTGTGGCTACAAGAGGTACGCCGCCGACGCATGCTTCTCGCCACGTTACGCGGATTCACCCTGGCACCGCTGGTTTCCCCGCTTGGCATCGGTGTCGCCGTCGTGTTGGGTAATCTTGAATCGCTAACCTGGGCAGCGCTGTTTCCCTACGTACTGGCATCGGCAGGCATTCTTTTTTTACTCGGATGGGCCTGCGATCAGGCGGCGGGGCCTCGCCCAAAAGCCGCTGCTAACGTTACCGTGCGGCCCTCGCTGATGCCGCTGGCCTCTTTTAGCCTACTGCTGCTTGCATTAGTTATGCTGGTGTTTGCGCTTGCCTACTTACTCTCACTCCGGTTGCCTCAGGCCGTTGTTATTGGCGTACCTCTCGGAGCCTGGGCGTGGCTATCTTGGCAGTGTCGTGGCATGGGTTATGCGGGTGTAACACCTGCCGCTGCCCTGCTAGCTCGCCGCTTGCCTGATGTACTGGGTGGGATTGGTAATGAGGTGGTAGCGCTGGGTGCCGGGGCTTATCTTGGTTATCTCAGCGTGGCACTACTTGACCCCGCCCAATTGGAAGGCGTGGCCTCTGTACTTATCGCTCTTGGCAGTGCGTTGCCAGCCCTATCACTTGTATTGATCGTGGTACTTGCCCAAGTAGGGGTGAATCCCATTATCAGCGTGACCTTCTTGACCAGTATGGTGGCTCAAGTCGAGCTAGACAGTGTGTCGTTGCCGCTGTTAGCAGCAGCGATGCTCGCCGGGTGGTCGCTAACCATGGTGTCGTCGCCGTTCACAGCGGCGATGATGATAATGTCACGATTCACCGGCATGACTGCAGGCAAAATTGGCCTGCGCTGGAATGGAGTGTTTCTGGCGGCCTCGTTAATAACGGCCGCCGTCATCTTTCGGTTGGTCAGCTGAGCAGGAAAGTTTGCCTACCCTACCGTCACACCGCCGCAAACGAACAATGTTTGCCCTGTAATAAAGCTGCTGCCTGGGTCGCAGAAGAAGCTGACGGCTTGCGCCACATCTTCAGGCTGCCCCATACGCTGCACAGGAATATTCTCGATGATGCGCCGCGCGCGCTCAGAATCGGGCGGGTTATTTTCCCAGAAAGCGGTGGTGGCGATAGGCCCGGGCGCGACACAGTTGACCGTAATGTTATCCGCCGCCAGCTCTAATGCCCAGGTGCGGGCCATAGATTGTAATGCGCCCTTGGTAGCGCTGTAGAGGGTGCGCGCCTCTTTACCTAGGACAACACGGCTAGCATTCATAACGATACGCCCCTGGCCACAGCGGCGCATAGCAGGCAACAGTGCTTGGGTACATACTAATGCAGAACGTACGTTAAGATGCATTAGGGGGTCGAAGTCTTCAACGCGGGTGTCGTCAAGCAGCGCAGGACGCACTATGCCAACATTATTGACCAGGCAAGTGACTGGATGGGCATCGGCGATGTTTTCAAGCACCTCGCGGGTAGCGTTAACATCGCTGAGGTCTACTAAATGTGCATCTGCTTTTAGTGACTCTGCTTCTGGTGCTTCAATGTCAAGCACAATGGTGCGGTAACCGTCTTTCTGCAGGCGTAATGCGATGGCTTGGCCAATATTACGGGCACCGCCGGTGACGACAGCAAAGGGTTCAGACATAGCGATATCCTGTTGATAGGGCGGGAAGTCAAAACAAGTCAAAAATACACAGCACGGTACGAACGACCACGCCTACGCAGCAAACGCCGCTAGACGTGGGTTCGCTTTATTGCTGTGCGTCTACTGCTGGGCTTCGCGAATCATGTTGCGCGCGATGATGACTTGCTGGATTTGGGTAGTGCCTTCATAGAGTCGGAACAGGCGCACATCACGATAAAATCGCTCGACGGCATATTCACTGATATAGCCTGCGCCGCCGTGAATTTGCACGCCTCGATCAGCGACTCGGCTACACATTTCAGTAGCGAACATCTTGGCACAGGAAGCCTCAGTGCTCACGTTTTTGCCTTCATCACGCTTGCGTGCCGCATCAAGCACCATGCAACGCGCGGCATAAATTTCGGCCTTTGAATCAGCCAGCATGGCTTGGATAAGCTGAAAGTCAGCGATGGGCTTGCCAAACTGCTGGCGCTCCATGGCAAAGCGCAGGGAGTCATCCAACACGCGCTCAGCGGCTCCTACGGCAATCGCCGCAATATGCAGTCGCCCCTTATCCAGCACTTTCATGGCGGTTTTGAACCCAACGTCTTCCTGTTCGCCAATCAGTGCACTGACCGGCACCCATACATTGTCGAAAATCACATCGGCAGTATGCGCACCCTTTTGGCCCATCTTCTTATCGCGCTTACCAATGGTAATGCCGGGAGTATTGGCTTCTACAATGAAGGCACTGATCCCCTTGGCACCTTTAACGTCGGAGTTGGTGCGTGCCATAACGGTGAAAATGCCGGCATGTGGAGCATTGGTGATATAGCGTTTGGTGCCATTGATAAAGTAGCCATTACCCTCTTTCACCGCGGTAGTGCGCAGCGAGGCAGCATCAGAACCGGAGTCAGGCTCGGTTAAACAGAAAGCACTCAATATCTCGCCGCTGGCCAGCCGTGGCAGGTAGTGGGCTTTCTGTTCATCAGTGCCATCAAGCAGAATACCAATTGAACCTATCCCATTGTTAGTACCAATGAAAGAGCGAAAAGCGGGCGATGTTCTACCCAGTTCGAAGGCGATATTAACCTCTTCCTCCATGGTGACCCCAAGGCCACCAAACTCCTCAGGAATGGTCAGACCAAAAAGCCCCAACTCACGCATCTGTGAGGCAATATCCTCAGGAATTTCATCACTTTCAGCGACTTCTTCCTCGCGCGGAATCAGTTCTTCTTTGACAAAGCTACCAATGGAGTCGAGCAGAAGCTGCAGGGTTTCCTGATCACGAATCATGTGTGCGTCTCTTTTGTGCGTCGTTTTAACAAAAAGGATGAATGTATAAGCATGACTTACGAGATTTGGGTCTTAATATTGTTGACCAGCTGGACCAATTGAGGCCCGATATACTCTTCCAGTTTTTCACGCGATATCTGGAACTCTGGACCGCCACAGTTGAATGAAAGGATGCCAAGCTGTGGATGATGCAAAGGCACCGCAACCGCGTTCACTTTGCGCTGCCATTCCCCAAGCGACAGGCAATAGCCGTAATCGGCGTAGTCACGGTAAGCGCGCTCTAATGCTTTTTGAATGACAGGCCACTCGGACGGATAAGACTCTCGCAGGTGATCCATTAGCACCTCGGCGTCTTGAGCCGGCATGGCAGCCAAGTAAGCGCGCCCAGCCGAACTCTGATGTATAGGGAGGCGCATGCCCGTTTGGCGACGGATAGTAGAACGAAGAGCACTTTGGACAACATCTAAATAAACCATATCCAAGCGGTCACGAGCAGACATAGCCACCGTGGCACCCACTTCGTTAGCAAGATTGACCATCAAAGGCTGAGCGATAGCGCGAATTGGCAAATTAGCGATCATGGAATAACCAAAGGCCATGACGCCTACATCTAACTGGTATTTCCCTCGCGGTAGAGAGCGCAGATATCCCAGCCGAGCAAGCGTGTGCGTCAGCCGACTAACCGTGGGGCGCGGCAGCCCGGACTTTTTAGCTAAATCAAGATTGCTTAAGGTACTTTCACTCGGAGTAAAGCAGCGTAATAGCTCCACTCCTCTCGCCAATGCGGTAACAAACTGCCGATCTTTTTCTTGTTTACCGGCGGTATTCATTGGGTCTATCACGATTTGAAAGTCGTTCTGATTGTCTAGTGTCTTCACCGAAACGTGCTCCAGTCGTGACTTATTGGATCGGTTAAGTTTGCGATCTTTTTGCGCTAAAAGTCAACTATGCAACCTATATGTTTGCATAGCGGACATTTATCAACCTGATTATTAGGTTAGCCGCATCAGTTTTCTCATTGACAGCTGTTTGCCCGTCTGTGTAATTTAGATCTATATGCAAACCTAATGACCGCACAGCGGACAACTTAATGGCAATGGGGCTATCAATCTGATGACCAACAAACAACCACCTTCCGAGGTCTATGTTGACTCGCTTGATCAAGGTGTGGCGGTAGTTCGCATTGACCGCCCAGAGGCTAAAAATGCCCTCAATGCTGCTGTCAGGCGCCAACTGGCCGAGCTGTTTCTGTCGCTGACTCAGGACGACGCCGTTAACGTCATCGTGCTGACGGGTGGCGAGAAGGTATTTGTCGCCGGCGCTGACGTGAAGGAATTTGCCAGCGCCTCGCCTACAGAGATGTACTTACGACGCAATGAGCGCTTTTGGGAGCCGATTGCACACTGCCCCAAACCGGTCATCGCGGCGGTCAATGGCTTTGCCCTGGGCGGCGGCTGTGAGCTTGCCATGCACTGCGACATTATTATCGCGGGGGAATCGGCGCGCTTCGGGCAGCCAGAGGTCAAGCTTGGCCTAATGCCGGGTGCAGGAGGGACACAGCGCCTAGTGCGTGCGGTGGGTAAGTTTCAAGCCATGCGAATACTGATGACAGGCTGCATGGTACCGGCACCCGAGGCGCTGGCTATTGGGCTGGTAAGTGAGGTGGTGGCTGATCATCAGACACTCCAGCGCGCCAAGGCATTGGCGGAAGAAATCTCAGCTTTGCCAACGCTGGCGCTGGAGCACATTAAAGACACCGTACTCTCAGGGGCCGATCTGCCTTTAGAAAGTGCGCTGGTGCTCGAACGCAAAGCGTTTCAGTTACTGTTCGATACGGCGGACCAAAAGGAAGGGGCTGCGGCCTTTATTGAAAAACGCAAAGCGTGTTACCGAGGAGAATCATAATGTCGAGCGTTATCAACCGGCTGGGCATTGTCGGCACAGGCGTGATGGGTGCAGGCATTGCCCAACTGGCTGCCCAGGCGGGAATAAACGTGGCCCTGTTCGACCGCCGCGATGGCGCTGCTAGCGCAGCGGTGGATGGCCTGCGGGCAACCTTCAACAAATTAGTCACCAAGGACAAAGTATCAAAAGCGTCTGCTGAGGCTGCCTTATCTCATCTATCGGTTGTTGACACCCTGTCTGCTTTGTCAGATTGCGACATGGTAATTGAGGCAATCGTAGAAGATCTCGGGGTCAAAAAAGCGCTGTTCGCCGACCTGGAGGCGATAGTTTCCAAGCAATGCATTTTGGCTACTAACACCTCGTCACTCTCTGTCACCGCAATTGCAGCGAACTTAAACCACCCCGAACGGATGGCGGGCTTCCACTTTTTCAACCCTGTTCCGCTAATGAAAGTCATCGAAGTGATCGGGGGAATCAGCACTGATGAGGCTGTCGTCGACACGCTGCTGACATTAGCAGAGCGTTTCGGCCATACCGGCGTGCGTGCGCAAGACACTCCTGGTTTTATTGTCAACCACGCTGGTCGCGCCTACAGCACGGAAGGTTTAAAGATTCTTGAGGAACGGGTAGCAGAACCTCACGATATTGACCGCATCCTGCGCGAAGAAGCTGGCTTTCGGATGGGGCCGCTTGAACTTTTTGATCTCACCGGCCTAGATGTATCTCACCCGGCGATGGAGTCGATTTTCACGCAGTTTTATCATGATCCGCGCTATCGCCCTTCCTATATATCCCGGCAAATGTTGCAAGGTAAGCGTTTAGGCCGGAAGACGAACATTGGCTTTTATCGCTACAACAATGGGCAAAAAATTGATGCACCCGCTCCACAGCCGGTGCCTACAGTAAGCGACCTACCCCCTTTCTGGGTGGGGTGCGCCGATAGCGCATTGCATGCACACGTTTCGTCACTGCTGAAATCACTGGGTGCCAGCGTAGAACAAGGCGATTCCCCTTCAGCACAAGCGCTGTGTTTATTACTGCCCTTTGGCGATGATGCGGTGAGCGCGAGCGTGCACTATGGCACCGACCCTGAACGCACCCTCTGCCTTGATGGGCTGATGGGGCTGCAGCGTCATCGCACGCTAATGATGACGCCGGTGACACGCGAAGACATGCGCGATGCAGCGCATGCCCTGTTAGCGCGAGATGGTGCTGGCGTAACGGTTATCCGTGACAGCGTTGGGTTTGTTTCTCAGCGCGTGCTTGCTGCAGTGGTCAACCTGGCCTGCGATATTGCGCAGCGTGAAATAGCCTCGCCGACGGATATCGACAAAGCTGTCAGGTTGGGGCTCAACTACCCTCAAGGCCCGCTGGAATGGGGAGATGCGCTAGGGCCAAAGCGGTTGCTTTGCATACTTGAGCGTATATACACATTGACTGGCGACCCACGCTATCGTCCAAGCCCATGGCTACGCCGTCGCGCAACGCTTGGCGTATCTCTGTTACATACCTCACCACGTATTGGGTGACATAGGAGACTGATCATGCTGGTTCAAACGAGGTGGTTGATATGGGAGCCCTGAACGGCGTTCGAGTACTTGACTTAAGCCGAGTGCTAGCCGGCCCTTGGTGTAGCCAAGTACTGGCTGACCTAGGTGCCGATGTTGTTAAGGTGGAGCGTGTTGGGAAAGGTGATGATACCCGCGCCTGGGGGCCTCCCTACATGAAAGACGCTGAGGGCAACGATACTCAGGAGGCTTCGTACTACCAGTCCTCCAATCGCAATAAGCGCTCGATTGCTGTCGATATTGCCACTCCTCAAGGTCAGCAAGTGGTGCGTGCGCTGGCTGCCGAGAGCGATGTGTTGATCGAGAATTTCAAGGCCGGCTCCTTAAAAAAATATGGGCTGGATTATGAGTCACTTTCCAGCCTTAACCCAAGATTGATCTATTGCTCTATCACTGGGTTCGGTCAAACGGGGCCGCGCGCTCAGGAACCTGGCTACGATTTTATCATTCAAGGCATGGGTGGACTAATGAGCATCACCGGTGAACGCGATGATGTTCAAGGAGGCGGCCCTCAGAAAGTAGGCGTGGCTGTTACCGACGTTATGACTGGCCTGTACTCAGTGATTGCCATCCAGGCAGCGTTACTGGCACGCGAGAAAACAGGACGCGGCCAGCATTGTGATATGGCCTTATTAGATGTACAGGTTGCGGCATTGGGCAATCAGAGCCAAAACTATTTAAGCACCGGCAAATCCCCCGGCCGTTATGGTAATGCACATGCCAATATTGTGCCTTACAACTCCTTTAGCGCCAGTGATCAGGATTTCATTATTGCCTGTGGTAACGACACCCAGTTCACAGCATTGTGTAATGCTATCGCATTACCCGAGCTGCCCGCAGACCCCCGGTTTGCAAAAAATGAAGATCGCGTTAGAAATAGGGAGGCGATTACGCAAATTCTTGCGGATCATTTCAAGCACAATACCGCTGCAGAATGGGTAGAAAAAATAAGTAACGTTAAAGTACCCGTTGGGTTAATCAATAACATTGCGGATGCTCTAGCGGAGCCACAGGTGGAAGCCCGCGGCATGGTGGTTAATATCCCCCACGCGATGAACCCTGACTTCAAAATGGTGGGTAGCCCCATTCACCTTTCCGATACGCCGGTCGAGTACAAAAGGCCAGCCCCTTTGCTAGGGCAGGATACCGATAGTGTGCTTACTGAATACCTTCAACTTTCTTCAGAGCAATTATCGCAGTTAAAAAGTGAAGGGGTCATCGGTTAACCCACCGGCTTATGTATATCACTGAGGAGTTGTCATGAAAATTCTCGTCGCGGTAAAACGCGTTATCGACTACAACGTCAAAATCCGCGTCAAGGCGGATCAGTCTGACGTTGATCTGACCAACGTCAAAATGGCCATGAACCCCTTCTGCGAAATTGCTATCGAAGAAGCGGTACGTCTGAAAGAGAAGGGCACCGCCACGGAAGTGGTCGCCGTATCGATTGGCCCCAAAGCCGCCCAAGAGCAGCTGCGTACCGCGCTGGCGCTGGGGGCAGACCGCGCCATTCATATTGAAACCGACGAGCGCGCCGAATCCCTTGCCGTGGCTAAGCTGTTGGCCAAAGTGGTGGAAGAAGAACAGCCCGGCCTGGTCATTTTAGGTAAACAGGCGATCGACACCGACAACAACCAGACCGGCCAAATGCTGGCGGCATTGACCAATCTTCCGCAAGGCACCTTTGCCTCCGAAGTGGTGGTCGACGGCGACAAGGTTAATGTCACCCGGGAAATCGACGGCGGTCTGCAAACCATCGCCCTCACGCTACCGGCGATTGTTACCGCTGATTTACGCCTCAATGAGCCGCGCTATGCCAAGCTGCCGGACATCATGAAGGCCAAGAAAAAGCCGTTGGATGTCAAAACCCCCGCTGACTACGGCATCGAGGTCGCCTCCAAGGTCAGCCTGCTCAAAGTAGAAGCCCCCGCCGAGCGCAAAGGCGGCGTCAAAGTCGCCTCGGTAGACGAGCTGGTCGACAAACTCAAAAACGAAGCCAAAGTGCTTTGAACAAGGCGCTTTAATAGGAGCTGATCTCATGAGCATTCTGATACTTGCCGATCTCCACGAAGGCCAACTCGCCGGTGCCACCGCCCACATAGTGGCTGCCGCCCACGCCATCGGTGGCGATATTGATATTCTGGTCGCCGGGGAAAGCGTTCAGGCTGCGGCAGAAGCCGCCGCCAAGCTCGACGGCGTCCGCAAAGTGCGCGTCGCCGACAACGCCGTGTACGCCCACCAGCTGGCCGAGCCCATGGGTGCGCTGCTGGTTGAGCTGGCCGGTGATTACACCCATGTTCTTGCCAGCGCCTCTACTACCGGCAAAAACGTGCTGCCGCGCTTAGCGGCGCTAAAAGACGTTAGCCAACTGTCGGACGTGATCGCCATCGAAAGCGCCGACACCTTCAAGCGCCCGATCTACGCCGGCAACGCCATTGCCACGGTCAAAAGCGACGACGCGCTGAAAGTTATCACTGTGCGTACCACCGGCTTTGATGCGGTGGGCACCAGCGGCAATGCCGCGATTGAAGCGGTCGACATCGTAGTGGAAAACACCCAGTCCAGCTTTGTCAACGAAACGCTGGCCAAGTCAGACCGCCCCGAGCTGGGCGGTGCCAAGGTGGTGATCTCCGGTGGCCGCGGCATGGGCAACGGCGACAACTTCAAACTGCTCGACGGCATTGCCGACAAGCTGGGTGCCGCCATTGGCGCTTCCCGCGCGGCGGTAGACGCA
>NZ_LGEN01000038.1 GCF_001507855.1 Halomonas sp. 54_146
GCGTATCCGTCCTATGTTGGTTGTGATCTGGCGAGATCAATCAACAGGATACGCCACCCTCTCTACTGCCCTCCATACACAAGAACTGAGCTTAACTCGGTAGTCACCGACAGCTTCGAGATTATGCGCTACCTGGATAAGGCGTACCCTGAGGCACCGGTGCTGGGGGAAGGTGTCAGCTATCAGCGCGTGTTACTGTTCAAATACTTTGTTGAGCGCAGCGTGACACCGGCACTATTCCGTATTGTTGCCATGGATTTGCTAGCGGCGATACACCCAGACGACCGCGGCTATTTTCGCGAAACGCGCGAAGCACGGTTCGGCTGCACGTTAGAAGAATTTCACCAGCCAGAGCAAGGTAAGCAGCAGCTAAAACAGGTATTAGCACCGGTGCGTGACTACCTGCGTGAAAGCGAATTTTTAGACGGTGACGCCCCCAGCGGCTCAGATTACCTGCTGTTCGGCAGCATGATGTGGGCGCACGTTGTGTCATCACAAGCGCTGGTAGAGCCTGGCGACCCTGTAGATACCTGGTTTAAGCGTATGCTCAGCGTACACGGCGGGGTGGCAGGCAACGCCCTGACCGTGCGCGATATCTAACGCACATGGGCGGTGCATGTAGTGTCTTTAATGTGCCGACCCTATGTGTTTAGGCCAGCGTTTAGACCGGTACTGAGAAAGCTTGGTAGGCTCATGGCGAGTGAATCAATGTTTTCACCAAGGAGATGGCAATGATTGACCTGTACTACTGGACAACCCCCAACGGCCATAAAATCTCCATCATGCTCGAAGAGGCAAAGCTTGCGTACCGAGTGAAGCCAGTGAACATTGGCCGGGGCGAGCAGTTTGACCCTGAGTTTCTCACTATTGCCCCCAATAACCGCATCCCGGTCATTGTGGATCACTCCCCCCAGGATGGCGGCCAGCCGCTTTCGCTGTTTGAATCTGGCGCGATCCTGGAGTACCTGGCTGATAAAAGCGGCCTTTTCTTGCCCTGTGCAGGCCGCGAACGCTACATCGTATTGCAATGGCTGCATTGGCAAGTGGGCGGGTTAGGCCCTATGGCAGGCCAAAACCACCACTTTTGCCACTACGCGCCGCAAAAAATTGAGTACGCCATTGAGCGCTACGTGCGTGAAACCAATAGGCTCTACAGCGTGCTCGATCAGCGTTTAGCGCATCACACCTATGTGGGTGGCGACGACTACTCGATTGCCGATATGGCGATCTACCCATGGATTGTGCCATGGGAAAAACAGCGCCAAACCTTAGACGAATTTCCTGACCTAGAACGCTGGTTTGAGGTAATTAAAGCTCGGCCGGCCGTGCGCCGTGCCTATGCTTTAGTCGAAGAAATAAACCCGCAGGCAGGCATGGAAATGGACGAGCAGGCGCGTAAGCACTTGTTCGGTAATCACTAGTAGCGGGGCGCTGTAAGCCTTTCACATTATCTCGGAGTGAGCATGCGCAGCATGAGGAAAAATCATGTTGCGCTGCACAATAAGCGCTGCTAGCTTTAGAGGCAGCAAAGGCAAAAGCCTGGCTAAGAACCGCTTAATTAAAGGCGTGTTTACGTGCTAGCTCACACTCGGAGAGATTGTAATGAATAAAACGACAGAGAAAACCACCCAGCAGCTTGAGTCCGTTTTTGTATCGCCAATGCGTTCTTACACGCTGACCGCGCTTGATTACTATGACCAGCTCGTTAGTGCGCAGATGGACGCCGCCCGTGCCTATTCTGATATGGTGATTGCCCAGGCGCGTACATGGCTTGATGTTAAAGATGCAGACAGCTTCAAAAAAGCGGTCGAAAACCAGCAGAAAACCGCCAGCGATTTCATGGAACGCGTAAAGGGAGACACGGAAAAAGTGACGGCCATTAGCCAAAGCTTTGCGCAAGATACCCAAAAGCAGGTTGAAGAGAACACTAAGAAAGCGGTAGAAACCGTTAAGCAGTGATGTAACCCGTTCCACCGCTTACAAGCGCCGCGCCCATCACAGGGTGCGGCGTTTTTTTATGCTGTTCTTAGCAAAGTTTTAATTTCTGTGCCCCAAGCGCCCTAATGCAGTCTAATCCCGCTACCATCTAATCCTAATTCAATCTGAGACGTTGCAGCGCTGTCATATAAAGCGCGTTAAACTGATAAGCTAGAGTTATCAGATAAAGTCACTCTAAACGTCATTTTGAAGGGTTACTTTACATAGCCGCTTTATATAGCCACTACACGCTAATTTGCATGGTTGGAATATTATGAACGCACTGCACTTCTCGTCGATCCGTCGTACCAAAATTGTTGCCACTCTTGGCCCTGCCAGCGACCGCGAAGGCGTATTGGAAGCCATGCTGGCGGCGGGTGTTGATGTCGTGCGTCTGAATTTCTCCCACGGCACCGCCGACGACCACCGCCGCCGGTTAACCGAGGTGCGTGAAATTGCTGCCAAACTAGGCCGCAGTGTTGCGGCGCTGGGCGACCTGCAAGGCCCGAAAATTCGTATTGCGCGGTTTAGAGAAAGTGCCGTGATGCTCAAAGAGGGCCAGCCGTTTATTCTCGATATGGAACTCGATGGCGATGCTGGTGATGTGCATCAGGTGGGCTGTGATTATAAAACCTTGTCGCAAGACGTTACGGCCGGTGACCGCCTGCTACTCGACGACGGCCGTGTAGTGTTAGATGTCGCCCGCGTTGACGGCCAGCAGGTGCACACCACCGTAGTTGTGGGCGGCAAGCTTTCTAACCATAAAGGTATTAACAAACAGGGCGGCGGGCTTTCCGCCCCGGCGTTGACCGAAAAAGACAAGCAAGATCTCAAAACCGCCGTTGAGATTGGCGTCGACTATTTGGCCATTTCGTTCCCCCGCCATGCCGAAGATATGCTCGAAGCGCGGCGCTTATTAGGTGAAGAAGGTAAAGAGATTGGCTTGGTCGCCAAGGTAGAACGCGCCGAGGCCGTGGCGGATGACGCCACTCTGGATGGCATTATTGAAGCCTCAGAAGCTGTCATGGTGGCGCGGGGTGATCTAGGCGTAGAAATTGGCGATGCCAAGTTGGTGGGCGTGCAAAAGCGCCTGATCAAGCGGGCGCGTTCGCTGAATCGTGCGGTGATTACCGCCACCCAAATGATGGAAAGCATGATTTCGGCACCGCTACCCACCCGCGCTGAAGTGTTTGACGTGGCCAATGCGGTGCTGGATGGCAGTGATGCGGTGATGCTTTCGGCGGAAACGGCGGCAGGCGATTACCCACTGGAAACCGTAGAAGCCATGTCGCGTGTTTGCCTGGGCGCTGAGCGGGAAAAATCCGCTCAGGAATCCGGCCACCGTATTCACGAAGGCTTCACTCGCCCAGATGAGACTATTGCGCTTTCGGCGATGTACGCCGCCAACCACATGGCCGGCATTAGTGCCATTGCCTGCATGACCTCATCGGGTTACACGCCGCTAATTGCCTCGCGCATTCGTTCTGGCCTGCCGATTGTGGGGCTTGCTCACAACCCCATCGCCCAGCGCCGCATGGCCCTTTATCGCGGGGTAGTGTCACTGCCGTTTGATACCTCTGAAATGGCCCCCACCGAGCTGAATGACCGCGCGCTGGAGATGCTGGTGAAAACCGGTATTTCCAAAGCGGGTGATTATGTGATTCTTACCCGCGGCGACCATATGAATGCCCATGGCGGTACCAACACCATGAAAGTAATGGAGATTACGGATCAGCATGCTGAGTCTAGCAAACGCTAACAACGCCAGTGGGCTGCTGCTGGCCTGCCTACTATTGATAGGTTCCCCCGCGATAGCGGGGGAACCTCCCATTGTGGCGGCAGCGTCTGATCTTCAGTTCGCCTTGACTGAAGCCGCCGAGCAGTTTAAGCAGCAAACCGGTCATACTCTGCGGCTTAACTTTGGTTCTTCCGGCAACTTTCGCCGCCAAATTGCCCAAGGCGCGCCTTTTGAGCTTTATCTCTCTGCTGACGAACGCTACGTGCAAGCATTGTTTGAAGAGGGCTATACGCAAGACGAGGGCGTTATTTACGCCATTGGCCGTTTAGTCTGGCTGCAGCGAAGCGGGCGCGATGATTTACCCAGCGAGGATGCGCCGCTGGCCGCGGTAGACGACGCGCTAACCGCTTACGCAAACGGTGCCTCGGTTCGTATTGCCTTGGCTAACCCAGAACACGCGCCTTACGGCGTTGCGGCACAGCAAGCGTTAGAGCACGCCGAGCTTTGGGAACCAACCAAGCCGCTGCATGTGCTAGGCGAAAATGTCTCTCAAGCGGCGCAATTTGCGCTTTCCGACGATGCCCGTGGAGGGCTGGTTGCCTACTCATTGGCGCTTGCACCCGCGTTGAGTGAGCGAAGTGAGTACGTGCTTATTCCTGAGACTTGGCACAGCCCGTTGCGTCAACGCATGGTGCTGACTAACCAGGCAGGCGAAGTAGCCAGCGCTTTCTATCAGTGGCTACAGCAAGACGAAGGGCAGAGCATTTTGCGCCGCTATGGTTTTGCTACAAACGGTGCTGGCACCGACGATGTTAGCGTCGAATAATGGATTGCTCTTGATGGATCGTTATTAATGGGTGGCTCTTAATGGACTGGTCGGCACTTTCGGTCTCACTCCGCCTTGCGGCGTTCACCTGTTTAATTCTTATCCCTTTTAGTATCTGGCTGGGCCGCGCCCTGGCCTACGCGCGTTTTCGCGGTAAAGGTTTATGCGAGGCGCTAGTGGCCTTGCCGCTGGTATTGCCACCGACCGTACTAGGCTTTTATCTACTGCTCAGTTTTGGCCGAGACGCGCCGCTAGGGGCTTTTTGGGCAGAAGTGACCGGCAGCGGGCTGAACTTTACTTTCAATGGCATATTGCTGGCTTCGCTGCTCGCGAACCTGCCGTTTGCGGTGCAGCCGATACAGCGCGCCTTTGAGCATGTGCCCCATAACTTGCGGGAAGCGGCCTGGTGCAGCGGCTTGAGCCCCTGGCAAACGCTGCTGCGTATTGAGCTACCGCTGGTGTGGCCCGGCATTATGTCAGCGGCAGCATTAACCTTTGCCCATACGCTGGGTGAGTTTGGCGTTATCTTAATGGTGGGCGGCGCTATTGATGGTGAAACCCGCACCCTGGCTATTGCCATTTATGATCGCGTGCAAGCCTTTGATGAGCAGGGCGCGGCACAGATGTCGGCGCTGCTGCTGTTGGTGTCGTTTGTCACCTTGGGGTTAGTGTATGGGCTGGCTGGGCGCAGGCGGTGGGCTCGTGGCTGATGTTTGTGGCGCTAGCCTGCGCGTGGCGGTCAATCAGCCGGGGCCGATACCGCTGGCCGCTGAGTTTGTCTGCCAACCCGGCGAATTGCTAGCCCTGGTGGGCCCATCGGGCAGCGGCAAAACCACGCTGCTGCGCACAATTGCCGGGCTTTATCGGCCTCAGCACGGTCAGGTGGAATGTGCTGGAAACGTTTGGTTTGACGCCGAACGCAAGCATTCGCTCTCGCCGCAGCGCAGGCAGATAGGCATGGTGTTTCAAGATTATGCACTGTTCCCCCATTTAACCGCGCTCGACAATGTGCAGCTCTCCGTGCGCCATCTACCTCAACCGCAACGCCGCTTGCAGGCGGAAAAATGGCTTAGCAAGGTGCGGTTAGAAGGGCTGGGAGGGCGGTATCCGAATGCGCTTTCCGGTGGCCAACGCCAGCGAGTGGCACTGGCTCGCGCCTTGGCTCGCGACCCTAAAGTACTGTTGCTTGATGAGCCCTTTTCGGCGGTGGA
This sequence comes from Halomonas sp. 54_146, assembly GCF_001507855.1. GTDB lineage: Bacteria > Pseudomonadota > Gammaproteobacteria > Pseudomonadales > Halomonadaceae > Vreelandella. The sequence goes on from NZ_LGEN01000038.1 coordinate 5,753, forward strand.
TCAGGTTACCCGGCGGCGCTTGCAGCGCGAGCTGGCGCTGCTACGTCAGCAGATCGAGATTCCCATTGTGCTGGTCACCCACGACCTGGAAGAAGCCACTGCGCTGGCTGACCAAATTTGTGTGCTGCATAACGGCGCAAGCCTTCAGCAAGCGACACCAGAGGCGCTGTTTACTCGCCCTTCTTCACCCCTGGTGGCGCGTTTGTTGGATCGGCACAATTTGTTTGATGGTGTTGTGGTTACGGTTAACGGGCAGCGTCGGCTGCAGTGGGGGGCGTGCAGCTTAGAAGTAGCAGAAGGGCTTGATGAGCTGCCGCTAGGCGAACAAGTGACCTGGTATTTGCCGCCGTCGGATATTGTGCTTCACCGCCGTGACCGCCCCTCGCTAGGCGAACGAGAAAACCCGCTTGCCGCCACCGTTGACGAGCTAGTGGTGCTGGGGGGAATTACCTCCGTTTCACTGCGCGTCAACCATGGTGATATGTTACGTTTTGATATCGCCACCCATGCCGCACGGCGCAATCAGTTAACCAGCGGCACCGTGGTGAACGTTTCGCTACTGGCAGCAGGGGTTCACCTGATGCCGGGCCGCGCAGATGCGCATAACAACAGGACGTAAATATGAACCTTACTCGCCGCACACTGCTGAACGCATCGTTACTGTTACCGTTGGCCCCTTTGCTGCCGCTGTCGTTATTCAGCTCGTTTGCCTGGGGGCAGGCGATGGAGAAGGACATGCAAACCCTGGCGCTGGCTATCCACAGCAAGGGTGGCCCACACCGCCTAGATGTTGAAGTGGCGGAAACGGTGTCTCAACGTCAGCGCGGCTTAATGGGGCGTGAGAGCCTGCCCGAAGCCAGCGGTATGCTGTTTCGTTTTGAGAGTGAGCAGTCGGCTAACAATGCCTTTTGGATGTATCGTACGCTGATTCCTCTTGATATTGCCTTTATCGATGCTAATGGCCGTATCGTGGCGATTAATACCATGCCGCCCTGCGAATCTTCCTCGCCTAGTGAATGCCCCTCTTACCCGGCGGGTGCGGCGTATCATGCTGCGCTAGAGGTCAATGGCGGCTACTTTGCCGAGCGCGGTATCCACGTAGGCGACTGTGTTTCCATCCCTGAAGAAGCCGGTTTCTGCCAGCCCGCGAATTAAACAGGGTGCGAGCGTTGGCGGAAACTGATAGTAACTATATAAAAATAAAAAAGCCCCAACGGTGTTGGGGCTTAAAGATCGAAGTATCTTGTTAAGGTCTATCTATAAACGTCTATCTGTCTCAATACCTATTTATTAATACCTATTGCGACATCAGCTTAGAAGCTGTACATCACCATGCCCTGAATACGCGTGGCGTCGCCGTCGCGGCCATCTTTCACCTCGCGGCTGTTCCAGGCGGCCTCAATGCCGTAGCTGATACGCTCGGCCGGCGACCAGATGTAGTTCAGGTAAGCCGTCTCGAAGGTGTCATTGCCGTCAAGTTCTTCGTCATCGAGGTCGACCGTGGCCACGTTATAGGAGGCGTTGATGGCACCTGGGCCGACTTTGAAGCTGGCACCGATAGTACCGCCTGTGCTTTCCAGGGTTTCAAGCTTGCCGTTATTTGCCAGGTAGGCCGGTGAGGTTTGGGGGCTGACATTCATATAGCCGCCCAGGCCGTCGCCGTGGGTTATACCCGCGCGCAGGGTAACCGCCTCAGAAACATCCATGGCCGCTTCCAAGGCAACGCCCCAGCCGAAGGCCGAATCATCGTTTACCGTGGCACCGGCGTCTTCTACCGCATCATATTCAAGCTGACGCATCACAGCAGAGGCGGAATACTTGAAGGTACCCGAAGTATCGGTATAGCGTACGGTCACATCCGGTAGTTCGCTCTTGGCGGCATCTGATGACGTTTGTACGACGTTGTTTTCGGTAATCTCAGAGCCACCCAGGGTATCTGGATCCTCGATAGATGCTGAGAAGTTGCCGGCGGTGTAGCGAAGCTGCGGCTGACGTGCTTGGTTACCTACCCCAGGCGGGCCGGTGAAGTCGATGGTCGGGGTGCCAGCCACGAAACCGTAGAAGTTGGTCCAGAACTGGCCGGCAAGAATGCCGTTCCAGGAACCGTAGGCATGACGCAGACGGAATTCGCCACCACCTTCGCCGTAGAAGTCACCCTCGATTTGCGTTACCAGATCACTGCCGGAGACCGGGGTTACGGTCTTAAAGCCGATACGGCTTTGGTAGGCGTGCATATCGAAGTTGCCGTCTTTGCTGGGTTCGCCATCCAGCGCAATATTGCGATGGCCGATGGCGTTGCCGAGATCCGCATCCACGTCATAGATGATATCCAGCTTGGCGTAGCCGTAAACGCTGGCTTTGGTGTCGCCTACTTCAAAGTCGACCCCGTGAGAGGCTGAGGCAACTGCCATGGCGAGGGAGCCAATGGAGAAAAGAGCCGTATGCTTTAAGCTTTTTTTAATTGTCACTTGCTTTTCCTTCTAACGATGGAAGGCAGTCTAACGAAGAGACTACATTGTTATATTTTATTGTCAGATAGCGGCTTACCCCATGAGACGAGCAGTATTCGCTATCGGAAATCAACATAGCGATGTTAAAGAGAAGTTACAATTGCATGAGGGCAAGATTGCGACAAAAGGATAAGGAACTTTATCAAATTTAAGCAACACATTAGCGTGCTAATCGTTTATTCAACGCAGATAGTAGTAGGCGTGTTTATTTCGCGCGCTAAGCGCATACAATAAGCGAGGTTTTCTCGAAAGCCTCACATGCTCTTCAGGCACACCAAAAAACGCACACCGAAACAACGTACTTCATAAAAACAGCTAAAAAAGGATCTACCATGACGCTAACTCGCTCGATGGCTCGTTTAACCGCTGGCTTGGCCGGTGCTGCACTGCTTTGTGCTTCCTTGTCTGCTCAAGCTCGCGAACTCTCGGTTTCTACCGTTTTGTCTGACGCTTTTCCTTGGGGGCAGGCGGCGGAAAAATGGGCAGAGCTGGTAGAGGAGCGCAGTGGTGGTGATTTAACGCTGCGGGTTTACCCCAACTCGCAGCTGGTATCTGGCGATCAAACCCGCGAATTTTCCGCGATGCGCTCTGGGTTGATCGACGCGGCGGTAGGTTCAACCATTAACTGGTCGCCCCAGGTGCCCGAACTTAATCTGTTTTCGTTGCCGTTTTTCATTCCCGATGAAGCGGCCGTTGATGCGGTGACCGGTGGTGAAGCGGGCGAAATGGTGTTTGAGGCGATCGAATCCCGCGGCGTTATTCCGCTGGCGTGGGGCGAAAATGGTTTTCGTCAGGTATCAAACTCACGCGGGGCGATCAGCCAGCCGGATGACTTGGATGGCCTGAAAATCCGCGTTGTTGGCTCGCCGCTGTTCCAGGATACGTTCTCGGCACTTGGCGCTGACCCCACGCAAATGAGCTGGACCGACGCTCAGCCCGCGCTGACCACCGGCGCGGTAGACGGCCAGGAAAACCCGCTTTCGGTGTTTGACGTGGCGCGTATTGATCAAGTGGGCCAGGAACACTTAACGCTCTGGAACTACATGAATGACCCATTGATTTTTGCGGTCAACCAGCAGGTATGGCAGTCGCTTGATGAAGAGCAGCAAACCATGCTGCGTGAAACCGCCCGTGAAGCCGGTGAGTGGGAAATTGCCATGACCCGTGAAGAAGAAAGCGAGCGCTTGGCGGCGATTCAAGAGCGCGGCGTTACCGTAACTGAATTGAGCGACGAGCAGTACCAGGCCTTTGTTGATGCTACGCAGTCCGTGTACGAAAAATGGGCGCCGCGTATCGGTGAAGAATTAGTGGAAGCCGCCCAGGCTGCTATTGACGCCCGCTAAGCGTTTCCTGCTGGTTTACGCTACCGGCTCTTTTTTTAAAGCAAAGAGCCGGTAGCTTTTTGCTATGAGGCTGCCATGAAAGGCTTTCCTGATGCACGCCCTGAACGTTGGCTGGGCGCGCTGGCGTTAATTATTATCTCGTTGATCAGTTTGGGAAATGTCATCACTCGCTATTTAACCGGCGGCTCTTTTTCGTTCACCGAAGAATTTTCCGTTTTTCTGTTAGTGGTGCTGGCTTTTGCCGGCGCTTCTGTGGCGTTGCGGCGCAATCGACATATTCGCATTAGCTTTCTGGAACGGTTGCTGCCGCCCAAGTACCGAGCTGCTTTAATCCTTTTTCAAGCGCTGTGCGGCGTCATCGTACTGGGGCTAATTACCTGGTACGGCGGCAAGCTGGCCTGGCAGGAGTATCAGTGGGAGTCGCTGTCGCCAGGGCTTGGTTTGCCCCAGTGGTGGTATTTGGTGTGGCTGCCGGTGTTGACCCTGGCCATGCTTTGGCGCTTATTCCAACAAACCCGCGACCGCTTGACCGGGAGACTCACCGATGAGCCCTGATGTGTGGATGCTGCTGGCCTTTGCAGGGCTGCTGATTGCGGGTGTGCCGGTGGCGTTTTCGCTAGCGCTCTCAGGCGCAGTGGGGATTGTCATCGGGCTGTCGCCGGATATGCTCGCGACCCTGGGCACCAATACCTATAACAGTATTGCCAAGTACCCGTTGATTGCGATTCCGCTGTTTATATTAACCGGGCTTATTTTTGAGCGCTCCGGTGTGGCGCTGCGCTTAGTACGCTTTGCTCAAGCGCTAATTGGCCCGCGCCATGGTGGTTTGGCGCTGGTGGCGGTGCTGGTTTGTATGATTATGGGCGGCATGAGTGGCTCCGGGCCCGCCGATGCGGCGGCGGTGGCCATGGTGATGCTGCCCAGCATGACCAAAGCGGGCTACCCCAAGCCGTTTTCAGCCACGCTGATTGCTGCCTCAGCGTCTACTGCCATTCTTATTCCGCCTTCCGTGGCGCTGATTCTTTACTCGATTGTGGTGCCAGGGGTCGATTTGCGCGCCTTGTTCGCTGCTGGCCTGTTTCCCGGTATGTTGGCGGGGCTGGCGCTGCTGGTGCCAGCGATGATTGTTTCCAAACGCTACGGTTGGGAAGGCGGCACGCCGGTAGAAGGTGCTGAGTATCTCAGCGTGCGCACCACGTTCAAGCAGGCGATACCGGCGCTGTTTGCACCGGTGCTGATTCTGGGCGGCTTGCGTTCGGGGCTATTTACACCCACCGAAGCCGCCGTGGTGGCGGTGGCCTATGGTGCGATTGTGGGGCTGTTTCTTACCCGCGAGCTGTCGCTGCGTGATTTATGGGAGCTGCTGGGCGAGGCGGCGATTATTTCCGGTGTGGTGATGCTGATTATTGCTCTGGCGGGTATTTTTGCCTGGGCGGGCACCATGTTGGGCACTTTCCGCCACTTGGCCGAGTGGATTATCAGCCTGACCGATAACGGCGTGCTGCTGCTGATTCTAGTGATGCTGGCGGTGCTGGTTGCCGGGATGCTGCTGGATGCGATCTCGATTTATCTGATCATGATGCCGATTTTGATCCCGGTGATGCAGCATTTTGAATGGAACCCGGTATGGTTCGGTATTCTACTGGCGATGAATATCGCCATCGGTCAGTTCACTCCACCGGTGGCGGTGAATTTAATGGTGACCACTGAAATCGCCAAAATTCGCTTGGAGCACACTATCGGCTGGGCGCTGCTGTTTGTCGTTGCGATGGGCTGCGCGCTGGCGCTGGTCGCTATCTTTCCCGCCATTGCGCTATGGCTGCCTAGCGTGCTGGGCTATAACGTTTAACACATGAGCGTTTAACACATGAACGTTTAACACCAGCATTTCCTATGCCAATAAGGTATGGCAGTTAACGTTTACTAAACGTTATCTGCCGCTAAACTATTATTTTCGGATAAGCTTTCGGATAAGCTTAGTTTCCTAGATTCATCTAAAACTGCCTTTTGGCTAAGAATGGTTCCCTCTGCTCAACCGCTCGTTCAAGAGGCAAGAAAGCACCTTAAATGAAGGCGGAGATTACCGACCTTCGCCAAGCGTGGCTTTTTTAGCTAAAGTGGTATTAGCAGGTCGCTATGTAGGTACCTGTAACAGATTGTCTAGTAAGCAGATTGCTTAGAAAATGATGGTGAATAAGCCTACCCTGGGAACGGTTCACTGGGTGGGTGCCAAGCGGGCAGTCTCGGTAATATCAAGATACGCTCATAACATCAATATATGTTCATAAAATATAAAGAGGTGTATTCATGAAACGCCATGTATTTTCCACTGCCGCCTTCTCTGGCGCGTTGATTGCTGCTGCGACGTTCGCGTCTCCGGCGGTTGCACAGGAACGCTACATCACTATCGGTACCGGTGGCCAAACCGGCGTTTACTACGTCGTAGGCCAGTCGGTTTGCCGTATGGTTAACCGTGGTAGCGACGAGCACAATATTCGCTGTAACGCACCGTCTACCGGTGGTTCGGTTGCTAACGTCAACGGCATGAAGAGCGGCGAGCTGGACATGGGCGTGGTTCAGTCTGACGTTCAGTACCGCGCTTATAACGGCGAAGCGAACTTTGAAGAAGAGGGCCCTTGGGAAGACATGCGTGCTGTGTTTACCATGCACGGCGAGCCGCTGACCGTTGTTGCGCGTGCTGATTCAGGCATCGAGACGATTGCTGACTTCCCCGGTAAGCGCGTTAATATCGGCAACCCAGGTTCCGGCCAGCGCAACACCATGGATGTGGTCATGGATGCCTTCGGCTGGGATGAAGACACCTTCTCCCTGGCTTCGCAACTTGATGCTGCTGAACAGTCCGCCGCCCTGTCGGATAACAACATCGATGCCATGGTGTATGTTGTGGGCCACCCGAACGGTTCTATCCAAGAAGCCACGACTACTATCGATGCTCGCTTAGTGCCCGTGGTAGGCGAGGAAATTGACGCGCTGGTTGAAGAGTATCCGTACTACACGCGTTCTGTGATTCCTGGCGGCCTATACCGCGGTAATGACGAAGACGTTGAAACCTTCGGTGTTGCTGCTACGTTCGTTTCTTCTACCGATGTTGATGAAGATATCGTTTATGAAACGGTCAAAGCGGTGTTTGAAAACTTCGATCGCTTCAAGCGTCTTCACCCCGCATTTGAAAACCTCAATGAAGAAGACATGATTTCTGACGGTTTAACTGCTCCGCTGCACGCTGGTGCTGAGCGTTATTACCGTGAGCGTGGCTGGATCGAATAAGTTCGACGCCACGTAGCAATCAGCAGGTGAACAGCGTTCACCGTCGGTAATAAAGCGCGGACGCCCAGGGTGTCCGCGCTTCTTGTTGAAAGCGCTGGCTGTCAGCGCTGACCATAGGCAGGGCAAGCGTATGCATGATGACAAACAACCTTCGGCAGCCCCTGAAAATGACCTGGAGGATATGGTCGCTTCTAGCGATTCAGGCGCACGAAAGCCAGCGGGGGTGCCGGGTAAACTATTGGTAAGTATTGCAGCGGTGTGGTCGCTGTTTCAGCTATGGATTGCTTCACCTCTGCCTTATATGGTGGGCTTCGGCGTGTTTAGCGCCACTGAATCGCGCTCGATTCATTTGGCTTTTGCCTTATTTCTCGCCTTTATGGCGTACCCCGCGTTAAAGCGCTCACCGCGTGACCGCATTCCACTTCAGGACTGGGCATTCGCTGCGGTCGCTGCCTTTTGCGGGGCTTATCTGTTTATTTTTTATGGTGACTTAGCACAGCGCCCCGGTCGGCCTATCACCCAAGACATCATCATCGGCGTGTTGGGCATTATTATGCTGCTGGAAGCCACGCGGCGTGCGCTGGGGCCGCCACTGATGATTGTGGCGGGTTTGTTTATTGTCTACTCGCTGTTTGGCCCTCATATGCCTGGCATATTAGCCCACCGTGGCGTGAGCCTAGGCGGCCTGATTAATCACCAGTGGCTAGGTACCCAAGGGGTGTTTGGTATTGCGCTGGGGGTATCGACCAGTTTTGTTTTCCTGTTTGTGCTATTCGGTGCGTTACTGGATAAAGCGGGGGCGGGTAACTATTTCATTAAAGTTGCTTTTTCCATGCTGGGTCACTTCAAGGGCGGGCCTGCTAAAGCGGCAGTGGTAGCGTCAGGCTTGACGGGTTTGATCTCGGGGTCGTCGATTGCCAATACGGTAACCACGGGTACTTTTACGATCCCGATGATGAAGCGCGTTGGCTTTAGCTCAGAAAAAGCGGGCGCCGTTGAAGTGGCTTCCTCGGTGAACGGCCAAATTATGCCACCGGTAATGGGGGCTGCTGCCTTCCTGATGGTGGAATACGTTGGCATTTCTTACGTTGAGGTGATTAAACACGCCTTCTTGCCCGCCATTATTTCCTATATCGCGCTGATCTATATTGTTCACCTGGAAGCATTAAAGGCGAACATGAAGGGGTTGCCTTCAAACAACCCGGTGCGCCCTTTGCTTAACAAAATCCTTGGTTTTATGACCGGGCTGATTTTGTTGATGGCGCTGTCGTTTGGCGTTTATTACGGCCTTGGTTGGCTTAAGCCGCTGCTGGGAGACGCAACGCCGTGGGTGGTCTCGGTAGGCTTGGCTGTGGTGTATATCGGCTTGTTGAAAGTAAGCGCTAACTACCCTGAACTTGAGCTAGATGACCCTAATTCAGCCGTGGTAACGCTGCCGCAAACGCGCCCTACGGTGATGGTGGGGCTGCATTACATTTTGCCCGTGATTGTGCTGGTGTGGTGTTTGATGGTGGAGCGCATGTCGCCAGGGCTTTCCGCGTTTTGGGCGACCATGTTCATGATCTTTATTATGGTGACCCAGCGCCCCGTGATTGCTTTTTTCCGCGGCCATAGCCAGTTTTCGGCTGATGTTAAAGAGGGCTTTAAAGACCTGTGGGATGGCCTTGTCGCTGGTGCCCGCAACATGATCGGTATCGGTATCGCCACCGCCACCGCTGGCATTGTGGTGGGTGCGGTTTCGCAAACCGGCGTAGGCCTGGTGCTGGCCGATGTGGTGGAAATCCTTTCTGGCGGCAACCTGATGATGATTTTGCTGCTCACCGCGCTGCTTAGTTTGATTTTGGGCATGGGGCTGCCGACTACGGCCAACTACATTGTGGTATCTGCGCTGATGGCACCGGTCATTGTGATGTTGGGTCAGCAAAATGGGCTGATTGTGCCACTGATTGCCGTGCATCTGTTTGTGTTCTATTTCGGCATTATGGCGGATGTCACGCCACCGGTGGGGCTAGCTTCGTTCGCTGCCGCGGCGGTTTCCGGCGGTGACCCACTGCGCACGGGTTTCCAAGCGTTTTACTACAGCTTGCGCACCGCGGCGCTGCCGTTCCTGTTTATCTTTAACACCGACCTGCTGTTGATCGATGTCACGTTTATGCAGGGCATTATTGTGTTTATTGTCGCAACGGGAGCGATGCTGATATTTGCAGCAGGAACACAGGGCTACATGATTGCCCGTAACCGCTGGTATGAGTCGCTGCTACTGCTGTTGGTGGCTTTTACCCTGTTCCGCCCTGGCTTTTGGATGGACCGGATCCACGACCCCTATGAATCGATTCCCCCGGCAGAGTTTGTCGAGGCGCTGGGAAGTGTCGATGATGGCAGTAACCTGCGAGTGCAGATTGCCGGTGAGGATGATTACGGCGACCCTATGACCACGTACATTCTGGTGCCGGTGCCGCGCGGTGATTCCGGTGCAGAGCGCATGGAAGCCTTGGGTATGGAGCTATGGGAAGATGGCGATCAAACCCTGGTCGACTTTATTGAGTTTGGCAGTCAGGCTGCCGAATTAGGGTTCGATTTTGATCAAGAGATCATTGAAGTGCTGGCCCCCGTTGATCGTTGGACCAAAGAATGGATGTGGCTACCGGCACTGGTTATCTTTGGCTTCGTGGTACTACTGCAGCGTCGTCGGCGGGAAAAGCAGTCCGCCGATGAATCCGCCACAACAGCGTAAGGAAGGTCATCATGTACCAGAAAATCTTACTGCCCGTGGATCTAAACGAAGAGGCGTCATGGAAAAAGGCGCTACCCACGGCGATTACCCTATGTGAAACCTTTGGGGCGTCGCTGCATATTGTGACGGTACTGCCGGAATTTAAGATGCCCATGGTGGGGGCTTACTTTCCCAAAGATTTCTCACAAAAGGCGCACGACGCCATTAAACAAGCGCAGCACGCGTTCATTGAAAAAAACGTGCCTGACAGTATCAAAACCCAGAGCGTGATTGTGGATGGCTCGCCCTGGGAGGCGATTATTAAGGCCGGCAAAAAGCTGGATGTTGACCTGATCGTGATGGCCTCGCATACCAAGCGCAAGTTTGTCGACTACGTGTTGGGCCCCAACGCCGAGCATGTGGTGCATCATGCCAAAGTGTCGGTGATGATTGTGCGCTAAACACTACGCTGACTTATCTATCGAAAATGAATAGGTAAGGAAAAACGAAAGCAGATAAAAAACTCCGGGCAGCTAGCTCGGAGTTTTTTTATATCTGCTTTTGCTAACGCAGCAATTTAATCGGTGCTTTAGCGCTATTTCGTGGATTTTTTGTACGCGCATCTCAAAGTGCCACCCCCCAAGAGCGTTGGTCAGCTACATTAAGAAAGTATTAAAAAATAAGGTTAAGCCATTAACTTGGCATTAATGTCATCAGCGGGTAACGAGCGTTGGTGCGTTGAGGTAAATCCTGAATCCAGGATCTTTATCAGGTTCTATGCCAGGAACGACAGGAGTAACGCCATGAATGCGGCTACAACAAAAACAAACCACCATGCGGATCACCCCAGTGTCAAAATCACCATTAATAAAGTCGGTTTGGATCGCCCTCGGGCGTGGCTGGCCGCTGGCGTAGAGGATTTTCGCCGCGCGTCGGTCGTTAGCCTCTCGTATGGCATGTTTTGGGTAGGTCTTAGTATTGCGATTACGGTCGGCGCTTTTATGCTGGGGTACTGGTATTGGCTATTGCCAATGATTGCGGGCTTTATGTTTATTGGCCCGTTGGTCGCTGTGGGTTCTTATGGCATTAGTAGCGCGCTTGAGCGCGGGCGAGCGCCTAACCTAAGCGATGCCTTCGGAAGCTGGAAACCCCATGCCGGCCAGCTGGCGATGATGGGCGTGATGATGATGATTTTCTTCCTCGCCTGGATCCGTCTAGCAACGCTGCTATTTGCGCTCTTTTTTGGCCTTGAAGTGCCTAGCCCTGAAACCCTTTACACCTCGCTGCTAACAACACCTGAAGGCTTAGGCATGCTAGCCGTTGGCACTGCGGCTGGGGGTATTCTGGCCTTCGGTGCGTTTGCTATTAGCGTCGTTGCCATCCCTACGCTGATGGATCAAGACTTAACCTTTATGGAAGGCATTGAGGCCAGCGTGCGCTGCGTGGCGCGTAATTTCCGTGTGATGCTGCTATGGGCGGCCATTTTGACGGTGTGCGTATTGATCGGTGTCATGACGTTCTATATTGGTCTGGCACTCATCTTGCCGGTGTTAGGGCACGCCAGCTGGCATGCCTATGAAGATCTAGTGCGCTTTGAGCCGTTTGATAAAATGACGACGTAATGTGGGGCAGCGGCTAAAAACGTTTGCTAAAAACTGCCCTTAAAAAAACAGTAATTGGCCTGCACTAATTAAGAAGATGGCGTACTCTTTGCGCTGTCTTCTTTCTTTGCTCGTTGGTAACTTATCCAAAGAGTGATCCTTTAGAGGTAATTACTGTGAAAGGGCTATTTCTGAAAAAATCGTTTCTGAAAAGACCGTTTCTGAAAAGAAGGCTTCTGAAAAGACAGGCCGTGAAAGTACCGCTAATAGGATGCATCATGCTGGCGTTTAGCCTTCCGCTAATGGCGCTGGCTGAGACACCAACGCCATTAAGCTTGCCTAGCGGCCCCGTCATTCTTACCGTCACTGGCAATATTGCTAATACTAACGTAGGGGGCGAAGCACAGTTTGATCGCGCTATGTTAAACGCATTACCCCAGCATGAATTTGAAACGAGCACACCCTGGACAGAAGGCGTTAATCATTACCGCGGGCCTTTAATGCGCGATGTGCTGGCGCGTGTAGATACACAAAGTGGCACTGTGCATGTGGCCGCGCTTAATGGCTATGAAGCTGAAATACCGGCGACTGACTTTGCAAGTTACGATGTCATATTAGCCATGGCAAAAGACGGCGAGGCCATTCCGATCCGTGAATATGGCCCGCTGTGGGTACTCTACCCCTTTGACCAAGATGAAGCGTTGCTAAGCGAAAAAATACGCTTTAGGGCGGTATGGCAGGTCATGCACATTGATGTCTACTAATGGTTCAAACGCGCAGGCGTCGAGCCTTCTGCGTTACCCGCGGCGATTTAAACTTGTCGCTATCATTGCTGTTTTACTGTTTGCGGCAGCGCTTGTGGTGGCAACGCTAGCCGCCTGGCGGCAGGAAAACCTTACGCAAAGCCTGCGAGAAGATACCGCTTGGGTTGTCTATAAATTAGACCGCGACGCCGTACAGCTATGGAACTATTTTCTAGCAGTAACGCGTGGGCCGCTAACGCCCGCGGCGCAGGATGAGCTGAACCTGCGCTTTGAGCTGCTATATAGCCGCATCACGCTGCTCAACGAGGGTGAAGTTAACTCGCTGTTACGCGAGGTGGACACGGCGAGTGAATTGCTGGGTCATATTCATCGGCAGCTTGATGAGCTAGATATCATCTTTGAACCCCTTGGAGAGGTTGAGCAACCTCTCATGCCTGTGGCGGCGCTGGAAGGTGAATTACAGGCGTTAACGCGGCTAACTGAACGTATGGTCGTGATTATAAATGGCTATTTGGCTGAGTCCGCGACCGAAGAGCGCGCCCAGCTCAGCTTGCTCTACAATCTGCTCATGACGCTGATTGTGGGAATGAGTATAGCGGCCTTGTTAGTCATTACCTTTTTAGTGCGTGAAATGCGCGAAAGCGCGGCCATAAGGCGTGCTCAGGAACAGTTAGGTGTGCAGCTTGAAGTGACTGCCAAGCAAGCCCAAGCGGCTAACCAGGCTAAATCAGATTTCCTAGCCATGGTCAGTCATGAAATTCGTACACCGCTAAATGGCGTTATTGGCATGAGTGAACTGCTGCGTGAACCGGCTAGCCCCGCTCAGGTAGAAGATTACGCCCACACCATTCACGACAGCGCTAACCAGCTGCTGGCAATGATCAATGAAATTCTTGATTTCTCAAAAATCGAAGCGGGGCATTTAACGCTTGAGACATCTCCCACGGCACTGAGGCCCCTGGTCGAAAGAGTCGTGGTTCTGTTTGCCCCGCGTGCCAAAATGAAAGGGCTGACACTGGCTGTTTACATCGACGCGCTGGTACCCGAATGTGTGTTGGTCGATGCGGGTCGCCTTCGGCAAATTCTGCTTAATCTAATTTCCAATGCCATCAAATTTACCGACCACGGTGAGATCAACATACGTGTGTCTTCTCAGGTAGGGCGGCTGTTATTTGAAGTGAGCGACACAGGCTGCGGTTTGAGCAAGCAGCAGCAACAGCGGCTTTTTGAGCCTTTTCAGCAGGCGGATGAATCAGTGGCACGGCGCTTTGGTGGAACCGGTTTAGGGCTGGCAATTTGCAAACGGCTAAGTGAAGCAATGCAAGGCCGGCTGGGGGTTACGAGCCAGCCAGGCCAAGGGAGTACCTTCTGGTGTGAGCTGCCGTTGTTGGAAGCCGACCCAGTTTCAACACCACGCCCCACGGCTCCCCAGCGAGATTTTGCCGGCACCTCACTGCTGCTGGTGGAAGACAACGCGGTCAATCGCAAAGTCGCGGTTGGCTTGTTATCGCGCCTAGGCTGTGAGGTGGTATGCGCTGAGAATGGCCATGATGCCCTCGTTCTAGCGCAGTCGCATCAGGTGCACCTGATCTTTATGGATATCCAATTGCCTGATATGGATGGCCTCAAGGTCACCCAGCGCTTGCGCGAGCAGGGGGGCTGGTTGTCGGATGTGCCTATCGTCGCCATGACTGCAGGTGGCGTTGTCGATGACCGACAGCGGTGCCTGGCGGCAGGGATGAACGATTATATTACCAAGCCGCTGTCACTTTCAGCGTTGAGTAACGTACTGGCAGTGCAGCTGTTGGCGGCCTCTGATGCAGCGCCTTCACCGGTATTAACCAATACGCCCCCCCGGCAAGGTGCGCCACGGGTGCTCAATAGCGGCACGCTCAGTATGCTCAAAGCCACTCTTGGTGAGGCCAGTCTTACCCAGCTTATTTTGCTGTATCACCAGCAGGCGAGTGATTACGTCATGCAATTAGCCGACTGCTTGGAAGCCGCAACGCTTTCGGCAGAACAGGCGCAGCAGGTTGCACGACTAGCACACCAGCTGCGCGGTGAGTCGGTGAGCATGGGGGCTGAACAGCTCGCCGAACAGGCGAAGCAGCTTGAGACCTTGGCTAATGGTGAACACTTTACGGCTACCCAGCTGAGTGATGTCTTCAGCACGTTACAACACACTGCAGCGCATACCTATGCAGCGCTTGAGAGATGGCGTCGTGACCACTTACTCGGCTGAGCGTGGGGTTATTACTGCCGCTAGCCAGCATGCCGATACGGCTCTGGCCGCCGCTGAGTTAGCCCAGGTGTTGCGCCATGATCATTTGGGCTTCGTGCTGTTTTTTTGCAGTGCAGAATATGATTTAGCGGCCCTGGCTGACGCACTGGAAAGCTGCTTTCCCACCACGCCGCTTAGTGGCTGCACTACTGCCGGTGAGATTACGCCGCTAGGCTACGACCGGGGCTCAATCGTGGCGATTGGATTTGATCGGCGTTTTTTTGCTATAGAAACTGCGCTGATTGATGATCTTGACCATTTCGAACTTGCCAATGCGCAACGGCTGGTCGACACGCTGTTGGGGCGCTGCCGCCAGCAAGCCCTTGCCCCCATCAACGAACACAGCTTTGCATTGACCCTTCTAGATGGCTTATCCAGCCGTGAAGAGCAGGTGCTTGCGACTCTAGACGCAGCGCTAGGGCGAATTCCCAGTTTTGGTGGTTCAGCGGGCGACGATAATCATCTTAGCCATACCCATGTTTATATTGCGGGTCGATTTCATACCCGAGCCGCTGTGGTGGTAATGATCAACACCCGGCTACCGTTTGAGGTCTTTTCCACGCACCATTTAACGCCTTTGAACCATAAGCTGGTGGTGACCGACGCTGATCGTGAACAGCGGCGCGTTATTGAGCTAAATGGCTTACCCGCCGCTCAGGTATATGCTGACCTGGTGGGCGTTGCGCCAGAGCAGCTTAGCGCCGCGATTTTTGCTCGCCATCCGGTCGCGGTACACATTGGCGGCCAGCACTATGTGCGCTCTATTCAGCGTGTTAATAGCGACCGAAGTTTGAGTTTTTACTGCGCGGTGGAAAATGGCATTGTGCTGACGGCTATGCAGCCAACCCCGCTGTTGGACAACCTTGAAGCAATGCTTGCCGGGGTGAGGGCGCGGCTAGGTTCGCCGAGCGTGATCATTGGCTGCGACTGTTTTTTACGCCGTATGGAGCTTGAAGGGCTGCAGCAGTTGGACCAAGCGTCACAGCTGTTGCGTCAATCCAGCGTAGTGGGGTTCAACACCTATGGCGAGCAGCACCATGGTATGCATGTGAATCAAACGTTTACGGGGGTGGCGTTTGGATCTCTTCCAGCTAACGACTAACGCTGATACTGCTGAGCATAGTGACGCGCTCGACACCGCAGCGCTGCGTGAGGAGAACCGCCGGCTGCACAGGGTGTGCCAAGCGCTGATGGAGCGAGTGGAAACCGGCGGCAGCGCCGATGGTGCCCCCTATGCGGCGTTTGAACGCTCGGTACTGCTAGCCGAACAGGTGCGAGAACGCACCGAAGCGCTGCATCGTGCGTTAGACGAGTTAGGCCAGGTGAATACGCGCTTACTTGCGGCGAAAGCCGAAGCAGAAGCCGCCAATCTATCCAAAACGAAATTCTTGGCGGCGGTTAGCCACGATCTGCTGCAGCCGCTTAATGCCGCAAGGCTATTCGCCAGCGCGTTAGAAACCCACGCTCTTCCTGACACCTCGCAAACGCTAGTGGGCCATATTGGTCGTTCGCTGAAAGACGTTGAAGGCTTGCTGGGCACGCTAGTGGACATTTCCCGCCTGGATGCCGGGGTGCTGCATGCCGATAAAGCGCCGTTTGCGGTAAGCACTTTATTAGACGCGCTGGCGGAAGAGTATCGCCAAGTAGCCGGGGTGCGCGGATTGGCGCTGCACTACGTACCCTCCAGCGCACTCATTGAATCTGATTTGGCGCTGCTGGCGCGAGTGATCCGTAATTTCTTAAGCAACGCCGTGCGCTATACCGAGCAAGGGCGCGTTTTGCTGGGCTGTCGTCGGCGGCGTGAGGGGTTGGAAATTATGGTGGGTGATACCGGGCCGGGGATTCCAGAGCAGCAGCGCGAAGCGATTTTCTTAGAGTTTCGTCGGGCCAATCAGCCCCAGGGCGCGCATAGCCGTGGCTTGGGCCTGGGGCTAGCCATCGTTGACCGTATCAGCACCATGCTGGAACACCCCATCTCGCTTGTTTCTCGCCCCGGCGTGGGCGCGCTGTTTTCAATCACTGTGCCTTACGCAGCGGCAACCGCCATTACGAGCGTGCCCAGCACACGTTATGCGCTGCTGGCTGAAGAGGCTCAAGATCCGCTTCACGGTTGCGTGGTATGGGTGATTGATGATGATTTGGCCATTATCGAAGGCATGCAGGCACTGCTGAGTAGCTGGGGCTGCCGGGTACGTGCGGCGGCCACGGTCAGTGCTTTAGAAGCTGCTAGTGATGGAGAACAACCGGCGGTATTGCTGGTGGATTACCACTTGGGTGAGCACCGCGAAACCGGCATTGATTTAGCCGCCCGGCTTCAACGTCGCTACCCTGGTTTAGCGTCGGTGGTGATTACGGCAAATCACGAGGCAGAAATTAAGCGCGCTACCCGTGAAGCGGGCATGCACTGCTTACTAAAACCGCTAAAGCCGCTGCGGCTGCGCATGCTGCTCAGTTCGCTATTGAATAAATATTAATGAGCGCGGTTGGCCTGATAAAAGCTCAAATCTTCTTCTCCCGCAATAACAATTGCGTGTACTCGGCTGGTGGCATTCAATTTACGCAAAATCGCTGATACATGGGTTTTGACCGTCGTTTCAGCAATCAACAACTCCCGGGCAATATGCTTATTCGACATGCCTTTGGCCATGCAGCCCAGCACTATTAGCTGCTTATCGGTTAAACGTGATAAACGCTCGCTGGTTGAGGTGTGGGCAGTGGTTGATGGGGGTGTTGAAGTCACTCGTGGCGCTGGGCGACGCATGATATCGGGCGGCAGGTAGAGCTGGCCTTCAAGAATCTGCGTTAACGCCGCCAGCAGCGCTTCCCGGGGTGTGGATTTGGGAATATAGCCCACCGCGCCGAGGGTTATGGCATCGAGTACCAACTGGCGCTCTTGATGTGCAGAAACAATCGCCACCGGCAACCAGGGAAATGCCTCTCGCAGTGCTGTCAGCCCCTCTAAGCCTTCCGCATCCGGAAGGCTTAAATCCAGCAGCAATAGATCTAGCTCTGTTTGCGCTTCAATCAGCGTTATTGCATCAGCAAGGCTCTCTGCTTCCAATAGCAGGCTGCCTGCCAAGCCCCCGCTAATCACGGTTTGTAGCGCGTCTCGGAACAGCGGATGGTCATCCGCCACCAACAGGGAATACATGGCGTCTCCTACCAAGGGATGAGGGCTAATCCTGCCATCGGGCTATATCGCCATTTGCTTTAGTGAACAACACTGTCAATGCACCTTTAATAATCATAATACTCAGGAGCAATACAATGATCTACGCCAACCCTGGTGATACCGGTTCAGTCGTGTCATTTGAAAAACGCTATGGCAACTATATCGGCGGCGAATTTGTTGCCCCGGTGAAAGGCCAATACTTCGATAATATTAGCCCCGTCAATGGCCATGTCTTCTGCGAAATCCCCCGCTCAACGGCAGAGGATATCGATAAAGCGCTGGATGCGGCCCACAAAGCGGCACCTGCCTGGGGGAAAACATCCGCCCAAGAGCGCAGCAATATCCTGCTGAAAATCGCTGACCGCATTGAACAGAACCTGGAAATGCTTGCCGTTGCCGAAACCTGGGACAACGGCAAAGCCGTGCGTGAAACACTGAACGCCGATCTGCCGCTGGCGGTTGACCACTTCCGCTACTTTGCCGGCTGCATACGCTCGCAGGAAGGCACGGCGGCGGATATCGATGCCAACACGGTTTCTTATCACTTCCACGAGCCGCTTGGCGTAGTGGGCCAGATTATCCCCTGGAACTTCCCGATTCTGATGGCCGCCTGGAAACTGGCACCTGCACTGGCGGCGGGCAACTGCGTGGTCTTGAAGCCTGCGGAACAAACCCCCGCGTCGATTCTGAAAGTGATGGAAGTGATTGGCGATCTGCTGCCACCGGGCGTACTCAATATCGTCAACGGCTTTGGTGCTGAGGCAGGGCAGGCGCTAGCGAGCAGCAAGCGTATCGCTAAGATCGCCTTCACCGGCTCTACCCCCGTTGGCTCGCATATTCTGAAATGCGCAGCGGAAAATATTATCCCTTCCACCGTCGAGCTAGGCGGCAAGTCGCCCAACATCTACTTTGCCGACATCATGAACGCCGAACCGACCTTTATTGATAAAGCAGTCGAAGGCTTGGTGCTGGCGTTCTTTAACCAGGGTGAAGTGTGTACTTGCCCGTCACGTGCGCTGATCCAAGAGAGCATGTACGAGGAGTTCATGGCCAAGGTCATCGAGCGTACCAAAACCATCAAACGCGGCAATCCACTAGATACCGATGTGCAGGTGGGGGCTCAGGCCTCTCAAGAGCAGTTCGATAAAATCATGTCCTATATGGATATCGCCCGAGATGAAGGCGCGGAATTCCTCACCGGCGGTAACAAAGAGACCATGGACGACAGCATCAACGATGGTTACTACATCCAGCCCACGCTGCTGAAGGGTAACAATCAGATGCGCGTCTTCCAGGAAGAAATCTTTGGCCCGGTGGTGGCAGTCACTACCTTCAAGGATGAAGAAGAAGCGTTGGCGATTGCTAACGACACCGAATTTGGTTTGGGCGCAGGCGTGTGGAGCCGCGATATCAACGTCGCCTTCCGCATGGGCCGAGGCATTCAAGCCGGACGTGTATGGACCAACTGCTACCACCAGTATCCCGCCCATGCGGCCTTCGGTGGCTATAAAAAATCCGGCGTTGGCCGTGAAACTCACAAGGTGGCGCTTGAGCACTACCAGCAAACCAAAAACCTGCTGGTCAGCTACGACATCAATCCGCTGGGCTTCTTCTAACCCGCCACGTTTTTCTATGTATAGCTAACCCACACCGTCCGGCATCAGCCGGGCGGTAATTGTCAGTCCCCTGACGCTGACTCTACTGATAAGAGCAGTGCTTAAACTGCCGTATCGAAAACTATTA
This sequence comes from Halomonas sp. 54_146, assembly GCF_001507855.1. Lineage (GTDB taxonomy): Bacteria > Pseudomonadota > Gammaproteobacteria > Pseudomonadales > Halomonadaceae > Vreelandella. The sequence continues at coordinate 25,168 of NZ_LGEN01000038.1, forward strand.
GGAGTTGCATCATGGATAGCACAATGCGCGCGGCGGTCGTTCGTGAGTTTGGCCAGCCGTTGGTCATAGAAGAAGTTGATGTACCTCGCCCCAAGCAGGGCGAAGTGTTGATGAAAGTGGCGGCCTCTGGGGTTTGCCATACCGATTTACACGCCGCCCACGGCGATTGGCCGGTGAAACCCTCGCCACCGTTTATTCCAGGGCACGAAGGCGTTGGGCATATCGTGGCGGTGGGTGCAGGTGTCACCCATGTCAAAGAGGGTGATCGTATTGGTGTGCCCTGGCTCTACTCGGCCTGCGGCTACTGCGAGCACTGTTTAGGCGGTTGGGAGACGCTGTGCGAGTCCCAGCAGAATACCGGCTACAGCGTTAACGGCGGGTTCGCGGACTACACCTTAGCGGATGCAGGCTATGTAGGGCGCTTGCCGGATGCCGTTGATTTTATCGAAATAGCCCCGGTGCTGTGTGCCGGTGTAACGGTTTATAAAGGCTTGAAAATGACCGATACCCGCCCCGGTCAGTGGGTGGTGATTTCGGGGATAGGTGGGCTTGGCCATATGGCGGTGCAGTACGCCAAAGCGATGGGGCTGAACGTTGCTGCGGTGGACATCGACGACGGTAAACTGGCCCTGGCTGAGCGTTTAGGCGCCACGGTAACCGTTAACGCCATGAAAACCGACCCAGCGGCGTACCTGAAGAAAACCATTGGTGGTGCTCACGGGGCCTTGGTGACAGCGGTGTCGCCGAAGGCGTTTGATCAAGCGCAGAATATGCTACGCCGCGGCGGAACACTGGTGCTCAATGGCCTACCACCCGGCGACTTCCCGCTGCCAATCTTTAGCACGGTGCTCAACGGTATTACCATTCGCGGCTCCATTGTTGGCACGCGCTGCGACCTTCAGGAAGCGCTAGATTTCGCTGCCGAAGGCAAGGTTAAAGCCACGGTAGCGACCGACAAGCTGGACAACATCAACGATATCTTCCAGCGCATGATTGACGGCAAGATAGAGGGCCGTATTGTGCTTGATATGGCTAGTTGAGTGGCCAACCGGGGGAGGCTACTCCCCCTTTTATTTCGTTACGGTAATATCAAAGCTGCTATTTAGTCACAGTAACTTCGTTACCCAACCAACGACGCGCCATGCGCCCGGCGTGGGCAAGGTTGCTCACTACCGCTAATTGACCCGCTTCGCGCTTAATGCCCGCGCGCTTTATTTTCAGCGCCATGTGCGGCGGTAGCCCAACAAATATAACCCCCACCTGTTGTTCACCAAGTTCACGGCGCAGGGTGTCTAGCGCCACCATGGCAGTGGTGTCCAGGCTGGGCACGTCGCGCATATCTAAAACGACAACCCGCACGCTGTGGTCAATCACTCTTAAGGTAGCAATGGCCTTTTCTGCTGCGCCAAAAAACAGCGGGCCGCTGATTTTATAAAGCGCCGCTTCCGGCGGAAAGTGTTCGCCGGTGTCGGGGGCGGCCAAGCGCTGGGTATTGGTCAGCTGGGCCATCCGGCGGATAAACAGCGCGGCAGCTAGGCCAATACCCACGGCCACGGCGATCACCATGTCGAAAATAACCGTGAGCGCAAAGCAAATTACCAGCACCGCTACATCGCTGGCGGGCGCGCTTTTTAGCGTGTGCACAAAATGGCGCGCCTCACTCATGTTCCAGGCGATGATAAACAGCAGCGCGGCTAAGGCGGCCATGGGGACATACCCCAGCACGCCCGCCAGCGCGACCACCGCCAGCAACACCACCAGCGAATGCACCAACGCCGCAATAGGTGAAAAAGCGCCGCTTTTGATATTGGTGGCGGTGCGAGCAAGCGCTGCCGTGGCGGTAATGCCGCCAAAAAAGGGCACTACAAGATTGCCTAGCCCTTGGCCAATCAGTTCGGCGTTGGGGTCATGCCGCGTGCGGGTCAGGCCGTCTGCCACTACGGCGCACAGCAACGACTCAATGGCAGCGAGTAAGGCAATCGCCAATGCTGGGCCAAGCAGCGCTTGAATCAGCGCAAAATTGATCTCAAGCGGTGTGCCATCGGCACCCGGGAAATGCCACGGCGCGGTAAAGCTAGGCGCGAAGGGGGGAATGCCGCTGCCGCTTTGCCCATCGAGCTCCCAGCTAAAGCGTGAGGCGATGGTGTCGACTTCAACGCCGCCCATCAGCAGCAGCGTGGCGGCCAGGGTGCCCACCGCCAAGCCTACCAATGGGGCGGGTACGGGAGTATTTAAGCGTGGCCAGACTAACAGCGTTGCCAAGGTGACAAGCCCTACGCTGATTTCTGCCGGTGAAAGGCTAGGCAGCGCTCGGCCAATCAGCATCAGGTTACCCAGCGTGCTGTCGCCGAGTTCAACCCCGGCTAAACCTAGAAAATCAGGCAGTTGCAGCAGCGCAATCACCACGCCGATGCCCGCCGTAAAGCCAAGAATCACCGGATAAGGCACATACTGAATCAGGCTACCCAGCCGCGAAAGCCCCAGCGCCACCAAAATAGCGCCTGCCATAAAGGTGGCAATCAGCAGCCCGCCCAAACCATGATTGGCAACAATGGGGAAGAGGATCACCACGAAAGCAGCGGTGGGGCCAGAGATGTTAAACCGCGAACCGCCGGTTAGTGCGATCACCGCGCCCGCCACAATGGCGGTGTAAAGCCCGTGTTGGGGCGGCACACCGGTGGCAATCGCCAGCGCCATGGAAAGCGGTACGGCGACGACGCCAATGGTCAGCCCCGCCATCACATCGCGCTTTAATTTGCCCAGCGAATACCCGTCACGCCAGGCACTGAGTAAGGCACTGCCAGGCATCGGGAAAACGTACCCCGTCGTTCGATGCGTGCGGGACATAGGGCAAGCCTCTTTAATGTAAATAGGTCGCTGTAAATAGGTCGCTGTAAAAGCGACTCTTTACGCTACGCTCACCTCACCCTTTACACAACCAGCCGAAAGTACATAAAAGCAGTACATAAAAAACCCCAGCCGTTTGGCTGGGGTTATTTTATTAGGCTACGCTAATGCCTGTTTATCGAAAAGCGCGGAATACCCCACCCAATCCACGTATTGGGTGGGGATGGATAGCGCGGCGTCCACCGGATGCCCTTGCTGTTGATTTGCACAGTG
>NZ_LGEN01000039.1 GCF_001507855.1 Halomonas sp. 54_146
AGAACCCCGGTATCGCTCTCCACGCTCTGGCAACAGAGCGCGTGAGAGGGGTAAGAATCCGCGATTCTATTCTTTGAATGAATCGTCGGAGGGTTCAATAAAGGATTGCCGGTAATCAAGCGGGATCTCATAGTTCACGGATAAAACGCCCGCTAAGCTGGCATCGCGTTTGGGATTGAAATAGCTAGCTTCCACCTCGTCGTTGCGCGAAGCAGACCCTTGCACTTCAGCGTTAATCTGCCAGCGGTCCAGGTGATAAAGCGTTTGATTCCAGTAGCCATAAACCGATTGGCGCAGGTTGCTATCCTCAAAATCGGTGGCCATTACACCGATGGCACCGGAACCGCGCTCGTCATGACGGTAGGCCAACTCACCTCGGTAGCGGTCGGCGTTAACGCCATCACGCAGCGCCCGCAGCGGGGTGTCGGGAGTGTTAAGTTCAACCCCCACCGTTGCGGTGATGTGGTCTGAGGCGGCGTAACGCAGCTCTGCCATGGCAAGAAAATCTTCGTTGAGCTGCGACCCATGGCCCGCCGCCAGGGTGACGGTGGCGGGGTAGAGGTTCCATTCGTAGCCTGCCACGTTATAAGAGGCATAAAGATTCTCCTCTTCAAACTCACCAAACTGGCCGATTCGCTGGGCAAAGGGGCGGGAACCGCTGTCGTTGCGGGGTCCCTCCAGGAGCACTTCATAGCGCCATTCCTTTGAAGCTTGAGTGCCGCTGCCTTGTCCTTCACTACGCGCAAATGAACTGCTCAGCTGAGGCGCGCGGAGTTCGCGCCACTCGCGAGCCATGTCGTCTCGGGAGATACTTGGCTTGGTGGGTGCCAGGGCAATTTCCCGAGCAATTTCTGTTGTGGTGCCTTTCCACTGGCCCCGCTGCAAGCGAGAAAGCAGTACGCCGTGATGAGCGGCTTCTTGCCGGTCGGGTGGCAGTAGGGGCGCTGCTTGCTGGTAAGACGCTTCGGCTTTTCTTGGCCAGCCCCTGTTGCGTTCGATATTGCCTTTCATTAACCATAAATAAGGGTCGGCGGGGGCTTGCGCCTGGTAGGAGGCGAGGCGTTCGCTGGCCTCGTCAGTCCGGCCGCGCCAGGAATCAAGCAGCACTTCTAGCAGCAGTACTTTCTGGTAGTTAGGGTTCTCGATACGGACGGTTCTGGTGAAGTCCAGGCGCTGCTCGGGCTCACTGGCGATCCAGTCTTTTAATAAGCGGTCTGCATCGCGAAAACGCTGGGCATCGGCATAGCTGTAAAACAGCCCTTCATTGAGAGGGTCGTCAGGGTTTCTCGCCTGTGAAGGGGATTGCCGAATCAGGTTTTCGTAGAGTTCAATGGCTTCGCTGGGGCGGCCCATGCCATTGAGTGCGTGAGCTCTGGCGCGGTCCACGTAGCTGGGTAACTGCCCGTGCTGGTTTTTAAGCCTTACCGCCAGCGCCTCAGCTTCGGAAAAGCGCCTTAATTGAGCCAGGGCAACGACTTTGTCGTACTCGGCAACGGTGACCAGTTCCTGGGGCGCATCGCCGGCACGCAGTACACTGTTGAGCTGCGCTAGGCCGCTGCTGACTCTGGAAGGCTGGTCTGTGTGAATCCCCAGGCGTACATCGGTGACCCCTTCGTAATAGGTCAGCCATAGGCGATCACTTTCACTAAAGGCGTCGGGGTTGCTCTGCATGATGTCGCGTGCGGCAGCGCTAGCGCCCAGGCCTACCGCTAGCCGATACAGCGCATGCAATTCCCCTGTGTTGCCAGGGTTTTGTTCCAGAAGTGCTTGCCGCGCATCAAGTTCTTGCATGGCATTTGAGGTCACCGAGGCTAAGTAGCCCCTTGCCTCTAAACCTGCCGTGGTGGTACCGGCCACTTGGTTGTACTGCTGCAAGGAAATATCCGCCAGGGTGTAGTTCCCCATGTCGGTATGCACCAGCGCTTGGCCAAGCCATCCGTCTGCATTGGATGGGTCGCGGTAGGTGAGTGTCCGGAAAAGTTCCAGTGCCTGCTCGTACTTACCTGCGCTGCGCGCGGCACCGGCTAAATTGGCAAGCTCAGAATTACTGTAATTTTCAGTTAAGCACCATGAGCAAACAGCTAGCGCTTCCTCATGTCGCCCGGCGCGTACCAATAGCGCAATTAAGTCAGCGCGCACTCGCACATCGCTGGTTTGGTGATAGAGTGTTTGCAAGCCTGAGATCGAATTTTCTAGTGCACCTTGGCGGGCTTGTATAACGTAGCTTTCCCGCTGGGCATCGGTCGTGGTTTGCCCCAGTGCCGTACCGGTGGATAAACAAGCGAGTAGGCAGATCGGCAGTAGGGAGCTAGGACGACTGTGCATGGTGATATTCCTGCATTAAAAGGAAATGACAACAGTTTGTAAGCAACTGTATCCCTTTAGTATATAGGAGTATCTTTGAGTAAGAATTGGAGTAAAAAGTGATCTTGGAGATGATAATAATCAGCTAAAAATATGACTTTTATCGTTATAGCGGATTAAGCCTATTCGCCAGTGTGCTCTAGCTGGTCAATTGCGTTCTAGCTGATCAAGCGTGCTCTAACTGCTCAATCATTCTGCGTGCTGCGTTGGATAACGTCCGGTTGGTATGGACGAGATATCCCAATGGGCGGTAAATCGGTGCCGTGTCCACGTTAAGCTCCACCAGTTCGCTGTCGATCATCTTCTCCGGCAGCAGGCTCCAGCCTAACCCTACGCTGCACATCATTTTTAGCGTCTCTAAATAGTTGGTCGCCATGCTAACGGGTAGCTGCAGGCCAGCTTCGCTAAAACGCTGGGCAATAAGTGACCCTGTAAACGTTTTAGCCCCCGGCATCACGCAGTTAAAATCGCAAAGCGTGGAAAGTGATAACGCGCCCTGGCCAGGTTTGGTTTGGGCGTTGACGTGTGCTGCTAGCGGATGGTCAATGGCACAGGTAAAGCAGAGCCGGTCACGCCATAGCTCTACCACCTGCAGTTGCTCGTGTGGGTGGGGTGCTAACGTCACTACCGCCATTTCCAGCGTGCCGTCCAACACGCCTTGATAAGCCAGTTCTGAATCCAAAAAGTGCAGGTCAAGTTCTACTTCCGGGTGGCGTTGGGTGTATTGCTTTAGCAGCGGCGGCAGGCGGTGCAGGCCAATATGGTGGCTAGTGGCCAAGGTTAGCCGCCCGCCCACTTGGCCAGAAAGATTAGCCAGCGCGCGGCGGCTATCTTCTACTGTCATTAAAATATGCCGTGCTTGGGGCAACAGCACGCTGCCGGCTTCTGTCAGCGCAATGCGCCGCCCAATGCGGTCGAACAGCCGTGTGCCTACTTGCGATTCCAGGGTGGCAATACGCTTGCTCACCGCCGGCTGAGTCAGGTGAAGCTGTTCCGCCGCACGAGAGAAACTTTGCGTATCAGCAACGGCTAGAAAGGCTTGCAGGCTTTGTGTATCCATGTGCGGCTCCCTGAGACGATTCCACGAATAAGTATTCCATTTTGGAATCTAAAGTATGAATAACATGAATTGCTTTTATGCGCGAGTCGCGTAACACTCATCTCATAGCGATATAAACAGCACACCGCCATATAAGCAGCACATACATATAAGCAGCACATAGAGGCTGCGCTACCGAATTAGCAGGGCACCGCCCAGGAGAACCGTATGTCAGGTCAAACGCTTTACGACAAACTTTGGAATCAACACTTGGTAAAACAGCGCGATGACGGCACCGCGTTGATCTATATCGACCGCCAGCTGCTGCACGAAGTGACCTCTCCCCAGGCGTTTGAAGGGCTGCGTTTGGCTAAACGTAAGCCGTGGCGTTTAGATGCCAACCTGGCAACGCCGGATCACAACGTACCCACCACGGTGAAAGAGCGCGCCGAGGGCAACAGCGGGATTAAAGACCCGGTATCGTTGATTCAGGTGCAAACCCTGGACGACAACTGCCTTGAGTACGGCATTGAAGAATTCAAAATTAACGACCCCCGCCAGGGCATCGTGCACGTAGTCGGCCCGGAGCAGGGCGCTACCTTGCCAGGCATGACCGTGGTGTGCGGTGATTCTCATACCGCTACTCATGGTGCCTTTGGCGCGTTAGCCCACGGCATTGGTACGTCAGAAGTGGAACACGTGTTGGCAACTCAATGCTTGCTGGCGCAGAAGATGAAAAACATGCAGGTGCGCGTGGAAGGCGAGCTTGGTTTGGGCGTCACCGCTAAAGACGTGGTGCTGGCGATTATCGGTAAAATTGGCACCGCTGGCGGCACCGGCTACGCCATCGAGTTTGCCGGTAGCGCGATTGCCTCGCTTTCCATGGAAGGCCGCATGACCGTGTGCAATATGGCCATTGAAGCCGGCGCACGGGTAGGGTTGATCGCCGTAGACGACACCACGATTGATTACCTCGCCAAGCGCCCGTTTGCGCCCACGGCCGAACAGTGGGAAGCCGCCGTGGCCGACTGGCGCTCGCTGGTGTCGGATGACGATGCCCAGTTCGATCAGGTCGTTACTCTGAAAGCGGAAGACATTGAGCCGCAGGTGAGCTGGGGCACCAGCCCGGAAATGGTCACCGGTATTTCCGGCCAAGTGCCCGACCCGCAAGCCGCCTTGGATGAAACCGTGCAGCGCAGCCACGCCCGTGCGCTTGAGTACATGGGTCTGCAGGCGAACCAGAAAATCACCGATATTAAGCTGGATAAAATCTTTATCGGTTCTTGCACCAACTCGCGCATTGAAGACCTGCGCGAAGCCGCGAAAGTGGCGAAGGGCAAAAAAGTGGCGGATTCCATCAAACTGGCCATGGTGGTGCCGGGTTCTGGCTTGGTGAAGCGCCAGGCAGAAGCGGAAGGCTTGGATAAAATCTTTATCGAGGCGGGCTTTGAATGGCGCGAGCCGGGTTGCTCCATGTGTTTGGCCATGAACGCGGATAAGCTGGGCGCAGGCGAGCATTGTGCGTCTACCTCTAACCGCAACTTTGAAGGTCGCCAGGGCTACGGTGGCCGCACGCACTTGGTAAGCCCTGCGATGGCAGCGGCAGCGGCGATTGCCGGCCACTTTGTTGACGTTCGCACTTTACCCGCTAACGACGCCACTCACGCGCAGGAGGCCTAAGCCATGAAAAAGTTTACCCGTTTTGAAGGCGTGGTCGCACCGCTTGACCGCGCCAACGTCGATACCGATTTGATTATCCCGAAACAGTTTTTGAAGTCTATCAAGCGCACGGGCTTTGGCGTCAACCTGTTTGATGAACTGCGCTATTTAGACGAAGGCCAGCCGGGGCAGGATTGCTCGCAGCGCCCGCTGAATCCGGAGTTTGTATTAAACCAGCCGCGCTTTAAAGGTGCTGAGGTGCTGCTGGCACGCCGCAACTTTGGCTGCGGTAGCTCCCGTGAGCACGCCCCGTGGGCGCTGGAAGATTTTGGCTTTAAAGTGGTGATTGCGCCTAGCTTTGCCGATATCTTCTACAACAACTCGTTCAAAAACGGCATTTTGCTGATTACCTTCCCTGAAGATGTGGTCGACCGCTTGTTTGCTGAAGTAGACGCCAATGAAGGCTACCAGCTGGATGTGGATTTAGAGCACCAGCGGGTCACGACCCCCAGCGGCGAAATTTTAGAGTTTGAAGTCGATGATTTCCGCAAGCACTGCCTGCTGGAAGGGCTGGATGATATTGGCCTGACGCTGAAAGACGAAGACGCCATTCGTGCCTTTGAGCAAAAGCATAAAGCGGCGCGCCCCTGGTTGTTCCGGCAGTCTGCGTAAGCCAGTCTTCAATCATTAAATGCTAAGGAAGTTGCATGTCACATAACGTTTTATTGCTGCCGGGTGATGGTATTGGCCCTGAGATTGCCGCTCAGGCGGCGCGCTTACTGAAAGCGTGCCAAGAGGCAGGCTTGGATATTGAAGTAGAAGAAGGCTTGGTGGGCGGCTCCGCCTACGATGTGCATGGCGAGCCGCTGCCCGCGGAAACCCTGGAAAAAGCCAAAGCGGCCAGCGCGATTTTGCTTGGCGCAGTGGGTGGCCCCAAGTGGGACAAGCTCGAAGACCTCTCTAAACGCCCTGAAAAAGGCCTGTTGGGGCTACGTAAAAACCTGGGCTTGTTCGGCAACCTGCGCCCGGCGATGCTTTACCCGCAGCTTGCCAGTGCTTCAAGCCTCAAGCCGGAACTGGTGGCGGGGCTGGATATTATGATCGTCCGCGAGCTAACCGGTGGCATCTACTTCGGCCAACCCCGCGGTATTGAAGTACGCAACGGCGAACGTGTCGGCTTTAACACCTACATCTATTCGGAAAGCGAGATTGAGCGCATTGGTCGTGTTGCCTTTGAAATGGCGCAAAAGCGCGGCAAGAAACTCTGCTCGGTAGATAAAGCCAACGTGCTGGAAGTCACCATTTTGTGGCGTGAAGTGATGGAGCGCCTAGCGCCGGAATATCCGGACGTTGAGCTTTCCCACATGTACGTGGATAACGCCGCCATGCAGCTGGTGCGCGCACCCAAGCAGTTTGACGTGGTAGTGACCGGCAACATGTTTGGCGACATTCTTTCCGATGCCGCCGCTATGCTGACAGGCTCCATCGGGATGTTGCCGTCTGCCTCGCTAAACGAAAGCGGGCAGGGCATGTATGAGCCGTGCCACGGCAGCGCGCCGGATATCGCCGGCCAAAATATCGCTAACCCGCTGGCGATGATGCTTTCGGTGGCCATGATGCTGCGCTACTCGCTGAATGAAAATGCCATGGCGGAGCGTATTGAAGCGGCCGTGGGCAGCGTGCTGGATGATGGCCTGCGCACTGCGGATATTGCATCAGAGGGTATGAAAACCATCGGCACCGACGCCATGGGTGATGCAGTGTTGGCGGCGTTTGCAAAGCAGTAAAAGCGGCTTCAAAATCACCGTAAAGAAGTGTGTATAATACCAAGACTCATTCTTTGCAGGAGGACTTCATATGTTGAAAGTCGGTTTCGTGGGATGGCGCGGCATGGTGGGTTCAGTGCTGATGCAGCGCATGCAAGAAGATGGTGATTTCAACGGCATTGAGCCGGTATTTTTCACCACTTCCCAGGTCGGCCAGCCCGGCCCCGACATCGGTGTAGACGTACCTCCGCTGAAAGATGCCTTTGATATCGAAGCGCTCAAGGCGCTGGATGTCATCGTGACCTGCCAGGGCGGCGACTACACCAAGCCGGTTTATAAAGATTTACGTAGCGCGGGCTGGAAAGGCTACTGGATTGACGCTGCCAGCACGCTGCGCATGGAAGATGAAGCGACGATCGTGCTGGACCCAGTTAACCGCAAGGTGATCGACGACCAGTTAGCCAAAGGCGCTAAAACGTTTGTAGGCGGCAACTGCACCGTCAGCCTGATGCTGATGGGCTTGGGCGGTCTGTTCGAAGCCGATATGGTCGAGTGGATGACCTCCATGACCTATCAGGCGGCCTCGGGCTCTGGCGCTAAGCACATGCGCGAGCTGCTCAACCAAATGGGCCACCTGCGTGACAGCGTCGGCGAAGAGCTAAAAGATCCGTCCAGCGCGATTTTAGATATCGACCGTAAAGTGACTGCCGCCATGCGCAGCGGTGATTTCCCGACCGATAACTTTGCCGCACCGCTGGCGGGTAGCCTGCTGCCGTGGATTGACACCAAGCTTGATAACGGCCAAAGCCGCGAAGAGTGGAAGGGCAGCGTTGAGACCAACAAGATTCTTGGCCTCGACAACAACCCGATTCCCATCGATGGCCTGTGTGTGCGTATCGGCGCGATGCGCTCGCATAGCCAAGCGTTCACTATCAAGCTAAAGCACGATGTGCCGCTGGATGAAATTGAAGAGCGCATCGCCAAGCACAACGAGTGGGTCAAGCTGATCCCGAACGATAAAGACGCCACCATTGCTGGTTTAACACCGGCTGCCGCGACTGGCACGCTGCAAGTGCCGGTTGGCCGCCTGCGCAAGCTGCAAATGGGCGGTGAATACCTTTCCGCGTTCAGCGTGGGTGACCAGCTGTTGTGGGGGGCTGCAGAACCGCTTAAGCGGATGCTAAAAATTCTGCGCGAACAGTAAGTGTTTGTTGTTGTACGCTAATCAAAAACGGGAAGCTGTTCGCAGCTTCCCGTTTTTTATGTGCTTTTCTTGCTAGCGTTAGTGGGAAAAATGATGCTATTTCGTTAAGTTATGATAAAAAAGACGTAATACAATAAGATTCAATCGGCATTTATGTTGAATTGACAGATACATTGAATCGACAGTTATAAAGCAAGTTGGCCATCAGGGAACATTCATGAAAAAAACACTGACATGGATTACATGGCTCTCGTTGAGTGCGGTGAGTCCTATTGCGCTAGCCATTGGCTTGGGGCAGGCGAGTGTCAGCTCGTATCTGAATGCGCCACTAGATGCCTCCTTGCCGTTGCTGGAAAGCAATGACTACGCGCTGGATGATATTCGTGTCAGCGTTGCCGAACCCTCTGATTTTACGGCGGCAGGGCTTGAATGGACGCCGCTTGCCGCAAGCGTTCGCGCTCAAGTTCAAGAGCAGCAGGGTCGCCGTCAGGTGCGCTTGCGTTCAGAACAGCCCATGGATGACCCCTGGCTTGAGCTGCTATTAACCGTCGAATACCCCGGCGGGCAGCAATCACAAGAAATCACCATGCTGTTTGACCCCCAAGGCTATGCTCAAAACGACGCCCAGAACGCGGCACCTTCGCTAGAAGGCGGTAATAGTGCGGATCCACGTAATACAAACCGTAGCAATAACGCCTATGTGGGCAGTGGCGATACGCTATGGGGCGTTGCTGAACGTACTAAACCTTCAGAGGCTAGCGTTCAGCAGATGATGATGGCGCTGCTGGAGGCAAACCCTGCGGTTTTTCCTTCGGGTAATATACATGACATGCGGGCTGGCCAAACGCTGCGTGTGCCTGAATCCTCGCAGGTGCTGGCGCGCTCAAGCGCTGATGCTGCCGCTGCGATTCGGGCGATGAATGAAGCGTGGCGCGAGCGCCGTAATGTGCCGCTGCCGGTAGCCCCACCTGCGCAACCTGAAACGGCACCCGTTGCAGAAGCGCCAACTGTTTCAGAAGCGGTGCCCGTTTCAGAAGTATTAACCGTTTCAGAAGTATTAACCGTTTCAGAAGCAGCGATAGCCGCCGCCCAAGCGCTACAGGCCAGTCTCGCCGCTGGCGGCTCAGAAACCGGCGAGCCTGAAGCATTAACCCGTGCAGAACTGACCGAGCAGCTGCGCCTAAGCCAGGCGACGCTTCAGCAGGTGCTTGAAGAACGTGACTTAATGCGCGCTGAACTTAGCGATCTGCGTAGCGAAGTTGCCTCACTCACTCAGGCGTTAAACGATGCGTTAGCCGCTCAAGAGCGCCCGCTTACGCCCTCAGCCGCTAACATGAGCGAGACAGATAACCCGAGTATTGGCAGCTTAATCACCCGATACCAGTGGCCTTTAGCCTTGGCGGCTATCGCGCTGCTGGTGGGGCTATTGGTATGGCTACGTAAGCGCCGTGAAGAAACGTGGGAAGACGTGCCGTTAGCTGAGCCAGCAGTAAAACCAACCAGTTCGCCCAGTGCGCCAAGTTTGGGCAGCACACCAAGTTCGCCCAGTGCAGTAGCCGAATCAGCTTCTATGCCGAATGCTGCGGGAGCTTACCCAGCGCACCCACATGATGATGCCGTTGCTAAGCCGTTTAACGACAGTGAGCAACCAGCGGCCTCCCACAACGAGCCACAGCTTGAACCTGAGCCTGAGCCTGAGCATAAACCTGAGCCTGAGCTTGAGCAAGCGCCTGAGAATGGCGCTGAACCGTCCATCATTAAAGCTGCACCGCCCGTCAATATCGACCAGTGGTTGGTCGACGATCAAGGGCTGGCGACATCGCAAGATGACACGCTTCGCTATGAAAAAAGCCAGGCGTCGGGGCTGGCAGAGCAGGGTCGCCAGCGGCGGTTGGGGTTCCATGCCGTTCCCGTTAACCGTTCTGAGCGTATTTCGCTGGCACCGCCGCCGAGTTTGGTGCCCATAAGCCAACAGTTGGCGTCTCTTGGTGGTACTCCCGTATCTGATCATGCCGCGCCTCATGCTCACGTGCAGCCAGCCGAGCAGCTCCCCGAAACCGCTGAGGACCCAGGCCATCGCTTTATCGATTATCACCCACCTACCTTAAATAGCGCTGTCAGCAGCCCCGATGAGTGGCGTACCGAAACCCCCATGCAGCCTACGGTAGAGTTTGACAGTGAGCCTTATGCCGAACCTATGTCACCTGCGAAACAGCCGTCTCAGCAAATACCGTCTCAGCAAATACCGCCTCGGCAAATAGAAGCAGAGTGGGAAATTGAAGAGGTAGCATTCAAGCCGCGAGGGCTGGATAATAGCGAACCTCCCAAATCTTCAAAATGATGTGGCTTGATGACGCTGTTCTATCACTTCGATGAGAAAATCCCGCTGACTGGCCGTTTAGCAATGGGTATCGAGTACGACGGTACCCATTACTGCGGTTTTCAGCGCCTTAAGCATGCGGCCTCTGTTCAGGCTTCACTTGAATCCGCGCTGGGCAAGGTGGCCAATGAGCCGATCACGGTTCATGCTAGTGGGCGCACCGATTCGGGGGTACACGCGACGCGCCAAATCGTGCATTTTGACCCGCCGGTGGGGCGCTCCGAAAAAGCCTGGATCTTCGGCGCTAATACCCATTTACCCCGCGATGTGGCGGTGCGCTGGGTGAAGCCCGTGGGCGATGACTTTCATTCACGCCTGTGCGCGCTAGGGCGTCGCTATCGCTATGTGCTGCTCAACCAGATTAGCCGTCCGGTTTTGGAACGGGCCAATGTCACCTGGTGCCGTGACCCGCTAGATGCCGACGCCATGCACCGAGCCGCCCAGGCGCTGGTGGGAGAGCATGATTTTTCCAGCTTTCGCGCCGCGGGCTGCCAATCCAAAACGCCCTGGCGGCACATGCACTTTGTTGACGTTAAGCGCTATGGTCAGCTCGTCATGATCGACATCCAGGGCAACGCGTTTTTGCACCATATGATTCGCAATATTGCGGGTGCCCTGGTAAGCGTTGGCCGCGGCGCGCAGAAAGAGGGCTATATAGCAGAACTGCTGGCACTGAAAAACCGCCGCAAGGGCGATGTGACAGCACCTGCCTGTGGGCTGCATTTTGTCGATTCGGTTTACGATGAGCGTTTTGACTTGCCCAAAGAGCCGCTGGGGCCGCAGTTACTTGCCTTTACCGGTGAATGGACAGGCGAGCGCGAGCTTCCCGATACACCGCGGGTGGCTTATCGTCGCAACCGCTCGCTGGGCAGTACGGCGGCTAACCCTGAGCAGGAGGCCACGTTATGAGTGCTACGCCGATAACGAGAACGCGCATTAAGTTTTGCGGTTTTACCTATGCTTACGATATTGACCGCGCCGTTGCGCTAGGGGTGGACGCGCTAGGTTTTGTTATGTGGCCGAAAAGCCCCCGCAGCGTGAATGTTGAACAACTGGCGGCGCTTTCGGCAGGGGTGCCTGCGTTTGTCACCCGGGTTGGGCTATTTGTCGACCAGCCTGCTGCGTTTATTGAGCAGTGCCTACCGTATCTCGATATGCTTCAGTTTCACGGCAATGAAACACCCGAAGACTGCCAGCGCTTTGCGCTACCCTGGATGAAGGCACTACGCATGCGCGATGAGATAGACCTAGCCCATGAGGCCGAGCGCTATCACCAGGCCCAGGCGTTGCTGTTAGACGCCTACCGGCCAGGAACGCCAGGGGGAACCGGAGAGACCTTCGATTGGTCGAGAATCCCCGCAAATCTTGCAAAACCTGTTATCCTCGCCGGTGGGCTGACCGTTGATAACATTGCTGAAGCTGTGCGCCAGGTAGCGCCTTATGCAGTGGATGTATCCGGCGGCATTGAAGCCTCCCACGGCTGTAAAGACGCTGCCAAAATGGCGTCTTTTGTTCGTCATGTAGCGCTAGCCGACGCCTGTTAACGCACGCCGCGCAGCTTACGTTTATTTATCAAGCTGCGTCATACGTTAGTTCATTTTTGTTTGCCTGTTCTGGCGATCTTGTGAGGTATCTCTGTGACAGTTTCTGCGACGCCTACTCCGAAAACTAAATTCAGCGATTTGACCCGAATGCCAGATGCCCGTGGTCATTTTGGCCCCTACGGCGGCCGCTTTGTGTCGGAAACCCTTAGTTTTGCGCTGGAAGAGTTGGAAAAAACCTACCTAAGCCTGCGTGATGACCCCGACTTTCAGGCCGAATTTGACTATGACCTTGCTCACTACGTGGGGCGTCCTTCACCGCTATATCACGCCAAGCGATGGTCAGAGAGCCTTGGCGGCGCACAGATTTGGCTAAAACGGGAAGACCTGAATCACACCGGCGCTCACAAGGTAAACAACACCATTGGCCAGGCATTGCTGGCTAAAAAAACCGGCAAGCCGCGCATTATTGCTGAGACCGGTGCCGGCCAGCACGGTGTTGCATCGGCCACCGTCGCCGCTCGCCTGGGGCTTGAGTGCGACGTATACATGGGAGCAGCAGACGTTCAGCGCCAGAAGCTAAACGTTTATCGTATGCGCCTGCTGGGTGCCCGCGTTATTCCGGTGGAATCCGGAACCCGCACGCTTAAAGATGCCATGAACGAAGCGCTGCGCGACTGGGTAACCAATGTTGATAACACCTTTTACATCATTGGCACCGTGGCGGGGCCGCACCCTTACCCGCTGCTAGTGCGTGATTTTAACTCGGTAGTGGGGCGTGAAGCCCGCCGTCAGTCGCTGGAGCAGATCGGTCGTCTTCCTGATGCGTTGATTGCCTGCGTAGGCGGTGGCTCTAATGCCTTGGGGCTGTTTTACCCGTTTGTTGAAGATGACGATGTTGCCATGTACGGCGTTGAAGCGGGTGGTGATGGCGTGGAAACTGGCCGCCATGCAGCACCGCTAACGTCTAACTCGCCGCGCGGCGTATTGCACGGTAACCGCACGTATTTGATGTCAGATGAAGCCGGCCAGGTTTCCGATACGCACTCGATTTCAGCCGGCCTGGACTACCCAGGCGTAGGGCCTGAACACGCGCTGTGGAAAGACGTAGGCCGTGTTAAGTATGTGGCGGCTAACGACAAAGAAGTGCTGGAAGCGTTTCGTGAGCTGACCCAGATGGAAGGCATTATGCCTGCGTTAGAGTCGGCGCATGCACTGGCCTATGCCAAGGTGCTGGCACCGACGATGCGCCCTGACCAGCATATTGTGGTCAACCTTTCCGGGCGCGGCGACAAAGACATCATGACCGTGGCCAAGATTGATGGCATTGAATTTTAAAGGCTGTTTTTTTAAGGGCCGCTTTTATTAAGGGTAAGCATGAACCGTATTGATCAGCGTTTCAGTGAACTTAAACAGCAAGGCCGCAAGGCTCTCATCCCTTACATCACCGCAGGGGACCCCGCGCCACAGTACACCGTCGGTTTTATGCATGCACTGGTGGAAGCGGGCGCTGATGTAATTGAGCTTGGCGTGCCATTTTCCGACCCCATGGCCGATGGCCCGGTGATTCAAAAAGCCTGCGAGCGCGCGTTAAAGCAGGGTACACGGCTAGTTGACCTCATCCAGATGGTGAAAGAGTTTCGTCAAACCGATACCACGACACCCGTGGTATTGATGGGCTACTTAAACCCCATTGAGCGGATTGGTTACGAAAACTTTGCCGATCAAGCAGCCAGCGTTGGCGTAGACGGTGTATTGATTGTTGATATGCCGCCGGAAGAAGCCGACGAGATTGGGCCACTGCTGAAATCACGTGATTTAGCCGCGATTTTTCTTGTTGCGCCTACCACTTCTCATGAGCGTGCCGCTACAATATGCGCCCACGGCGAGGGCTACCTGTACTATGTTTCACTCAAAGGTGTTACGGGTGCCGCGACCTTAAACGCTGACGATGTGGCCGAGCATTTGGCACCGCTGCGTGAAATGACCGATTTACCGCTGTGTGTTGGTTTTGGTATCCGCGATGGCGTGACCGCCGCTGAAGTGGCAAAAGTTGCCGACGGCGTGATTGTTGGCAGCGCTTTGGTTAACCGCATCGCTGAAAGCGCGGACGCACCGGAAACCATCGCAGGCCAACTGAAAAGTGTATTAGCAGAGATGCGTGCGGCGATGGATGCCTAAAGCGAAACGCTTTATCGCCTATACTGAACAGATTGACGACACTCATCAAGCTTGGTTAGGCCAAGCATTGACGTATAACGGAAGCCTTTTGATATGAGCTGGTTAGACAAGATCGTGCCCTCCATGGGTCGTATCCAGCGTAAAGACCGTCGCGCTAGCGTGCCCGACGGACTCTGGCGTAAATGTCCCAAGTGTGAAGCGGTTCTCTATCTTCCTGAGTTAGAGAAGCACAATAGCGTATGCCCAAAGTGCGATCATCACCTGCGCCTGACGGCTCGAAAACGCTTGGACTGGTTCTTGGATAAAGCAGGGCGCGAAGAGATTGCAGCAGAGATCGAACCTAATGATCGGTTGAAATTTCGCGACTCGAAAAAATATAAAGACCGCCTAGCCGCCGCGCAAAAAGAGACCGGCGAGAAAGATGCGCTGGTAGCCATGCGCGGTGAACTGGATGGCCTACCCGTGGTTGCCGTTGCCTTTGAGTTCACCTTTATGGGCGGCTCAATGGGGGCGGTGGTCGGCGAGAAATTTGTTCGCGCCGCCACGCTGGCGTTGGAAGAGAATATCCCGCTGGTATGTTTTGCTGCCTCCGGTGGTGCGCGTATGCAGGAAGCGCTGTTCTCGCTAATGCAGATGGCCAAGACATCCGCTGCGCTTGAAAAACTCAAGCAAGCAGGTGTGCCGTATATCTCGGTGCTTACGGACCCTGTGTTTGGCGGTGTTTCTGCCTCGCTCGCCATGCTGGGTGATTTGAATATCGCTGAACCCAATGCCTTGATTGGTTTTGCTGGCCCACGGGTTATCGAGCAAACCGTGCGTGAAACGCTGCCCGAAGGGTTCCAGCGCAGCGAGTTTCTGCTTGAACATGGCACGGTAGATATGATTGTGCATCGCCATGAAATGCGTGCCCGCGTGGGCGGTGTGTTGCGCAAGCTGACTCACCACGACGCTACCCCTGTTGATGCCATGGCGACTGACGCGTTGGATGTTTCAGAGCCGATCATAGAGGAAGACGCGTTAGCCGATGCCGCAGAACCCCATTTTTACAAGGTAGATACGGCCAAGAGTGATGCCGCTACCGCTAAGAGTGACGACCATTCGCGCAATGTCTGACTCTCCTGAAGCTCGTTCTTTACAGTCACGCTCTCTATCGTCTCGTTCTCTACAACGGTCTTTACAGCAATGGCTCCAGCATTTGGAAACGTTGCATCCGGTCGGGATTGAGATGGGGTTAGGGCGTGTCTCGCAAGTGGCTGAGCGTATGGGGCTGTTGTCGCGCTCAATTGCTCCCTGCGTTATTACCGTCGCGGGCACCAATGGCAAGGGGTCTACCCTTGCCATGATTGATCGCATTGCGCGCGCCCATGGCCAGCGCGTTGGCACTTATACTTCTCCACATTTGCTGCGCTATAACGAGCGCGTCAACCTCAACGGCCAAGAAGCGACTGATCAACAGTTGATGGATGGCTTTAGTCACGTTGAGCAGGCGCGTTTGCAAAATCCTGAGATCAGCCTGACCTACTTTGAAGCAGGAACGCTGTGTGGTTTGTGGTGCCTAGCTAATGCTGAGCTTGATATCGCAGTACTTGAAGTAGGCTTGGGCGGTCGTCTTGACGCGGTCAATATTATTGATGCAGATGTCGCCATCGTGACCACCATCGCTCAAGATCACGCTAATTTTTTAGGCACCGATTTAGCTCAGATCGGGCGTGAAAAAGCCGGTATTTTTCGGCCTGGGCGGCCTGCGGTGTTAGGCAGCCAAACGCTGCCTGAGAGTGTCGCGGAATATGCCCAGGCACTGGATTCTCCTGCGTTTTGTTTAGGCAAGCAATTTCAGCATCACCTATCTCAGCATCATCTATCTTCTCATAAGCCTACACAATGGCGCTGGGAGGGGCAGCACGCAGACGGTCAACGCGTTGTTATTGATGAGCTTCCCGACCCTGGGCTGCCTATTGATAACGCAGCCACTGCGTTACAGGCGCTCGTGCTTACCGGGCTTAGGTTGGAAAAAAGCCATGTACAAACAGCGCTCAGCACGGTGCAGCTGGCAGGGCGTTTGCAGTGGGTTGGGTCATGGTGCTTGGATGTGGGGCATAACCCCCACGCGGCTGATTATGTAGCCAAACATTTGCAGCCTCCGCCACAAGGTGGCCGCCAATGGGGCCTTATCGGTATGTTGAATGATAAGGATATTGACGGTGTCATACAGGCATTAATGACACGCATCAGCGATTGGGTGTGCGTGACATTGCCGGGCGAGCGGGGCTGCCAGGCAAGTGAGTTGTCTCAACGTATTATTTCTCAGGGAGGGCGAGTGCACCATTGCGCCGACACGCCACAGGCTGGCGTCGATTGGTTTGCTCACGTGTTAACGCCCAATGATCGTGTCTTGGCTACCGGGTCGTTCTTTACCGTCGCGGCACTGTTAGCTCGGCCACTGCCAACAGGCGCTGAGTCGCTTGAGGGAGGCGGAAATGAAATACGGTAAAACGGAACGCATTAGCGGTATTGTAATTTTACTCGCGCTTCTGGCGATTATTGTGCCGTGGCTGATGAGTGAGCCTGCGCTTCGGGAAGAGCGCCCGCAACCGAGTTTCGTGATTGAGCAGCCCGTCGAGGTAGAACGCCGTAACATACCCGCGCCTGAAAGGCCTTCATCTATTAACGATCCATCGTTATCGGCCACAAACAGGGGTGAAGCAGTCGAGGGCCAACTGCCTATTGACGCTATGCCGCGGTTGCCACAAACCGATCAAATCGATGCTGCTAGCGCCAGTGAGCCCAGCGCAGCGCCAGCCATATCTGATAGCGACCCCATCGCTGAGTTAATTGCCAGTAATAGCGGTAGCGCTCAAAGCAGCGCTGGTAGCTCGTCGCCTTCACAAAGCTCTTCACAAGGCTCTTCACAAAGCCCCTCTAGCCCGTCTTCAAGCGCTCAAGGCGAGTGGGCGGTGCAGGTAGGTAGCTTTGGAGAGGCGGCCAATGCCCAGCGGTTGAGTGAACAGTTATCGGGAGAGGGCTTTACCGTCTACCAGCGGAGACGCGATAACAACCTGACCACCGTGTTTGTGGGGCCTTACGCCACCTCAGAAGATGGTGAAGCCGCCATGGCATCGATTAAACAGCGGGCCAATGTGCAAGGGCTTCTTGTGCGGGTAAGAGACTAAACCATGGCATTAACATGGCTTGATGCCGTTTTTTTGGCAGTGCTGGCGCTCTCGATGCTGGCCGGGTTTGTAAGAGGGTTTGTACGCGAAGCATTGGGGTTAGCCGCGTGGGTAGTGGCGCTGATGGTAGCGCGCGTGCTGGCAGCGCCGGTGGCAGAGTTAATGAGCGGGTTTATTGAAAGCTTTGATGCCCGCTTGGTTCTTGCCTTTGTGCTGGTTATTTTTGCGGTCATTTTGCTGTGCGGCATTGTCATCCGCCTTGTGCATGCGGCGGTTGAGTGGGTAGGCATGGGGCTTTTAAACCGTGTGGCAGGGGCGGCGTTTGGGGTTGCCCGTGGGGCGGTTATTTTGCTGGTGGCGACGGTGCTGATTACCCTCACGCCGCTGGCCGAGCTTCAGGCGTGGCAAGAAGCCAAACTGCGCCCGACCTTTATTCAGCTGCGTGATTGGGCGATTAGCCAGTTAGATCAGTGGGACCGCGAGCTGCCTGAAGCACCGGCATCGCTACGTGACATTTCGCTACCCGATTTTTCTCGGCCCAATGTTTCTCAGCCCAATGTTTCTCAGCCCGAACTGCACCTGCCCGGTGCAGCGGAGCAAGAAGTTATCCCAGCAGGTGATTGACCTGTTACTGAAGTTGATTCTACGAACGTTCGGGCTTGCATAGATAAGCGACTTAGATAAGTAACTTAGGCAAGCTTTGGCATTAAGCGAGGTAACGTGAATGTGCGGTATAGTGGGCCTTCTGGGCAAGCAGGCGGTAAATCAGGGAATCTACGATGCCTTGACCGTACTTCAGCATCGTGGCCAGGACGCTGCCGGCATGATGACATGGAGCGAGGGACGCTTCTTACTGCGCAAGAGTAATGGCTTGGTGCGCGATGTGTTTCATACCCGCCATATGGCGCGTTTAAAAGGCAACCTGGGTATTGGCCACGTACGTTACCCCACGGCAGGCTCTTCAAGTGAAGCTGAGTCACAGCCGTTTTATGTCAACTCCCCCTACGGTATTGCGCTGGCGCATAACGGTAACTTGACCAACTCAGAGCAGTTGAAACAGGAGCTGTTCTCTACCGATTTACGCCACATCAATACCAGCTCTGATTCTGAAGTGTTGCTGAACGTGTTTGCTCACGAACTGGGCAAGCAGGGGCTTCACCTGGAAGCGGAAGACATCTTTGATGCCGTGCGCCGCGTTCACCGCCGCTGCAAGGGTGGCTATGCCGCCGTGGCGATTATTAACGGCTTCGGTATGGTGGCGTTCCGCGACCCCTTCGGTATTCGCCCAGTGGTGTTTGGCACTCGGGAAGAGGAAAACGGTCAAGCGATCATGATTGCCTCTGAGTCGGTGGCGCTGGATGTGGGCGGCTTTGAGCTTGAACGTGACCTGTCACCTGGCGAAGCTATTTTTGTTGATATGGAAGGCAATATTCACACCCAGGTGTGCGCTGACCGCCCGCAGCTTCGTTCGTGCATCTTTGAGCACGTTTATTTAGCCCGCCCTGATTCGCTGCTCGACGGTGCCTACGTGTACGGAACCCGCATGCAGATGGGCCGTAAGCTAGCTGACCGGATTCTTAACGAATGGCCAGATCACGATATCGACGTGGTCATCCCCATTCCCGATACATCGCGGACTTCTGCCCTCGAAATGGCGCAGCACCTTGGGGTGACCTACCGCGAAGGGTTTATGAAGAACCGCTATATTGGCCGCACGTTTATTATGCCGGGGCAAACCCAGCGTAAAAAATCAGTACGACAAAAGCTCAATGCCATCGACATTGAGTTTAAAGGCAAAAACGTCCTGCTGGTGGACGACTCCATTGTGCGCGGTACGACCTGTAAGCAGATTATTCAAATGGCTCGCGATGCGGGGGCGCGTAAGGTCTATTTTGCTTCAGCCGCGCCGCCGGTGCGTTTCCCTAACGTGTATGGCATTGATATGCCCGCGGCGACTGAGTTGATCGCCCATGGCCGCACTGAAGAGGAAGTAGGCGATTTGATTGGCGCTGACCGCATCTTCTATCAAAACTTGGAAGATCTAAAAGCCGCCTGTCGTGAAGTCAATCCTGAAATGGAAGAGTTTGATTGCTCGGTGTTTGACGGCAATTATGTGACCGGCGATATCGACGATGCCTACTTGGCCGCGCTGGAGGCCAGCCGCAACGACTCCGCCAAGGATCAGAGTGCTGGTGATCACGCCTTGATCGATATGCACAATCAGGATGATGACCTGGACGATTAGGAGATAAGCCTTATGCATAATGACAATCACCAGGATGAGTGGTCATTAGAGACGCTGGCGATCCGGGCAGGCCATCAGCGCACCTTTGAGCAAGAGCACTCGGAGCCTATATTTCCGACCTCAAGCTTCGTCTACGAAAGTGCCGCTGAAGCGGCACGCAAATTTGCTGGGCAAGAGCCGGGCAACGTTTACTCGCGCTTTACCAACCCGACGGTGCATACCTTTGAGCGGCGCTTGGCGGCGCTTGAAGGCGGTGAACGCTGCGTGGCAACCAGCTCTGGAATGTCGGCCATTTTATCGACCGCGTTGGCGCTGCTTTCGGCGGGAGATGAAATTGTCGCCTCCCGTTCGCTGTTTGGCTCAACGGTCAGCCTGTTCGATAAGTACCTGGGTAAATTTGGCATTACCACGCGCTATGTAGAGCTTTCCAACGTTTCAGCGTGGGAAGCGGCGATGACACCAAACACGCGCTTGCTGTTTGCCGAAACGCCTTCAAACCCGCTGTCTGAGATTGCCGATATTCCAGCATTGGCAGCGTTGGCCAAGCGACACGATGCACTGCTGGCCATTGATAACTGCTTCCTTACTCCCGCGCTTCAGCAGCCGCTGGCGTTAGGCGCTGATTTGGTTATTCACTCGGCGACCAAATATCTGGACGGCCAAGGCCGGGCAGTCGGTGGTGCCGTGGTGGGTAGCCATGCCCTGTTAGAAGAAGTGTTCGGCGTGGTGCGCACCTGCGGGCCATGCCTAAGCCCTTTCAATGCGTGGATTTTCACCAAGGGTCTGGAAACCTTATCGCTGCGTATGAAGGCACACTGTGAAAACGCGTTGACCCTGGCGCGCTGGCTGGATGCCCACCCGGCAGTTGCTCAGGTTTATTACAGCGGCTTGGAAGATCACCCTCAGCATGCCTTGGCTAAGCAGCAGCAGAAAGGCTTTGGCGCAGTATTGGGCTTTGAAGTGAAGGGCGGCCAGGAAGCGGCATGGCAGGTGATTGATGCGACCCGAATGCTGTCTATCACCGGTAATTTAGGCGATGTGAAAACCACGATCACCCATCCTGCTACGACCACTCATGGCCGCCTTTCAGACGACCAAAAGGCCGCTGCCGGTATCGCTCCTGGGCTAATCCGCATCGCCGTGGGGTTAGAGAGCCAGCAAGATATTCAGCGCGACTTAGCTCGCGGGTTGGGTGCGCTAATGCCTCGCTGATACACGAAGAGATTTTTCCAAAACCCGGCTGCTTGAGTCGGGTTTTTTTATCATAACCAATCAGTGGTTTTTACGAATGGTGTATTCTGCTTTTTTCAGCGGTTATGAAGGCCGTTACGCGATATGCTTTTGGTTATAAGTTTCTCGCTAACAGATAGCGATGCATAAGGAAAAAAGCGATGTGGCGAAATAGTCTTAGCGGGTGGGGGTTGGTTAGTATCCTATTTCATTGGTTAAGTGCACTGACCATTATCGGGCTTTTTGTCTTGGGTTGGTGGATGACAGGCTTGGGGTACTATGACCCTTGGTATAACCAAGGGCCTTGGATACACCGCTCAATCGGTATTTTGCTGCTGTTTTTTACCCTAGCCCGTTTAGTTTGGCGCTTCGCACAGCCAACACCTAAAGCAGAAGGCAGCCGGCTAGAAACTATTGCTGCCCATTTAGGTCATATTGCCCTGTACGTATTGGTGTTGGTAGTGATGGTGAGTGGTTATTTGATTTCTACTGCTAATGGCCGGGGTATCAGTGTGTTTGGTTGGTTTGAGGTGCCCGCAGTACTGTATGACCTGCCTAATCAGGCAAGCGTGGCAGGTGACATTCACTGGTACGCTGCTTTAGCGCTAATGGTCTTAGCTGCCGGTCACGCATTAGCCGCGCTGAAACACCATTGGCTGGATCGCCATAAAACACTGGTGCGTATGTTGAACCCCGCGCATAGCCAAGCTGGCAAAACGCTCCCAAGTAGAAATGTATCAAAGTAGAAATGTGTCGAAGTAAAAACGTATCAACGTCATAACATCACGAGTTTGAAAATTTTTCTAAACACTGTGAGTGAGATAATCACCTGCCCACGGTGCCTATTAAGCAAAGCAAGGAGCTATTCACTATGTTCGAAACGACTATGTCCAAAACATCTATGATCAAAACGACATCACTTAAAACAGCTGGCTTTAAAAAGACGGTATTTGCATCCGCTATTGCCGCGGCTGCGCTGGTACCTTTCAGCCAAGCTCAGGCAGCTGACTACCAGATTGATATCGAAGGCCAGCATGCCTTTGTTCAGTTCAAAATTAATCACCTAGGCTTTTCTTATATTCTAGGTAGCTTTGAAGAGTTTGATGGTCAGTTCTCTTACGATGCCGATGATCTTGACGCGTCATCTGCTGAAATTGAAGTTCAGATTGCGAGCCTCAACAGCAATCACGCTGAGCGCGATCGTCATATCTTGAGCGAAGATTTTCTAAACGCTAGCGAGTACCCAACGGCCACCTTTACCTCGACGGGCTTTGAGTCAACGGGCGATGGCGAAGGCGTGTTGACAGGCGATCTGACCCTGCACGGCGAAACTCAAGAAATTGAAATGCCGGTTACGCTGATGGGTGAAGGCGATGACCCTTGGGGCAATTACCGCGCTGGTTTTGAAGGTAGCACCATGCTTACCTTGGGCGATTACGGAATTGACATGAGTGCTTTCCCTGAAGCGATGCACGATCTGGAACTGTACGTAACGTTTGAAGGTATCCGTCAGTAATTTTTTACGGCTGTACCCGCGCCACCACCCTTTATGGGGTGGTGGCGTTTTGCGTTAGATCTGAGCAATGTGAACCCGTCGAATTAAGCAATTAAGGAGAGAGTGTTTGGCAGCTGTCATACATCAAAGAGAGTTGGCGATAACCCTGTGGCGCCAAACATGGCCGATGGCCATTGGGGTGCTGGCGCTACTGGGTTTTCAACTTGTTGATAGCGCCTTTATTGCCCGCTTGGGTACCGCACAGCTAGCGGCACAGTCGTTTACCTTCCCTTTGTCATTTTTGATCATTGGTATTCAAGTGGGAATGGGTATTGCGATTGCGGCGCTGATTTCACGTGCGTTAGGGGCAGGCGAAGAGGCGCGGGCAGAGCGCTTAAGTAGCTTAGTGTTAATGGCAGGTGGTGCCGTCATTGGCCTTTTAGCGATCGCTTTATGGGTATTCCATCAGCCCATCTTTCAACTGCTGGGTGCCGATGAAACCACGCTTGCTTTTATCCGTAGCTACTGGGGGCCGCAGCTCTTATCTTCATGGTTGGGGGCACTGCTTTATTTTACCTATAGCGTATTTCGCGCCCACGGTGATACCCGGTTGCCGGGAAAAATGATGGTGCTCAGCAGCCTCATAAACCTGGTGCTGGACCCGCTGTTGATATTTGGTGTTGGCGATTGGGAAGGCTGGGGGCTGCCAGGGGCTGCCTGGGCCACCGCGATTGCCTTTTCAGTGGGTTTGTTAGTGACCACTCGTAAATTACTCAAGCGGCAATGGGTATCCCAGCAAGGCTTATGGAATGAGGCGATCCACTCCTGGCGGCCGTTTACAGGGATAGCGGCTCCTGCCATGGTCAGCCAGCTAATGCCGCCGCTAGCGGCCATGCTGGCTATTTCTGTGGTGGCGAGCCTGGGTGAAAGTGAAGTGGCGGCTTGGGGCTTGGCGAGCCGTTTGGAAACACTCTCGCTAATGGTCATCTTAGCCATGACCATGTCGCTTCCGCCCTGGCTAGGGCGCTGTTATGGTGCCGGTGACTGGGGGCAAATACAGCAGCTTATGCGCTTGGCTATTAAAGTGGCGCTGGTGTGGCAGCTTGGCTTAGGCATACTGCTTTCCATCGGAGCACCTTGGCTGGCCATGGCGCTAGCGGGCAACCCTGAGGTGCAAAGCGAGCTGACGCTGCTGATACGCTTTCTACTGCCTAGCTACGCAGCCCTTGGGATCTGCATGATCGTTGTATCGGCGGGCAATGCACTGGGCTGGCCACTACGTGCAATGCTGCTTTCCAGTGCCCGGCTGTTTATCTGCTATTTGCCCTGCTTGTGGCTGGGCTCGCAGTTCTTCGGCTGGTGGGGGCTGGCGGCGGGTGCGGCGGTGGGGAATCTACTGGCGGGCGCAATGGCGTGGCTAGTCATGCGGCGAATTTTATCCCGCCCGCATCGGCAGGCGGCATTTGCCAATTAAAAACGCCCAGGCTTCCCTGGGCGTTTGTAGGTTCACTACTGTTTGAACAGCTAGTTTGCTTGAACAGCTAGCCTGAACAGCTAGTCGTTAACGGCGGCGATCGCTTTGGCAAGGTAGGGAAGGTTCTCATGAGAGAAGCCTGCTACGTTGGCGCGACCCGAACGCACCATATAAATACCAAACTCGTCACGCAGGCGGTCCACCTGTTCCGGCGTTAAGCCGGTGTAGGAGAACATGCCGCGCTGCTCAGCGACACAGGCGTATTTCTGATCCAAACCATAAGGCTTAAGAGCTTCAACGAAGTCGCGGCGCAGGGTATTAATGCGGTCACGCATTTCGGTGAGTTCTTCACGCCACATGGCCGTTAGCTCGGCGTCGTGAAGAATTTCACTGACGATAGAGCCGCCGTGAGCAGGCGGGTTAGAGTAGTTTTCCCGTGCAACGATAGCCACTTGAGAGCGGATGTTTTCCATCTGCTCGCTATCTTTCGCCACCATGATCAAGCAGCCGGTACGCTCGCAATAGATACCAAAGTTTTTTGAGCAGGAACTGGTGATGATGACTTCGTCGAGGTTTTCAGCCAGCAGGCGTACCCCGTAGGCGTCTTCATCCAGACCTTCGCCGAAGCCTTGGTAAGCAAAGTCAATAAGCGGCAGCAGCTTGCGCTCACGCAGGATCTCTAGCACTTCCTGCCACTGGCTGTGAGAAAGATCAAAGCCCGTCGGATTGTGGCAGCAGGCGTGCAGTACCACCACATCGCCTTCTGGAATGGTGTTCAGCGCTGCCCGCATGCCGTCAAAATCGAGACGGTTGTCGGGATCAACGTAAGGGTATTTGTGTAGCTCAATACCTGCCGCGGTAAAAATACCGTGGTGGTTGGGCCACGTCGGGTCGCTGACCCAAATCCCCTTACCCGGCAGCTGCGAGGCAATAAAATCAGCGGCTAAGCGAAGCGCGCCGGTACCACCAGGTGACTGGGTGGCGCTGGCACGGTTGTCTTTCAATATGGGTGATTCAGCACCAAGCACCATCGGCAGCACGACTTCGCCGTAGCTGGGGGCACCGTGAGAGCCAATATACGTTTTGGTGGTTTCATTCTTGAGCAGGCGAGCTTCTGCTTCCTTAACGGCGCGCATTACCGGCGTATTACCTTGAGTATCGCGGTAAACACCAACACCTAAATCCACTTTCTGTGGGTTAGTATCTTTTTTGAAAGCTTCGATTAGCCCGAGAATGGCATCTCCTGGGACTCGCTCAATATGCTCAAACATTTATTCGACTACCTCGTCGGTTCTGGCGGCAAGAATGAAGTCATTAGGGTGCAGGCCGTTAATGGCATGGGTCCACCACGTGACCGTGGATTTCCCCCACTCAGTGATAATAACGGGGTGGTGACCAGCCTGCTCTGCAATCTCGCCAACGCGCTGGGTAAACACTAACGCGCTGGCAAAGTCACAAAATGAAAAACTTCGCGACAGCTTCATGATGCCATCGTGCTCGACAATCTGCCACTGGCTGAGGCTTTTTAGCTGCTCCTGAGCCTCATTTTGGCTGAGTGGCTGAGCATTTTTACTGCACGGTTCGCAAACCTGTTCGGCAAGCGTGCTCATTGGTCTTCTCCTGGAACAAGGCGTTATTTTTAGCGTAGAAGATGAACGCAGTCACCACCAACGTCATGGCGTCCTAGAGCGATCAGTTAGCGCACTCGGTTCGTTCATGGAAAACGGCTTTCTTATATCTTGATGGAATATAAATATTAATTATCGATAATTAAAAGGGTTGGGTTTTTAACGAATTAATGAAGCAGCCGTGGCATTTAATGATAAGATTAATTACTTTTTAATATATAAAATTTTATTCTTATTCCATGAGGTGCCGTCTTGGAAGCAGGGCAAGAGCAAAATTCTCAACCGCGTGGTTTCGTAAGTTTGGTGGGAGCAGGCCCCGGAGACCCCGAGTTGCTTACCTTAAAAGCCTACAAGCGCCTTCAAACCGCTGAAGTGGTGCTCTTTGATCGCTTGGTGAGTGATGAAATTTTGGCGTTTATTCCCGCGGCTACTCAGCAATTTTATGTGGGTAAGGCACGTTCACTGCACAGCGTGCCGCAAGAGGGCATCAACCAAGCGTTAGTAAAGTGGGCTAAGCAGGGCAAGCGTGTGGTGCGCCTTAAAGGCGGTGATCCGTTTATTTTTGGCCGTGGCGGCGAAGAGCTTGAAGCGTTAGTGGCAGAGCAGGTGAGTGTGGAGGTGATTCCCGGCGTCACAGCGGCCTCAGGCTGTGCCGCTTACGCGGGTATTCCATTGACCCATCGCGATCACGCGCAATCGGTGCGCTTTGTTACCGGCCACTTGCAGCAGGGTGAGTGTGAATTGGATTGGGATGCGCTTGCTCGGCCAGGGCAAACCTTGGTGTTTTATATGGGGTTGGGTAGCGTTGATGTCATTAGCCGTTCGTTAATTGACCATGGCCTGCTACCGGAAACACCATTGGCATTAATTGAACAGGGCACGACGCGGCAACAGCGTACCCATATTGGTACGCTTTGCGCATTGCCTGACGCATTTTTGGCAGGGCATATTAAGCCGCCTACGCTATTGATCGTGGGCAGCGTGGTGTCGTTGCAGCCTACGCTTGCGTGGTTTGATACGTTGAGTGGAGAGGCATCCGGTTTTCATGAAGGTAAACACCCTGCCGTGTGACGGTAAACAACCCATTGTGTGAAGGTAAGCATCTATTTGTGATAATTATAATTAGTTTTCTGCTTGGTTGGTAAATCTACGGCAACATTTATACACAATTATGACTAACAAGCTGGCCAGATGCAGTGAGCTGTGTATGCTGAGAAGGGAGATCATTTACCGCTAGCGTAACACCAGCGTCGTTGGTTATCGTTAGCCTAGATACTCGTTAGCATCGACCACAGAGGAACGAATAATGTCAGAAACAAATAACTCGGATCACCAGTCGCCTGCCAACACGCCAGAGCCTGCTAAAAAGTCGGACATGAAAACTCTCTTTCAAGATAACCGGGTAAAAGCCATTGCCGGTATCGCCGCCATTGCCGTTATCTGGGCGATTATGGCGCAATCCAATGCGGGAACTCGCCAGGAGCGCATCGAGAGCCTGGAAGGGCAGCTTGCTAACGCTGAGCAAGATAACAGACAAATGAGCCGACGCATTGCGGAAATTGAAGAAGCGCAAACCGATTTAGCCGCGCTACAAGAAGAAATGGCTTCTTTAACAGCGCAGCAGGAAGAGGCCCGTAGCGCCCTGGAGAGCGCCCAAAGCAATGTTGACGATGTTCAGGCGCGTCTTGAAGCGCTAGAAACCGAGCGAGATGCGCTAGAAGAACAGATTGCCTCGCTTAATGAGCAGGTAGCAACCGCTGAGAGCGAGATGACCGCGCTGCGCGAAGAGCGTGAAGAGATCATCAGCGCGCGTGATGACGCAGAAAGCACCCTTCAACAAGTAGAAGAAGCTCGCCAGAGTGCCCAAGATGCTCGTCAGGAAGCTGAGGCCGCCCGCCAGCAAGCCGAGCAGCAGCGTCAACAGGCGGTTGAAGAGCTGGGCAACACCGAAGAGGAGCTTGCCAGCCTAGAAGAGCAAATCAGCCAGGCGAATGAGCAGCTAAGCGGCTTAGAAGAGGACATTTCCTCTGCACAGAGCGCGCTTGAGGAGCTACAAAGCGAGCGTGATTCACTCACCAGCGAGCGCGATGAACTGCAAAGTGATGTTGACTCACTGACCGCGCTGCGCGAAGAAGAAGAGCAAAGCCTGAGCCAGGTGCGTGGTGAGCTGGACGACGTTATGCTCGCTCTTGATATAGGCCGCGAAGAAGTGGCAAACGTTGAGAGTAATATCGAAGAGCGTGAAAGCCAGCTGCAGCGTTTAGAGAGCCAGCTAGGTGAATGGCGCGATGAACTTTCCACGCTAGATAGCCGATTGGCCACTACGGAGCAGTCAGTCGCTGAAGAGAATGAAAGCTCATCGGATGAGGGCTCTACAGAAGAGAGCGCTAACGACAGCGACGGTGGAAATGAAGGTGGCAATGAAGAGCAGCAGCAAAACGCTGGCTAACTAGCTAATAAGCACTACGTAAATAGTAAAAATGTAGAGAGCGGATGTCGGTTACTCGGCATCCGCTTTCTGCTTGTTGGTTTATGAATGAGGCGCCGAGGAGTATCATTCAATCTATGTTTATTCAGAGCCGCACTAATTTATAGAAAAGCGCGGAATACTCCATCCAAGCCACCGCATTGGGTGGGGATGAATAGCGCGGCACCCGCCAGGGTGCCTAGCTGGCACTTGCACTTGAGAACTTACATGACACGAGCTACGCTGTAAGCCATGAAAACCGAACGCGC